>JADJDM010000036.1 GCA_016702705.1 Bacteroidota bacterium | reverse complement strand
TAGATGGATTCGTTTAATAGACATTCTGATTTTTCATCTGCGTTAATCCGTCCAATCCGTTTCTCATCCGTGTTTCCATTAAAGGGTATTTTAATAATTGGAACACGGATTTGGCGGATAGAACAGATATACACGGATTTTTTTTATCAAAATTTATCTGTGTTAATCTGCTTCATCCGTTTTATCTGTGTTCCAATTCCAAAAAAATCTCATCTTTAACTGTGCAAAAACAACATCTCATACAAGCTTGCCGTGATTATTTAAAAGATAAAATAAATTCTTTGAATGCGATCATCAACGAAGTAACAGAATCATCTAATTCGGAAAGTAAAAGTTCTGCTGGCGATAAGCGAAACTTCTAAAGCCATGATGCGGTTAGAAATTGAAAAGCTAGGCACGCAATTGAAGGAAAGCCAGATTGCAATTAGCAGAGTTCGAGAAAATAAATTTCAATAAAATACATCAAAGTATTGAGCAAGGTAGTTTAGTTGAAACCAACAGAGGTTATTTTTTAATTGTCAGCTCTATTGGTAAAATATCGGTGGATGAAAAAACTGTTTTGTAATTTGCAAGTAAATCGCCTTTGCGGTTGCTTTTTCTGGAAAGAAGTTGAAGGATTAAATGAGTTTTAATGGTGGAGTATTTTATTGAACGTGTTTTTTAATCTTTTTATTTTCTTTTTGCTTGAACAAAAAGAAACAAAAATTCAAGGCAATTCGCCAACCTCCATTTACCCCGCAGAGCCTTCCTAGAATGGTGGTTCGCTCCGAATTGCCAAAACCAGCCGCACTATTACCAACGTATGCGGTAGTTCGAAAAAAGCTCATTTTTACATAAAAGCTTGTAAGTAAGGCGGGCGGACTGCCAAAAATGCGAGCAGACATAGCGGTGAATTGAGAATTCAAGGATTTAGTGAAGCGCAGCGGGAACGTAAAATCCGTAGAATTCCAAGAGGCGGGCTGAGCATATTTCTTTGTTTTTTTGATTACTTTTTTGACTAAGAAAAAAGTAATAGAGAAGTTACCTGCTCAACACAACTCTCTTAATCACACTTTGTTTATCCGAAACAATCTTCACAAAATAAACGCCATTGTTTAATTTAGATAAATCAACGTTCTTATAATTGCTAGTAATAGTTTCTTCTAATACCGTTTGACCAATAGAATTAATCACTTGAATTTGACTTTTTTCTTTTACAGATGAAGAGTTAACTATGTATAAAGCTCTTGTACTTGGATTTGGAAATATATTCTATTCGTCGTTAGTATTAAAAGAAGATTTAATTCCTGTGATTGTTTCAATGGTATTAATAGTAGTATTAGTAATAACTGGTTCATTGAAGTCAAAATAAATGTAAGCCGTATTTTTTATTTGAGTTCCTGGTGTATTGTTGTTAGTACGTTTAATGCGATATTGAATATAACCATGACTAGCAGGTTCGTTACTATTACTATCAGGTAACATAATATTATTGAATTTCCAACGCAATACATTACCTGGTAAAATATCAATATTATAAATTGTGACTTGCGCTAACATTTCAAATGTATTGATATCAACGTTTGGTGACAATGTATCCTTCAAACAATATTTACTGCAGGTCCGTTACCTGTATTTTGAAAGCGAATTAAATAAGTTAAATCTGTTTCACGGTAGAGGCAATATCTCCGTTAGCTCCAACACCAACTGGGCTTACGGTTTTGTCGTTTAGGATCGAAAGACCCAGTAACCATAACGTTGGTAGCAAAAAATATTATTAGGTTTATATCAAGAATATTTGTTTGAACATATCCACAACTATTGAAAATGCTTCCAAGGGGAGTAGAAATAGGTACTGTAAAATAAACAATATATGTTTGCTGTATGCCGTATGTACTATTTGATAAATTCCAAATTATAGTATCACCAGAGATTGTGTAAATATTAGGCGAGGCATTTGAGACATTTGCTATAAAATGAAGATGGTAAAGTTGCTTTGAATATTCCTGATCCATTATTCATACTTAAATTTTGTAAATTATAATACATTGCACTGTAAAACCAGGAACTATTCCACTGCTATATCCATTAACTTGCATATCTGGTTGTAAAGTATAATTGAATGAAACAGATAAATTATTGTTTGTGGAATTTGGAGTACCAGCACTTACATTTGTATTTAATGTTGTAGTGCATGTTGAAAGAATATTAGTTGAGGTTATTGAATATGCTCCAGAGAATATTGTTAATTATATAATCACCATTTGTATTTGTATAACCAAATCTGTTACTAGGATTAACAATGATTCCAGCGTTATTAAAATTAAGGTCACCACTATTTTTAATACAATCACTATTATTATCTACATATACATTTCCTGAAATGGTGCCGCAGTTAATTCCCATTGAGTAAATAGTATCTCTTATAGTTACACAATTTGTATTTGCATCTTGAATGCTTACCCAATAGGAATTTGATACAATATTTGTTACATCTTGTGTATTGGCACCATTACTCCAAGTATAAATAAATGGACCAGGATTAGTTCCAGTAATAGAAATATCTATTGCACTGTCGCCTGATAGGTGACATGTTTCATTATAAGATGTATTTGTAACAGTTGCGTTTGGAAGTGAATTATAAGGATACGCCAACATTAACCATTGTAGCGGTTTGGCATCCTATTGCATCTGTTACTGCAAGAGTATAGAAGCCTGCACACATACCTATAGGATTAGAAGAAGTTGAACCTGACGCAATACTTGGCCCTATCCACTGATAAGTATACCCACCAGTTCCTCCAGTAACAGTTGCGCTTGCTGAACCATTGCAATTTGTTTGGCAAGAAGTATTAGTTGCTGATATAGCAATAGTAGGAATAGGTGGTAGAGGAATAGCAACTGTTTGAGTAACTAAACAACCGTTTGCGTCAGTAACGTTAACTTGTGTAACTCCAGGACATAAATTGGTCACCTTGGCATATTACCACTGAATGGAGAGTTCCAAGCATATGCATATGGAGGATTTCCTCCAGTAACTGTTACAGAAGCACTACCGTTGCACCTTAGCAAGCTGCACTACTTTGTGCTACTGCAATAGCATTTAATTGACTTGGTTGTCCAATACTAATAACCAACGAGCTAGTATTAGCACTGGCATCTAATATAAATACTGAATATGTTCCTGCTGATAAATTGGAAACATTTGGTGAACTAGGCAATGTTGGAGTCCATGAATAAGTATATGGTGCTGTGCCACCAGATGATGATAAAGCAATTGCACCATCCGCACCTCCAAAGCAACTTACATTAGTAACTGTTGAAGTAATAGTTATTTGTGAAAAGGCTATTGAACCAATAAATAATAAGGTAATAAGTGAAAGTAATTTTTTCATACGAGTAGTTTGATGCAACTAAAGTATGATAATTACTTCAATTGATAATTGCTATCTATTGAAAGTGGGTTTTGATTGAGTAACCTGATTACCTGCTCAAAACAACTCTTTTAATCACACTTTGTTTATCCGAAACAATCTTCACAAAATAAACGCCATTGTTTAATTTACTTAAATCAATGTTTTTGTAATTATTAGTTATGGTTTCTTCTAACACCGTTTGACCAATAGAATTAATCACTTGAATTTGACTTTCTTCTTTTACCGCAGAAGAATTAACAATGTATAAAACGCCTGTACTTGGATTTGGATACACATTCCATTCATCGCTATTAGATGAAGAAGATTTAATTCCAGTAATCGTTTCAATGGTATTGATAGCAGTATTTGTCACCACAGGTTCATTAAAATCAAAATAAATGTAAGCCGTATTTTTTTATTTGAGTTCCTGGCGTATTGTTGTTAGTACGCTTAATACGGTACTGAATATAACCATGACTACCAGGTTCGTTACTATTACTATCTGGTAACATAATGTTATTGAATTTCCAACGCAATATATTTCCTGGCAATACATCAATCATATAATTATGACTAGAGCTTAACATTTCAAAGGTATTAATATCAACGTTAGGAGACAAAGTATCCTTCACCAGAATATTTACCGCCGGACCATTTCCTGTATTTTGAAAACGAATTAAATAGGTTAAATCAGTTTCAGTAGCAGCAATGTCACCGTTTGCACCAATACCAACTGGACTTACTGTTTTGTCGTTAGGGTCGAAAGAACCTGTTACCATACGTTGATAACAAGTTGTATTGTTAACGTAGTTCAAATCAGTAACTGTTGGTTGCGCCCACATGCAAGTTGTGAAAATACTTCCTAATGGATTAGTTAATGGTGTTGTAAAATTAATGGTGAAATAATTACTTCCAGTTGCGTTTGTAATATTATTGAAGTTCCAAATAATAGTATCTCCCGAAATGGTATACGTATTAGGATTTCCTGTTGTTATGGTTGATATAAAAGCAGAAGGGTAGTACAGCTTTAAAATAACCTGTTGCAGATATATTATTTAAGTTACTCAAATAGTAATTAACATAACATACAAATCCAGGAACAATTCCATTACTATAAGCCGATACAAATAAATCTGGTTGAGTAACAGGAATGTATTGTTTTACAAAATTATTGTTCATGGAGTTTGTATTTCCTGAATTTAGAGTTGTATTTAAAGTAGTGGTACAAGTTGCAATCATATTTGCATTTGTTAAAGAGGTGATTGTATAAGTTGCAAATGGTATATTATTAAATACATAGTCTCCTGCCCAATTTGTATAACCTATTCGGTTTCCAGGATTGACAATTATTTGTGTATTATTTGAATTATTATCTCCTGCATTTTTTATACAATCGCTATTGTTATCAATAAATACATTTCCTGAAATAGTTCCGCAATTTGTACCTGTTGCATTTACGTTAACTGGAAATACTTAGGCAGTTTAAACTAGCATCAAAAACAGTAACATTATAACTACCTGTTGGTATATTTGTAATATCTTGCGTTGTTGCTCCATTACTCCATTGGTATGTAAACGGACCAGGGTTTGTTCCACTAATCGTTAAATCAATACCACCATCGTTTGTAAATAAACAGGTTTCATTTATTACAGTAGTTGTTAGTGTAGCGTTGGTAATTGTACTTATTCCTTGATTGGCAATAACAAAAGTTTCTGTAGTGACACATCCATTCTGGTCAGTTACATTAAGACTACATTGACCTGCACATAAGCCATTTGCCGTATTTCCAGTCTGTAATGTTGGTAACCATAAAAATGTAAATGCACCACTTCCACCGCTAACATTTGCAAATGCTTGTCCATCACAATTACCGC
>JADJDM010000035.1 GCA_016702705.1 Bacteroidota bacterium | reverse complement strand
AGCATCCCAAATACCAATCTTATCGGCATCTAATGGAGTAACATAGTTAGTTGCCCCGTTAACTATTGTACCTATTCTTGCGGCTGTTTCATCACCTGTATTCGTTCCGCTTGTATTACCTATTACTACTAATTGAGCATCTGTTACATAATTATCATCACTACCTTTTAATGGTTCTTTAGCATTTAAAGCATTTTGTAGATCAGTTTGATTTGATAAAGTTCCTGTAATTCCACCCCATGCAGTTGAAGTACTCAATAATTGATAAGCACTGCCTGTCTCAACGATATTGTAAGTTAGTATCTTCAGCAATGTAAATAGTTAGCAATTCTCCGCTTACAGGAAATGCAGCTAAATTAGCATAGGTTAAAACCTGACTTGGTATGTTGACTGTTGCTGTTGGCATTACGAATAAACTATATTAATGGTTGTGTCTTCTGTTATTTCTTGATTGTAATATTCCATTCCGTTGAAATTAATAACTAAATCTATTGCACCTCCCGTACTTGGAGGAGTATAAGCATCAAAACTACAATCCATTTTTAAGAATGGCAAAGTAATGTTTAGTTTTTTACCGCTTAACTTTTCGTTAAATAAATTTCTTACGTGTCCGTTTTGGTTTACTACTCCCCATTTTACATGGCTTTCGCTTCCATAGTTTTCTAACTCTCCAACAAATGATAAGTTTTTAGCGGCTGTAATAAAAGAACGGATTAAGTTTTCCATGCCTGTTACAGCATAGTAATAATGTTTTTCATTTGTCCAGTTTTCATGGTCAGCTTCTTGCATGAAATAAATTTCACAATCACTATCTCTATCCCTTGCATCTAATTCACTCGAATAAGTAGTATCATTTGAGGGTTCGTTAAAGTAAATGAATGGTACTATTGTTGGATAAGTCGCTATGTCTTGTTGTTGTGTGCGCTCATTATTAACAGCTATCAAAGTACCATGCCTGTAATCTAAAGCTGGTAAAGTAATTGTACCTGCATTTGGTGCGCTTTGACCTTGCGTTAAAGTAACTTGAAATGATGTGTTAGGTGTAATATCTGTTACTAAATAGTCATCTGCACCAATTGTATAAGCACGATTAACATTTAACCATTTAGTATTTGAAGTAGCAATAGTATAAACACTTGTAGAACCTACTTGAGTAATACTATCAATAGTAATAGTTCTATCAATTGCGTTAACAATTAACTCGATTAGCTTATGTGTTGCTGAATGACTCATTAGTACATAAGTTTTTTATGGTTGTTATACTTTTGCTTAAACTTAACTTCAACAGGGTGCTAATTTACTTTGTAGTGGTTTCCATTGTGGCTGATAACCTGAGTTTTTATAAACGTTTTTTTGTACGTAGTTATTTGTGTTACGTGCGTTATAGTCAGTAATGTAAATATCGTCTGCCATCATTACATCAGTTCTCATGTATTCATGTATGAAGAAAGGAATAGGCTTTAACTTCATTGTATAGTCAGGCTCTTGGTCATCAGTAACGAATAACCTCGCCCCGTTGTTATAACGTACACGTTCTTCTTCATATGTTGAAGTTGGATAACCAAAGAAACCGCCTAATCTAAATGAATTATACCAATTTAAAGTACCATAATCACGTATTTTAGTGTCATCTTCGTTAACTCCTAAAGTGCCATTTAAGTAATATTCCACTCTAATAGTTCCATTTGCAAGTTCGGGTGTGTATGTTTTGAGGCAATAAATAGGTGAGTATAGCAAGTTTTCAACGGCACTAAAGTCGGTTGCGGTACATTTCACTCTATATTGTCCTATTCCTTCCTCTGCCAATACTAAAGCCCACTCTAATTGATAACCTACAAAACTTTCGCCCTGATTGTTAACATAAAATTCGTAATCGTATGGAGTTCCATAGTCTGTGTTTGCATCCATACTTGCAACATCTACCCATGCGCCATTAGTAAAACGTTGTAGGGTTAATTCAGCCGTTGTAATTAAATCGTTAAACCACCAAAGGAAACCCGATTTATCATTATTAAGTTCTTCGCTTGTGTTATCGGCTAAAACTTTTAAAACAAAAGCACTGCAACAATCTACCTCGCTAACAGGAATATCAGGCACTTGTACTATTGGAACAGAAGGCTGCCCGATATAGTAGAAAGTGTCTTTTATTACTTTATTTTTTGCAAATCCTGCCATTTAAATATTTTTATTACTTGCCATTTGTTAAGGGTAGACTTCTATAAGGATTGTACAATTAAGTATATCATTTGAAAATGTAGTATTATCAACTAAATGTATTAAAATTAAATTCGGTTTAATGTATAAATTCATTGTAATACAGTTTGAATTAAGCAATTTCATTTATACTCCATTAGACCAAAAGGAGTGTTATAGTTTTGCATATGTAAACTCACTCGTAAAGTCAAATCGTAATCACCTACCCATCATAACTTCAAGCGGGCGTACCACTTAAAGTGTTTACTAATACTGTTGCTACTGGTGCGCTTGTTCCCGTTTGAGTTAATAAAGCTTTGTAGACTTTAGCCCCTATGCCTAAACCAGCTTTTAATTCGGCATAAGTATAACTTTGCGTTTCATAAACAGCTAAAGTAGAACCATTACTATACGTTGTTGGTGTTGTTCCTATTGCATCAAATACACAACCAGTTGTATTTATAACTCCACTTATAACATTTGCTACATTCGTGAAATTATCACCCGTATTGAAGTCTAAAATAGTATATCTTTTGCCAATTACCAACGCTCCACTTGTTTGTGTTACGTGTTTTGACACATCAAATAAATCTGTATCAATAAAACTTTGACTTTTTGCTGTATAGTCTGTTACTTTTTCTGCCATGTTGCAAATATAATTAAATTATTTTATATAATTGTAGTCGTTTGTTGTCGGTTAATAAATATTAATCAATTCCTTTTCCTATCCCATCTTCTGTTAATTTCAATGTCCCAATTTCCAATAATTTATAATCGCCTCCAAAAGGTGGATAATATAACCTTGCTGAAATAGAATAAATCGGTTTGTTATCCGGTATTAAAGACTTATCAATGTAGCAAGTAGCAGCAAGTGTTGTGCTTGTTGGGTTTGTTTTAACCACCAATCCATTACCTGAAATACTTTTTAACCATGTTACATTACTAAAACGTGGGTTAACACTACTTAACGATCTTCTACCAATCACTCCACCTTGTTCATAAACCTCAATTCCTATAACCACTTCGCAGTCATCAGGGTCAAAACCAGTATCTAAATTATTAAATGTTGCAACAATCTTAGTATCTTCATACCCCAATACATACTTACGTGGTATTGCCGCATTGTAAAGTTCAACATTATTACTATCGTACGTTTTAATAGTTCCATTCGCTGGAGTTGGTAAGTAATCTTTAATAGGCATAAAAACACGCTCAACATATTGTTGTGGTATTCCGTTTTTCTTTGCGTTAATCTTAATTTGGTAATAACATCCCCAATCCGGATTTAAAGTATAGTTATACCACTCTTGATTAAATCCATCATTCGGTTCTGTTGCATCAAAAAATGCAGCGTTAACACCAGCCAAAGCAACCCAATACTCCCAACGTACCATAAAAGGAAACACAACGTCAAAGTAAACTAAACCTCCAGTATCTAAAGTTGTTTTACGTTGTATTAAAACGTTCTTGCGTATCTCTGTTGTAGGTATATTAAATACTCTCGGAATGGTTAAGTTGATGTTTTGAAAATTTGGCTGTGTAATATCCCCACTTGGCACAACATTAGCCATGTTAACTGAATACCTATCCAATGTGAAATCCTCTTCTAAATCTTCATTATAACAAATGATTGAAGCCTCAATAGAAGTAATTACTATACTATCACTTTCTCTCCCATTGCTATCTATGTAAAATCTTGACCTTGCTACTATCTCATCTTCTACATGTGGATCATAAATATCACTTGTTCCTTCAGTATCGAAATCACTTTGAACATGGTTAATAAATTTATTGTCAATTACTATCATTGTAGTATCACTACTATCAACGTAGAACGTATTAATGTCAACTATTACAGCCTCTCTATCGCTGTTATTACTTACTTTCGTATGGTCTTGAACTGCCACCCAAACTAAATAACGATATTCATTTGATTGGCTTATTTCGGTTACTACATTAGAATCAAACGCTATCTTTCCAGTAATTGTTACGCTTGATGAACTTGTAAAAGTAGCAGCAACATCTTTTAAAACTTGCCAATCCGTACCAAACTTATCCCCATCAACAGAAGCTGAACCAACAGTATTATGCGCTCTATCAAAACAAAAGTTTTCATCCATTGTTTTGGTATTACCCTGATACTCGCTTTCATCAAATGGCGCACGTATAAAATTAAGCGTGAACTTTGTGTTATTATTACTAAATGGTGTATTATCAGTATTGTTTAATACAATCGTGAAGTTAGTTTCATCAGTAGTTAAAGCAATTTCGCTAATTGGATTTGAAGCGTTATCTGTATAACTTACCGAACCTATTGTATAATGGTTTATTCCTGTGTTAAAGTTCTCACCATAACCGCCCGTATTACCTTCGTTATTATAGTTAGTGTCTAAATCATTTGTGTAAGTTATAATACGATTAGGGTCGTTATAATTATACATTGCCTCAAACATAAATACTTGCTTTAAGCAGTCGTTATTTACGTAATAAGAGGGATTAATACCAGATACTAAATCAGTCCATTGAGGGCTTAAAAGAATGGTGTAAAATATGTGTAGTGAATTATCTTAAACTTTTGCCTATAGATAACACTTGTATCGTTACCCATACAAACAATTAAAGCCAGAGCCAGTTTGATAAGGTTTAGCTCCTTGAAAAACCATGTCATAAGCTTTATTCAAAGTACTACCATTAGAATAAGTTGTCGGTGTAGTTCCTGTTGCTGTAAATATTTTACCTGTTACGTTTGCCCCTCCAACATTTGTAAAGTCATCACCAGCATTATAATCAGAAATATAATATTTTTGTCCTACTACCAATACTCCACTTGTTTGCGTATTGGTACTCAATACACTTTGAGCAAGTAATAACTGAATTGAATTATCAATTTTACTATTGTAGTTTATCGCTTCGTCATTCTCGATAAAGTTCCAAAAGTATTTTAACGCTGTAATAGATGCCTTTAAGTTAATAATACTTTGTTCCGTTGGGTCATCATAAGTACCTGCAACACTTGCTAAATCAGTATCAAACTTAATTAACTGGTCATTTACTTTATCTGTTACAACAATTGAAGCGTTTAGAACCGCATTATCAGTCCAACGTTTACGCTCACAAGTATCACCAATCTTAAAATCTTTGAATCCACCTTGCGCATCATATACCCAATTCAATCCAATAACTCCGCTACCTGAGTAGTTAAGTATTATTTGATTTGATGTTGAAGCTTTAGCATAAGAATACACACTAACATCATAGGTAATTGTTAGCTTATCCCCAACATTACAACGTGAGTAATCAGTAACATTATTACCAAATTCATCTTGTATAGAAAGTGCTGTTAAATCAAATGCCATTGCTTAAATCTTTTAAATGTTTTTTTAATTCGTTTACTTTCTCCGATGCCTCAGCCGCTTTCATTAATTCGCTTAAATTTGCAACGTTCTTAGGGTCTTTTGCTATTTCGTTTTTCAATCCATCTAAAGATTTTAAAGCAGCATCCATAAAAGAACTAACACTTTTTACAGTATCTTCAGCATATTTTTTAAGTTCGTTATTGTCCATTTGGTTCGAGTATTGTTGTTGCAAAGTTACTACTTAATAACGTATTTACTCTAAAATTCATTGAACATTTTTGATTTCTTATGTTCCATTTTACGCTCTCAATTATGGCATCTTCACCATTGTGAATAACTTGATTGTTATTCTTAATTTGATTGTATTGAGTTCTACCAAATTCGTTAACAACAGGAAAATTGTATTTTAAATACTGGTTTCCTTTTGGTTTATCATTAGTAGGAATAAAGCTGTTAATGTAGTGAAAGTTATTATACAAGTAATTAGCACTTAAATATGTTTCGTTTCCACTTGTGAGCTTATTGAATTTAGCTTGTGTTCCTAAATCCATTAAAAATATTTTCGCCTTACTTGTTGTATCGGTTTCAATCTTCAACATATCCAATCTATTTTCAATTAAATTAACCAAACTTGAATAGTTTAATTGTGGTATCGGTGGTATAAAGAAATTAATGTTAATGCCTATGAAGTCCAAAGCATCTACAAGGTCGTTAATAACTCCTGTAACAGCATTTATACCTTGTATTAAAGCGTTTACTATACTAATCATTGCATTAATTATAAGGTCTAACCCTTGTAAAAAAAGCCTTAATTATTTTCTCAGGTACTGTTAATTCTGTTTTACGTTTTGCCAAAGCTAAAGGAATGAAAACATCTTCAAGTCCTTTCATTAATTCGTAACCTGCATTTGTAACTATTTGAGGTCTAATTATAACTTGGTAGCCAGTTCCTAAATATTCTTGCAGAGTATTTTTGTCGGCTATATCAGTATCAAAATGTATGTAATAATTAGCCTTAAATTCATCTGCATTTGTTGTGCTAAATGGCTGATAAATATCAGGTACTATGTATTGAGGTGGAGTAATATTGTAATCTCTACGCTCTAAATAAAGTTTTCCGTTTTGAATAACTACTTTACAATTGAATTGCTTTTTTACAACACGTATTAAGTCCCCAAACGTACCTTTAAACTCGCCTTTTTGGTCGATTGTGTTAGGTGTTGTATATCCTAATATCCTATTATCCGTTACGTTTACAGGATTGTAATATTTCTCAGGCATAATATAAGCCTTTTCAAAAATAGTATCTGAAAATATTGAACTTACAAACTCTAATCCTAAATACTCACATCCTTTTTCTAATTGTGTTTTAACACTCATACAAGCATGGTATTTAACAGGCTGTATTAACATTGTAACAATATCCTTAATGAATTTCACTAAAGCAATTAGTAACCCAACTAAATAAATAACAAGTAGTGATGCCTTAACTACTGCACTAATTGTTGTTAATGGGTTTGATAAGTCAGCTATTAAATCTTTGCATTTTTCAATAGCTATTTTAATCTGTCTGATAACAATGTAAGCACTCACCAAAGCAATAGCACTCTCTTTATAGTCAGGAACGCTATTAATTACATAAGGCATATACTGATAATCAGCACTTGTTATGTTGCCAATACTTACTAAATAATCAAAAGTAAAACTATCAGCAACAGAATTAAGCCAATCTATATTTTCTTTCTCAACTGCTTTAACATTACATTCGTAACTACTAAACCTTGCGTTATCAGTTAAGTCAACATATCCGTTAAATACTTCGTCAACATTTGCACCTTCTTCTACTTCTATTCTAAATGGTATTCCCTCAAAAAGAAATCCATTTGTTTTATAAGCCTCAATAGTTCGTGCGTTTTCACGTACAAAATCAAAGTCAGTTATACTAACTTGTTGTATAGCGTTACCATCTCTATCGAAATTTAATTCAATATCAAGTTCCTCCCAATTTTTAGGAGGGTTAACAAGCGTATTATTTAAGTAAAAGTTTAGTTTAATAATCATTCTTGACTTGTTAGACTTTGTTATTTCCACACGTTTGACCCCGTTTTCGATTTCAGTACGCAATACATTACCCAAATTATCAATAGCAAGTGATACCTCCTTTTTATTAATTATAGTTTGCTTTAAGTCTTCAATATTTTTATTAAGTGAAACAAGTTGATGTAATTGAGCAGAACTTACAAGCTTTTCGGCTGTATTCATAGAACTCATACTATCAGTAATTGCATACTTTGGTAACAATCCATTTTGATAGTCATTAGCTAATCGTGCTAAATCTTCATTACTCATGTTACCTATTAACTCATTTTGTTTGCCCGTTAAAACACGCTCAGAACCATCAACAGCAACAACATAACCATCTTTACCGCTATGTACTTTATTGCCTTTTAAATCTTCGCTTACTTTCTCAGTACCTTTAAAGAATGAACCAGCAACAGCATCAGCTAATAAGCTTTCAATTATTGTTTTTTGTAGCGCTGTGTTTGGGTCTTTCTCAGCATTAGCAGCAAATAGTTTAAAGAACGCCAAAGTCTTTTCACGCTTAATAGATTTTTCAGCTTCGTCTTGTTTTCTACGCTCTGCCTCTGCTAACTTTTGTTGTTCAAAAGCTAATGTGTTTTGCAATCCTTTATCCGCTAATTCCCTTTGTCTTTCGATATTGTTTTCTCTATCTTCAATCTCTTTATTTGTT
>JADJDM010000034.1 GCA_016702705.1 Bacteroidota bacterium | reverse complement strand
CTAAAATAGTTTTAAATTCATTAGATAAACCTTCAAAAGCTACCTTAATTGAGTTAATACCTTCTACTGCCTTACTAAAAGCATCAGGTGAAAACAAATCATTATATTCTATTTTATCTCCCATTACGCAGCTTTGCGGCTATCATTAGCCATTACGTTTAAATATGTATAGTATTCCTTTACGGAAGTTTCTTTCTCGTTTAATCTAAAACCTAAATACTTTTCGAGATGTACTTTAACCTCGTTTGTATTTGTTTTATTTGTTTTTGAGTTAATTTGATTCAACTCAACTTGTGCCATTTTAATGAAGTTCTTTAATATCCTATCGCCTGTTATAGCCATTTCGATATTAAGAACCGATATTTGTTTCTTTAGTTCAATTACTTTCAAATAACTTTCACTTATTCCAAAAACATCTATGTACTCGCTGTAAATTTTATCAAAGTATTCACGTGCTTTTTTACCATCGTATTTGGCTGTTTGCTTAATCAACATAAAGCGCATATCCCCGTTATTAACTTTAAACCAGTTATAAATAGGCATATCTTCTATTGATTCGTAAAACTTCATAAATTCGCCTTAATGTACTTTTGTATTATTGGTACTGCTGCTGTTACTACAACACTCATACTATCCTGTGTTAGTCCTAAAATATCAATACCATACTCTTTAAATAAGTTAGTATCTTCTTTTTGACCATCGGCAATTATTCTAAAACTACTCCCTTCTAATCTTATACTAAATGATTTGTAAAACTCACCATAGTATCTTTTAGTGTAATGCTATCGGTTCTTTGCCCTTTTTTTGTTTTATACCCTTTTGTGTTATTGAATAACACCTAATTCTAGCCCTTTTCTCTTTACTATCAACACCTTGTGAGTATAATTGATCCTTAGTATTTAAATCAATTATCAGTTTTTGAATCAAGTTTGTTGAAATAGATATTTCATTAATGCGTTTGGATTTAGATTTTTTTGTAATCTTTTCTCCAATTCCCTTATCGCTTTTGGTATCATTTCCTAATTCGTTTTGTATTTGTTCCCAAACATCTGAAAGGTTTACACCCCTTGTCATTCCACAATATTGAAGCATAAACTCGTTACGATTCCATCCCTTGAAGTTCTCAACATTAAAGCTTGTATTTCCTTTTGTAATTATCATAATATTGATTTAAAAAAAGCCTAACCACCCGTAATTAATACAAGTAATTAGGCTCTTTAAGTTAGTTATTAAGCTACTATTAAAGGAATATCCGGCAATGTACTTAAATCAAATCCTGATTTAGAACCCGATAATGTTAACACATCGGCACTTGTTTGAGCAGGGAAAACAAATGTATAACGACCTTCAACAGTTGTGCTTTCTGTTACCGAAGTAATTGTTACAGCAGCAGGTGTTGTTTCGTTATATAAAGTAAAATCACCTACAACAGCACCCTCCCACGGGCTTTTTGAATTGGCAGCACCGAAGTCAAAAGAGAAATCGATAACCATTGAAGTAGTTGTTACAGGCGTAAACAAATCACCACTTACATCGATAATCGAACGTTTGTTAGACCATACCACTGAGTTATCCCAAAATCCAATATTCTCGTCAAACATATCTTTTCTCCATTTCCAAGAAACTGGGATATTAAATCCTGTAGTTGGTGTTGGGTAAGCTGCTTTAACGCTCATTGATTGAGGTTCCATAGCTACAAAGTATAACGCACCTGCTGACTCACGTCCCCAAATACGACCATCTTTATCAACCCACATGAATCCGTTTTGGTTACATCTGTGAGATTTGATTTTGCCTACCATTGTAGTTGATTGAGCAGCAAGAATAAATGATGTTGATGCAACACCTTCTTCTACGAACGTTTGAGATCCATCTTCAAATGATTCAAAAACATCATCTCCACGCTCACCTATAATAGCATTCTTTACATTTGGAAAGAATTGCCAACGCTGTGAAGGGTCGGTGTCATTCAATCTTGCTGTAATATACGCATCGTTTACAACTGTTAAAGCTGGTATGTAGTTATCTGCCCCAGCATCATCAACTAATGAAGCCATAAGAAAACCATTTGCATACTTCATGGTTTCTATGCAGTTTGGTGAACCTAAATTTTCACCTGAATTTGTACATGTACAATTTTCCATTTTTATTTATTATTAAATTGTTTTTAAATTGACCAATGAGAATAATCTAAATTAGAACCATCGAAATCGGGGTAATCAGTTGAGTTATCTAAGCAATACATTTGAATAGTTTTAAAGTTATTTATAGAATCGTTATAACGTCCATAAATATCAAATAAACTAAAAGCCTGTGTACTATTTTCGTTTGAGTTAACAACATTTCCCGTAATAGTTGGGTTTACATTCATTTTACGCATCCACTCGAAGTAAATAAATCCTAACATCATGTTTTTCATGCCTGTTGAATCTCTTTTACACCCGAATAAATCAGCGTAAATAGCATTGTAAATGTCCAAATATATTTGTGTAACAGGAACTTTATTAGTCAAATCAGCTATAAATAAATCAGCTAATGTCTTTCCTAATAGCTTATACAGGTAATCAGTTTCATACTGAGTAATGAAGTTATCAAACTCAGTAGACTGAAATGAATTAGCGGAAACTTTATACTTTCCAACAAAATCTGTATTTACTATTAGTATTCCCATTATGCTAACTTAACCGCTTTTTTTCTTAATAATACTTTAGCATCTGAACCGCTAACAATATACTCTTCGCCTTCGATTAAATATTTAGAAACAAGTCCAATTACTTTTACATCTTCATTATCTGAAAAAGGGAAGTTTATTTCCTCAAATATTTTTACATCGTTTTCTAATGCTTCAACCTTATCAGCATCTTTTTTTCCTAATTTCTTTGCCATAATTTCAATATTTATTACCTCGCAATTGTTTACTATTTCTTGATTTGTTACTGACCTTGTGTGCTTAACATCTAACAAGAAAACATTTAAGCTATCCATTGAATGTATTTGCTCTCCTATTCCTTGCATATGCAATCTCTTGCTGCAATTTCTATCTAAACTTTTTGGTAATCCATTATCCCAAAGCTTCCATTCCATTTTATCTAAAACATACTTTGAAAAGAAACGACCAGCACCTATGCTTTGCCCCTTGCTTATTTTTATCAAAGTAGTATAAACTTTTTCTGTATGTGCTGTAAAAATATAAATCACTTAATCCAATTAGCTTAGTTTCATCTTTGCTTAAAGTTAACACCCATTGCCAGTACTCATCATTTACCATGTCATCTGAACCCATCAAAACCACCCCATCAACATTTAACTCTTGTGCTTTTTTATTAAAGCATTATGTTTGTTACTTAGTGGGTTGTTTGGAACTTCAATATAATGGCATCCTTTAGCAATTGCTTTTGAAATGTTGCCCTCACTACCAGCAACTATAATCTCAAAGCCAAATTTTTTAGATTGGTCTTTGAAACGACTTAGAGTTATTCGCTCCAAGTCGTGTCTATCATAGATTGCTATAATGAGGGCTAATTTCATTTATTAGGTAGTTTCTAAAGCTGTTTTTGCAGTTGAGAATGTTCCCTTTAACAAACGCTGTTCTATCGTTGTTCTTAGTTACTAAAGCACCTCTCCACTCAGCACGAATAGTACGTAAGTTACGAGTAAAGTCATCAGCATCTAAACCAACCTCAACCATGATACCACCTTTTTCGTATAATGTAGCCATATCAAACGAACCCATTAAGAAAGTACCAGCAGTTACTAAAGTAGTTGGAATAATTGGAACCCCATCCATTAACAATGTACCTGCAACAATCATTAAGCGGTCGATGTAACGCTTGTCAGAAGTTGACAATTTTACTAATTTCAACGCTGTAACGTCTGAAGGATGCATTAAAATGTAAGTTGGCATCGGTTGTTCAGCAATCAAAATTTGATTAATTGCAACAGCTAACACATCAACTTCATTTGCATTATCAACAGTACCTGCAAAAGTACCGGCAGCGAATGTAGGAGCAACAATATAAATACCATTTAAAGCTGGAGCAGTTCCATTACCTGAGTAAGCTGTTAACTCAATATCTTTTAACAATTCTCTCATTAATTCATTGTTGATTTCTGAATTGATAAAATCAATATCGTCAATCATTTCATCTGAAATCTTAATGAAAGCTGTACGCTTACAAAGAACTTGAGATGCAACAACTAAGTTGAAATCAATTTGATTCTTAACTGCACCTTCAGCAGTTCCACCAGCAGCACCTTCTTTACCTGATTGGTAAACCCAAGAGATAATGTTTGATGTTGCTACACCTTTGCTGAATAAGTCCATTAAACGAACTCTACGAGATGCAATGGCGTTCATACCTGCAATACGTTGCTCAACTGGCACATTACCACCTGAGATGTTTGCAGATTCTAACATAGTACCTACCGTTTTGTTTACATCGATTGTAAACCCGTGCATGTTCTCACGCTTGTTACCGCTTTTTAATGCTTTTAAAGCTTCTTTGTTAGCTTCTAATGCAGCACGTAAATCAGTTGTAACAGGTGCTTTTGCAGCATCTTCTTTGATAGCTTTTACAATAGCTTCGATGTTGATTAAAGATGCTTTGATAGTTTCTACTTCTTCTTTAGTAGCAGTCTTTTCAGCAGCTTCTTTATAAACGTTTAATACGTTTTCTAAATCTTTGATAGCAGAGTTATCCGCTTTGTTCTCTAACATAGTAGAGATTTGAGTTTTTACCTCATTAATAAGCGCATCATGTGCAGCTTTTTCTTGTTCTGTCATTTTATTTTAATTTTAAATTTGTAAATAAATAATTGTAATCTAATCCTTGTTTTATTTGAGTGCTAACTTGCGGCTCTGTTGAAGTGATAACATCGGCTTCAATATCTTTAGTTTCTGTAACTGATAATGTTGGTGTAGCGTAATTAGAACCTCTTAATACTGCCGAACCTTCAATTACTTTAGCCTCTGTAACAGCCCAAAAGTAACCAAGTGCCTCAGCATCTTCTTTGTTTACTACCTCTTTAATGTACTTATCGTAGTTTGCTTTTTCTTCTGCGTAGTATCTTTCATCTGAATTAATACAAAGAATTATATTTACGTACTGCATTCCGACACTATGGTTTTTAACACGACCTTTAATGTACTGCTCAAACATATATTCGTTTCTGTCTGCATTAATAACAGCATCGAATACTAAAGCTTCAGTAGTACCTTCAAAGTTTTTAAAACCTAATTCAGCCCAAGTGTATTTTTTTACAGATGCTTTTAATTCATCAGTAATAACTTTATCAAACTTCATTTCATGTTCTTGAAGTAAGTAAAGTAATTTCTTTTCGCTTAGTGATTTTTTCCAAATACCCTTCATGTGAACGTCTCCATGACTATCTAAAATGTTAGTAGTGTTTATAACTACTTCAGCTTTGATAGTGCTTAAATCTTCCGCATCGAATGATTCTGATTTAACAGCCTCACCATTTGGACAAGTAACAGGTACACCATAAGAAATAGCATCCGCTTGTTTTAATGTAGCTTTTTTCTCTGCCACTAACAATGATTTGTTATCCTTTAAGTGTTTAAAGAGTTCGGCTTTAGTATTGAATGATAGCTTCATTTCTTAACAACTTTATTAGATGTTAATACTTTTTGCTTATCTTTTTTCAGTTGCTTTATTTCAGCCTCTGATAATATTTTCTTTGCCATTGTTAAAAGTGTTTGGTAATTATCCAAAAAACTATTATAATAATTGCAAATATAGTTATATATTTGTAACCGACAACAAACGACTACAAATAATTAAATAAAAATTTATTAACACATGGCGTTATTAGACCCAAATGGATGGTTTGCTCGTGCTTTATTCGGCAAAAACTACTTTTACCAATCAACAAATTCAGTTCAGTTAGGCAATAAAGGGGCTGTTTATATTGACACGAACAAGCCAAACGAGTTATACTACTCTATTCCTCAACTACGTACAATCATAGGTAAAAAGAAGGCTATGTTTGCGAATGTTGTTCCTGTTCTTAAAGATAAGAATGGTAAGGTAATTGAAAATAATATCAGATGAATTTTACAAACTAATCTATGCTCCTAATGTTTTGCAAGGGTTTAATGACTTCTTAGAAAACCAGTTAGAGCAGTTCGATGTTTATGGAAATCAATTTACTTACAAGAATAAACCAAGTACATTACAGCGTTTCCCTTCTGCTTTATGGAACATTTCGCCTAACTACATGAAGCCTATTTTGTCAGGTAAGGTATTCGACCAAATAGACAAAAACGATATTATTACAGGCTACGAATACCAAGACACAGCAGTTAAAAAGTTGTATTTATCTACTGATATTATGTATTTAAAGCATAACGATTTAGATAATCCAGTTATCGGAGTAAGTCCTTTAAAATTCTTAAAACATCCATTATCTAACATTGATGGAGCTTATAAGTTCCGTAATGTTATTATAAATGAGAAAGGTGCTTTAGGTATATTATCAAGTGGAAGTAACAAAGATGCTATGGGTGCTATTCCTTTGCGTAAAGAAGAAAGGGAACGTATTGAAAATGCGCATCGTAAAGCTATGGTATAAATGATGAACAAATGAAGCTACTAATTACAGAAGCTTCGTTAACATGGACACCTATGAGTTACCCCACTAAAGATATGATGTTGTTTGAAGAAGTGTCAGAAGATACTTTAGTGTTGATTGACCATTTCGGTATGAACGTTAACCTATTTGCAAGTAAGAACGCTACATTTGAAAACGTTGCATCATCTATTAAGCAAGTGTATTCAGATACAATACAGCCTTATGCAGATAAGTATTTCCAATCATTAGCTGACTTCTTAGATATTGAAAAGAACTTCGGTAAAGGTGCTTACATCGAACCTTCTTATGAGCATTTAAAGATACTACAAGAGAATAAAAAAGAAGGTGCTGAGTTGTTTAAATCAAACGTTGAAAGTATATCTCAGTTGGTTACTAATCAAATCATAACAGCAGAACAAGGTAAGAAGTTACTAATCGATATGAGTGGAATAACTTTATAACATGGCAATATCAATAATAGATTCGGGTAACTTTATACTATTTGACGATGGTAGTGTACAAGCTTCATTAAACAAGCCTTTTGGAATTTCAGATACTAACTACTGATAATCGTATAAGGTTCTATAACTCAACTAATCGTGAAGGTTACACTTATAACTATTCAGATATAACAGTTCCTACAAGCGTTGATGTTAACGATTTGGCAGAGATTGTTATGGGGTATAATAATACGGCATTAGGTACATTGTCAAATAATACTTTTATAGAGATTGCACGTACAGGTAAGTACATGGGTAAAACAGCCTATGCTTTTAACATTCTTGGTAGAAGGGCAGGGTTTACTTCTACTTCTGTTTACAACGATGTTAAAGAGTATGATAATTCAGTAGCTAATATTCCTGTACTTTCAAATAGTACTTTAGATATAATTAGTTCAAATGCGAATGATACAATTGCAGGTACAGGAGTAAGTCAGGTTAAAGTAGTTTATATTGACAACTCAAATAACTTAGTTGAAAGTGCTGCTATCAATTTAAATGGAACAACTTTAGTTACCTCTGTTTTAACGGGAGTTAATTTTGTTTTATGGATGGAAGCGGTTACTGTTGGTAGTGGAAATGTTGCAGCAGGTAATATAAGATTAAGAATTAACGGAGGTACTATTGAAGTTGAACAAATAACAGCAGGGGGTAATAAGTCAAGGGGTGGGGCTGCTATGATACCAACAGGATATACGGGATATATTACATCAATACAAGGCACAGCAGTAAGTACAACACAGAATATTTTATTAAGAGCGACAGTAAATACATTAGATAGAAGTTTATCAAGTGTTTATCATTACGTTGATAATTTATACTTAACAAACAATCAAGTTGATAGAAGTGATTTCCACTCTTTAAAGTTACCTGCTTTATGTAAAGTAAAAGTATCAACAATAAGTGGGGCAACAGGAGTTGCAAATAGAGCAGATGTATCATTTAATTTAATTTTAATAGCCGATTAGTATGGCAAATATAGTAGTAGTATCAACAACAAATAGTATAAAGGTCAATTTCAACGATTATTCTAATATGTTAGGAATGACAGATGGTACATGGGGAAAGGAACATTTAATTAGTATAATTAAGATGACAAATAATATAGCTATTGACATACAAGGTCAACCCGATTGGATCATAAGTCATGATGGTTCAAATGGTACATTTCAGATTGATACTATTGATGGGGTTGCTCCAACTTCTTTAGATGATTTATATGCAAAAATGATAGCAATAGTAGCTTAATTAACACAAATAAACACACTTTCTTTTAATAAAAAGCTGTAATAACAATTACAAAGTAAGTATCTATGTTTGTTAGTATAGTTCACTCAACATACTTCTAATAAAAGTCATTAATCCACTACAAGCATCAGGCATATCATCGTGTTTAGCTTTACCATCTTTAGTGTATAACTTCAATTGACCTATTGCATCGTGGTACATTGGTGTTCTGTTTTCCTCGTCTTTGAATCTAAAGTACTCACAAATACTAACAGAATCGTTTAATATGCGAGTATGCTTATGAGTTGTTGAAGATGCGAATAGAATAG
>JADJDM010000033.1 GCA_016702705.1 Bacteroidota bacterium | reverse complement strand
TAGGAATTGCAAAACCCATTTTAGGTCTATCCATCATCTGTTTTGGAATATATTTATGCGTTATCTCTTTTAAAATATGTTTTTTAATTCCATTACTATATTTAAAATTATCAGGCAATTGGGCAGCCCATTCAATTACACGGTGATCAAGAAAAATGGCCCCTCGCTTCTAAACTTACAGTCATCGATGCTCTGTCAACCTTTTTGTAAAATATCATCTATTAAATACGTTTGGTAATCAATAGCCATCATATAAGATAATGATGTGTAATTCTCTTGTTTTAAATCTTGCTTAGTATATCATGTACTTTTGCGTTGATGATGTTTTTTTCAATAATCTGTTAAGCTCTTCTTCAGTAAACTGTTTGCTTAAACTCATCATTAAATTTTGATCTGTAGGTTCTTTAGTAAGCCTTTTAATTTTTCATACCGATTGTGGCAAAATTATACTTTTTATTAAAAAATGGAATATGGTCAGCGTTAACGTCAATCCATAATACTTGCAATCTAGCTTACGAACCAAAGCAGGTGTATTCTTAATTTTGCTGCCATGTTTCATCATATAATCATACCGATTGTATCCTGCAAACACCTCATCCCCCGCATCTGCACTTAAAGCAACAGTTACTTCTTTTCTAGCCATCTTACACACCAATGTTGTTGGAATGGAACTACTATCAGCAAAGGGTTCGTCATAATAAAATGGCAAATCATCTATTAACTCAATCGCATCTTTCACTGTACAAGTATATTCATGATGATCCGTTCCCAAATATTTTGCCACTTCTTTTGCATAGGGAGCTTCATTCAATCCAATATCTGGGACAGCAATTGTGAAGTGTTTTATTTTATCCTTTTCCACTTTGCAATAAAGCTGTTAACACGCGCCATCATAACCCCCTTCAAAACCACCAGGCACATCTGCAATCATCCTATAATCAGCAGCTGATTTAAGTAATGTCTCAGTTTCTTTTTTTGCTTCCTCAAACTCAATTTTAAGTTTTGGTTTATTATAAGAATCATAAACATCCCAATATTTCTTAATATCCAACTTTGAATGTTGAACATTGAACTCAATATAATGTCCGGGAGAGAGCTTATAACAATCTTGAAAAATACAATGTGGTGTGGGGACATTTCCAAATTGCAAAAATGAAGCTACTGAATCTAAATTAATTCGTTTTTCAAAACTTGGATGCTGATGAAATGCTTTTAATTCCGAAGCAAATAAAAATAAACCCTCTTTCCAATAATAAAAAAAAGGTTTGATTCCTGCCCTATCCCTCACACAATAAACAATCTGTTTGGTTTCATCATATATCACAAAAGCAAACATTCCAATAAAATTAGAAACACTATTAATCCCCCATTGACATATGCATGGAGAATAACTTCAGTGTCTGAATTTCCAATAAAAGTATGCCCCAGTTTTACTAGTTCATTTTTAATTTCTTTGTAATTGTATATCTCTCCATTAAACGTAATCCAAACACCATTAAAACGCATTGGTTGTTTTCCTGTTTCTGTGAGATCTATAATTGCTAATCTACGATGGCCAAATCCCAATTGGAAATAACTTTTTTGGATAAACTCATGTCCTAGCCCATCTGGCCCGCGATAAATAATTGCATCTGTCATCTGTTGCAAAATTTGCTCAGATGAAGAATGTTTGAAATCTATTATAGCCCGCAATACCACACATTCTTAATTAAGAATTGAGTTATCCTTTTTCGTAAGTAGTAACCGTTTTTATTATTTTTCTTTGAGTTCATTTTTTTTCTAGTATTACTGAAAACCCAAGCTCATTAAAAAAGAACACTGAGTAGTATATGTAACTATTTTTGTTGTCCTGTGAAATAAAATCATGTTTTTTGCTGGGAATTCATTTACTTCACCATACTCTACCTTTTCAAGAATTTTATAAAAAGCACTTCTCTCCATTTGGTCTTCATATGGAACGAATAGTGCTTTATTTAAAACATATATTCCATACTTTTATGGTGATTTTTTATCTTTTCCCACTTTGGTTCTTTATTCACGTCGTATAAATGCCAATCGTTGCTATAATATACTTCCGCTAAAAAGTGCCCTGGCCCTTCCTTATAGCCTAAACCAACAGATCGAGACTTGATTCCGCGTCTCTTTAAAATCTATAAGAAAACTATTGACTGCTGACTACACAATGCATTAGAATGCTTAATAATATCATCAGGATTAACAATTGCCGACATGTGATCCCACAAACAATTGGCACCTAAAACTGCTATCCAATTTTCCGAGAATTTATACCTTGACAAACCATGAAAAAATCTACTTTTTGTGAATTTACTTGCTGCCTGAACATATCTAAGTGTGTCAAATTGCCCCTCATCATTTGTTTTCGACAAGCTATCTATGTAATCCAAGGCTTTATCAATAGAATTAATATTCAAAAGATTTGAATCAAACTGTTCAGTTATGGCTTGATGTTTTGAAACATTACCAACTGAACCTATCAACAATGGAATTAAGAAACCAATCGCTAAACCAAAATAAATTATTCCACTTTTACTTTTAAAAAATTTAATCACCAATCATTCTATTTAAAATTTTACCTAGTAATCGTTTTGGATTTCTAAAAAAACATCTCATTGCAAATTTAATTGCTTTTATTCTAAATCCGATTTTCCAATATGAACCAAATAATATATAATCCCCTAAAAATAAAGAAATATTTATTTTTTCAGGAATCAAACACTTATCTTTCAGTAATTTGTAATAAACTTCATTATCCTGAACCAAATTATAAGTCATTTTGTTAGACATGCTATTGGTGGTAACACGATAATGAAGTGGAGCTATATCCTCAAAAAAACCAATTTTACCGGCTCTTTTGCAGGATAGCAGATAGTATTTATCAGCAGTGCTGCTCAATTGACTTTCAAATCGTATATTACTTTCCTTTAAAAAACTTACTCTAAACATAAAATTTGAAGGACATGTTATAACAGCTGGATCATATAACAATATTTGAGCTTCTAAGTTAACATTATCTGTACCCTTAAATTTCGAAGAAGAAACTCCTTTGTCACCAAATTTCAATACTTCACCACATAGGAATGAAATATCGTCATTGATTTTATTTTTCAACTCGACTCGATATGAAATCTTCCGGCATAATATCGTCTATGTCGAAAAATATCACAAATTCACCCCTTACCTGTCGAATCCATTATTACGTGCTGTTGATACGCCTGAGTTAGCCTGATAAAAATACTCAATCCTTTTTCTTTAAATTCATTTACCTTAAAGCAGTTTGATCCGTGCCCATCATCAATAATTATAATCTCAATATCAACATACGATTGATTTAATATTGAGGTGAGTGTTTCTTCAATATATAATTCACAATTATAACATGGAATAACTATACTAACCAGAGGAAGATACATTACTTTCTACAAATTGCATAAAAAGTTTTACACTTATTTATTGTCTCTATATTCTTTAATTATATATAATCATCTTTGGTGGGATATATAGGTTTCTTTATTATCATTTTCATAATTCCATTTTGAATTGAAATTGGTAGTTTTCACCTTACTAAATACATAATTTGTTCAAACACATTTCCCATTTTATAATTAACTCTCCGATTATCATACCTCGAGTATTTTTGCCCAAAAATTTGAACACTACTAAATTCTCTCTCTAATATTTCTTTTAACTCAGTGTACTTCCATTCTTGCGTATGATAGGGATTTAAAACTTTTCCACTTGGGCTATTTATAATTATATTTGGCGTTGAAATAATTACTACCCCACTATCTTTAATTACTCTTTTGAACTCCTTTAACATGTCCATGTAATTCGTAGTATGTTCAATGGTTTCAAAAGAAACCACTGCGTCAAAGTAACCATCTTCAAATTGTAATTGTGTACCATCAATCACACTAAAAGTAAGATTCTTTGCCCAAAATTTATTATTGCATTCTTCAATAGTGTTGGCATCAATATCGCCACCGACCACTTCTTCTATAGAAGCATTTGCAAGTATAAATGATCCATATCCATTTCCACATGCGATATCCAGCACTCTTCGAGAAGCGCCGATTACTTTGATTGCTTCTTCATACCTGTGCACATGTTCACCCCACCAAGGGCTCACTTCATTATACTCTTGACGTTCAGATGCCATGATTTAAATATAAATTTTCTAATTTTCTAACCGTGCTTTTAATATCAAAAATGTTCCTTACATCTTCTTCCCCTTTGCTAGCAATAGCAACGCTAATATTTGACTCATTTATAAGCCTTTTCATTCCATTAAATATTGCCTCACTATCCATGTATGGCACAACTAATGCATTCTTTTGATCTACAATAAACTCAGACGCAATCCCACTTAATGTAAAAATGCTAGGCACTCCACATGCTAATGACTCAATGTATGTTTGCCCAAATGCTTCACAACTACTATTAATTGGTACATGCACAAAAACATTAAACATTCGAAACAATGCAAACAAATTATTTTCGAAATTAATCTCTCGATATGAATTTTCGGTAAGACTTTCTTTAAGTAATTGCTTAATTTTATTTGAATAATCTCCCACAGTATTGGCTAAAACTAAACGTGTATTTGGATACTCTTTCAATAGTTTTTCAAATGCTGGGATAATGTATTGAATTCCCTTTAAATGTATATATCGTGAAATAACACCTATAACCAAATCAGACTTGGTGAGATTATATTTAGCTCTAAGACTATCTACATCTTCAATAGATATATTATCAATATCATCGAAATTTAGTCCATGATAAATTACTGTGATTTTATTTAATGGTACAGACTCGTAATGCAGTAATTCGTTCTTGCAGTTTTCACTTATAGCTACAATATCGGTTGACAATCGGTTTACGAAACTATCATATTTAACCGCTTTTGGATAATACTCTCTATTATAGCTGGCATGATGTCTTGTTAGAATTCTTTTAATTAATAAAACACGTGAAATTAAACTCCCAAATATTGCTGCTTTATATAAATGGTAGGACAATTTTTGGTCTTATTTTATTAATAAAAAAGGATCTTTTAACGCGGCGAGAAATACTGTACTTGCCTGTGGCTTTATTCTTTTACATAAAAATCAGATTTTTCTCATGTATGATTTAATTCAGAATTAGAATCATTTAATAAAATATAATATTGTTTGAAACTTCTTTCATTCTAAAGAATCAGCAATCCACTCAAATTGAAGTGATTTATTAACATCAGAGATAATATAGACTACTTTAGTTAATTTCATATCAATTCAGTAAGTATTGTATTTTGGTTTTCACGACTAAATTCAATTACTTTGGAAATATCACTTTCTAATTTTAAACCGTTGTTTTCCCATTTATAATACAAATCATTTAAATAAGAAATGCCTTCCTCTATTGAATTAACACAAGATCCAGCCCTACATTTATCTACTAAGTTACTAATAACATCATTATCTGAAGGTGCAATAAAAATATGGCGTTTTAATGCTAAGTATTCAAATATTTTACCTGAATACATTCCTTTATATCCTTTCCATCCAGGGTAAGCTAGTACACAACTTTCTTTCCAATTTTAATTTGCTTTCTCTTGGTAGTTTATCCGTAATAAAGCAAAAGGCTGATAATTTTTACTAAACAAATCAGCAACTGATTTTAGTGTAATCCCAATTAAGTTTATTCGAATTTTTCTGGGGACTTATCCTTACAAAACCCTTCAACACAGAGATAAAAAAGGATGTTTCTTGATTAGGATATATTGTGCCTAGCACTGAAATATCAAACCTGTTTGTTTTATTTTTGTCGTTCCAATTTAGCAATTCCTCTTCAAACCCATTTAATAGTCTTTTTGAATCGAGGCCTAATTCCAACAAAAATTCTCCGAACAACTCAGAAGCAACCAAAATATGGCTAGCTAGCTTCAACCAAATTTTAAGGTATCTTCTATAAAGTAATGTTCAACTTTGTGCAAAAGTTGATTGATTCGTTGCCAAAACAATATGGTTTTGTAAATCCCTAAAATCCACAATTAATTTTAAATTTGGGTAAAGTGATTTGATATTAAATCCTAATCGAACTATGTTAATTGGCGGGGAACTAATTAATAAATATTCGAACTTTTCTTTTGATAGCAAGTAATTAACAAATCCAAAATGAATCGGCGTTTATTTCAGGATTAAATTTTCCCTTAACAAAACTAATCATTGTTTTTAATTTCCCTGATTTACTGATTAATTTAGAATATGGAAGGTAATAAACAGTTTTATTAGCATCTATTTTCTCTACAACTACATCGTTAGGAGAATCTCCAATGTAATCATTCCAATTATTCTCACTTCCCTTCCCCCCACGAGTAACAACAGTAACCTCATGACCCGTTTGATTAAACTATTACAAAAAGAAACTGTTCTATTAGAAGCAATAGAATTACAGGGAGGGTAATAATATGTAATAAATAAAATTCTCAAAACTAATTTATTTTAACAACTGAATTAATCTCCTTTTAAAACTTTGAAAATATCCACCGAACCGCTCTCCCTTATTCATAAGTTCTGCCAAAAAAACATATTGTTTTACATTCTCAAAATTTCCATGGCTAGGTTTTTGAAAAAGACCAGAAACTAATAATGTATCGAATCCCCAATTATTATCAAATGTGTATTTTAGAACATCTGAAGTTAATCCAATATCAGCTAATTCCATTCCACCATTCCACTCCAATAAGCCTGTATTAAAATCAAAAGAATAAACAGTGTTTGTATCATAAACTCCAATTAGCATTTTTTCAAACTTCTTTATTCTTTGAGACTGATGCAATTTAATCGATCTTTGAGAATAATCAGCAGCTGATTTTTTTAGTGAAGTTACTTCAATTGACTTTTCTTCTTCTAATGTCCGTTTATTTAAGTCATTATATGCTAAATCATACTGTTCAATAGCCCTTTCAGAATTCCACATATCAAGTTCAGAACTTTCGATAGTGTCGCCAGGTGCTAGTACTATTATGTTCATATTACTATATATTCTCTTCAATTCTTTAAATACTGAATCAATTTTGTTTATTGAATCATTCATAAAAAATTATTTTTTAAGACAGAACCACACATAACTTGCAAATGGAATAAAGTTAGCCGGTTTGAATAATTCAATCCGATGCTTTAGCTCCCCCAATTTTTCAGCTGCTTTTATCTCCCTAGCTTTCTTATCCGTTTTATTTCCACACCAATTTGCATATGAAAATTGTGTTAAAAGCAAATCAATTTTTGGGAGCTTTGATTTTATCTTTTCCAGTTTTTTATTTTCACTAAAAACACAATCATTTAAGTTCAGTATTTTTGTTCCCGCAACATCCATAAAGCCATGAATCGGTCTCATTTTCTACTCTACTGCATACTATTCTAACTTGTTTGTTTATGTTATATGATTCAAAATCAGGTAATTCTAATATTTTCTTAAAATTCAATTTATTACAAAAATCAACAACTTTTTTATCCATTGATTCATGAAACAATACAACTATATTTTTGCGAATTTCTTCAGGTATTTTTTTTAAATTCGGAGGAAAAAAATGGTCTGGATGTTCATGTGAAAACCAGATATGAGTTACTTTTTCAAAATCTTTATACGAAAATTTAGTATTAATTAGTTGCTCCCAATTCGCATAGTTATCAAAAGCTAAAAAGAAATTATATAAAGATACATTAATCCAATTATCATTTGATGGAATCAGTCCTCTTTCCGTCAAAAAAATCCGCGCGTTTTTAATTGGTTCAATAAATTTTTTGTCCATAAGCCATTCTTCTTTCGGACCCACAAAACCAATTTTATCTGTCCGTTGATAAATTTCATTGGGTATATATTCTTTAAGAGCGTCTCTTATTACTCTTTTTGTAAATCCCTGCTTATAAATATAATCATTTGGCAAAGACAGAACAAATTCAACTAATTTATTATCTAAAAATGGCAGTCTCACCTCCACCCGTGAGCCATAGCGCTTCTGTCGGCATATCGTAATAAATGTGGAAGCTCAGATACTAAAGAGTACTCCATACGTTTTTTAAATGAATCTCCGTAATTCAGTTCGCTTCTTTTTTTGCCTATCCTGTTTAGGATTGGATCCAATAAATGTAATTTCCCTATTTTCTCATTTGGACCAAACTTCTGTTTAAACGCTCTTAATTCACTCAAGTATTGTCTATATTTTCCCTGATTGTACAAATCCCAAATTGCAAAATATTTAAAATCTTTATATCCACCTAAATATTCATCGGCCCCTTGCCCATCCAACAAAACTTTTACTCCCGTTTCTTTTGCTAATCTATTTACACACCATTGAAGATAATTAGAAGAAGTTAATAATGGCATTTCGTGATGCCAACTAACGTTTGCAACTTCATTTAAAATTCACTCAAGTTTGGTTCGATAGTGCGAGAATTAATTTACTAAAATCGGCAGCTAATTTAATCCATTTACTTTCATCAAAACTTCTACCTGGGTAAATCGCTGAAAATGTATTTAGCTTTTTTCTGTGAAATTGCTGGCAACCCCTGCTATAATTGAAGAATCAATGCCGCCAGAAAGGGAACAACCGATTGGCACATCCGATCTAAGTCTTAATTTTACGGAGGCAATAAATTTTTCCTTTGTTGTTTTCACCGCCTCTTCGTATGAAATTTCACTTCCTTTTAACTTATCAAAATCCTTGTATAAATTATAATAAGTATTTATTTCAAACTTTCCATCCTGCTTGCATACTAAAAAATGTCCAGGCAACAACGAAAATATATTCTCAAAAAACGTTTCTGGTTCATTAATATGTCGTTGGTTATTTAAAAAAAAGTCAATTGCTTTTTTAGAATAACTATTTTTAGAAGATAATGGCAAGATTGCTTTTATTTCACTAGCAAATATAAATTCCCCCTCATTTGATTTATAAAAAAATGGTTTTTCACCAAATCTATCTCGTGCACAAAAAAGCTCGTTTTTGTGTTTATCCCAGATTGCAAATGCAAACATTCCATCTAAATCTGAAAGAAAAGATCGACCTTTAAAGTCGTATAATGCTAATATAACTTCAGTGTCTGATTCAGTTCTAAAACTATACCCTATATTTTTCAGATCCTCTTTCAATTCTAAATAATTGTATATTTCTCCATTAAACACAATTACATATCTATCTAAATACTCAAAGGGTTGATGAGATCTTATATCTAAATCAAGGATTGATAATCTTATATGACCTAAAATTACATTTCCAGATGAAACTATTTTTCTAAAATCGGGGCCACGATGCTGAAGCAGTATTGAAGCTGCTTCAACCCTCTCTACTGAGGCAAAAGATAGATACCACTGGAGAACAGTAAACTTTTCTTTGCACTTTCTCCCAAAATTAAAATATTCTTATACCCCGAAACTTTATTTCCGTTGTTAATAATAAAAGGAACATCTTTATTAAAAGCAATGACTCGTTGCATGAACCAATACCATACAATCTGCCTAAACTTCAAGGAAGAATAATATGGCTGACCAAAAGTTTGATACATTTTCGAAAAAAATCCAAAACTCATACTTAATTATTTATCTTAACATCTGTTTCAACCAACACGCCTTCATTCAGTAAAAAGACTTTGTTACAATATTTTAATGTTTGTATTCTATGTGCTACAACTATAATGGTAATATTTGAATTATTCAACTCCTTTATCGCTTCTGTTATTTCTTTTTCTGATTCCTCATCCAATGCACTTGTTGCCTCATCAAAAATCAAAATCTGTGGTCTATGATACAAAGCTCTAGCAATTGCCAATCGTTGTTTTTGCCCTCCTGATAGTTTCGTTCCTTTATCCCCAATTTGAGTGCGCACCATCTTTTAATTTTTCGACTACACTCTCAAGGTTTGATAATTTCAACACTTCTTCTAATCTCCCATCCTTTTCTTCATCAACCCCAATACCCCATTTAACATTTTCTTCAATTGACCCATCAAACAACACAACATTTTGTGGAACAAATCCAACTATTGAATACCACGATTTTTTATTAAAATCATTCAGCTTTTCTCCGTCGACCTTTAAACTCCCGTGAGTTTCTGGCAACAACCGAAGAAGAATGTTCAATAAAGTTGATTTTCCACTTCCAGAAGGGCCATTATACCTATTGATTGTCCCTTTTTGATGGTTAATGAAATATTATCTAATATTTTTCTTCCATCTTCGAATTGGAATCCAATGTTTTCTAATTCAAAACTTCTTTCAAAAACCATTTTTGAATTCAACTGCTGTTTATGTTCTTTGATTCCATTCTCGTCTTTTTTATTGATATATTCAATTGTGAATAAATTTGCTCTAATATTATTAATGCTTAACATTATTTTATTCATTGAAGGAATTACCCTATACATTGATATTACAAACAATACCAAAAACGAAGCTATATAGCTCAAGTTATACTTAAACAAATAAGAAAAAAAGACAACTGCAACTAAAGCAAATATTGAAAACAGTTCAATTATTTTAGGTGAAACAAGTGTTGTAACATAATATTCAACATTAATTTTCTTTAACTCCTCCACATGAAACGCTATGTTATCTTGATAAGTCCCCTTTTTATTAAAGACCAATATTTCCCTAATCCCTTCTACAGTTTCGTAAACTATTTTATTCAACTTTAGTTGGTGCATTTCATTTATTTTAGAAATGTTTTTTAATTTCTTTTTATAGTAGGCAATGTATATAACAAAAATTGGAGCTAGAAAGCAAATAATAGAAATGAAAATTTGAAAATCAAAAATACAAATTCCACATAATACCAACAGCACCACAACTCCCTCACTTATGATTGTTGTTATTGGTAAAATAATGCCTGCTGAGTAATAGTATGGAATACTAATTATACTAGTTAATTCCTTACTCGGATCATCATTTACGTGTAAGTGAAAAGGTTTATTTACAAAATTGCTATATTTCGAATTGATAATTTTCGAAACAATCGAATATATCATTAACGATTGCCGTTTAGATAAGAAATAACCAAAAATATTTTTACTATAAAAAGTCCAAAAACAATTAACAATAAAATCAAAACAAAAACTACTTCACTATTCAGATTCAATAACTCCCATGCCTTTTTCAAATATTTATTTTCTTCAACTATACTTGGCGTAATAAGAATATTAATTATTGGTATTAAAAGTCCTAAGCTCAATAATTCAAGAAACGATAGTAGAACTATTATCGGCACCAAACGATATAAGGAATTTATAATGTATTTCGGTAAATATGTCCGTAAGCTAATGCTTTTAAAATTAATCATTTAAATTCAGAAAATAAGAATAACAGCTTTGTTTATTACATAGGTAAAGTTAAACAAATTAACACTAAATAACTACTCTAAGGCTTTAATTTCTATATAATTTATAAGTCGATGGAAATGTTAGGCTAAGATTTGATTTTAAATAATTCTTATCAAAATAATTAAACCTCCAAAAATACTGCATCGTAATCAGAATTCTATTTATTGCGACTTTAGTGTGTTTCATCTTGGTTGCCCAAATAGTACAATAAATATTGTTCTTTATTTCCTTATCATATTTGAACTTTGTATAACTATTAAAATCATTAAAACATAAATTTCTTTGTGTTAAAATCGCTGATTCCTTCACCCAATCTTTTCCTATTTTACTATACCCGCTCGAATGATTTCTATAAACACTCATTTCCCTATCTATATATTTTACCTGCCCATATAAAGAAATTTGCAATAAAAGAACCACATCATTAGGGTATATTAAAAAATAGTTTGGTAAATTCTCAATTGATTTTCTTGAAAACAACTGTTGAAGTTTGAAGGAACCAAGATTTCAAAAAATCTACAGTATTGAAAACGTCTCGTTTTTGGAGTATTGAATGAAATGATTTTTTTAATTCATTTGTGTTATTTTCTAAAATATTGTAGGCATGGAAGCTAGCGGAAAATTCTTTGTTTTTTTCCAAAAAATCTACTTGTATTTGTAGTTTATTTTCATCCGACCAATAGTCATCGCCATCACAATCGCAATATATATTTCCCTTTAGGACATGCGAGCAAATCTAGCCAGTTTTTAGCTGGCCAACATTTTTTGTAAAATTAATTTGATAATGTTTGGGTATTTTGCTTGATATTCAGTGATAATTTCTCCGAGTCCCGTCATTAGAAAAGTCATCCGCAATAATTAATTCCCAATTAAAAAGTTTACTTTTGCGCAAGAACACTTTCAATCGCTTGACTAATATACTAGCATGATTATAGGTAATTAAACAAACTGAAAGTAATTTGTCTTCCATTTATTTGCCTTTTTCACACATTAAAAAGATACTGCTACACAAATCAGGATACTGCTGTCCCAGTTCAAAACATCCTTGCAAATACTCCTGCGATATAATATCAGTCCCCAATAACCTATCCCATTGAAAATTTGCTAAGGCCTTAAAGAAAATTCCAGATCTATGAACTACCGTTAACCCTGCAGCCTTTGCATCTCTTTCTAGTGTATCAAGAGTATGTTATTCTATGACCATGTTCTAATTCTGCATTTGTAATGGCTGAATTGTGACTAATTAATCCCATTTTTACTGCGATTTGTCTAGAAGGAGCATTGGCGTTTGGGCATACCAAAAGAATCTACCCTCATCTGATAGCCACTCATCATTTATTCGCTTTAATAAAGAAATTGGATCATCTATATGTTCCAAAACGTGAGTTAAAATAATATTATCATATTTTGTAGGTAAACTAGCTGTTTCAAAAGAGAATTGATTATCTTGACTCTTCCCCGAATTCACTTCTAGCAATTGAAACGGCCTCATCTGAAGCTTCAACACACGTAATATAGTCAAAGTAAGGTAAAAATCTACGTGTAAAATCCCCTTTAAAACTACCTAATTCCAAAAAATTTCCCTTCCTAAAAAAAGGCACGAATGATTTTAACATGAAAGGATGCATTACATCAAAATCAAAGCTGTATGCGTACTTATGGTCATTTGTATCTTTTAATTCTGCATTATAATCACGCTTCATATAAATGTTTATTTTTTATTTATGATTAAATATCTCATTACAAGCGAACTTCCGTTTTTTTCTATTTCTATAAAATTATTGCTTTTATAAAAAAGCAATAGCGGGTTCGTTTTTTTCTCATTTACTTCTAAATTTAATTGTTTACAACCCTTTTTTTGTATTGTATCTATAGTTTCTTTAAGTAATTGAGTTGCTATACCAGCTCCCTATATGTTTTCAGGACACTTACATTAGTAATAAACCAACTGTATTGTCCGAAGAACAATAAACAGCAATTAAACTTATTAACTCTTCATCATTCCATGCTTCAAAAGTAATGGCGTGGGCGCTGATTTTTTTTGCATAGCTGCTTAAATCTACTCTCTCTATTAGCGGTGGAATAAAATTCTTATTACACTTACTTAAATGAGTATTTAGATCTTTTTCAGATGCAGTTTTAATTTTAAATATGGGCTGTACAGAATTCAAGTTTAGTAGAATTACGTAAAGTTAATGAATTATTCTTCCAAAACTGCTATCCCAAAACCATATCTTCCAAATTCGTTTCCATTATACAATAAATAGATCTTATCATCACATTTAAAAACATTTGGATAGCACATCATACTAGAATCCCACTCCTCGTTTTGCGACAAATGAATTCCAACGCTACTTTCGTCCCTAATCCAAGATACTAAATCTTCGGAATATGCGTATCTAGTCTATAACCTCTATCTTTATCTTTCTAAACTTGGTAGCCTCTCTGTAACAAAAATACATATGATATCGATTGTTATGAAAACCATGGTTGGCAAAGCCTGGCACTCATCTGGATTTAAAAAATCTTCAATAATTTGCTTCCCTTCTTCTTTTTGCCAACTTAAGCCGTCAGTTGATATAGCATGTCCAATTTTATAAATTCTAGCAGGACCTTCATCTTGGGTTTCTATCCATTTGTTCCGAAATATAAAACATATGATAGACTTCATCAAAAACACTAACAAAGCTATCTCCAACTAAAAACGGCTCATTAGGATGAAGTAAAGACCGGACCATTACCAATTTTTTTAAATGTTAATCCATTATCTTTACTCATTGCTATCCTGTTGATGTTTCAACTGACACCGCAACTTCTTCGACTCCACCCGCAAGTATATGCTATTATTCTTTCTCCATTTTTATGCACATTTATTGGAAAAATACCGTGTTCATCAAACATACCGAGTTCTCTAAGTTTAATACAGTTTCTCTTGAAACGCCAATAATGGTTTTAAAATTCTACTAAAATCAACGAAAGCAATATGACTCAGAAATTTTCCCGTTTTTCGATCTATACTTCTTGTAGAAAAATAGATTCTTACAAACCCTTCGAAAACTAAAGTTTGAGGTGATTGAGCAAATTCAGCGCAATTATTAGCTAATTTGTGATGAATCGGATTAAAATTCTTCCTAATTTTTCCACTGCATAATTAAAATTTTATTATTCTAATTCCCCTTCTAATTCTGCTAGTCCAAAACCTACTTTGCCTTCGTTTCCAAGATACATCATATATATTTTTTCATCCAAACTAAATACATGTGGATAACTTATCATTTCTGAATCCCATCCACTTTCTGAAACATCTATGCCACATTTTTTATCATCTCTTATCCAATTAATCAAATCCTTTGATGATGCATAACCTATACGATAGCCTTTTCTTTACCTCTGAAATCTAAACCATAACGATAGCAAAAAAACATGTGGTACTTATTGTTATGATAAAAAAATCTGGGCTTGCCTGCGCTTCATTTTCCTCCAAGCTTAGATTCAATTAAATCCTTATCATTTTTTACCAATTTAAGCCGTCCTTGAGTGTAAGCCATTCTTATTTTATAAACCGGTTCAGGCTTACCATTATTCTCAATCCATTTCCTTCCGGCGATATAAAATAAAAAATATGAGCCACTGAATTGTCGAATTTTTGGGCCGCTTAATATAAATGGTTCATTGTAGACTATAGACATAATGCTGGCCCTCCTGATCCTATTTTTTCAAAAGTTTCACCGCCATCTTTACTAATTGCGGCTCCGATAGCAACATTAAACGGAACGGACTCACAGCGCGTCCAACCTGCGTAATAAGCCATAACATCAGTTCCTATCCTAATTACAGATGTAGGATATGTGCCGAATTCATCGAAAGTTCCTCTCTCTCCAAGTTTAAATATAGGTTCCTTTGCAATGCCAATAATTTCAAACAAATTTTTTCGATTTAAATCTAAATATGCTGAGTAGCTAACATATTGACCATTTTCATCAGGAAAAGGTCTACAGGAAAATATACACGGATAAAATCAGCAAATTTTAATACCGCAGGAGCTTGAGCAAAACTTTTTAGCCATTCAATATTCTTTATTTCTTGAGGAATAAATAGTCTGCCTCTCTTTTTCCATGTAAACATTTTATTTGATTATTTTAAAGTAAAGTAAATGACGATTCCAAATGTCTTCTTATCTCTTCTTTTGAATTAAACATTATAACATCAATAATTGAAAGAAATGGAATGAATTCGTTTCTAAGCTGAGGATAAGTAATATTATTCGTCTTTAAAATTTTAATTCAAGTCCATGCTCTTTAAACTCTTCTTTGTTATATAAGTCAATACCTCCGATTGGATTAATATAGGTTTTAGCAAACACTTGCTTTACATAGAGCTACTACTTTTTTTCTGATTTTAAACCATGGTCAATATCTATAGATGAAGAAATATCATTGTAGTATTAATCTCAAGGAATTTTTACTTGTTTTAAAGAGTTGAAAATGAATTGAAACAAATTTTCGTTTTCAAAATTGAAAATCTCTTCTATCATTTCAAAAACCTACTTCAAAATTGAGGTGCTTTTCGATATGATTCTGCAATCCGATTTAATATTTTTTCTTTTTAATGCAATCATCTGTTAAATATCTGTCTTTCCGCATCAAAGGTAGTCGGAATCCTTTTTTAAAGGGAGAGTTAAAAAAGCATCAACACCATTGACCAAAAATACGATTTCTGTTTATCCAGCCCTTTTTTGTATATTGAATATTATCATAAATAATAAATTCATCAACCGCATTAATTAATTGAAAATAACCAATATAAGGAAATAAATATGGTTGCATGATAGCTATTTCATCTCAGGTAATTGAATTAATAATCTTACAAATTTCTTCTATATAAAATTCTTCAAGGTCAAAATACATTGGCAAGCATAATACACGTTTAGAAATATCCTCAGAAATCATGCAAGAATAATGTTCAGTTAAAAAAGGCAAGTTGTTTAATGATGGATAAAAGTAACGACGTGTGTATTAAATTTGTTTTTCAATACTTTCTTTACTTTAAGTAAATTTTTTTCATTCTCAAAAACTACAGGGAAATAAGCATAATTATATTTAGTCTCTAGGGGTATTAATGGCGGGTAATATTTGTTTTAGATAACAATGATGAATAGTGAATGGAATCGTTTTCCTAGCTGCAATTAATAAATCAAGCATTGGCCAAATTACACAAACCCATTGCAGCGTGAAATTCGCATTTTTCGCATTTATTCCCATACTCAAATGTTCATCACCATGTGACCGAATGAGTGATATAGGTCTTATTTTTCTTAAAACTGCTGGACTCGTAGAAGTCACAGAGCCTCCTTCAATGGTGTGAAAGAATTTTGTTGCATGAAAACTACATGTACTAACATCCCCATAATTAAAAATACTTCTACCTTTATATTCTACACCAAAGGCATGGGCAGCATCATATATTACTTTTTAAATTATGTTTATCAGCAATTTTCTCAATTTTCTCAAATTACATGGTATTAAACATGGGTGGCTAAAATGGCTGTAGTTTTAGTGGTGATTAATGATTCGATTTTGTTAGCATCAATACAAAATGTTTCATTTGTAATATCACAAAATACTGGTTTACACCCCTCCCAAAGCAATGAATTTGTAGTTGCAACATAAGAAAAGGGAGTTGTTATAACTTCTCCAGTAATATTTAAAGCCTTAATAGCCAACTGTATAGCTATTGTGCCATTTGATACAAATAGTAAATTCTAAAGCCCTAATTTTTCGCAAATTTCCTTTTCTAGTTTTTGTACCAAAGGACCTCTATTAGTTAAGTGGTGATTTTGCCAAATACCATTAATGATTTGGTTGTAATCTATTAAGAGGTAGATAATAATTTAGTTACATTTATCATAAATAAAATGGTTTTGACTTATAAATGTAATTAAGTTTAAACTAATTTGTCAATTCTCTATCGAAAAACTTATCAAATAAAACAATTAATATCTTTAAGTTTGAGTAAAATTTATACTCTAATAGGTTAGCTTGATGTTTCTTTAATTAACCTAACAATTGTAATTAGTGGCTCTCTAGTATAATTTTTTCTGAGTATATTAGGGTCGCACACTTTACTAATTAATTTTACTATGTTACAAAGTGTAATGTTTATAAAATTCAGGTTGATTTCACTATATTTGTATAAATCAACAATATACACTATTAAACCGTTATATAAAAAATACATTTATAAAAAGTACAAGTCAAAAGTAAAGACAATGATTTACTATTTTTGCTTCTGCCTATGTCTACACATAAACTGTAGCTTCTTAATTGCGCAATCGATACCCAGCAATAATTTAAAATTATGGTTCTCTGACGAATTCCGATTACAAAGCGCCAAATAACCTTTTAACTTGATGACAGAGATAAGTGGTAATAACAAAACATTCTGTGCCATCGAAACAACAAGTTAACCAATTCTTTTGAAATAAACAACTTACCAACTGTTCAGTTCTCCTCCATATTGTCAATTAGGCGATATTACAGTTCAATTGATATATTCACTTATTATGACCCTAGCTTCTTTAATTATTTTGTAATTTGGTGACGTTACAACACAGACTAGAATTTTAATTGGGATGAAGACTTTACATACATTCAGCGTTTATGGATTGAATACTGGTCATCAAACTGATTATTCAGATTCAACTTAGCTAATAATAATAGAGTACTTTTAAAAAACAATTACTAACTAGTATTCTTTTGCCTATAATGGATTTTTAATTTAGTCAATTAAAAAGTGATTTTTTAACGAACTTTTGGAGAAATACATAAAAAACAAATACACACCTTCGTTAAATCTTGGCAATGATATTAGCGCTTGTGATTCTACCATTAATCTTTCCGTATCAAATGGATTTGCAAGTATTAATTGGAGTAACGGAAGCACTTCTCCCACGACCACAATTAATCAAAATGGTATTATCTATGTAGACGTGACAAGTGTTTTTAACGAAAGTTTTTCTGATACAATTTCAATTATAAATATACAACCACCTTTGCCAGCTTTAGTTTTGCCTAACAACAATATTCTTTGCTCAAATGCCGACATTACATGGAATACACTTTTACCTAATAACCTATTTACATTTACTGGTCAAACAACTCCAATGATTCATTACTTCTTAATAATTCAGCCCGGACAATATTATGTTACAGTAACAGATACAAACGGGTGCTTTATTAATTCAGATACAATCAATATCAACCAAGATAATTTCCCTTCTACCACCTCCCTAGGCCCCGATACATCCCTCTGCGCTGGTAATTCAATTTCACTCTTAAATGGAAGTCAAACTGGTGTTTCATATCTTTGGAATGATAACTCAACTAACACTTCTCTACTTATTAATTCATCTGGGCAGTACTGGATTACTGCTACAAATTCAAATAACTGTATTGCAAAAGACACTATCAATGTAACAGTTGTAGGGCAAGCTCCAATTGCTGGATTTCAAAATACTAACACTTGTGAAAACACCAATATTAGTTTTACAGATACTTCTATTGCACAAGGTGGAGCAACAATAACAAACTGGTTTTGGAACTTTGGCGATACAACAGCTACAAACGACACTTCTATTGCCTCTCAACCAAATTACACTTATACAGACACAGGTTCTTACACCATCAATCTAACTGTTACTACAAATGCAGGCTGCAAACAAAACCTCACAAAAAACATTTATATCTACCCAAAACCTATTGTTGATTTTATAAATATAATTGCATGCCAAAATGATACTGCGTTTTTTAGTGAAGCAATTAACCCACTTGGGTATGCTATTACAAATTATCAATGGTCGTTTGGAGATGGAGCTGCATCTGCCTCATGTCCCTATAAGTTTTACAGATAATTCAATTACCCCGTCGCCTAATACTTCTAATACAAGGAATTGGGCATTCTTCCCAGGAACTGCAACTGGATTAAGTGCTACAAAAACTTTTACGAGTGCAGGGATATATCCTGTTCGACTTGCAGTAACCGGTTTTAATAATTGTATTTCAAGCGTTACAAAGCAAATATTTGTTTCTCTTCCGCCTGATGCTGATTTTACTAGTGCTACAAGTTGTGTTTTAGATAGCTTTCAATTAACAGATGTTTCTTTGCCAATAAATGGGGCAATTAACTCATGGCAGTGGAAGTTTGCTGGAAACACATTCTCAACTATACAACATCCAAAATATATTTTAAACACTTCGGGTAATTCAAACATATTTCTTAAAGTTACTAACGATAAGGGTTGTGTGGATTCGCTTAACTAAAATTATTTATGCAAATCCATTACCTGACGCAAGTTTTACACTCAACCCAAGTACTTATTTGTTTAATGATTCTCCTATAAGTTTTACTCCTAACTTTTCATCTGCAGTAAATTATTTTTGGAATGTGTCGGATGGCAATACTTATTCCGATCCAAGTTTAAATCTTACTTTCACAAATCAAGGTGCTTATACTGTATCATTGCAATTAACAGATAATTTAGGTTGCACAAATAATTCTTCGCAAGCATTTACTGTTGGCTTAAGAAATACCGATTTAGGAATTATTGCTGCACGTTCAACAATTGATAATGATGGTTTTGTTGGTATTGAAGCAGATTTGTTTAATTATGGTAGCACGCCAATTACTGAGTTCGAAATTTTGTATAAGTTAACGGGAGGTGGAATTATGAAAGAAGCTTGGACAGCAGATACGCTTCCGCCATCTGCGGTTCTTTTATTTAAGTTCTCATCAAAAGCATTCCTTACTATTAATGAAAGAGAAAATGCTATTTCTTGTATCAAGATTCTTACAGTTAATTCAAACGTTGATGATAACATCTCTAACAATGAAAATTGCGCAGCTTTAAATAGTAACAAACAATTAGTTGCTGAACCTTATCCAAACCCAGCTGATGGTGACGTTACTCTACCAATTGTTTTAACAGAAGACCAAACGATTACTATTACTATTTACGATTACCTTGGTAAATTAATTGCGGAAAATTTAACTTATGATGGTGTAACAGGATTAAACTTTATTAAAATTCCAAGTGCTACGTATAGCTCAGGAACTTATACTTTAAAAATCAGTATTTCGGATAATAACTACATCCGAAAGTTAATTAAACAGAGTTCTTCCAAATAAAATACTGAAAATCAGTTGTTTGTATTTTATTTTTATCTGTGGAATTTTCTAAAAAGCAGCATCTAAATGTTAAACCGAGAAAATTTATCATCATGAGCAATATAAAATTTACCAAAACAGCTAAGGCACTTTCCCTTATCATTATCGTTTCTACCATCCTTGCATGGATAACACCAAACAGCTATTTTAAACTAGCTATTGATAATGAATTTACAAAGAAATTAAAAACAAAATTAAATGCTTACAACGAAACGCTTCCTGAAGAACGTTTGTATTTGCATTTTGATAAACCTATGTATGAACCAGGTGAAGATGTTTGGTTTTCGGCATACTTGGTAAACGGAAAAGAATTTCAGCCTTCTACACAAAGTGATATTGTGCATGTAGAATTAATTAACCCAAAAGGTTCGGTTGAAAAAACTATTAACCTAATTGCTAAGAATGGTAAAACATCTGGCGATTTTAAAATAGATAATGAAATGGTTGGTGGTATTTACAAAGTACGCGCCTATACCAATTGGATGAAAAATACTTATGCAGGTGAGGAAAAAGATTGGGAGAAAAACATTTTTGAAAAAGAAATTCAAGTTCAAAAAGTTATACTTCCTAAACTTAAAATGAAATTAGAATTTGAACGTAAAGCCTTTGGTGCAGGTGATGAAGTAATTGCTAAACTTGAACTAAACACCAATGACAACAAGGCGCTTGCCAACTACAAAATAAAATTTGTTTCGAACATTGATGGCAAGAAATTTATTGAGAAAGTTGATTTAACAGATGAAGAAGGAATTAAATTTATCAAATTTAATTTACCAAAAGATTTAGCAAGCAATGATGGTTTATTAAATGTAATGATAGATTACAATGGAAGTACAGAAAGTGTTTCTCGTTCTATACCAATTGTATTAAATAAAATAGATTTAGCTTTATTACCGGAAGGTGGCGAATTAGTTACTGGTTTAGAAAGTAACGTTGCCTTTAAAGCATTAAACGAATTTGGTAAAGCTGCTGATATTGAAGGTGTTGTTCTTAATTCTAAAAATGCAGTTGTAAGTACATTCTCAAGTTTTCATAATGGAATGGGTGCTTTTAAATTTACTCCAACAGCAAATGAAAAATATTCGGTAAAAATTACAAAACCTGAAGGAATAAGCAAAGTATATGAAATGCCCGAAGTATTGGCTAGAGGTTATGTATTGAACATTGATAACTCTAAAACAAGCGAAATAACTGCTAAAATTAAAACTACCGAGCAAGAGCAATTATCATTAGTAGCACAGGTTCGCGGACACATTTATTACTCAAGTGCAATTGATGCTAAAAAAGGTGAGAACACAATAAATATATCTACTGCGAACTTCCCAATTGGTGTTGCACAAATTACATTGTTTGATGCTAAAGGAATTGAGCGTGCTGAGCGTTTAACTTTTACAAATCCTGATAAAAAATTAAGTGTATCTATTGAAACAGATAAAGAAAAATACTTGCCTCGCGAAAAAGTAAAAATGACAATTAAAGTAAAAGATGAAAAAGGAATGCCTGCACCTGCTAATTTATCAATGAGTGTAGTTAACGACCAGTTTTTATCTTTCGCTAATGATAAATCTGGAAATATTTTATCACAACTATTATTAGAAAACGATTTGAATGCAAAAGTAGAAGAGCCTTCTTTTTACTTTGATGAAAAAGAAGAGAAAGCTACAAAAGCATTGGATTTATTGCTAATGACATCAGGCTGGAGAAAATTTACTTGGGAGAAAATTCTTTCTACCGAAAAACCACTACTTACTTACCAAGCCGAAAAAACAATTGTAAGTGGTGTTGTTATGGATGCTGAAACTGGTAAACCAATGAAAGGTGCAAAAGTAAAAGTGGGAGTTACTACGGATATCACAACCACTGAAACTGGAAAGTTTACTTTAAGCAATATTGACCTTACTTCCCCTATAAACATTAATACAAGTGCTACTGGTTACAATCCGCAATACACTTACCTTGCTGACTATAACAACAACTTAGTTATTTATTTATACAAGCCATATAAATACCCTACCTACTATTCTAAAGGAGGAAACAAAAAGCACAAAATGTACCTGCAGCTAATGGTGTTGGAAATGGTGTTGTAAAAGAAAATGAAATGGCTTTTGCAGAAGGCGTGGCAAACGATAATGTTGTTGCTCTGCCTGCGATGGCACCAGTACAAAAGAATGCTCCTAAATTGAAAGAAAAGACGCTAAAAAAGCAGAGAAAAATAAAGCTCCTGTATAATAATGCTAATGTAAAAGCCAGATCTAAATGCCTGGTTTAATGGCAGGTGAAGCTATGAATTTAAATGTTGGCGATAACAGAGGAAATGCTTTTATGTGGAACAATGCTACTAAAAATAACAACAATGCAAATGTTGTTCAAGCTCCTAAGTATCAAAGAGGCCGCCAATTCTATGCGCCTGAATATGCGAAAGAAGAAAACGTAGAAGTAAGAACTGATTTTAGAAATACGATTTATTGGAACTCTAATTTAGACATTGACCACACAGGTAAAAAAACAATTGAGTTTTATATGTCGGATGATGTTTCTTCTTTCCGAACAACAGTTGAAGGTATTAGCAAAGAAGGAACAATTGGAAGAGGAGAAAAAACATTCTTCACACAATTACCTTTTGGCATGAGTACAAAAATTCCGATTGAAGTTGCAATGCAAGATTTAGTTTCGATTCCTTTAACTTTAACAAACAATACAGACAAACCTTTAGGTGGAAAGCTTGACATCCTTGCTCCTGAAGCCTTAGAAGCAATTACTAAAACTCCCGAATTACAAACAGTAATGCCAGGTAAAGCAAAAACAATTTATTTAGATTACAAAGTATTAGATAAAATGGGTGAAGGTGAATTCACCATTAAATTTAAAGCTTGCGGGCTAGGAGATGCATTTACTCAAAAAATCAAAATTGTATCTAAAGGATTTCCAGTAAGTGCTTCTTTCTCTGCACAAGATGTAGAAAAAGAATTCTCCTTCTCAAATCGCAATGTAGTTAAAGGTTCGTTAAAAGCTACATTCACTGCCTTCCCAAGTGTGGTAAATGATTTAATGAAAGGCATTGAAGGAATTTTACGTGAGCCTTCAGGTTGTTTTGAGCAAACATCTATGAGCTCATATCCAAATGCAATGGTGTTAGATTATTTAAAAGCTACCGATAATAAAGATGATAAAGTAATGGCGAATGCTACTGCATTATTAAACAGAGGCTACAAGCGTTTAATTACTTACGAAACAAAAGACAAAGGCTATGAGTGGTTTGGTTCAAACCCAGGACATGAAGCTTTAAGCGCTTTTGGTTTAATGCAGTTTAACGATATGAAAAATGTAGGTGGTGATGTTGATCAAAAAATGATTGACAGAACTGCTGAATGGTTAATGGCAAGAAAAGATGGCAAAGGTGGTTTCCAAAGAAGTGCACAAGCTTTAGATAATTTTGGAAGAGCAAGTAAAGAAATTACCGATGCATACATTGTTTACTCCTTATCAGAAGCTGGTTATACAAACATTAAAAAAGAGTTTGATGAATCATACAAACAAGCTATTGAATCAAAAGATCCATACATGTTAGCATTAATGTCATGTTCTGCTGCTAATTTAAAAGAACCTAAAAAAGCAAACGATGCTTTATCAGCCTTATTAAAACAACAACAAAACGATGGAAGCTTTTTAGGTAAATCACATTCAATCACCTACTCTCAAGGACAATCATTAATTATTGAAACAACATCTTTAGCTGCATTAGCAATGATGAAAGAAGAAGGTAAAAACGGGGCATCAATTACTAAAGCAGTTGATTACCTTGTAAACAGCAGAAAAGGAAGCGGTTCATTTGGTAACTCACAAGGAACAGTACTTGCATTAAAAGCAATTACTGAATTTGCAAAAGGAAGCAAAAAAACTTCGGAAGATGGAACGATTGTTCTATACATCGATGGAAAAAAAGTTGCAGAGCGCGAATACAAAGCGGGGCAAAAAGATGCAATTGTAATTGAAGAGTTAGAAAAAAACATTACTGATGAAGGTAAACACACAGTTAAAGTAAAATTCATTGGTGTTAAAACTCCATTACCATACTCAATGGCAATTAACTGGAGTACTAATTTACCTGAAAGCAGCATCAATTGCTCAGTTGACTTAACTTCTAAACTTGAAAGCAAATCAGTTACCGTTGGTGAAACAGTTCGTTTAACAAGCATTGTAACAAACAAAAAGAACGAAGGTTTACCAAGCACTATGGCAATTATTGGAATACCTGCAGGATTTACAGCACAACCATGGCAATTAAAAGAATTGCAAGACAAAAAAATGATTGACTACTATGAAATAAAAGGAAACAACATTGCCATTTATTACAGATGTCTTGCACCAAATGCCGTAAAGGAAATTAAATTAGACCTTAAAGCAGAAATGCCTGGTGAGTATGATAGTCCAGCTTCTTGTGCTTACTTGTATTATACAAACGAACACAAAGTATGGGCAGGTGCCGAAAAAATTATTGTAAAGAAAAGCTAAATTATATTGTTGGTGACAACACCAATAATGACTGAATAGGATCTAAAATGAAAGTTATAGCGTTCACATATTTGTTCTTATTGTTTTCTTGCAGCATACTTGCGCAAGAAAACAATGGGACTCAATATGACATAAACGACCCACGTAATCCAAACTGCCCTTGCCACAAATACCAAAAAGCTGCTGATGAAGAATATCAGCGAGAGCTTAACAAAGAAAAAACATTTGCTCAAATAACTAAAGTTGGCACTTCAATAGTTACTGTTATTGATGCCAGCACAGATATAATAAACAGAGACAAAGAAATAAAAGAACACACTGAAATTGAAGAGGAAGAACTTGCAGTTGTAAGCAAAAACGAATTAAAAACAGAGAAAGCAACAAAGCATCGTATAAAACACAAAAGAGTTAAACCCACCAAACACAAATCTCCCAAGAAAAAGAAATTTAAATTTGGGAAAAAGGATAATAGCAGGTGTACACATTGGTAGACTTCGAAAAGCCTGTCTGCCGATAGGCAGGCTCAGCCTGACACTCCACCTAACTATCGTTTTGACTTGATATATTTCAATCATGTCATTTCGAGTGTCCGCCCTTTCGGCGGATGTATCGAGAAAAGACATGAAACGAAATTTATAAAAATCTAATGCCTTTATGCTTAGAAGTAGGCTGAGGCACTCGAAGCCTATTTCTTCTTCTTCACCCCATACAACGTCTCACGTTGCTTCTGCACATCTTCGCTTGCTAAGTATTCATCATAGGTACATGACTTATCAATCATGCCATTTGGAGTTAATTCGATAATACGATTTGCAATCGTTTGTGTTAACTCATGATCATGAGATGTGAAAAGGATGGTTCCTTTAAAATCTTTCATTCCTTCATTCAACGAAATAATCGCTTCCAAATCTAAGTGATTGGTTGGATCATCCATGGTTAAGAAGTTCGCATTCATTTGCATCATACGCGACAACATACAACGTACTTTTTCTCCACCCGATAATACATTACACTTTTTTAAAACCTCTTCACCACTAAACAACATCTTGCCTAAAAATCCACGAATGTATGTTTCATCTTTATCTGTTGAGTATTGACGTAACCAATCAATTAAATTATAATCAACTGTAAAGTATGATGCATTTTCGTTTGGTAAATATGATGTGTTGATAGTTGTACCAAATTCAAATGTTCCACTATCAGCTTCTAATTCTTTATTTATGATTTGGAATAATGAAGTAATTGCTAAATGATTTTTTGCAAGGAATGCAATCTTATCTCCTTTACGAACATTGATGTGTACATTTTTAAATAACACACCATCCGCGTTCGATTTGCTTAAATTTTCGATGTGTAAAATTTGATCTCCTGCTTCACGTAATTGATTAAAAATAATTGCAGGATACTTTCTATTACTTGCAGGAATTTCATCTACAACCAATTTCTCTAATAATTTTTTACGACTGGTTGCTTGGCTAGATTTACTTGCATTTGCAGAGAATCTTCTAACAAAGTCTTGTAACTCTGCTCGTTTATCTTCAATCTTTTTATTTGAATCGCTACGTTGTTTTAAAGCTAACTGACTCATGTGATACCAGAAACTATAGTTACCAGTATAACTTTGTAATTTACCATAATCAATATCGCAAATGTGTGTACACACCGCATCTAAAAAGTGACGGTCATGGGAAATAACAATAACCGTATTTTGAAAATCAGCAAGGAAATTCTCTAACCAAGAAATAGTTTCAACATCCAAATCGTTGGTAGGCTCATCTAATAATAGGATATCAGGGTTTCCGAATAATGCTTGAGCTAATAGAACTTTTACTTTTTCTTTACCTGTTAAATCTTTTACTTCTTTGTAATGGTAATCTTCAGGAATTCCTAATTCAGCGAGTAAAGTAGCGGCATCACTTTCTGCATTCCAACCGTTCATTTCCCCAAACTCACCTTCTAATTCAGCAGCTTTAATTCCATCTGCTTCACTAAAATCTTCCTTAGCATAAATGGCATCCTTATCTTTCATTATTTGAAACAAACGTTTGTTTCCCATAATAACAGTTTCTAAAACTTGAAACTCATCAAACTCAAAGTGATTTTGTTTCAATACACTCATACGTAAACCAGGAAGAATATTTACATCTCCTTTGTTAGCTTCAATCTCTCCCGAAAGGATTTTCATGAAGGTAGATTTACCAGCGCCATTAGCACCAATAATACCATAACAATTGCCCGGAATAAATTTGATATTTACCTCGTCGAATAATACGCGCTTGCCATATTGCAAGGTGATGTTGGATACCGTAATCATGATAGAAATTTAAGGGCGCAAATTTAAGCTAAAAAAGCCAATTTTTCTAATATAAAGCCTAAAGCCTGAAGCCTATGATACACACATCGTCCACCTGTTCGTACTCAGATTTCCAATCTTCAAAGGCCTCATTAATCTTAATGTGTTGCATTTGCATATTGCTTGAGTACAAACTCATTAAAAGGTCTTTCAGCGTTTTGTATTTGAATTTTTTACCCTGCGGCCCGCCAAATTGGTCAGCATAACCATCGGTAAATAAATAAATGCAATCACCTTCCTGTAATTGTATAGTGTGGTTGGTAAAAGGTTTACGATAATCGAATTTTCCTATCGGTTGTTTGTCGGCTTTTATTTCAATTAACTCTAAACCGTCAACACCTTGTCGTATAATCCAAAGTGGATTGTTTGCTCCTGAAAATTCAAGTGTTTTATTTTCTTTGTTTATCGAAACCAAAGTAATATCCATTCCGTCTTTTACTTCTTCTTCGGTAGTATCAAAAGTTTTAATTACTAGGTCGGTAAGCTTATCTAAAATATCAGAAGGTTTATGAAGCATAAATTCTTTTACGCAACGCTCTAAACCATTTGCACCTACAACACTTACCATTGCTCCCGGAACGCCATGTCCAGTACAATCTGCTGCAGCAAGTAATATTCTTTCTGAACCATCTGGTTCATGCACGCTTTCCATCCAATAAAAATCGCCAGCTACAATGTCTTTTGGTTTGTATAAAATAAAGGACGAAGGCAAAGCTTCATAAACAGCATTTAGAGTAGGCAGTATAGCTTGTTGCAAACGTTTTGCATAATTAATAGAGTCAACAATTTCTTTATTTTTATGCTCAACCATTTCCTTTTGCAATTGAAGGTCCTGCGTGCGCTCTAACACTTTCTCTTCCAGGTTATGATTAATTTCTTTTAATTCAACAATCAGTTTTTTCATTGAGTGCTGCATTTTTTTGAAACTCATTGCAAGGACTCCAATCTCATCTTTTCTATCAATGGTAATTTTTACATCAAAATTCCCCTTTTGCAATTGGCGCGCATCGTAGGTTAATTCTTTGATAGGTTTGGTGATTTGTTTAGAAACAAAAAGAGAAATTCCGAATATAAAAATCGCAAGTATGGTAGCAAAAATTAATACTTGATTTCTTAATTCATAAACTTGTTCAAATGCTTCTGCCTCATCAATCTCACTCATAATAACCCATTTCATTCCTTGGATTTTTAATGGTTTATAGGATGATAGTACAGCTAGATTTCGGTAATCATTAAATATTTTTGCTCCAACTTCTCCGTTTAATGCAGCTTTGGTACCTTCGGTGTTTATATTTTGTAAACCTATTGTACTTTTAAATGTTTGCATTTTAGAAATAGTAGCTTGTGGTACATTAATAGAACGCATTAAATTAAAATAACCAACACTGTCCTCAATAAAAAAACGCGATTGACTTCTTAATGTAAAATCTCCACCAACAATATAGGTTTCGCCAGATTTACCTAAACCAACACTATCCCATTGATGTTTACTTGTCATGATATCATTAATTTTGTCTATTGGCATCTGAAAAACCAATACTCCAATTTTTTCTCCGTTTTCTATAATTGGCACCGCAATAAAGGACGCATGCGAATTATATGAAGGATGGTAAGGCTTAAAATCTACAAACTGTACTTCATTATCGTTTTTAGAATAATCAGCATACCTAAAAGCATCAGCCAAATTGGTAGTTTTAAAAGGTCCGTTATGTAAGGATGTTGCAAAATCTAATTCTTTAAAAACAGTGTAAACAATATTTCCATTTGCATTATCAATCAAGAAAATATCATAGTAGCCAAATTTATCTAA
>JADJDM010000032.1 GCA_016702705.1 Bacteroidota bacterium | reverse complement strand
ATCTCCACTTAAAATATCTTTTGGTTTATAGAGCAAGAATGACTTAGGAAGAATATCATACCACATTTTTTCTGGTGGGAGAATCGCTTCTTGAATTCGTTTAGAGTATTTAATACTATCAGTAATATCTTTATGTTGTTCCTGAATAATTTTATTCTTTTTTGATAAATCTTCATTCGCTCTTTTACGAATTCTGTTTTGACGGATGAACACAAAAGCGATTAAAACAACTACAATTAAAATTACTACAATAAAAGAGGTTAAAATACGCTGACGGCTGCTCTCAACATTATGAATTTCGATTTGCTGATTTAGGATTTGATTTTGTTTTTCCTTTTGGTCGAGTTCATATTTTTTTTCCAAATCATTTATGTTATGCTGATTATCAACATTTATAAGTGAATCAGAAACTTCTATATGTTTTTGCAAATCCTCATAGGCTTCATTAAGTTTCCCCATATCATAATACAGTGCGGCCCTATTAAGATATAAACTCGAAATAAAAGTCTTGTTATTTTTTTTGTTTTCTACTTCAAATGCCTTATTAATGTATACAACTGCTTCATCGTACTTCTTTTGAATCCGAAGCAATTCTGCTCTATTCGAATAATTATTGCTTATCGCATCATTATTTGTTTTTAATATAATATCAATCGACTTTTTATTATATTCTAAAGCCTTATTAATGTCTTTTTTTTCATACTCAAGCTTACACAAATTAGTGTATGTATTAGCTAGTGCAGAAGTATTATTTATTTTCATATTAAGTGTAAGAGCTTTCTTTAATGAAACTTCTGCCTTATAAAGATTTTTAGATTCGATATAAACAATCCCTAAATTACCCAACAAACTACCAATTCTTTTCTCATATCCAGGAGTAACTTCATAAATTGCAATTCCCTTTTCAAAATATTCGGCTGCCTTTGCATAATGCTCTACATAAAAATTGACAGCTCCTAAATCTTCATATCCACCTGCCAAACGAATTGGATCTTTTAGCTCTTCATTAATCTTTTGAGTCTCGATATAGTATTTGATTGCTTCAGGATAATTCGACATCCAATTATAATAGTTTGCCTTTGCCCTGTATGCCTTACTTAACGCCAATTTATCTTTAGAAGCATTACATTCATTAATCAATTCATTAATTAGATTTATGGCTTTAATTTCCTTATTATTATTAAAATAAGCAACACTTAACAAAATCCCACTTTCTACTTTTCTTTGAAGATTATTGCTTGATTTAGCTAAATTAAAAGCATTAAGTGAATGTTTTTCGAGCAAATCATATTGCTGACTTAAATCTAAGGGTTTTAATAAATTCTCAACATAAATTCTGAGTTTAGTTGAATCGGCCTCTGCTTTGCTAATACTCAACAACACAGAATCAACATTTTGTCCAAAGGACTTAAACGCTAATAGTATAAAAACAATTCGCAGTAATTTCATAAAATAGTAATGGTTTAAAAATAGCAAAAATTTTTTAATCTCGATTTGTTTATTTACAATTGTAGTATTCTTTATAATTATTAATTTAAAACAAAAAATTATGGCATTAGGAACAGTAACATTAATTAATGAAAAACCAGAAACAGGTGAGGTAACTTTAATAGACTCAACAGATGTTTTTGCCTACAATGATCCGAACTTTAGTAGCTCTGGACTTGTAAAAGGGAGTTTATGTACTTTTGATATTGACTTTACTCAAAGAACACCGATTGCAACAAACCTACAAGCATACACAGCTACTGAAAAAACAATAGCTACTTCAGTTGATGGTGATCAAACTATCGCTACAGGTGAAACTCTTATTATTAAAAATGGCGGTGTTGTTAAAGGCAACATTACTACAAACAATGGAGCTTTAAGAATTGAAGACAATGGAGCTGTTGTTGGTAATATTACTGATACAGGAGGAAGCGATGTTACAATTAGAAAAGGCGGAAATGTAACAGGAAACGTTACCATGTCGAATAGCTCAGCTCTTAAAGTAGTAAACAAAGGAGTTATAAAAGGAAACGTTGTTGTTAGCCATGCAGACCGTTTAACAATTGGAAACAATAATGGTGGAGGTATTGTAACTGGTACAATAACTACCAAACGAGTAAGAAGAATGGAAATAACAGCCACATCAACTATAAATTGCGGTTAATTTTAAAAGGCTACTTCGGTAGCCTTTTTTATTTACCATCATTTTTAATATTAAGCAATTGTTAAGGATTCATTTAACAATTTAATATTCTTGTAACATTGGCTTAGCACTTGCTTTACGCTTATAATGGAACTTTGCAGAAAAAATTTAATGAAAAAGTTTCTGTTCTTTATTACCATAATTCAACTAATAAGCACTACTGCTTTACTGTCTCAAACAGGGAAAATAAGCGGGAAAATCATTGATAAGAAAACAGGAGAGACGCTTCCTGGTGCAAGTGTATTAATCGAAGGTACAGTTCAAGGAGCTTCTTCAGATTTTGATGGAAATTATATTATCACTGCTGTTAAGCCAGGTAAATATAATGTTATCTGCAAGTATGTTTCATATGCAAATAAACTTATTAAAGATATTGATGTTGTTGCTGGTGAAACAGTAACCGTAAATTTCTCGATGGAAGAACCTCAAGGAGATACGCTTGGAGAGGTTACTATTACCGCTACACTAAACAAAGAAAATGTAAATACACTATTTGTAATGCAAAAAAATAATGCATCAGTAAGCGATGGGGTTTCTGCTGAAACAATTAAAAAAACACCAGATAGAAATACAAGTGATGTTTTAAAACGTGTAAGCGGGGCAAGTATTCAGGATAATAAATTCGCCATTATTAGAGGTTTAAACGACAGATATAATGCAGCTTATATTAATGGTGCACCATTACCAAGTTCGGAAAGTGATAGAAAAGCATTTTCATTTGATATTTTTCCTTCTAACCTTCTTGATAATTTAGTTATTTTAAAAACAGCTACTCCAGAGTTACCAGCTGATTTTGCAGGTGGAGTAATTCAAATAAACACAAAAAGTATTCCTGATGAAAATTTTCAATCCATAACTTTAGGTGGTGGTTATAATACTATTACAACTTCAAAAGAAAAATATACTTATGCTGGCTCTGGAACAGATTGGTTAGGTTATGATGATGGTAAAAGATCAATGCCAACAAACTTACCTGGAACATTTGATTTTAAAAACAATTACACTAAGCCACAACAAAAAGCAGATTTAGCCAAATTAATGCCAAATGAGTGGACGCTTGAAAAAGGGAAATTTGCTCCAAACTCCAGTTTTCAATATGCCATTGCACAATCATTTAAATCAAAAGAAAAACCAAGAAGCTTTGGTTTAATGTGTGCTATAACATATAACAATAACAAATCATTTAACACATCTATTAGAAGAGAATTCTTAAATGATATTGAGCCAACAACCGGAAAATACACCCAGGACTTTGAGTATAGTGATAATAACTATGTAACTAATACGCTATTAGGAATGCTTGGAAATTTCACTTACAAAATAAACGACAAGCATAGTTTAAGTTTTAAAAATATTTATAGCATTAACTCTGAAGACAGGGTTACATTAAGAGAAGGAACAAGGGAATATTACAACACTATTAAAATACTTGAAAAATCAAGCGTTAGATGGTTTACCGAAAATAAATTATACACAAGTCAATTAATTGGAAAACATTTATTGGGCAAAACAATAAAATTAAATTGGTTAGCAGGTTATAGTAATATAAATAGAAACATACCGAACTTAAGAAAGATGACTTATACAAAGGCATCTCAAAAATATGACCCAACTGATATTTACGAACCTGAGCCTGTTTACGAAGCTGCTATCAACATTACAGGCACGTCTCCTTCAACAGGAGGTAATTTCTTTTATTCTCAAAACATTGAGAACATGTATAACTTTAACACTGACGTTGCCATTCCGTTTGATTTTAAAAAGAAAAAAATATCGAATGAGTTAAAAGTTGGTGGAGGTTATCAAAGAAGAGTTAGAGATTTTGATGCGCGCTTTTTAGGTTTTACTCGCTATAGTATTCCAGGAAAATTAGTGTTTGATAAAACATTACTTACTTTACCTGAAGATCAAATTTTTGCTCCACAAAATTTAGGCTTACTTGCAAATGGTAAAGGTGGTTTTAAATTAGAAGAAGCTTCGAAACCAAACGATTCGTATGATGCGTCATCGCAATTAACATCTGGATTTATAATGTTAGACCACCGTTACAAATCATGGTTCCGTATGGTTTGGGGAGCGAGAATAGAAAACTTTGCACAAAACCTTGGTTCGTTTGAAGATGATGGAACTCCTGTGGTTGTTGACACAAACTACACTGATATTTTACCATCAGCTAATCTTATTTTTTCATTAACAGAAAAACAAAATATTCGTGTTAGTTACTACAATACACTTTCTCGACCTGAATTTAGAGAACTTGCTCCTTTTGGTTTTTATGATTTCGTAACTAATTTTTCGATTAGAGGTAACCAACATTTACAACGTGCCCTAATTAATAATTATGATTTACGTTATGAATTTTATCCTGGAAGAGGACAAGTACTTTCTGTTTCTGGTTTTTACAAAACATTTAAAAATGCAATTGAGCAAATTAACCGTGCGGATGAAAACAGAGCTTTAACATATCAAAATGTTGGATTCGCTCAAAACTATGGTTTCGAAGTTGAAGCTCGTATGATATTAGGTGTGTTATTAAAGAAAGACTCAAGTAAATTTTTAAATAATGTAACACTATTTACTAATTATGCGTTCATTCGTTCGAAAGTAGATGTGAGCGAAGTAAAAGGTGCAATTGACCCAAACAGACCACTACAAGGGCAATCGCCATATATTGTTAATGGCGGAGTACAATACATGGATACAGATAAAGGTTGGGGATTAAGTATAGCAGTTAACCGAATTGGAAGAAGAATTGCCATTGTTGGAAACACGCAAGAACCAGATATTTGGGAACAAGGAAGAACAGTAATGGATTTTCAATTATCAAAAGCGTTTTTGAAAAAGAAAAAACTAGAAGTAAAATTAAACCTTAGAGATATGTTAGCTCAGAAATTATATTTCTATCAAGATTTAAATTTGAATAAAAAATTTGATAAATACACCGACAATATAATGACGGAAACAAACTTTGGTCCAACCATTAGTTTAAACGTTTCATACAAATTTTAAACTTAGCTTTTTTAATTTGCGAAAGGGTCCATTAAATCAATGGGCTCTTTTTTTTATTTATAATTTGTAGTAACCTTTTGTTTACAGGCATTTACACATTTTACACACTAGAAATTAATTTCTGTTAATGTTAGCTTAACAATTAAATAAGCTTATCGTAAATATTACAACACGCTATAGCAACACCAAGCTAATACTTTCGCAGTGTTCTTAAAACAAAAAAACTTAAAACAAAAAATGAAAAAAATTTACTTATCAGTATTAACCTTACTAGCGGCTGGTTCGCTAAGTGCACAAGGTTTTTGGACTCCAACTGCATACAAAGGAGCTTTTCCTGTAACAGATGGTATGTCGGGTACAACATCAAACAACTGGGCTGCTGGTTGGGCTAATTGGGATCCTCAAAACGCCTCTTATGCTGGAACTAATGTTACTGTTAGTGCAGATATTACTGCTAACACTACTTGGGCTACAGGTTCTGTTGTATTATTACAAAACAAAGTTTATGTTACTAATGGTGCTACTTTAACTATTGAGCCTGGTGTTATCATTCGTGGCGACCAAGCTACTGGTGGCGCTTTAATTATTTCTCGTGGTTCTAAAATTAATGCACAAGGAACTCAAACTAATCCTATCGTGTTTACTTCTAATCAAGCTGCAGGTTCTCGTAACTTAGGTGATTGGGGTGGTGTTATCATTTTAGGTAATGCTAAAAACAACCAAGCGGGTGGTGTTGCTATTATAGAAGGTGGTTTAGATCCTGTAAAAGGACAATTCGGTGGTAATGATGATTCAGATTCTTCAGGTATATTCTCTTATGTTCGTATTGAGTTTGGTGGTATTCCTTTCCAAACTGATAAAGAAATCAATGGGTTAACTTTGGGTTCTGTTGGTTCTAAAACTAAAATCGACCATATACAATGTTCTTTCACTAATGATGACTCTTTCGAGTGGTTTGGTGGAACTGTGAATGCTAAATACCTTATTGCTTTCCGTGGGTTAGATGATGATTTTGATACTGATTTTGGTTTCCGTGGTAACATCCAATTTGGTTTAGTTGTTCGTGATCCAAACATTGCTGATCAATCTTCTTCTTCTACATCTGAAGGTTTTGAATCTGATAACGATGCTTCTGGTACTGAAGCTTGGCCTCACACGGCTCCTGTATTCTCTAACATTACTGTTGTTGGTCCATACAGAGGAAGTACTTCTAACTCTATCGATGCTAAATTCCGTCGTGCTTTACGTTTAAGAAGAAACTGTTATACTTCTGTATTCAATTCAATCTTCACTGATTTCCCTACTGGTTTACATTTAGATGGTTCGGCGGCGCAAAACAATGCGTTAACTGATTCGTTACGTTTCGAGAACAACTTATTCTCAGGTATGGGAACAAATTTGGATGCTACTATGCCAGGTACTATTCCTACTTGGTTTACTAATAACAACAATACAACAACAGCTAACAATGCTAGTACTTTAATGGTTAGTCCTTATGACTTTACTGCTGGTGATTACAGACTTGTAGGAGCATCACCTGCTGCAACAGGTGCTGATTTTACTGATGGATTTATTGGATTAGCAGGTTGTTCTTCAGTTGTTGGTTTAAAAGAAAACAAAACATTTACAGCTATTGGAAATGTAAGTTTATATCCAAATCCTGCTGCTGATGCTCTAACTGTTGACGTACAATTAAACAACAATGAAGTGGTTACTGTTTCTATCTTCGATATCACTGGTAAATTAGTTTCTACAGTTGTTGAGAATTCAGAAATGAATGCTGGTTTAAACTCAGTAAAAGTTTCTACAACTAACTTAACAAATGGTTTATACTTTGTATCAGTATCTTCTGGTAACTTCGTTAAAACACAAAAATTAGTTATATCTAAATAATTTTAACTATTAAATCCCCCGAGTACTCGGGGGGATTTTTTATCTACTTATATCTCCTCTTAATGAGTTCTAATGCAACCATACTTATTTGTGACGCCGATGTTACACATTGATGTTACTTAAAGATTCGTTAACAGAATTGGGATTTAATGTAATTACTGCAACACAAAAAAAAGAAGTATTTGAATTTTTAAGCAAATACAAGGTAAATGTATTATTAATGAATCTTGATTTGGGAGATTCAGATGCCATTGTAATTTGCCAAGAAGTAAGAAATAAAAAAGAAATCATACAGCCCTTTGTAATTATTTATAGCGACAAAAATGAAGATTATATTCAAATAACATCATTTAATTCGGGAGCTGACGATTTTTTAACAATGCCAATTAAACCAGTATTAATTGCAGCGCGAATAAAAGCATTACTTAGAAGGCAAACACAACATATTATTGAAGAAACAATTCCCCAAAAAGGAGTTATAATTGATAGAGAACGTTATAAAATCATTAAAAATAGCGTTGAACTTTCCTTACCAAAAAAGGAATTTGAAATACTAAATCTGCTATTCTCTAACCCAAACAAGGTTTACAGCAGAGAAGAAATTGCCAAAGACATTTGGAATAATATTGAAGTTGCCAAGCAACGTACAATTGATATTCATATCCGTAACATCAGAAAAATAATCGGTTCTGAAATAATAAAAACAATTAAAGGCATAGGTTATTGCATTAATTAAAGAAATACAATCGATTTAGGTTAATTATTTCAACTTTTCCCGCCAAATTATTCCATTTTCTCCCATTATTTAAAAAAATTATATATTATTGTTGTTGATTTTAATAGTGATAATTTTCTCGTTATGAATAAATTAACAACAATAATTGCATTTATATTTTTCGTTTCCATTTGTTCTTTTACCATTACTGGACAAACTGCAAAACAATTTAAACATGCTGAAGATTATGTAGATGTTGGCGATTACCTTAAAGCAAAACTTATTTACTTAGATATTTTAAAAACCGATAGTAACAATTACAAAGCAAATGAAGAGTTAGGTTTATTGTTAGTGGAATTTATGAATGAAAAAGAAGTGGCTATTCGTTACATTCAAAAAGCACTAAAATTATCAACATCTAACGAAAACAAAACCGAATTGTTTTTAGCGCTTGCCGAATGTCAACAATATCGTGGCGAATTTAAAGACGCGATTGAAACCTATCAAACATGTTTAAAAGGAGTAGATAAATCGGAAGCTGGAAATCTTTTGCGTTCGCAAATAAATCAAAAAATAGAAAATTGCCAGTATGGTTTAAAAAATCCTAAAACTAAAAATCTTGCGCGATACAAGGTGAAAAATTTAGGTGAAAACATTAATTCTATTTCATCCGAATACGCTCCTGTTATTGCAAAAAAGGGTAATGTTTTATTATTTACTACTCGTCGTAAAGAAAATTTAGGTGGAAAAACGGATGATAGAGATGCAAAGTTTTTTGAAGATATGTATGTTTCATACAAACAAAAAGGGAAGTTTACAAAAGCTAAACAATTTGCAGAAAATGATCCTTACATAGGAGCAATACCAAATACTTCTGATCATGATGCTGTTGTTTCTTTATCTAATGATGAGCAACAATTATTTTTGTACAAACAAAATGGAATATATACTTCTGATTTAGTTGATGATGTGTGGTCAGCTCCTGTTCGTATGCCTGAAACAATTAATGAGCCTTCTACATTTGAAGCACATGCAACTATAAGCAAAGATGGCAGAACTTTGTATTTCAGTAGCAATCGTCCTGGAGGATTTGGCGGAATGGATATCTACAAATCAGTTAAAGGCATTGATGGTACATGGCAAAAGCCAGTAAACTTGGGCGAACAAATAAACACAAAAGAAGATGAAGATTCTCCATTTTTATCTAAAGATGAAAAAACATTTTACTTTGCTTCAAAAGGATTAAACGGTTACGGAGGATACGATATTTTTAGAGGAAATATTGATAATGGAAACATAAAGGATATAGAAAATATTGGACCTCCATTTAACTCAGGTGGCGACGACATTTATTTCTCTATTAATGAAGATGAAACTATTGGTTTCTTATCATCTAATAGAAACGGTGGTTTTGGAGAAATGGATATTTATGAAATTATTTATTTTGATAAAGCTGCTGAAGGTAAATGCAACCCTATTGTAAATCAAAAACCAAACGATAATTTATATATCGACTTCACTTCAAAAGATAGTATTTTTGTTAATGACAGTATTAAATTTGATGCAAGTATTTCGAAAATAAAAAACGCATCTATTGTAAGGACGTTTTGGAGATTGAATGATTCGCTTGTGTTTACCGACACTACCTCCTTCACGAAAAAATTTACTAAAGAAGGGAAATACACCATTCGTTTAAGTATGGCCTTACTTACCGACACTGCTTACGAGAGACAAGATTTTTGCATTACCAAAAACATTACTGTTTTTAATCCAAAAGTGATTGATGATTTTTTTGAGCCTGTAATGAAAAAGGATGAAGAAAAAATTGTTATTAAAGGGACTGCAGATGTAGCAACAATAAAAATTGATAGTACAAAAAAAGATATTCTAAAAATCAAATTAGATCCTATCTTTTTTGATAGTGATAAGTTTGCCATTAGAAAAGACGCTTCAAAAACAATGGATGCAAACATTGCTAAAATGAAGGTGGATAAAAACATCATCATTAAAGTAACAGCGCATACTGATAGTAAAGCTTCAAGAGAATACAATCTAAAACTATCTCAAAAACGTGCGGATGCTGCCATTGCTTACTTAGGTAAAAAAGGGATTAAGAAAGACAGAATACTTGCGGTTGTTGCCATGGGCGAAACCCAATTGATAAATGATTGTGGCGATGATAAAAAATGTGCTGAGTTACAAAACCAGCAAAACAGAAGAGTAGAGTTTAAAATTATTGGCTCAAAACCAGTGCCCGTTAAAGCTGCTAAAACTCCGGTGAAGAAAGGTGGGGCAAAAAAACCTGCTGCTAAAAAGAAATAAATTTTGTCTTTCATGTAGCGCTTCCAAAAAACAGAAAAGGTAATCCGATCTCGCTAAATTAACTAGATAAGCGTACTTTTATTACTCCTATATGGGAGTTATAGGCAATTCTAAAATACAACGACAATGAATAGAATAATTACATTTTTAACTATTGCGACTTTGTTATTGGCAAGTTGTAATCAAAAAACTAACATAGACTTCAAAACAGAAATCGAGAAGCTAAATGACCTTCTTCAAAAGTATGAAGAGCCTTCGCAATTTTATTCAATTTCAACAGACAGCATTATTAGAGTTATTGGAGAAAAAGGGACAGTAATAAACATTAATCCTTCTGACTTAATTACTGAAAATGGAAAGCAAATCAGCGACAGTATTGAAGTTGAACTAAAAGAGTTGACTGACCAAAATGAAATGTTTAGAACTAATACTCAAACTGTTTCAAATGGAAAACTGCTAGTTTCAGGAGGGGCATATTTTATTAATATAAAATCAAAAGGACAAAAAGTTAAACTGAAGCCAGAAAGAAAACTTAAGGTTGAATTTCCTAAAGTTGATGAAAATGAAATGACCTTGTTTTACGGACAAAGAGACAGTTTAGGGCAGTTAGCTTGGGACTCTGTTCCTAAAAAATTCGAAAAGAAACCAAAGCTTGTTTCCGTGAGATGTACTATTTGCGGAGTCAAAAATTGTCAATACTCAAGAATGGCGATGTAAGCTCCCCAAAAATTAGGACTATTTGTTAGTAGAAAAAAAACTAATAAATTAACCTAATCAAAATGAAGAAAAAAAGATTCACCCCCGAGCAAATTGCCAACATACTCAAGGAGTTTGATAATGGCAAATCAGTATTAGAAATAGTGAGAGATCACGGCGTAAGTAAAGCAGCATTTTATAAATGGCGAGAGCGTTACGGCGGAATGAACTCTGATGAGCTAAGAAAATGAAATCCTTAGAGGAAGAAAATCGTCGTTTAAAGCACATATGCTGAATTAGCGCTCGATTTAAAATTAGCGAAGGAGATTATAGAAAAAGCTTTAAAGCCTTGCGTTAAAAAACAAATGGCTACTGAAATATGTAGTTCAGGAGCTTACAGCATCAGTAGGGCGTGCAAAGTTTTAAATCTTGGTAAGGCTACAGTTTATTACAAAACAAAAAAAGACGATAGTGAAGTAATGAATGAACTGCAATTAAGGGCTGATTTACATCCGCGTGAAGGATTTTGGAAAGCCTTTGGTCGCATACGACTCGAGGGAAATAACTGGAATCACAAACGAGTTCATAGAATTTATAAAGCAATGAATTTAAATATTCGAGAAAGGTAAAAGACGTTTGCCAGCAAGAATCAAGGAAGCATTAGTGGTTCTGAGTGTATCAATCATACTTGGTCTATTGATTTTATGCACGATGCTTTAATGAATGGAAGAAAATTTAAAACGTTTAATGTAATAGATGATTTTAATCGTGAGTTACTGCATATAGAAATTGATTACTCATTAAAAAGCAACTCAATTGTTTGGGTACTCAACCGATTAATTAAACAACGTACGAAGCCAAATACAATACGAATGGATAATGGTCCAGAATTTATAGCCGGATTAACAGAGGAATGGAGTAAGATGCATAAAATTAACTTTCATTACATACAACCGGGTAAGCCAACTCAGAATGCTTTTATTGAGCGTTTTAATGGAACATATAGAAGAAATGTACTTGATGCTTACTTGTTTGAGAACTTAAATGAGGCTAGAGAAATTACAGAGGAGTTCATGTATGATTATAATAATCACAGGCCGCATGATAGCTTAGGAGGCTTATCGCCAATTATGTTCAAACAAAAAACCTGCTTTACAAGATTCGGTACCGAATCTTGTAAAGCAAGGTTCAACTATTATTAATAAATTAATTAAAAAGTCTACTTTTGTATAGTCCAATTATGGGGAGCTTACAGCGACACCTGAAGAAGCTGAACTTGCAGACAAACTTTATGCAGAAATTGAATTAAGTAATCTTGGTTGGATTAATTGTGATAGGTTCTTAGAAATTGAAAATAAAACTGACTTGATAGTCAACTTCTCCCCTCCTGCAAAAATAAGTACAGCCAACATTTATTTGATTTTTAAAGACATTAATAGTGTGATGCAGACATATTTGATAAATGACAACGACAAGATTGCTAACAATACATTTAAAAATATTCCAACAGGCTCAAATGTTCGACTTGTAGCTTACACATTGAAAGAAGATAAAATATATACTTATAGTTCTAATATGACAATTAAAGAAAATGAAACTTTGACATTAGCTTTAAAAGAAACAAATGCCAACGATTTTAAAACTCTAATTAATAACTAATGACAGAAGGAAGAAATTTCTTATACTCAATTTGAGTTTTGCGAATTACTAAAAACTAAAAACCTAATACAATCTTGCTATATTAGTATGAAAAGATTAACTTTATTGTTACTATAATGGAGTTAAAACACAATATAATTACTCAACTTACCAAGCAACTCATCATTTATAGTCCCAACATTTTTTAAATCGTTTATTGATTTATATGCACCGTGTTTTTGGCGATATGCAACAATAGTGCTTGCAACAATATGATTGATGTAAGGATGTTTTTCATTTCTTCGTAACTTAAGGTATTTACATTTAACTTTTTCACACTAGCTGAAGAAAGAACTAAGCGAGGCTGAATAATGGTGAATACCGAATCTTTCATTCCATATAATTCGCGAAGCTGTTCTATAGAATAAAAACCACCGAGCGAGTTTCTAAATTTCAAAATTTTTTTTGCTGTTGCAGGGCCAACCATTGGCAAAGATAAAAGCTCTAAACTATCAGCAGTATTAATATCAATTTGTTTGGCGCTTGGTTTTTCATACTTCGAAGTTGTTTTTGCAAATTCAGGCTTAGCTTTTACTTCAATTAAAACATACGATTCAATTTTAGCGTACAATTTTTCGGAAACGCCATACAATTTTTTCAAGTCTTCTTTGCTCTTAAACTTGCCGCCTTTGCTTCTATACTTTTCTAATGTTTGCGCCGTTTTTTTTGAGAAGCCAAGCTTTACTGCATCTTCAACACTTACTGTGTTGGGGTCGAAAGGGAATAATTCGTTTACTCGAATTGAGTCTCTTTTGGCTTTCTCAACTACTTGTGGAGAAGATGAATCTTGTTTCACTTCAACGATTTCTTCTTTTGCTTTAGGTTCAACTTTGGTTAAAAGCACCTCTTGTTGTTTGCTAAAGCTGGGCAATATTAATCTTACAATAAATAGAATAAGAACTATTGCCGAAAGAATGATTAATCCATTCCGTTCGCGTTTATTAAAACCGAAGTACTTGTGTATATACTCAATTAACCTTTTCAGCATTTTTACGAGAAACAGTAAAATAATAAACTGGAATTCCTAAAGCAACAATTAATAAACCAATACCTGTGTTACGTGTTTTAAAATAAAGTAAGTCGATACAAATAGCCAGTGTAATTAAAATGTATAAGGCTGGAATTATAGGATATCCAAATGCTTTGTAAGGCCGTTCAGTTAAAGGTTCTTTTTTTCGCAGAATAAAAATGGCTGCAATGGTTACCATATAAAATATTAATGAAGCAAAAGTTGAATACTCTAATAAATCACCATACGAACCGCTTAAGCACAGCGCACTTGCCCACACACCTTGCAGTATTAATGAGTTTGCAGGAACACCTTTATCATTTAGTTTAGCTGCATTTTTAAAAAACAACCCATCAACTGACATCGCTTGAAACAAACGAGAGCCTGCTAATATTAATCCATTATTACAACCAAAGGTAGAAACAATGATTAATCCTGCCATTAAATACGTTGCCGTGTTACCAGAGAACACAACCGACATAGCGGCTGCCCCTACTCTATCTTGTGCTGCAAATTGTATATCGTGCATAGGTAATAAACATAAATAAGCAATGTTTGCTAATACATAAATTACAGTAACGATTAATGTTCCAAAAAATAAACCAAGAGGAATGTTTTTATGCGGCTCTTTAATTTCGGCAGCAATAAAAGTTACATTGTTCCAAGCATCGCTGCTAAATAAAGAACCTATCATTGCAACACCTACAAATGCAAGTAATAACATTCCCGAAATTTCTGTCCCATTAAAACCTTGTGAAACGCCATTTACAATTACTTCGTTTTGCTGAACTGCTTTCCAAGGATCAGAGAAATTTTGAGAGAACACATCGCTTGTAAATCCAATATATAAACCAATACCTATTAAACCAAACAAGGCAATTAATTTAGCAGATGTAAATACACGCTGAATCATTTTACCATATTGTATGCCTTGTATGTTTAACCAAGTAAGCAATGCAATACAAACAATAGCTAAGAGCTGGGCATTTTTTAATTTAAAACTTCCAATCTCCAACAATACATTTGTTTCGTTAAATATGGGAAAGAAAACACCAACGTATTTTGCAAAGGCAACAGCTACCGCTGCTATAACACCTGTTTGTATAACTAAGAAAACTGTCCAGCCATACAAAAATGCAATTAGGGGATTATACGCTTTTTTAAGATACACGTATTGTCCGCCTGCTTGCGGCATCATACCTGCTAGTTCGCCATAACTAAGTGCTGCAAATACAGTTATTAAACCTGTAATAATCCAACAAATTAATAACCAAGCGGGGCTACCAACGGTTCGTGCCATATCCGACGACACAATAAAAATACCCGAACCAATCATAGAACCTGCTACAATTAATGTGGTATCTAAAAGACCTAAGGTGCGTTTGCTTGTTGTTTCTGTCATAAAAAAAAGGCGGCCTTTAGCCGCCCATTTTTAAAGTTCTGTTGCTTTTGTTCTTCTTCGCTTAATTTTTCAAGGTTAGAGTTTCTCTTACTGTATAAGAAATAAACTAAAATACCTAAAGCTCCCCAAATTAAAAATGCCACCCATGTTTCTGGACGAACAAAAACATTAAAAATATATTAAATCCAACACCTAAACTACCAATTAAATAAACAGCTGGAGTTCTATATGGTCTTTCTAACTCTGGCTTTTTGTAACGTAAAATCATAACGGCTACACACACCATACTAAAGGCAAGTAAAGTACCCATACTACACATTTCCGAAATTTTACTAATTGGAGTAACAGCAGCTACAATTGAAACGATTGCGCCAACCAAGAGGGTTGATTTATACGGCGTTTTAAAACGTGGATGCAAACTACCAAACATCTTTTTAGGTAACAAACCATCTTTAGCCATACCCAAGAAAATACGAGTTTGACCCAACATCATTACTAACATTACACTCATTAAACCAGCTGTTGCTGCAACTGTAATTAATATTGTTGCCCACGTTAATCCTACACCGCTAAATGCAGATGCCACGGGAGCAGATAAATCAAGCTGATCGTATCTTACCATACCTGTTAAAACTAAAGAAACAAGAATGTATAGTATAGTACAGATTACAAGCGAAGCAATAATTGCAAAAGGAACATCTTTTTTAGGATTGATGGCCTCCCCAGCTTGTGTAGATACAGCATCAAAACCTATGTAAGCAAAAAACACAATTGTTGCTGCGGTTAATACACCACCAAAACCAAAAGTAAACCCTCCGGTTGCTTGCCCTGCTGCATCTAAAATTGGTTGTTTTTCAGGAATAAATGGAACCCAATTATCAGTGTTAATATAAAATGCCCCAACACAAATAACAAATAATACAACAGCAATTTTTACAACAACAATAATATTATTTGTACTTGCAGCTTCTTTAATACCTTTAATTAAAATTGCTGTTATCACCCATGTTATTAGTATTGCTGGAAGATTAAATGCAAATTCAGGAACTGCCATGTGTAATGAAGGGTCTGCAAGATTAAGCGCTGCAACCTTTTCTTTAGCTGTTGCTAAGTCATTGGTAATCCATATTGGCAGCTCAAATCCAATGGTATGAAGGAGCTTACAAAAATACCCACTCCAAGCAACGGCAACCGTTGTTGCACCCATCATGTATTCTAAAATTAAATTCCAACCAATGAACCAAGCAAAAATTTCACCTACTGTTCCGTATGCGTAAGAATATGCAGAACCTTCAACCGGTAATACCGAAGCAAACTCAGCATAACAAAGCGAGGCAAATAAACATCCAATACCTGCAATTACAAATGATAATGCTAAAGCTGGTCCAGCATGGTCATGTGCTGCAATACCTGTTAAGGTAAAAATACCACCACCAATAATAGCTCCAATACCTAATGAGGTTAATCCCCATTTGGTAAGAACACGTTTTAAATCACTTTTTTTCATTTCAGCTTCAAAGGCCGAAATAGGTTTTCTTCTCCAAATTGACATAATTATTCTTAGTTGGTTTTACAATCAATAATCTTCAAATATAACAGATTTTTAATAAATGACTAAGCCTCTTAACACTTTGTTTAATAATTATTTACAATCCAAGCTCTTTCGCGTGTTGAGAGGATTTTACTGGATTCCAAGGGTCTTGGTAGGAGCGTTTAAAGAATATTTCGTCTATGTAGGCAATCGTTCGCACAACACGCAAATAAAACCCAAAATAAATAACCATTAATGGCAAATAAGGCAGGAAATAAACCACCGATTCGTTTTTGCGTGTTCGGAATAATGAGAAGATGAAAAACTTTAAAAAATTGGTAATTGAATATAACAAAACATTAAAAGGAAGAATAAATGCCAACAGGCCGGTATAATTTACAGCCATATCAATAATATATACCCACCATTTAAAATTAAGTAATAAATTATAGGTAATATTTTCGAGTGAAGAAATAAAGTTAGAAAACTTGAACGTATGGTTTGGATAAAAAACATCACGATGTTTCCGAACCCTAAAACGAACAATGGATTTGTCCCAACGCAAACGTTGTTTCACCAATTTTCTAAAGGTATCGGGAACGCTTGTTTGACAAATTGCTTCTGATTCAAACGCAATTTTATAATCTAATTTGCGAAGTTTTACTGTAATATCACCATCTAATCCAGGTCCAATATCCCAACCTCCTACTCTATCCAAAGCTTCTTTTTTAAAAGCTCCGAATGCACCAGATACAACTCTATAAATCCCTAAATAACTTGTTGTAATGCGACCTGTGGAAATAGTATCAGCATATTCAATTGCTTGCAAGGTTGCAACTAAACTATCTTTATAATTTCTAACTAAAACATTACCCCCAACTGCACCAATTGTATCATCTAAATAAAATGGAATGATGATTTTTTCCATTGCATCGTTATCATAACTACAATCGGCATCTAAATGAATAATTATTTTACCTCTCGAATATCGATAACCCAGATTAGCCGCTGATGCTTTTCCTCCACGCACATCATTACGCAAAAACATATCTATAAACCCATTTTTTTGCAAGCTTTTACAAATACGCTCTGTGTCATCATCCGATCCATCATCAATAACAATAAATTCAAAGTTGGTATAACTTTGTTCTTTCATCGACATAGCTAATTTATAAATATGCTTTCCTTCGTTTTTTCCAGGAACAATAATGGAGACTAAAGGTCTATCAATAAATAATTTTTGACGCGCAACTTCGTATCTGAGCTTACGTGTTTTTTTACCTATACGCCAAATAATTAAAGTAGTTAACTCGAACAAGAAAAAACGAAGAAACTCGAAAAATACAAAAAACCAAAATATGCGCACCAACTTACTTGGTCCGGCAGCAGTTATATAACTAAAAAAATTATCTAATGCCTCATTCATTAAGCTCGGTAAGTGTTTTGGTTATTTCTTGAAGTTGTTTATCAAATGAAGAATCTGTATTCAATGCTTCCGCTTTAAAAGTCATTTGCAACTGAAACTTATTGAAATTATTAAACACCATTTCTTCAATTTTATCCAATACTTTTCGCATCATAATGTCTGACTCTTCAACCGAAGCATCGTTAATACAAATAGAAACCAAGGACGGGTTGGATATATTTAAAAAATCAGCAGGAGTAATATTTTCTCTTATTAACTGCACCAACTCTACAATAAAAGCTTTTTCTTTCGACTTACCAATTTTACGAAGTAGATCAAAGATATTCTCCATATATAAAACCGCAATACTTGTTTTAGAGCCAGGTTTATGTTTTGTACGCTCTTGCTCATAATGCATCATGATTGCAAATGTTTTTGAGTCGACTGAACCAAAAATATTTTCTTCTTCACCATACTCTGAAGTAACAATTCCAGAAGTGGCAGCATTTCTACCTTTTTTTGTGAGCTTATATAAATTAATATTTTTCGAAACCAAGTATTGCACTTCCGAATCAGATCCACATTGGAAACAACGAGCTTTTACAATATAATCTTGAAAAGCCTCATTACACGTTAAACAATGATTAATGATAGAAGGCTTATCATAGTCAACTCCAATATGACGGAGCGCTTTATTACATTTAGGACAATTTAAAACGCTATCCACCTTATTTTTAAAATCGGAAATTGGGCCAATATTTCCACAAGGAAAATGGTGTATTAAATCCTCTGAACGCATGTTAGCAGAGTCGCATGAAGGACAAATTTCCCGATACGATAGATGTCCTGTACCACATGAGTTACATAGGTAAACTCTATCTATAAAATCGGGCCAAATTAAATTTTCTTTTTGCGCCCAATCTAAAATTTCCAACACTTTACTTTCTTCAAAAGGTTCAAAGTTTATGCTTAGTAAAGGATAAGAAAAACCAATTGCAGATGTGAAATCGGGATATGGCTTTAAGGACCTAATTTCGCGCGTGTACATGTAGTTTAAAATCTTCTTCACCAATGCAACTTCAAAAGTAGTAGAAGGACTATTATCTAAATGTGTTGAACGCAAAAATAGTTGTTGTATGTCATTTACTTTTTCAGGTATTTGATCAAAAGTAATCATGATACCATCATGTAAAGCTTCAACAACTGGGTCGTTTATACTTTTATAGTTAACAAGGAAAATAGGTTTTAAATAAAATTCAGGGTTAGAATGTGAGCGGAACTTTTTAAGAATAATTTTTGTAAAATCAGGATCGTTGGCCTCAAGTACAATAGCATCGTATCCAACTAAATGGTCAATTTTTAAACCACTAAAACTTTCGAAAAGATAGAACAATTGATTGTCATAGTTAAGAACGTTGTCCTTAAATTCAATCTTATTTTTATTTGTTGCGGGATTCATAAATGCTTAGTACTTAAATTTAGAAATATCCACACTCATTTTATAAAAGGTACGCCACTTGTACATTTCCACTTCATTTAAAGGATAAATATCTCCTGCAATACTGCGAGTTGTAGGCTCATATTTTTTCTGAAATTCTTCAGGTAAAGTATAGGTTGCTATATAAAATCTTTTTAACACACCTTTACTTGTACTACCATCAGGAAAAGTAATTGTAAATACATCACCCACTTTAAAATTACCTACATCTTCTTGCTCAAAAAATGCTTTTATAAATGCAGGATGATCTTTATGCATAGTCATGATATCTTCTGTTTTTAAAGCAGTTTCATTACTATGCACATATACTCTAGTTATAATACCATCAATTGGCGCTCTAAAATAACGCGACTCGCTCAATAATTCATCACTAAACGTTACTGTTTGACTCTTCATATAATCGTTTACAGAGTTTCCTGAATTACCAGAAGAATTAACGTTTATATCTTTAATCGAAGTTTTCTTTTCGTTATCAAATGGTTTTAAGGTTTTCATTAAACCACCTAATTCCGAATTTTCGTTTTGCAATTTGTAATTCTCTGTTTTCAATTTCATTATCTCTGTTTGCACATAGTCTAAACGTTGCTTAGGCAGTACGTCCAAAATAACTTCATTCGTCAAACGTTTTAATTCATTTTCATAATTCTTGCGCAACAACTCATTTTCTTTAATTCTTATGTTATTTAATGAAATTGTTTTTTTGATATTGTATAATTCTTTTAACCACCAATAATCTTTTCCTCCAACCGAATTAACGCCACCTAGGCTCAATGAACTTGCTCCTGCCCCGCTTATATCTTGATCCATATCTAAGGCGTAAGAAAACAAGGTATCATCTTTACAAATGCTATCGCCTTCATGTACTTTTATATCAATTATACGTGCATCATCTGTTAATCTAATTTTTGTGCTTTCAATAATTACATGTCCGAAAGCATGTACCATTACTGTTTTGTTTAATAAATAATAAGCCATAAAAACAACAAAGGCAATCAAAAGCGCCAAGTAAACCAGTCTGTCCCAGTTACGTTGCTTTTTAATTTGCTTTTCGTTTGTTACGCGAATAAGCGATTTATTACGTTGAAAATTTATGCTCTTCATTATTTCCCAGTATCCTTAACTTGTATGTCTTTTTTATCTAATTCTAATAAGGTTTCTAAATCGTGGTAAGCCACATTTGGAAAACCTAATTTTTTAAAATGTGCATTCATTTGTTGTCTATCACTAAAATCTTTTGTTCGAAGTGCAAGTACAATTTTATTTTTATTCAGTTTAATTTCTTCTATTGTTTTTTTAGCAATAAAATCGGGTTCAATGTTTTCATAGGCCATTAAATAAACATTATCGCACTTACTAAATATAAGCGACAAAACTGAATCAGGATAATTAAGCGGAATTGATACACTTAATTTAATATTCTTGCGCTTTGCAAATACAGCCGCGGTTTCAATTAACGATGTGTACTTTTTAAAATATGCATCTTTGTTTTCTTTAAAATCATCGAAAGTATGAGGCTCAATATCTAAGTGTATTTCGCGCACATAATTAAAAGGGATTTGATTTGGAATACTGTCTAAGTATTCTTGAAAACCACCATTAATGAGCTTGTTGCTTCCAATCATAATTCCAATCTTTTGCGTGTAGTTTTTATTAATGAAATTGCTTAAATTTTTAAGATATACTTTATCCACTTTGTAAGAGAACAAAATCGTATTAAAATCATTTAATTCGCAATAATCAGCAATTAAATCGCCGTTATCTGCATTTAATGATTTACTCCAAATATAAATTGCTTTAACCGAAGGCGTGGCAAATGTTGAATCCTTTTCATCATCCTTTATAGTTACAGGAAAAGTATAATCAGTGATTTCCGAATTAGGTATTTTCTCTTTTATATTAAGCAGCAGCTTGTACATATCCTGATGTAAATCCAACAACTCAACTGCATTACTCCAATAATCATCTAAAATAAACAAAGCAGTATTTGGATTAAACTCCAAATCAGCAAATTGATTTTTCACTTTTTCACTTCTCAATAACTCTGCATATACATTACGTTTCTCAATTAAGTTGAAATATTTTTTGAGTTTATAACGATACTCGTAATAATAATTCAGCAACAAAAATTCAACTCCAGGCTCTACCTGATTTTGCCCTTGCTGAAATTCTAATTGCTTATTAACTAAATACAATTCTCTTTTTTCTTTAGAACTAAAAGTTAATGGCATCGACAAGTTAAGTCCAACGGAAACGAAACTACGATTGGCTACATTAGGTGTGTACACATCATAATAATTGTAACGTGTGTAAGCCTTTAAACCAACCTCACGAATGTATTTAGATTCGTTTTTTGCATTTTGAATTAACTCATTGCTTAAGGCAAACGAATCAGAGCTGCTTGTATTAATGATAACCTTTGCATACAATTTTTCAAAATCAATATCCAGCAAAGGTGTTTGCAAATCGTTATCTACTGCTAGAGTAAGTTGTTTTGCTTTATCAGAAAATGAATTATACAATTCGAACTGACCATTAATATCCGTTTTGTTTTGAATACATTTTAAATAATCATCTTTGGTAATGTGTTTATACGACCATAGTTTTTCAACTAGGTCCATTTGTTTTTTATTTAACTCTTTTCTTTTTTCAAGAATAGTAATTTTCTTTTGATTAAAATTCATTACCACTTGCTCACCCGAAATTAAATAAGAACGATTGTTTTTAGATGCAACAGCATTGGATTTCATAAATACCGACTCGTTCTTTAAGGTTTTAATTTTAGAACGATTATCAAAAAAACCAGTTTTCAAAATATCCCACTCTGCACCAAATGTTGCCCGCTGGCGAAATACAACCACATCTTCAGCATCTATAAAGGAAGGGGAAAAGTTATACTGATAAGCTGCATTTAAACTAAAGCCTTTATCCTTTTTTAAAATTGCTTGTTGCAAAGCATTACGTTTCAACAATAAATTAAGTCGGGTATTAGTAACTGAAGCGTCGGCTTTAGAACTTAGGTTTGTTCCTTTTTTCTCATTATAAGAAATCAAATCGGTAAAAGTAATTGTGTTGTATTTGTCCCAAGCATTGGTTAATTCACCAATATAAGATGAAATAATTGAATCAATTTTTGGGTTGCTTTGCGAAAACGACGATAAATTGCCAATCAAGATTAGTGCAACTACTAGCATATAATTCATTCTATTTTTCACAAGCAAAAAAGGAATGCAAAATTAGCAATAAATTAGCAATAAACTAATTCATTTTATATACTAAAATAATGATTTTCAGTAATTTAAGCTTTTGTTTTAATATTTCCAAAAAAGCAGAACACTTATTAATAATAAAAGTGGTAATGAATTAGTCTTTTATCCTTCTTAAAAATGTGATTAAGGGCAGCGATGCCTTAAATGATTTTGTGGTATTCTTAATAAAATCCTTACTCAAAACCTCTTTATCTGTTAAATCCTTAACCACAATAAAGTGTTTTAATTTCAAAAATTCTAAAGCAGGATTTTCTTTATCATAACCTTTAGGAACTGTTTTTAAGGAGACTTCCACAGATAATGAAGTAAACTCTTTTTTAAAATCTTTAGCATTTACAATTTTCTTAAACTCCTCCAAATTATAATCAATTTCTTGTCTAATAGCTGATAAATAAGGTGGTTCGGGCATATAAGTTCCGGCTGCTAAAAATGATTTCCCTGGTTCTAAATGAATATAATAACCTGCAATCATTGATTTTTTGCCACCTGGATTTATACTTGCCCCAAAATTAGTTTTGTAAGGAGCTTTGTTTTTGCTAAAACGCACATCACGGTTAATTCTAAAAATTGCTTTTGACGCGTCAACATCTTTTAGCATTGGGTCAAAAGCAGAAGACTGCTGAATTACTTTATCTACAATACCAATGTACTCTTGCTTTAATTCTTGGTAGTGTGCTCTGTTTGAATCAAACCACTCTTTGCTGTTATTCTTATCTAACTTTGTAAGGAACTTAAATATTGCTTCCATTATTCGGGAATGTTTTCGGTAATTTTTTTGAAGAATTTAAAATTGACTAAAAATTCTTTTGCAACAATTCTTATCAATGTGTATGTAGGAATAGCTATCACCATTCCCCAAATACCCGCAACAGATGCGGCCATAAGTATTACAAGGAATATTTCTAAAGGATGAGCTTTAACCGAATTACTAAATATGTAAGGTTGAATTAAAATCCCGTCAACTAAGTTAACACCCAATAACACAAAAAATATTTTCGTTATTACATTACTAATTGCTGAAAGATGACCATACTCAATACAACCTGTTACCCCTAGAATCATAGCAAATACTAAACTAATTAAAGGCCCCATGTAAGGAATAATATTCATTAAACCAGTGAAAACGCCAATTAAGACAGCGTTTTTTATTCCAAGCATCCACATACAACCAGTAACAACTAAGGAAACAATTAAAACATCAATTGCTAATCCAATAAAATATTTAGACAGTAAACTTTGAGTATTTCTCAAAATATCTTTCATCTCTTGCTCAAAACTAGTTGGAGTTACGAGCAATATTGATTTAAATAACATTTTATTATCCTTAAGTAAAAAGAAAGTAATGAATAATACTGCTAAACTCCCTCCTAACAAAGAACCTGTTGTGGAAACAACTCCATTTAATAAAGAACTAATATTTTTAAAATTAAGTGACCCGTTAACTTGATCTGTTAATGCAGTTGTTAATTCCCTTTCAGTACCAAAATTTAAAAGCAGTTCTTTGATTTTTGGGAATTGAGAAATAATATCACTGAAAACATCAGTAAAATTTAAGGTACTCAGGAATTTTATTTCTTTTATTAATACTGGTAAAAACAAAGAGAACAATAATGCAAAAAATCCTATTACGCTCACAATAGAAACAAGTGAAATAACCGCATCTGGCAAATCATATTTACCTATTCTAAGTTTAGAAAGTGCTTTAACAATTGGACGGCACAAAAGAGCTAATACTGCTGAAATTAATAGGTAGATAACTACTTTGGTAAACACCCAAATAAAGGCAATAACAGCTAGTAAAGAAATTATTGGAACTATGTATGTTTTGTATTTCATAAAATCGAACTAAAATTACAACTAAATCTTTGAGGCTAATGTTAAATAATGTAATCTAAACAATTCTTACTCCAATTAAACCCTTCGGCAGGCTCAGGATGAACTTTGCATTTTTATATTCTTACGCCAATGATGCAAATATCATCCACTTGTTCTAAATCACCTTTCCAATCATTAATAGCATCTCTTAACTTTTGCTTTTGAGTTTCCATTGGGTCCTTAGAAATTTCTATTAGCATTTCTTTCAATTTTTTATACATGAATTTTTTTCCTTTTGGCCCGCCAAACTGATCAGGCATACCATCTGTTAAGGCGTAGACAACATCACCTTTTTGTGTTTCAAAATTGTGTTGAGTGAAGGGGACAAAATCTTTATCATGTTTACCAACCGGCATTTTATCGCAAGGAAGTTCAATAATTTCTGCTGAGCCTGCCGAAGCACGAACCACCCACACTGGATTGTTTGCTGCTGCATACTGAAACTTATTTCCTTTAAAATCAAAACAAATTAAACTTGCATCCATTCCATCCTTACCACCTTCTGGACTTCCATCTTTTTTTAAACGTTTGATGATAGTTGAACGAGTGTGATTCAAAATTTCTCCTGGCTGTAACTTTTCATTTTCAACTGCATTTTCTAAAGATGAAATATTTAAAATACTCATAATAGCGCCTGGAACACCATGTCCAGTACTATCCGCTGTTACTAAAGCGAAATTTCCATTACTTAATTCAGACGCCCAATAAAAATCACCACTTACAACATCTTTAGGTTGGAAGAAAACGAAATAATCTTTTAGGTTTGCATCAAGTAATTCTTTTGTAGCAAGGAAACTGCGTTGAATACGTTCAGCGTAATTTATACTATCTGTAATCTCTTTGTGTTTTTCTTCGATAATATCACGTTGGTGAGAAATTTCGTTATTAAAGGCCTCTAATTTAAGATTAGCCTTTTGTTTCATTTTATAACGATTGTACATGATTAATGAAATCACAATCATAACAAGTACAACTCCTATACTTGAATAGAGCGTAACCTTTTTATTAAAAGCTTCCATTTTCCTTTCTGCTTCTCTTTCAGCCTCCTTCTTTTGCGCTGTTAAAGAGGCTTCTAACTCAGCTAATTTTTTTGAAGCTTCTTCACTCATCAACTCTTCATTAACTTTATTATTTAGTTTTAAATAATGATACGCACTATCATACGAATGACTGAAATTAAAAGCATTTGACAAACCCAAACAGGACAATTTAGTCTCTTCTTTTATTCCTTTATCTACTGAAACCGAATAAGCCTCTCTAAAATAATCAATCGCTTCTTTTGGTTGACCATTATTTAGTCTTAATAGTCCTAATTGATTTGCGCAAATGCATATTCCTTGGTAATTCTCTAATTCCTTTCCAATTTCTAAGGCTCGCTGAAATTTCTTCTCCGCTTCCTCTTTATCGCCATAAAAAACATCCACTTTTCCTAGCAACAACATACAGTCAGAAATGATGTAATTATCATTGTTTTTTATTCCTATTTCGTTTGCATCTAATAAATACTTCTTTGCTTCCGCATAATTATTTTGATCAACATAAACTCTACCTAAACCCAAAGATGCGTCACCTCTTCTTGATGCATCGCCAGTTGTATACACCTGATTAAAATATTTTATAGCCTCATCATAATTTTTTTGGTAGTAATGAATGAGACCAATATTTATATCCACTTTCGAAATACCAACACTATCCTTTCCCTCTTCAAAATGTTTTAATCCCTCAAACAAAGCGGGTAAAGCATCAGAGTAACGGCCTTCTATTGTAAAGTATTTCACCTTTGGTATTATATACATAACCTAAGCCTTTTTTATTTTGGGTGGTTTTAAAAATTAACTCAGCAGCATCTAAATGTTTTAATCCTGTTTCATAGTCATCTTGATAATAGGCTACATTTCCTAAATTATAAAGTGCAAAACCTTCTCCATCTTTATACAGATTTTTTTTGCCCAGCTCGCGAGCTTGATTAGCATATTCACCCGCTTTTTCAGGATCTTCGTTAATTACGATTAATGCGAGTTCATTTAAGATGTCGCATTTTTCGTTAGATTTTGTTGCCTTCGCTAATTTTTTTTGCAAATCAGCTACTTCATCTTGGGCATGAAGAGAGCATGCAAATACGGCTGCTATAAGAAATAAGTAAATCTTTTTCATAATTCTATTGTATTCAAATTTAAGTATTTATTTGAATTAATAAGCCCGAAAATTGCAATTTCTATGATTTATAAAAATCAAGTAATAAATGACTCAGTAAGTCCACATTTACTGATTCGATAGGATGTTTGGTATTGGGCAACATATAAAATTGTTTGCTCTTTAACTGATTAAAAACATGTTTAGTTTCATCGTAAGAAACCATGTTATCATTATCTGCCAAACCAAGCATTACTTTGTTTTCGATTGATTTTAATTTCTCAGCACTTAACAAATTATGATTTCCTAAATCAATCATCATTTTTGCAGTTCGAGCAAGTAATTCTTTCCAATTAGCCGCTCCATGCCTCACAGCTAAAGACTCCGCAAATTTCGGAACTTTTAATTCAATCTGCTCCGGATTCAACATTTTACTTTCTTTTAATGCTGTTTCTAAATTCCAATCAAACTTAGTTCCGAGTGTTGCAATATTGCCTAGCAAATTAATTTCTGCTGCCATCAAATATAAAGCAACATAACCACCCATGCTGTAGCCAAACACATGAGCTTGTTGGAGATTATTAATTAAAATAAATTCTTTTAATTCAGTTGCGAAATACTGAATTCCAAATCCAGTTTGACTTACAGGAGTTTTACCATGCCCAGAAAACTCAAAAGGGAAGCAACTGGCTCCCCTCTTTTCTAATTCAGTTTTTAAAGGCAATAGCTGGTCTGCTGCACCAATTGCCCCGTGTAATAATATTACTTTAGTTGACATATTATTTATGCCTTTTGTTTGAATTTATTAATCGCATTAATAGTAAACTCGCTAATTACAAGCTTACCACTCATTGCAGCGCGTTCTAATAATAAAGTATCCCAGTTCTCAGTTCCTTCCCACATTATTTTTTTAAGCATTGCCATTGCTTCAGGATTGCTTTTTGCTAAACGATTTGCTAATTCATCAATACCTTTATCCATTGCTTCAACCGAATCAAATAGCTCAGCATACAAGCCTTTTTCCTTTGCCCACTGAGCGGTCTGCCACTCAGTTGCATTTATTGTTAATTGACAAAAAGCTGATTTCCCAACCTTGCGTTCTACTGCTGGACCAACAACAAAAGGACCAATACCTACTGCAAGCTCGCTTAATTTTACTCCCGCACCTTCAACCGCATAAGTATAATCAGCAGATGAAGCAATACCTACTCCACCACCAACAGCTTTACCATGTACACGTGCTAAAACAAATTTAGGTGCTTTACGCATAGCGTTTATAACACCTGCAAATCCTGAGAAAAACACTTTCCCCGTTTCTAAATCTTTAATCGAAATTAATTCGTCGAATGATGCGCCTGCACAAAATGCTTTGTCGCCATCGCTTTTTAAAACAATAACTTTTGCTTCGTTATCATTTCCAACTTTTTCAATTTCTGCTGCTAATGAACGCAATAAAACGCCCGGCAATGAATTACTTTGTGGATGAAAAAAAGTAACGTATCCAATTCCGTTTTTAATTTCTGATTTTACAAATCCGTTTTCCATTTTTATTCTTTTAATCTTATTAATGTAATGATGATGCTATTAAACTTATAAATTCTTTACGCGTTGAGTCCTTTAAAAACTCTCCTGTAAATGCTGAAGTTGTTGTTACAGAATTTTGTTTTTGTACTCCACGCATTTGCATACATAAATGTGAACACTCCATAACAACTGCTACTCCCAAAGGGTTTAAAGTACTTTGAATACAATCTCTAATTTCATTGGTAAGGCGTTCTTGCACCTGTAATCTTCTTGCAAAAGCATCTACAATGCGAGGCAATTTACTTAAACCAACAATGTAACCGTTTGGTATATATGCGATGTGTGCTTTTCCAAAAAAAGGTAACATGTGATGTTCGCACATACTATAAACTTCAATCTCTTTAACAATCACCATCTGACTATAATCCTCTTTAAACATGGCCGATTTTAAAATCTCAACTGGATTTTGATCGTAACCTTGTGTTAAAAATTGCATTGCTTTAGCAGCACGCATAGGCGTTTTAAGCAAACCTTCGCGACTTACATCTTCACCAACTTTATTTATAATATTATCGTAAGACTCGGAAATAGAATCAACCAATTTCATATTGTATTGGTCAATTTTTTTATATCCGTCTTCATGTTCAAAATCGTCGTTTAGCATAATATGTTTTTATTATTCTCCAAAATATTCTACAAAATTATTCTCTGTTTCATACAATTTTATGCAATGTAAGTTTGCACCCAGTTCCTTTATTTTTGGAGCAAGTATTTCCCAAATAACAATTGCCACATTTTCGGTACTTGGTAAAATATCTTTCAAAAAAGGCACATCTTCATTTAAGTTCTTGTGGTCCAATTTTAAACAAACTTCATTTCTAATAAGTACACTCAATTCCTTTAAGTTTATTATGAAACCTGTATCAGGATTAGGTTTTCCTTTAACAGTAACAAACAAGTCATAATTGTGTCCATGCCAATTTTTATTAGAGCATTTTCCAAAAACTTCAAAATTCTTCTCTTCGCTCCATTTTGGATTAGCCAATTTGTGAGCCGCATTAAAATGCTCTTTTCTAGTTAAATATACCATAGTTAAAGCACAAATATAGCAAAGAGTTTAGGAATAAAAATAGGGGATTTTTACTAAATAAAAAGTATATTTATGGTCTTGAAAAACAAGATACTCATATTGTTTATTCTGTTAGCAGGCAAATTAAGCTTTGCTCAACAACTTCCGTTTTGGACGCAGCATCGAAGCAATTACTTTATTGTAAACCCTGCTGTTACAGGGGCGCGTAAAACCTTTGATGCACGTATGAATTACCGTTACCAATGGGTTGGTTTTGATGGCTCACCAAAAACATTAAGTATTGGTGCGCATGGTAACTTTTACAAAACTAAAATGGGCGCTGGATTATTTGTTTATCAAGATAAAATTGGTCCGCAACAAATAAGCACTATAGCGGGTTCTTTTGCCTTTCATTTCCCCGTTCAGGACATGAAATTATCGATGGGATTAAACGGAAGTTACAACGTAAACGCATTAAATGTAAATAACATTACTTATCTCAATTCTCATGATGCTCTTATAAATAATGCTGTATCATATAATAAAGCTAAGATTCCGAACATGGCGGCAGGCTTTATGTTACATAACGAAAAATTTTATGTTGGCTTTGCCATGAATAACATGTTTGGAAACAGTTATAAATTTAGAGAAAATAAAAAAGCTGCCAATTTTACAAACCTAACAACTGTTCCACATTTTAATGTTGCTGTTGGATATAACTGGACAGAAAACGGAGACTTTATTTGGGAAAATAGTTTAATGACAAATTATGTTAGTAACACACCTATATTAATTGACTACAATTTAAAACTTCACATAAAAAACGCCTTGTTTGTTGGTGCGGGAATTCGATTAAGAGCTGCTATTTATGGGCAAATAGGTTACACTATTAATGGCATGGGGCAAATTGGATATTCATTTGATTATAACACCAATGCATTAATGAAAACAAATTACGGAAGTCATGAAATTAAAATAGCATACGTTTTTAATCAAGATCAAAAAATGAAGCATAAAGGTGGAAAAGGCTTTAGTCATCAGCATTACCAATATATGTTATAGTGTATTACCAGAAAAAATTGGATGTATAAATTTAGGGTAAAAGAGATTTTCAATATTAAAAACCAAAACAGTATTTTTTTGTATGCTGTTATTGTTGGGGTAATTGCCGGAGTAATTTCTTCTATTTTTGCTTGGCTTTTACATGTATTAGAATACTTTTACAGCTCATTTCATACACATCGTGCAGATGAATATTTAACACTCAAGGAAAAAGTAAATTACATTTTCGACCATCCTACTTCATCTCTAGCTGTTCTTTTATTACCAGCATTTGGAGGTTTAGTTGCAGGATTAATTGTGTATTTATTTTCACGCGATTCAAAAGGAACGGGTACAGATGAAATGATTGATGCCTTCCATAATAAAGACGGAAAAATAAACACACAAACTCCTATTTTTAAATCACTCGCTACCTTATTTACTTTACCTACAGGTGGTAGCGGAGGTAAAGAAGGTCCTATCTCCTACATTGGCGCAGGCATTGGCGTGTGGGTTGCCAACATTGCAAAAGCTGGCGCAAGAGCAAGAAGAACTTTATTATTGGCAGGAACGGCTGCAGGTTTAGGTGCAGTTTTCAAAACTCCTTTAGGCGGGGCATTAACAGCAGCTGAAATGGTTTATAAAGAAGATATTGAATCGGATGCCTTAATTCCATGTTTTATTTCTTCGGTTACAGCTTACTTAGTTTATACCATTTATGCAGGAACTGAACCATTTTTAAATGTATCAGGCTTAAGTAGTTTCCATTTTAGTGAAATTATTTTTTATTTAATCCTTGGTGTGCTTTGTTTCTCATTCGGTTTCTTGTTTATAAAAGGCTTTAATGATGCGAAAGCTTTCATCAAACGAATTAATATTCCACCTTACATTAAACCTGCTATTGGCGGCTTACTTACTGGCGCAATTGCATTAGTTATTTTTGAAGTTGCAGGTACTGGAAGTTTATTTTTAGAATCAGCAATACACGGTCGTATGCCCGATTTTTTTGGAGGAGGAATGTGGTTTGAATTATTAATAAGCTTACTAATTATTGCTTTTGTGAAAATTGTTGCCACTACCCTAACCATTGGTAGCGGGGGTTCGGCAGGTATTTTCGGACCTTCACTTTTTATTGGTGCTATGTTAGGAGCAGCTGTTGGTGTTACGGCTAAACATTTTTTACATCATGATGTAAGCATAGCTTCTTTTATGGTAGTTGGAATGGGTGCTTTTTATTCGGGTGTTGCAAATGCTCCAATTGCAGGTATTATTATGATTGTAGAAATGACAGGTAGTTACGTGCTTCTTCCTCCTCTTATTATTGTGTCAATTTTTACTTTTATTCTTTCTAAAAAAATATCCTTTTATAAAAACCAAGTTGATAATCGTTTTAAAAGCCCTGCGCACTCTTGGGAAATGAAGAATGACATCATTGGTCAAATCATAATTAAAGATCACTTTCCTGAATATAGATTACTTGCAGTTATAAAACGAAACACGACAGTAATTGAAGCCTTAAATTTAGCTGCCGAAATACATGCAAGTGATTTTGTTGTGGTAAACGACCAATTAAAATACCAAGGAATTATTTCATTACGTAGTGTTGATTATGAAATAACAAAAAAACTAGGCGAAACAAAAGTTCCCGTTTCTCGCTTTATGGATAAATCGGTTCCTTATGTTACTCCAAACGACCCTCTAAGTAAAGCATTGGATGTAGTAATGAAATTTGATGTGGATAAAGTTGCTGTTGTAGAAGGCGAAATAACCGTTGGTTACATCCGTTCAAAAGATATTTTTGATGCCTACACTCAACAACTAAAACAGAAAAAGGATAATTCGTGATTACAGGACTTATCATATTATTCATAGTTGGGTATTTGCTCATTATCTTCGAAACAACATTTAGAGTAGATAAAGCTGCATTTTCATTACTTACGGGTGTTGGCTGCTGGGTATATTATATTTACAACACCGAAAATAAAGAATTAGTAAACGAACAGCTTACACACGCACTAGGAGATATTTCAGGAATTTTATTTTTCCTACTCGCTGCCATGACGATTGTTGAACTAATAGATGCACACAATGGTTTTGATATTATTACAAAAGCAGTTACAACTAACAGTAGAAGAAAGTTACTTTGGATAATTGCATTTATTACGTTTTTCGCATCATCAGTACTCGACAATTTAACTACTGCTATTGTAATGACTGCCTTAGTGCAAAAATATTTACCGAGAAAAAGACAAATGGTTAATGCTTGGGATTGTTATTATAGCTGCCAATGCAGGCGGGGCATGGAGTCCGATTGGTGATGTTACAACAACTATGCTTTGGTTAGATAAAAAGATTTCGGCAACAGGAATTATTACAAGTACGCTTATTCCAAGTTTATTATGTTTATGTGTACCTGTTGCTATTACAAGTATTTTCTTTAAAGGAACAATAGAAAAGAATACCACACAAGATGAACTCAGTTATTCTTTAAAAGAACGAAATCTTGTTTTTGGAATTGGAATATTAAGTTTATTAATGGTTCCTGTGTTTAAACAATTAACTCATTTGCCCCCGTATATGGGTATTTTGGCAGGCTTGGCAGTATTATGGGTAACAACCGAATTCATCCATCGCAAAAAAGAGGAAGAACTAAAAGGGAAATTCTCTGTTATGCACGCCATAGAAAAAACAGATGTAAAAAGTATTTTATTTTTTCTAGGAATTTTAATTGCCATTAAACCACTGGAGTTAACTGGTGTTTTAAGTTCATTAGCAACTAACTTAAATGGAGTATTTAATAATAATGAAAATGCTGTTGTTTATTCCATTGGTCTTATTTCATCAATTGTTGACAATGTACCTTTAGTTGCGGCAAGTATAAGTATGTACGATTACCCCATCGACAGCCATTTTTGGCAATTTCTTGCTTATGCGGCTGGAACAGGTGGAAGCTGTTTAATAATTGGATCAGCAGCTGGTGTTGCAGTGATGGGATTAGACAACATAAGCTTTGGTTGGTATTTAAAACGCATTAGTATTTTAGCACTGATTGGTTATACTTGCGGCGCAATTTGGTTTTGGCTTATGTAATAAAACAAAAAATCCCCCCCGAGGACTCGGGGAGGATTTTCGCGTTCAAAGTAACCTTTGTTAATCTAATTCAAAAAACAAAAATGGCTACATTATGTTAGTTCAATTTGAAAGCTGGAATTTTTCCATCGTTCATTAATTGAATGCATTTCTTTTTATGCTCTTCAAAGTTGCCAAATGCTAGTGCATCTAACATGTCTTCTCTGCTCATTTCTGGACTATTGAAGCTCTTTCTGATCTCAGTTGAACATCTATCAACAAATTTCTCGAAATGTTGTGGAGCCCACACGTATGACTTTCCAGCTTCTACCTTAAATTCCTCATGTAAAATCCCTTCAATTTTCGCTTTCACTTCAATACCTTGGTAAACCTTTGGTAAAGAACGGTTATCGAATACAAAAGGCTTCGAAATCATGATCACATGCTTCTTACGCTTAGGATCAATCATGTTCATTCCTTCAACACGCAAGCCCTTTTTCTTTAAAGAAGCGTATTTACTCTCAAAATCTTTTAGTATCTCAAACATGGTATCAAAGTTTTCAACAAAGGTAGTTGGTTTATGTTTAAAAAAATTATTTTTCGGCTACTTATAACTAGTGTTCGTCTAATTATAATATCCACAGCAAAAGTAACATTCCTGTTAATAACGTGTTAATTTATTTTTCTTAAATGTAACAATTAATTAAAAATCAGCTGATTAAAAGTTTATTTCGTTTTTCAAAACCTCAAAGTTATTAACAAAAAAAATCCCGTTCAAATCGAAATCTGAACGGGATTTTTAATTCGTCGCTGACCTGTACCCCTTACTTAGCCTTCTTAGGAGTCAAAATCATGATCATTCTTTTACCCTCTAAAAGTGGCATTTGTTCTGGTTTTCCAAATTCTTCTAGCTCACTTGCAAAACGAAGCAATAAAATTTCACCTTGTTGTTTAAACACAATCTCTCTTCCACGGAAGAAAACGTATGCTTTTACCTTACAACCATCTTGTAAAAATTTAGCTGCATGGTTTTTCTTAAAGCTGTAATCATGCTCATCTGTATGAGGTCCGAAACGGATTTCTTTCACAACAACCTTAGCTGCTTTTGATTTAATTTCCTTTTGTTTCTTCTTTAATTCGTATAAAAACTTTTTGTAATCAACAATCTTACAAACTGGCGGGTCAATATTAGGCGCAATTTCAACTAAATCTAATCCTGCTTCTTGAGCCATCTCTATTGCTTTTGCAATTGGATACACTCCAGCTTCGATATCATCTCCAACTACACGTACTTCTTTAGCAAGAATTTTCTCATTTATTTTATGAGCATCTTCTTTTTTAATTGGTCCTCTGTTAAAAGGACGCGGCTTATTAAAAGGACGTGGTGGTCCTCCTGCTGTATTCCCTACCGGTTTTTTAAATGGTGCACTAATGGTAACCTCCGTTTTTTAGTTTAACTTATTATTTTAATTCTCTTTTGTTTTGAAATCACTCTCAATTTCTGTGGCCACTAATTTACTAAATTCTTCAATTGTAAATACACCCACATCTCCTTGTCCGTGACGACGAACTGAAACCTTGCCTTCCTCCGCTTCTTTTTCTCCAACAACCAACATAAAAGGAATTTTCTTCATTTCATTATCACGAATCTTCTTCCCTATCTTTTCGTTTCTATCGTCTACGAAGCCACGAATATCGGAATTATTTAACACACTCAAAACATTTTGAGCATAGTCATTATATTTTTCAGAAATAGGTAAAATAGCAATTTGATCTGGCGTTAACCACAATGGGAAATTACCACCACAATGCTCAATTAACACAGCAATAAAACGCTCCAATGAACCAAATGGCGCACGGTGTATCATTACTGGGCGGTGTTTTAAGTTATCAGAACCTGTGTATTCCAACTCAAAACGCTCAGGTAAATTGTAATCTACTTGAATTGTTCCTAATTGCCATCTACGTCCTAAAGCATCTTTCACCATGAAATCTAGCTTAGGACCGTAAAACGCCGCCTCGCCCAACTCAGTAACTGTTTTTAAACCCTTTTCAGCAGCTGAGTCAATAATTGCTTGCTCTGCTAATGCCCAGTTTTCATCAGTTCCAATGTATTTAGCTTTGTTTTCAGGATCACGTAAAGAAATTTGAGCAGTGTATTCTTTAAAATCTAATGCATTAAATACATATAATACTAAATCAATTACTTTTAAAAACTCTTCCTTTACTTGGTCAGGACGGCAAAACAAATGCGCATCATCTTGAGTAAAGCCACGCACACGAGTTAAACCGTGCAACTCACCTTTTTGCTCATAACGATAAACAGTTCCAAACTCAGCATAACGTTGAGGAAGATCTTTATATGATTTAGGTGATGTTTTATAAATTTCGCAGTGATGCGGACAATTCATTGGTTTTAAAAAAAACTCCTCTCCTTCCTGTGGTGTTTTAATTGGTTGAAATGAATCAGCACCATATTTTTCATAATGTCCAGAACAAACGTATAATTCTTTTTGTCCAATATGCGGCGTAACAACTGGCAAGTAACCTGCTTTTAGTTGCGCCTTTTGCATGAACTGAATTAAACGCTCGCGAAGCATTGCGCCTTTAGGCAACCATAAAGGTAAACCCATACCCACTTTTTCAGAGAAGGTAAACAATTCTAATTCCTTGCCCAGCTTACGGTGGTCGCGCTTTTTAGCTTCTTCTAAAAGTGTTAAGTACTCTTTTAATTCCTTATCCTTTTGAAAAGTGATTCCGTAAACACGAGTCAACATTTTATTTTTTTCGTCGCCTCTCCAATATGCACCTGCAACATTTAAAAGCTTTACAGCCTTTATGAATCCAGTGTTTGGAATATGCGGTCCACGACATAAATCGGTGAAATTACCTTGAGAATAAAAAGTGATAGTGCCATCAGCTAAACCATCAATTAACTCTAATTTATATTGGTCACCTTTTTCGGTAAAGTATTTTACTGCATCTGCTTTAGAAACTTCTTTACGTTCGAATGTGCTGTTTTTACGAGCTAATTCAAGCATTTTGGTTTCTACCTTTTCAACATCATCTAAAGAAAAAGTAACATCGCCAAAATCGATATCATAGTAAAAACCATTTTCGATTGGCGGACCAATAGCGAATTTTGAGCCTGGATATAACTCTTCCAAAGCTTCTGCCATTAAATGCGCAGATGAATGCCACATGGTTTGTTTACCATCGTCATCGTTCCAGGTTAATAATTGCAAACTTGCATCAGCATCAATAGCGCGAGTAGCATCAACTACTTCACCATTTATTTTTGCTGACAATACGTTTCTTGCTAAACCTTCGCTAATGCTTTGTGCTACTTGCAAAGATGTGGTTCCTTTAGGATACTGACGAATGGAACCGTCGGGTAATGTAATGTTTATCATAAATTTTTATTGCCTAACTACAACATAGGTTAGAATTCGAATGCAAAGATAGTATCTTTTTCAAGCTGTGAAAGGTTTTGATTCAATTTTCATCTTCTTCTTCCATTAGTGGAATTGTATTCCCTAAAACTGGTTCTTTTATTCCTTCAATTGGTCCCTTCAATCCAATCGTCCGCTTCCAAATAACTTTGTAAAAATAAAATGGAACAAAAAAAGAACCAAGTATCCAAAGCTTAGAAGCATAATTACCTTCTCTATCGAACTTGTACCAAAAATAAACACAATAAACAAGCAAAAATGCCCACATCAAGCATACTGGTATCATAATAATCCTAAAGTAAAATTCAAAAGTATCAGGGAGAACGATTATATCAGTGTGAACAAAGAAAGATAAAACTAGCAAAACATAAATAGTCAGGTTCGCATAGAAACAAAGCTTAAGAAAGCTAAATAAAACTTTATTTATATATGGTTCATTTCCCATTAAAACTTCTTTAACCCTTCCTTTAGATTTCTATTTCAATTTTTTAATCGCTTTATTTTCCGTCAAAGATTTCATTTGTGTAATGGCAACTTTGTTAAGCTGAATAAGTCGTTCGTTTTGTGATAAATTTTGTTGAATTAGGAGAGCATTTATACTTTCCATATTACTCAATACAACTAATTGTTCTAATGTTGCATAATCTCTAATGTTTCCATCTTTGTCAGAATTGCTATCTCGCCAATCCTTTGCTGTAATTCCGAAAAGGGCAACATTTAACAAGTCAGCCTCGTTGGAGTAAACATAACTTGCCTGTTGTTTTGTAATTTCTTTTGGAATTAGGTTTTCTTTAATTGCATCAGTATGTATGTGATAGTTAACTTTCGCTAAGGTCCTTTGCAAATTCCATTCTAATTTCAGTCGACTATTTTCATCTTCTTTAAGTCGCTGATATTCTTTTACTAAAAGTAACTGAAATCTCGGGCTAATCCACATTCCAAAATGAAACGCAATGTCTTTGTGCGCATAAGTTCCGCCATATCTTCCTGCCTTAGCGGTAATGCCTATTGCGTTTGTCGCTTCAATCCAATTTTTAACCGACAATACGAAATTATTGCTTCCTGCTGCATTTTTAATTATACCGAATTCGGTATAATTAAAATTAGGATTATATAATGCTTCCCACTCACCAATATATTCAATAGTGCTTTTCACTGTCAACCATTTAATAATGATAGCTTCCTGCATTTGGCTCTTTGCCATATCTGTTAGAGAGATATAATCATCGTGTTTTTGAGAAATGATGCTTATTTCTTTGCCGCCAATTTCTATTTTTTTGTTCTTTGTCATAAACTTGCTTCTCGTGTTTATACCCGAAAAATTCTTCAGAAATCTACTAGTATTGACTTTATACCCAAAGGTTTTTATAGTATTTCAAATATACCATTTTACAAGAATTAATCAAATAATTAATTCCGCCTGACTTTTAATTATGGCGAATTCGCCATAATTAAAATCCGGATTATAAACTATCTTCCAAATACCTAAATATTTTGTGGTCAATAAGAAAAAAACAATTTTTCTAAAATTAATCAAACAATTATTCCTTATTACCCTAAAACTCCTTCAATCCCTTAACATAAGCAGCCAAAACATTCTGTGTCATTTCATCAGTCAGATTTCTATTCTCATCAAACAGCTTTGTTACTTGAGAAATAGGCAATTTGTTATGATACACGTTAATTTTAAGGTAATTTAAAATAAGAGTCAATTGCTCAATTCCTCTAAGATTTCCGGCTCTTCCATCTGCAACTCCAATTAGCCCCGCTTTTTTGTGGTTCCAATGTTTTGGGTGAACTGAGTCGATTAACGTTTTTAACAAACCAGGGAAACTGCCGTTGTATTCGGGGGCAATTATTAAAAACTTGTTTGAACTTTCAATATATTCGTTAATCATAGCATCAAACTCGGGTGTACGTTTACCAAACATCTCAGTAAATGCAATGCTTTGAGGCAATTGTTGAAGGGATAAAAACTTTACATTTAAGCCTTCATTTTGTAATAATTTCTCGCAAAAACGAGCTATTACTTCTGTATTGCTATTTGGGCGGTTTGTGCCGGAAATTACTGTTATAGTGTTCATTAGAATATTAACAAAATGTTTGTTTAAAATTACTGATAATCTTATTTCATATAGAACAAGAATTACCTCTTAATGGCGTAAATTTACTTCTTTTAAAAATCATAGCGGTTTCAAGTATTAAGATTTATGAACATTACGTATTACGGTCATTCGTGTTTTGGGATAGAAATTAACGGCAAACATCTTTTGTTTGACCCATTTATTACTCCTAACGAAATGGCTAAACAAATAGATGCAACAACTGTAAAGGCAGATTATATTTTAATTAGCCATGGTCACGAAGATCATATTGCTGATGCAGTTTCGATTGCAAAACGTACAGGGGCAAAAGTCATTTGCAACTGGGAAATTAGCGTGTGGCTAGGCAAACAAGGAGTTGAAAACATTCACCCAATGAACACAGGTGGAAAAACAACATTTGATTTTGGAAATGTAAAGTGTGTGATGGCAGTGCATTCGAGCAGTTTACCTGATGGCTCAAACGGTGGAAACCCAATGGGTTTTGTTGTTGAAAGCCCTGAAGGAAATTTTTATTATGCAGGCGACATAGCACTTACTTACGATATGAAACTAATTGGAGAATACAGAAGCATTGATTTTGCTTTTTTACCAATTGGCGATAATTTTACAATGGGTGTGGATAATGCAATCATTGCATCTGAATTTATTAATTGCAAAAAAATCATTGGTATGCATTACGATACTTTTGGTTACATAAAAATTGATAAAGAAGCTGCGGTTACTAAGTTTAATCACTCGGGAAAACAATTAACACTGATGTACATCGGTGCAACTATTACTAAATAAGGAAAACAAGATACATGGGAAAGATTATAGCAATAGCGAATCAAAAAGGCGGAGTTGGGAAAACAACCACAGCAATTAACCTTGCTGCAAGTTTGGCGGTACTCGAATATAAGACATTACTTATCGATGCCGATCCACAAGCAAACTCTACATCAGGCGTTGGCTTTGATCCTAAAAACATTAAAACAAGTATTTATGAATGTATTATGGATGAAGCAAATCCAAAAGACATCATACTTACAACAGATACTCCAAACTTATACATATTGCCTGCGCACATTGATTTAGTTGGTGCAGAAATTGAATTAGTGAAACTTCCGAATCGTGAATACATGATGAAGAATTCATTAAGCAAAATAAAAGATGATTTCGATTTTATCATTATTGATTGTAATCCATCATTGGGTTTAATTACTATTAACTCTCTAACTGCTTCTGATTCGGTTATTATTCCTGTACAATGCGAATACTTTGCATTAGAGGGAATGGGTAAATTATTAAATACCATTAAAATCGTTCAATCAAACTTAAATCCTAATTTAGATATCGAAGGTATTTTGTTAACGATGTACGATAGCCGTTTACGTTTGAGCAATCAAGTTGTCGAAGAGGTGAAAACACATTTCCAACAAATGGTTTTTGACACCATCATTCAACGTAACACTAAATTAGGTGAAGCGCCAAGTTTTGGAAAAACAATCATTATGTACGATGCATCTGGTAAGGCATCGGTTAACTATTTAAATTTAGCAAGAGAGATTTTGCAAAAGAATGGTTTAACAAAAATCAGCAACGAAGATCGCATGATTGATGTTGAAGAAGAAGAGGAAGAAGAAGGATTTCAAGGATAAGAAATTAAGTTAAAAGGAAAAAGTTAAAAGCGAGTAAAGTCTTTTAACTTTTGACTTCTAAATTTTAAATTAAAAAACATGAGTAAGAATAAATCGGCATTAGGAAGAGGATTAGGGGCATTGTTAGAAAATGCTAAAACAGATATTACTACAAAGGCTACTGAAAACGCTGCTGTTGTTGGAACCATTGCAATGATTCCAGTAAAAAACATTGAGGCAAATCCTTTTCAACCGCGTACAGATTTTGAAGAAACTGCTTTACAAGAATTAGTTGATTCGATTAAAGAGCATGGCATCATTCAGCCAGTTACTGTTCGTAAATTAGGTTTTGATAAATACCAATTAATTTCGGGTGAGCGTAGATTTCGTTCTTCTCAATTAGTTGGCTTAAAAGAAATTCCTGCTTACGTGCGTATCGCAAACGACCAAGCAATGTTGGAGATGGCTTTGGTTGAGAACATACAACGTGCAGATTTAAATCCAATTGAAGTTGCATTAAGCTACAAGCGTTTAATTGATGAGTGTAACATTACACAAGAACAATTAGCAGATAAGGTTTCTAAACAACGTTCAACAGTAACAAACTTTTTACGTTTATTAAAATTACCTGCTGAGTTGCAGTTAGGTTTAAAAGATAAATTAATTACAATGGGTCATGCACGTGCATTGATTAACATTGAGGATAAAGATTTGCAATTGGCCTTATTTGCAAAAGCTGTAGAAGAAAATTTATCGGTTCGTGATATTGAAGAATTAGCGAAGTACGGTAAAGTGCACACAAAGGTTAAAGTAAAAACTAAGCAACAACAAGCGCCTTTATCATTAAGCGATAAAAAATTAATGAGAAGTTAACTGCAATATTTAATAAGAGTGTAGCGTTTAAGCGTAACAATACTGGTAAAGGAACTATCTCTTTATCATTTAGTAACGATACCGAATTAGAACACATACTTTCATTTTTTGATATTCAATAACATTAATATGAAGTCTTTAAAAGTCCTGTTGTGCATGTTTTTTATGGCAACAGGCTTTTTTGTTTTTGCAGGTGATGGAAATTTTTCCAAGAAGACTTTTATTGCCGATAATGATTCAACTTCCAAAGCATTAAAAAAAGCAAGTAATAAAGAAGCAAGAAAAGCTACTTTATTTTCAACAGTATTACCAGGTGCGGGGCAAGTTTATAATCGTAAGTATTGGAAAGTGCCTGTCATTTATGCTGCTTTTGCGGGTTTGGGTTATTTAGGAATTAATAATCACAACTCATACAAAAAATACCAAAATGCATTGTCTATTCGATTTGATGGCGACGCTGCTACAATAGATGATTACGACCCAAAATATACTTCCGAAAATTTAGTCGCATTAAAAAAACAATATAAAAAGCGTAGAGATTTTTGTTTTATTGGTGTTGCTGGGGTTTATTTGTTAAACATTATAGATGCAAATGTGGAAGGGCATTTAAGAGGCTTTGACAAAAACATGGATGAAAAAATTTCATTTAATGTTAGTCCACACAGCGATGTGATGTACACATTAAACAAACCCGTTTATTATTCGGGATTACAATTTAAAATTAGATTTTAAAATGAAAATAGCATTGTTAGGTTACGGTAAAATGGGAAAGGAAATAGAAGCTATTGCCCTAAACCGTGGTCATGAAATTGTTTTAAAAGTAGATGAAACAAATGCAGATAAAATTACATCAGCTGATTTACAAAAAGCAGATGTAGCAATTGAATTTAGCACACCACACACCGTTTTATCAAACATAAAAAAATGCTTTGATGCTAAACTACCAATTGTAGTCGGAACTACAGGCTGGTATGATCATTTTGAAACAATTAAAAACGATTGTATTACAAGCGGGGCAACATTATTTTATGCAAGTAATTTTAGTTTAGGAGTAAATATTTTCTTTAAAGTAAATCAGTACTTAGCTAAGATTATGAATAATTATACTGATTATGATGTGAGCATGGAAGAAATTCATCATATTCATAAACTGGATAAACCAAGCGGAACAGCCATTACCTTAGCTGAACAAGTTATTACAAACATTGACAGAAAAAATAATTGGAGCATCACACATCCAGCAAAAGAAACTTTATTTATTAAAGATGTGCGCGAAGGAGAAGTGCCAGGAACGCATATTATTAAATACACATCAGCAGTTGATGATATTGAAATAATGCACAAAGCTCATAATAGAAAGGGATTTGCATTGGGCGCAGTGATGGCAGCAGAATATGCAAAGGATAAAAAGGGAATTTTGACAATGGAAGATCTTTTGGCGATTTGATGAATTTGACCCGATGGAAATGAGTTAATTTGAAATGAGAAATTAAAAACTAATAATTCAGAATTGAAAATAAATCTAAATTCTGAAATCATTCACAGTCTAAAATAATAAATTGCTCAACAAATTAGTAGGAATAATAATGGGAAGTGCATCGGATTTAAACATCATGAAAGATGCAGCAGAAGTATTAAAAAAATTAGGCGTGAAATACGATATCACAATTGTATCGGCACATCGTACACCTGAGCGTATGTTTGATTACGCAAAAACTGCAGTAGACAAGGGATTAAAAGTAATTGTTGCTGGTGCAGGCGGAGCGGCTCATTTACCAGGAATGGTAGCTTCTTTAACTCCCCTACCCGTAATTGGCGTTCCAATTAAATCAAGCAATTCAATTGATGGTTGGGATTCGTTATTGTCGATTGTGCAAATGCCCAATGGCGTTCCTGTTGCAACAGTGGCTGTGAATGCAGCACAAAATGCTGGAATATTAGCCGCACAAATTTTAGCTACAGGAGATGCAGCTTTATTAAAACGAATTGTTGATTTTAAAGAAGAGTTGAAAGAGAAAGTGATGAACTCACTGGAAGAGACGGAGAAATATAAGTAATGAAACTGTGCAGTATTTAGGGTTTTTTTAATAATGATTGATTTCTCCCTGACATTAGGAAATTTGTTTACAGATTTGGTTTTTGTTGTTTTATTTTTGGATTACGCAGGTTTTATTTTACTTTAATAATCTTTCATCAATTACTTTGCTCCACAAAAATTATTTTTTACTTTTTCTATACTTGCCAATTTCATTTGTTGAAGTAAATTCTTATCCAACTTACTTAATTTTTCGATTGCAGAAGCGATTTCATTTGGGTTACTTGATTGCAATAAAACACCATTACTTTCATCCACCATTAATTTAACTGCACCTACATCGGTTGCTATTACTGCTAATCCACTTGCCATAGCTTCCATAATAACATTCGGCATTCCTTCAGAGTGACTTGGGCAAACCAATACATCCATTTCTTTTACTTTGGCTTTCATAATTTCAGCATCTGTAATAGAGCCGTGATAAAACACGTGAGGAAGTTTTAGTTTATTAACTTCAGGAATTGGTCCTACAAAATGAAATTCGAAATTTGAATTATCTTTTAATTGAATTAAGGCTTTGTTTAGCTCCTCTACTCCTTTTCGTCTTTCAAAACGACCAACAAAAAGGAATTTAGTTTTAGTATTCGAATTTATTGAAGGCGCTTGTACCAACCATGATTCCTCAATTCCAGTTGGTATTGAGATTATTTTTTCTTTAGTAACACCAATACTTTTTATTAAATCATCTATTTTTCCACCATAAGAAAAAACATAATCTGCATTATTTACATTGAACAAAACTGGCTTTTGGAAAAGGAATTTTAAGGCTAGATATGTTTTAAAATTGGGAGCTTTTTGAAACATTTCATAACCATGAAAGTTCACGCCTATTGGTGCGCATTTAAATCCTTTTTTCTTTTCTTCTATTAATTTCCATGCAGAGAAACCTTTTGCGTAAATAAAATCTGAAGGCTCTTGTTTTTTAAATTGCTCGAAAATAGCTTGAGAGTAAGCAAATGAAGCTTTTAAATAATGTCCAGGTAACCTACCTGCCTTTGGAAATGGAATAACAAAAGAACGAATGAACTTTTTTTCTTCTTCGCTAAAAAACTCCAGTTTATCGATATCTAATTTACTTTGATTCGTATGATATAAATCAATATAAATGCCTCTTTTAGCAAAATACTTAACTAAGTAAAAGGAATGCTTTTGCATGCCGCCAATTACATAGGGAAAGATACCGTCGGTGAGGAGAGAGATTTTCATTGATTATTTCTCTGCTAAATTAATCAATATCCTCATTTTTAAAGGTTTTATCTGCTAAAATGAATAAAAAAGCTCATTTTTTAGGATAAATTTATTTATATTTGAGTTCTATATTAAATCTATGAATGTTGCTATAATTGGTTCGGATACTGGGGACCAAACCTTGTAAGAAACTTTAGTTCAGTTGCCGATTGTAAAGTAAAATATGTTTGTGACTTTAGAGCTGAACGCTTGGCAGTAGTTAACAAACAATATACTTCTGTAACTACAACTAACGATTTTGAAGCTGTTTTAAACGACACTGAAATTGACGCTGTTGTTATTGCAACTCCTGTTTTACTCATTTTGATTTAGCCAAAAAAAGCTTTATTAAAGGCAAGAACGTACTTATTGAAAAACCAATGACTTCAACATCGGCTGAAGCTATTGAGTTATTTGAACTATCAAAAAAATGGGGAAACTTTTAATGGTTGACCATACCTTTCTTTACACAGGGCAGTTCAAAAAATGGAAACAATTAATTAATGATGGTTCAATTGGAAACGTTAAGTATTTCGATTCTACTCGTATTAATTTAGGATTATTTCAACCAGATATAAACGTACTTTGGGATCTAGCACCACACGATATTTCAATTTTAAATTATTTAATAAAAGATATTCCATATAGTGTTAATGCTACAGGTGTTTCACACACAAACAATGGAATTGAAAACAAAATAACACTACACCCATTTCTGATTTCGAATCGGGCTTAAGTGTTATTAAAATTTTGGAAGCATCTCAACAATCAATTAAACAAAACGGAAAAGAAATTATTTTAAACTAACAGATGGAACTTTTAAATATAGACGAGCCTCGCAAATCTCTTGTTAATGTTAAGGTTGGACAAGGCGTTCGCATTTTCAACTTTGTAAATGCATATGGATGCTCAATTGATGATAATTCTAAAATAGGTGCCTTTGTTGAAATCCAAAAAGGTGCTACTATTGGAAAAAACTGCAAAATATCAAGTCATAGTTTCATTTGTGAAGGTGTGCATATTGAAGACAATTGTTTTATTGGTCATGGTGTAATGTTCACTAATGATTTATTCCCAAGAGCTACCAACCCCGATGGTTCGGCACAAACTGAAGCTGATTGGAAATTAGTAGAAACATTTATTAAAAAAGGTGCTTCCATTGGGAGCAATGCAACTATTATTTGTGGGGTAACGATTGGTGAAAATGCACTCATTGGTGCTGGAGCAGTTGTAACAAAAGATGTCCCTGCCAATACAGTTGTTGCTGGTAATCCTGCTAAAATTTTAAAAACATTATAAATAACATTATGAGTAAAATACCTTGCCTTGATTTAAAAGGCCAACACGAACAAGTTAAAAAGAAATTTTCGAAGCATTTGAAAAAGTGTATGAAAAAACAGCATTTTCAGGTGGGCCATTTGTAGAAGAATTTGAAAAGCCTTTTCTCAATATGTTGGAGCCAATTATACAATTGAGTTTCAAATGGTACAATCCTATTCACTTAGCTATGTTAGCTTTAGGTATTGGCCTGGCGATGAAGTAATTATTCCGCAAAATACATTTATTGCAACAGCTTGGGGCGTTTCATGCAGGAGCAACACCAGTATTTATTGATTGCGATGCAAATAATTGGGAAATTGATCCTACAAAATTGAAAAAGCAATTACAAACAAACAAAAGCTGTGATTGGTGTTCATCTTTACGGACAACCTTTTGACATTAATGCTGTTCAGGAAATATGCAAAAAGAATAATTTATTTTTAATTGAAGATGCGGCTCAGGCGCAAGGCGCTCGATACAATGGAAAAACGGTTGGTACGTTTGGAGAAATGGCTTGCTATAGTTTTTATCCTGGAAAAATTTAGGAGCTTGCGGTGAAGCAGGTGGGTTAACTACCAATAATGAAAAGTACACTAAACATTTACAATCATTAAGAAATCATGGAAGCGTTGTTCGTTACTTTCATGATGAAATTGGATACAATTATAGAATGGGAGGATTAGAAGGTGCATCCCTTTCGGTTAAACTTAAGTATTTAGAAAATTGGAATAATCGCAGAAGAGAAATTGCTGCACGTTACCAAAACGAAATCACCAACTCTAAAATTAGAATGCAATCAAAACCTGAGTGGTCGGATGGAGTGTATCATTTATTTGTTGTTACTACTGAAAACAAAGAAGCATTTGTTAAACATTTAGATGATAA
>JADJDM010000031.1 GCA_016702705.1 Bacteroidota bacterium | reverse complement strand
TAAATCGTAGAAAGATAATAGGAGGTCAATATCTTTATAGCCCTTACAAACATGAAAACCTTATAGTTAACACGCAAGAAACGTATGTAAAAACACTTCAAACTAATTGGCTAACTACTCAGCAAATGATTTACCTGGAGGAATTATTTAGTTCACCTTTGAAGTGGTTAGTTAACGAAGAAGATGTTGATGGAAGCCTTTACAATTATGTTCCTGTAACAATGATTAATAAGCCTTATTTGTTGAATAAACATGAAAACGAAAAGCTATTTAATTACGGAATAGATGTTAAATTTAGCACACAAGAAACAAGACAAAGAGCGATATAATGGCAAACAGATTACAGATAGGGGATTTACAAAGTATTGCTATTGTTAGTGATTTGCCAATAGTTACAACGTTTGAGGAATCGGATATTAGAGAGCCTGACAAAGCTAAGGCATCTTCTGCACGTTCCGTTGAACTATACGAAACGAATGAGATAAACCAATTCTTTGAGAATATATTTGAGGTTAATATTGCGACCAATACGTTTAATGCTAACATAAAGACTTCAGCTAAATATTTTGAAGATGAGGTAAAAACGTTTGAAGGTTATTTGCAATTATTAAGAATCACAATAGTTAACGGACTTCATGTTTATTCATGTAACATAATTGGAGAAACGGGAAACTTTTGGACTGATATAGGAGATGAAACGTTAAGAGATTTAGATTATTCAGATTTAGACCACGACTACACAAGGGCTAATATTATACAAAGCTGGGACGATTCAGTAGCAAGTTATGGTGTAGGTTATTATTACCCATTAGTTAATCGTGGTACTATTTTAGGCGATGAAAGCATTTGGAGGGTGAGAGATTTCTTACCATGCCTTTATGATTATGAATACCTAACAAGAATATTAGCTGACAAAGGTTATACTTTGGATAGCACCCATTGCGATACCGAGTTTTTTAAAAGACATATAACTTACCCTAATTTAGATACGATTGTTTTAAGTCAAGCGGAATTAGATGCAAGGCAATTTAACGTAGGTAGGTCGACTGATTATACTTTATATGATGCGGATGGTCAGCAAATAATAATGACCTCACCAACTGCTATACCATTCAATAAAGAAACTGCCCCTTTCTTTGATGCGGGGGCTAACTATTCGGGAACTACTTATGTAGTACCTGCAACAGGGACTTATAATTTTAGCACTAAGTTAAAGCTTAAATTTACCATTACACACACTAATGTATTGGCAGTAATTAGCGATAACATTAAGGCACAAGGCGGATCAAACAATACAATCATTTATCGTAACTCGAATATAGTTGCTCAGTTGAGTAGAACTATGTTCCAGGTGTTTAATACAAACACGGGCTTAGCTTTTGCACAGGATAACTTCAAAACAAACTTTGAAAATGCTACTTCATTTTATACTCAGTTAGAAATTAGCACGGGCGATTTACAAGTTACTGCTGCCGATGTAATGAAAGCAAGTGAGTTGCTAAACATTACTTTTACAAGGGATGGGACTAATCCTGTACGCTTTTACGAATCGGATGGAACAACGTTAATCGTAACGGGTTCAATGCACGTTAAATGTGAGATAGTTGCAGACGATAATAACACAATGTTTTATGGACTTGTAACTAATAAAGATTTGATTGAGGGAGATACTGTTGAAATGAATAGTTGTATTCCAGTAAACATAAAGCAAAAGGATTTTATTAAATCAGTTATGCAGACACATAACTTAATAATGATGCCTGATAAAACAGACCCAAAGAAATTAATATTTGAGCCTTACTACGATAATTCAACAGGAACAAGTTATTATGATGGTGAGATAGTTAATTTAGGTAAAGTTATTGATTGGAAAAAAGAGGTTGTTGTTAATCCAATGAGTGAATTGGATGCTAAGACTTACCTATTCAAATACAAAGCCGATAAGGACTACTATAATAAAACCTATGAAGAAAAACACTCTGAAACGTTTGGAACACATGAGGAAATATTAGAGAATGATTTTATAAAAGCAACCAAAACAAATGAGTTAATTTGGTCTCCTACTCATAACGTTGCTAACTATACGCTCGGTATTGCTTACCCTAAAATCTATGATTTAGATAACGGGGTGGTAAAACGTATTACTCCAAATATTCGTAGGTTATACGCCAAAGTTAAAACAACAAGTGCAGCTATAACTTTCAAAGAAGAAGGCGGTACTGATTTAATTATTCAAGAGTATGGTTATGCAGGGCACACTGATGACCCGTTTACTCCTACAATTGATTTGAATTTCGGAATACCTAAGCAAGTTTTTTACTCTTATGTTAATGCTCAATGGACTACTAACAACAATTATAATCGTTTTCACAAATCGTTTATTGACCAAATAAGCCACAGAGATAGCAAGTTAATTTATGCTAACTTATGGTTAAAGAAAACGGATATTGAAAAATTTAGTTTTCGTAATAGGTTTTTTATTGAAGATGAAAAGCTTGGAGATGGTTATTACCGATTCAATAAGATAATAGAATACGTTAATGAGGGGCAATCTGTTAAGTGCGAGTTATTGAAGTTGAGATATTCAAGTTCACACCTTCAAACGTTTCTATTTTTAAACGAGGAATATTTAGGAACTGAAAGACTAATAAGTTCACCGATATACACGCCAATAAAAACGTTGCAATATACAGCGAATACCCTGTTAGCGTTGTAGCGAGTGAAGATGTTGTAGTTGGTGTTGATGCTCAAAGGGTTTCTATTTCGGGAAGTAAAGGTATAACAGTTGCAAATGGTTTATCAAATGTAACAGTAGTAAACAGCCAAAACATAGAGGTAACAAGTAGCAATGTTACTTATATCGATGGTGTTAATGTTTCTCAATTAAGAGATTTAAAAAGCGTTATACATACAACAACTATTGATTACTCGCTTACAAGAAAGTCAGGAACAGAATTAGTTGATTGTACAAGTGGTAACAGGATAATTACTTTACCCGATGTTGCAGATTGTATTATTGTCGATTCAGATGGTAACGATGTAACAAAGATTTTAACTATAAAGAAAATAGATAGTACAGGTAACACTGTAACTATTACCCCTACAAGTGGATTAATAGATGGGGCAGCAACAGCAATATTAACAACACAATACCAATCGGTATCTATTCACAGAAAACGGCCCCCGGACCCCCGGTACTGTTGGTAGTGGGAATGTTGGGTTATAATTAAGACTAACGGAGGTACTGCTTGAAGTGAACAACACGCGGGGTCGCGGCGGTGATTAATTAACAAACACAAGGAGCAAGCGAGGCAACCGGGGGGCGGAGCCAAAACAAGAAAGAAAATTCAATTTCTACTTTTCCTCCTTTTAGGCGGGAAAAAAGGTCGCCCCTAAAAAACAACGGTTAGTTAAAAAAAAATAGAACAACAAATTTTTTATTTTTTTAAGTAAAAGAACAACCCAAATATAACAACACTTTAAAAAAAAAAGTTGACAGTTTTAATTTTTATTCTTGGGGGGGTGCCGCCCCCTCTTTTTGGAGGTGTTTTATATACAAAAATGATAGCAATAGTAGCAATGAAAAAGCAATAGAAAACATAGTATGTTTATTTACTATTTACCTACACTTGAAAGTGAAGTAACAGCAATTATAGATAGGATTGGAATACTTACCCAACGTGCATACGAGATAAAAGTTAAGATGCAAAGAAAGGATTTGAATAAACTTCAAAAACTTATCTATGTTAGAAAACTAAAAAAGATTGAGAAAAATTTAAACGACATTCTAAATGGCAAATGAAAAGATAGGTATAACAATCGAGGTACAAGGTACGGGTGCTGGTATTAAAAGTGTAAAAGAGTTAAAAGACGAAGTAAAACTCGATGAAACTATAAGCAAATCGGACTTTGGAAGCGATGAATATAAAAAGGCTACTGCTGAATCGGAAAAGCTACGTGCTAAAATGGAGGAAATTAGCGGTAAAGAAACCACTAAGGCAGTAACTTCATTGAAGGGATTACAACAAGAATACAAGCGTTTAAAAGTTGCTTTATCAGAAGCTTCAAACCCTCAAGACTTTTCAAGATTATCAAAAGAGTTAAATGATGTTGAGGGTAAAATAGGAGATATTAATGATGCCGCAAGTTTAGCAACAGGTAGCGGAATCGAGCAACTTAACAAGGGTATTGGATTAGTTGGAGAGGGTTTTAGAAACTTTGACTTTGAGAAGATAAAGATAGGGTTAAAGGGTATTGGTAATGCTATGAGTGCAGTAGTTCCTTTACTATTAGTTGAGGGAATTGTTATGTTAGTTCAAAATTTCGACAAGGTTGTTGAGGTTGTAAAAGATTTAACTGGCACCTGGTCAACAGAGGAAAAAGCAGTTAAGAGTGCAACAAAGGCTTATGATGCTCAAAAGAAAGCAACTTCTGCTTTAGTAGTTGAGTACGACAATGAGATAAAAATACTTGAGGCGCAAGGGGCAAGTGAAGCAAAGATACTTGATGCTAAAAAGAAAAAGATAGCTGCTCAAATTCAAGAATTAAAAGCAAGTATTGCCATTCAAGATGCTACGATAAATGAGATAAAAGCGAATGATGATTTAAGTGAAAGTTTAGGAAGTGTAAACGCTTGGATTCAAAGAAAATTAGGAAACGAAAAAGCAGCAGAGCAATTTGAAGCAATAGTACAATTTGAAAAACTTGAAAGGGTAAAAGAAGAACAAGCCAAAAAAGACGAGGCGTTAAGAGCAATATCTTCTTTAGAGGCAGACTTAGTTGTATTACAAATCAACAACGATAAGAAGGTAGTTGAAAGCGCAAAGAAAACAGCAGAAGAAAAAAAGAAAATAGCGGAGCAAAGTGCAAAAGATATTGAGGCTATAAATCAAGCCGCTTTTGATGCTCAACAAGCAAGGGATAAAGCGGATGTTGATTCAAGAATGGCAGCAGCAAATCCAAGCTATTTCAGATTTTGAAGCAGAAGAAAAAAGAAAAACTGAATTAGAAGAATTTGAACAGCAGCGAAGATTAGAAAAAGATAAGGCGAATAGAGAGCAAAAAAAGAAACTTGATGAATTAGATGCAAAGGCAAAAAAGGAATTAGAAGTACAATCATTCAACGCTGCTAAAAATTTAAGCGATGCAATCTTTGCCATTCAAATCGGTAATGCTCAAAAAGGTAGCGCAGAAGAAACAAAACTAAAGAAACAACAATTTAATATTAACAAAGCCTTTGCAATTACACAGGCAACAATAGATGGGGTTCGTGCTGTTCAAACTGTATTGGCTACATATCCATTGCCTATAAGTATTCCTATTGCGGCTGTTACAGGTATAAGTAGTGCGGCTAATATAGCGAAAATAGCAAGTGCTAAGTTTGATGGTGGAGTAAGTGGGGGCGGCGGATCTACTCCAACAGGTTCTATTGGGAGTACTCAACTACCAACACCACCAACAATTAACACACCTCAAAATAATACTAATACGCAGTTCGATAGTCAAGGTAATAATTTAGGAGCATCAAACCAAAGACAAACAATTGATATTACAGGAAAAGTAATAGTAACGGAAAACGATATTAGAGAGCAACAAAACAGAGCAAACAAAATAAAAGCACAAACAACATTTTAAAAATAAACAATATGAAAAACTTACCAATTTATTATTTCAAAGTAAACGATTATAACGATGCGAGTGTTGACTTCTCAGCTATTGCAATGGTGGATAAACCAGCTATTATGACTGAGTGGATGGCGTTTGAAAACCAAGAAAAAAGCAACTACTTTAAATTTGCTATTCAAGAAGAAAGACGAATAGTAACAGCTCCGATATTAATTCCAGACCTTCCAATTTATCGTAAAATAAAAGACGAAATGGGAGTTGAGAAAGAGTTTTATGTTGCAGCAAGTAAAGATGCTATTGAAAAACTTGTAATGAAGTTTATGAAAGAGGTAAGATGAATAATATTAAATCCACTCACCAACAAGAAAGCGATAAAACAAAAGGCGTGTTTATGTTCGAAATGTTTATTTCAGATGAACAGCGTGGAATAGCACAGCCGAAAGGATTTGACTTACCAGATGGTACTGCATTTGCTTCTGTAAAAGTTGACAATCCAACTGAATGGGAGAAAGTAAAGCAAGGAATATTCAACGGGCTATCAATTGAGATACTTTGTGATATGGAGTTAGCACCCGTTGACTTAACCGATGCTGAAATAAAAGCGGTTATACAAAGCATTATAGACTAAATGTAACCTTTTTTGAATTAATGTATTATGTAATTAAACAAACAAATTTTCATGAGCAATTTAAATACAATGATTAAAAATGTTTTAGGAGAGAAAACAATTCTAAAAATCAAAACTTTGCTTAGTGAACAAGTTGCAGCAACTCCAGTAGTTGCCGTAGTAGATACTCCAATCGCTTTAGCAGAAGTTACTTTAAAAGATGGTTCTAAAATATCTTATGAAGGTGAGAAGTTAGATGTTGGTGTTGCTGTTAAATTGGTTAACGCTGATGGTTCAAGTGCTGAGATTATCGATGGCGAATATGAGTTAGAAGATGGTTCTAAGATTTACGTTAAAGGTGGATTAGTTGAGAAAATTGAAGCGGCTATTGTTGCTCCAGTTGTTGAAGTTCCTGAGTTAGATATGGCTTCACGTGTTGCAGCTTTAGAGTCGACATTAAAAGCAATGACTGATAAAGACAAAGCAACTGAAACAATGTTATCTCGTTTAGAAGAAATTGAAAAGATTTCTAATTCTAATTCAGTAGCAGTAAAAACAACTTTAGAGGCTATCAACGCAATTGTTGAAATGCCAGCGGCTGACCCAATCGTATCTAATAAGAAAGATTATAAGGATATGAGTAAGCACGAAAAATTATTATTCAATAAAGGAAAACTATAATGGCTAAACAAGAAACAAAAGCAGAGGTTAAAAACTTTGTTAACCCATTTGAAACGGGAGTAAATTATAAAGTGTTCTTAGATGCAGTTGGAGATATGAAAGTAGAAGATTACTGCAAAGGACATTTAGAAAAAGAACAAATTGAGTTCTTAGTTGAAGATTTGAAACACTATAAACAAAAATAAAAACACAAAACCATGCCTATAAATTATACAGGAACAACTCGTAACTACACAGAGTTAGAGAAAATCACAGAGGAGTTATACCAAGATTCTAAAACATTGCGTGAGCGTGTTATTGATATTGAGGAAGGACACAAATCAGGAACAGACGTTTACGAAAGTAAAGTTGAGGTTGCTATGACTGCACTTAATACAGGTGAAGTAACTGCAACAGGGGACATTGATTTGAATGTACAAAAAACTCCAGTATCTTTAGTTGGTTTCAACTATGAAGATAGAATTAACGATAACGCTTTAAAAGGCACTCGTTTCGAGAAGTCAATGAAAGCTGGTGCTTATAACGTAGTATCAGATGAATTTGATAGAAAAGTATTAATCCAAATTCAACCAGCTATTGGTGCTGATATTGAAACAAAGTTATGGAATGGTGCAACTGCTGCTACTAAAGCTGCGGTGGCGTTATTAGTTGCAGGTGCTGGTCAGGGTTCAATTACTGCTGCTGCACAAGCTGCGGTTGCTGCAATGCCGACTACTTTATTTGATTCATTAGTAGTAAGAACATTATATAATGACTCTCAATCTAAAACTGCTCCAGGTGCTGGTTTAGGTGATTATATTAAAGTTACAGGTGCAGTTATTACTGCTGCTAACATTGCTGCTCAATATGCTTTGTTATACGCTGGTGCACCTTCAAAAGTAACTGACAATCCAAACGCTCAATTCTTTGCGCCATTAGGACACAGACAATTTATTAAGGCTGCTAACAATGCAGTAGGTGCTGCACAACAAATTTAACTTGAGTTGAAGGTAGCGGAGAAAACGAAGTAATTTCTTACAATGGACACAAGATTAATTTCCATCCAGTAGGAGCTACATTTATTTTATTTACTTTACCTGAATACTTAAAGGTTTTAACAGATGCAACTTCTGATTTAAACACTTTACAAATTGATAAAGTAGCAAATGGTGCAATGCAACGTTACATCAAAAATACTCAATCTATGAGTACTTGGGTAACTAACCAACGTTACATTACTCTTTACGGAGGATAATATTTAACGAATAGTTATGCCTTATAACTTAAAACATTATAATCTCGTTATGCATTAACACAAGGCTGTACAAAAAACAATGTAAAGACCCAAGCGGTGTTGCGGAGTATATTATCGGAGAATGGGCTAATGTAGCTTGGACTGATAACGCTAAATTTGCTTTAACTGCAAACGTAGTTACTACATTTACAATGGAAACAGGAAAACAGGCTTGGTCTTATAAACAAGTTCCTGAAATCGCTAACTGGAAACAAACAGGTGCAGGTGATGCTAAGACTGGAGGTTTTGGGTATAAAGTAGAAGTAAACTTCCAGATTCAAGGGATTGAAACTTTAACGCAAGAAGAAAGCGAATTACTTTTAAAGAACACTTTATTTGTTGTTGCAAAACACAATGACGGTACTTATTGGCTATTAGGACATGAATTTGGTTTAGACGCTTCAAACGTTGATACTGATTCGGGAACTGAAATGACAAGCTTTAAAGGGGACATTATAAAATTAGTTGGTAGTGCAACTATTAAACCTAAAAAAGTTACAAGTGGTTTAATTGCTGCTTTACTTACTCCAGCTTCTTAATAAATAGTTTAGTTGAACAATTAAAAGCCTGTTGTAATAATGGGCTTTTTTTATAACATTACGAATGATAACAATAAACAGGGATGCGATTAATATAGTTGTTTTAACCTTATCGGAAAAGACAACAATAGAAGATGCAACTTATTTGTTTACGTTTACTAATGACCAATCAAATAAAGTAAAATCATTTATTGCAATTGACATTTCACCTAATCCAATACGTTATAATAGATTTGATATAATTGAAGATAACACAGAAGATTTAGAAAACGGTGTAGTAAAATTAGACCAGTTAGATAGTTGGAGTTATACAATAAGGGAACAAGCAAGTGCAACAAATTTAGTAGTTGTAAATAGTGGAAATATAGTTGAGGAAGGTATAGTTATCGTGTTGGATAGTTCAACCGAAATTCCTACATTTACAGACGAAACAACAGAAATAAAAGTATTCAATGGCTAGAGTTGAGATAATAGACCCGATTAATAAAATTGCTTTTCAATACTTTGAGAAACATACAAAGCTTGAATTAAGCACCTACGAAAGTGGTGGTATAATCAATTGGGGTAAAAGCAATGATTACCCAAGTTTCTTGATTGACTTAAAAGACCAAGATGCTGACCATTCAGCGATACTAAATGCTAAGTCAAGTTATCTATGGGGTAAGGGATTAAAAGCTGTTAATCCTGAGCAACAAGCTATTTTAGATAAGTTTATGGCTGAGTTTAATCCTAAAGAAAACGGGAATAAAGTAGGTAAAAGATTGCAAAGGATTTAGAGTTTATTGATGGTGTATTTTTAAATGTAATTACTGATTTAGTTGGTAAGCCTTTATATTATTATCATTTGCCTGTTGCTAATTGTAGATTAAATGAGCAAGGGGATATATTAAGTTTCTCAAAAGATTGGCAGAGATTATACCAAAACCCAGCAACACAATATAGAGAGTATCAAAAAGGAATGGTAGGCTCGTTCTTTATTCAATTCAAATTCGAGAAACAACATAAAAATTATATTAGTGGTTTATATCCTGAGCCTAATTACAAATCTTGTTTATTAGATATTTGTGCAGATACTGAGATTGGGAATTTCAATTACAATTTTATTGCAAATGGATTTTCAGCAGGAACTATTGTAACTTTTTATAATGGTGAGCCAACAGCAGAAGTAAAGCAAAGCATTAGGGAAAAACTAATTGGTAAGCATACGGGAACAGATAACGCTGGAGGTACTGTTATTAATTACATTGATAAAGATGGTAAAGCAGCTGAGGTAACTGCTGTTAATGTTAATGATTTAGATAAGAAATTTGAGTTAAGTGCTAAACGTTCACTTCAAAAGAAATTTACAGGGCATGGGGTAACAAACCCGACCTTATTTGGTATTATTCGTGAAGGTATTGTTTTTGGAACTAAAGACGAGTTAAGAAATTCATTTGAATTATTCCTAAACAATTATACTAAACCTCGCCAGGTAGATTTAGCTGAGTTTATAATGGAACTTTGCGAGATGAAAACGGGCGTTAAGATTGAGGCAGAGTTTGACCAAAACGACCCAGTAGGTTTAGACCTTTATAATGATGCTGATTTAACTCAGGATGAGCGTAGAGAGTTAAAAGGATATAAGCCACTTACTCCAATTGCAGAGCCTACATTAGATGCTAATGGCGTTGAGATTCCCATGGAAACAGCAACAGGAAATGAAGTTTTAAATACATTGAGCAGAAAGCAAGTATCTAATTTATTAAAGGTAGCTGAGGACTTCAAAAAAGGCAGAACAACTAAGCCACAAGCAATGATACTTTTAAAATCATTTGGTTTAAGTAATGATGAAGCTACTGAGTTTTTAGGCGATATTCAAACTACACCTCAACAATTTTCAGCACACGAAAAACACGATACTATTTTAGCGCAATTAGAAGCTTGTGCAGAAGATGAAAATACAGAAGATGAGGTACTATTTGAAGAAGAAGTAAATTTCAAAAGTTCTACTGAAGCTTTAAAGTTTGAATTGTCAAGACAAAAAATGTACTTTGCCGATGCTTTAAATATTTCGATTACTGATTTAAAGAGTGGTATTTTATCGGTGTTAAAGGGTAATCCAACACAAACGCCAGCAAGTATTGCAAAGGCTTTAGGAATTTCAGTTGATAGAGTTAACGCTGGTATTGATGGGCTATTGAAAAATAATTTAATAGATAAAAACGCTAATGCTTTTGACCCAACCGAAAAGGCTTATGACAAAGAAACTTCGCCACTTCAAATTAGCACAGTTTATACTTTAGACTTATCAATTAAAAACGCTTTAAACAATGCAAGCCCCTGATTAAGTTAGCGGTTATTGTCGACCTTTTTTGAACTTAAGGATATGTTATCGGGCAAATTTGGGAAAGAGTGGACATTTGAGGCTATTGATAGTATGAGTAATGATTTAGATTTAAACGTTTGGGATTTTAGAGGCGGCTACTATAACAATCCAAGTACAGGTGAAACTGAGCCTTATTGCAGACATATTTGGAAAGCAATTACAAAAATTAAAAGAAGTAAATAATGGCAGATGTATATTTTATAGATATTAATTCGGTTAAAGAAATTTCTTTAATTGATGAAAACGTAGATGCAAAATTGCTGATTCCTACTATTACAATGGTTCAAGATATTTACTTGCAAAAGATTTTAGGAACTGCATTATTCAATGATTTTAAAACAAAGATAATTGCAGATGATACTTTAGCTGCTTATCCAAATGAGTTAGCTTTAATGAGGGATTATATTAAGTCAGTTCTTATTTATTACGTTTGTATGCACTCTCCTATGGCTTTACGTTATAGGTTAATGAATAAGGGTGTAATGGTAAAGAGTGGAGAAAATTCAAGTGCAGCCGATTCTTTAGAGTTGAAAGTTGTTAAGGATGAATTTAGAATGATTGCTGAAAGTTACGCTGAATTACTTACTAAATATTTAAAAGAGAATACTGATACATTTCCTTTATACGATGACATAAGCGAAACGGGAATGAATGCATCCGATACAAATTACACAACTGGAATAGATTTATCATAATGACTCTTTTAAGCCTTTCCCAAAATATAGAATTATTTAAGCAGTTTTATTTTGCACATGGCAATGGGGAGAAGTGAGAATTATGACCATTTCTTTTTTGGTGATAGTTGGGAAGTTGGAGCATCTACTCCACCCAAATATCCACTTATGCAAGTTGCTTTAGTTAGTGATAATACTAACATAAACAAATACGATCGTTTTGAATTTACAGTAGGTGGACACATTGGAGATTTAGCGTGTTCTATTCCCGTAATGAGTGGAAACTACTTTGAGAATAATTACATATTTGTAGGCGGGGCAAACGCTGGAGATTTCACAGTGGAAATAAAAGACCAGGACGGGAATGTACTTCAAACATTTAATACAAGTGGCGAATATGTGGTAACTGTTTTGAGCGGAATACAACAAGTAATAGGAAATACAAGTACGACAATAACACAAGATATTATAGACTAATGGCAAATATACCAGGACAAATATTATTTCAAACAAACAATGATGCGTGGTTTACGACTAACGCTGCTATTGTATTTGATGATGGTGAAATAATTTACCATGAAGATGGTCGCTATAAGTTAGCCGATGGCGTTACTGCTTTATCTGCTTTAACTTTTCGTGGTGCTGGAGGTACTGCAACATGGGGTGGAATTACAGGAACTTTATCAAATCAAACTGACTTACAAACAGTCCTAAACAATAAAGAGCCATTAAAAGGTTCTGATGACAATTACGTTACCGATGCTCAATTAGTAGTAATAGGTAATACAAGCGGAACTAATACGGGCGATAACGCTGCTAATACAACATCAAATGCTTATGCAGATGGTAAGGTAGCCGATTCAATAACTAACGGAGTAACAACTATTGCGCCTTCACAGAATGCTGTATTTGATGCTTTGGCTTTGAAAGCTACTATTGCTCAACTACCTTATGATATTTCTTATTATAAGAAAACGGGTGCAGCAACTTTTAAACTATATTACACTCAAGCCCTTAACGCATCTGCCTTTAGTACATTCGGCACGGTAAGAAATACGTCTTATTATTTTCCTTATATTGTTTCTAAAACAACTACTATTGAAGAGATTGGAATGCACTTAACTGGAGCTGGCACGGCTGGCAGTGTTTTAATTATTGGGATTTATGATAGTTTGGATATGTTGCCAAATAATTTAGTTTTAACCGCAGGTACTATTTTAGGAGATTCTGCAACCGCTCAATTAATAACTGGCGTAAATACCATTTTAACTCCTGGTCTTTATTATTTATACATAAATCATAATAGCGTTGCAAATATAACAGTTAGGGCTTTATCAGGCTCTGCAGTAATTAACTTAGGACATACAAGTTCGCTAGGGACTACTCCTATTACATTTTTCACAGTCGATCAAGCTTATTCGGGAACACTACCAACAACAGCACTTGGAACTCTTGTTCCTACTAGTTCAGTAGTGCCCACTTTATATATGTACTTTTCATCTTAACATTATGGCACAACAAAACATTTGGCTTAAAGCCACAGAAGAAGAAATAGATAAAGGATTAGACCACCCAGTTAACAAAGGAATGGTTTTAGTAGAAGTAATTGAAGTACCTGATGAACAACCATTAGAAGAAAATGTATGACAAAAGTAAACTACTTAGATGAAACGTTAAAACGTTTACCTCTAATTGTATTATGTGGTAGTGGTTTGTGGTATGGAATAACCAAGCTAAATACTATTGAAACTAAGATTGAAAAGATTGAGTTATTGAGTTTCAAAGATAAAGAGAGTATTGATAGTAAGTTTAATGAAGTTCAAATACTAACCCAAAACAACAGCAATAGAACTACCGAAATTGAAAAAGATATTATTAGGTTAATGGCAATATTGCCGAATCAAACTGAAATTAAAAGAAGGAAATGAAGATAACAATTGAAACTTTACAAAACGCTTTTAATAAGTTAGGTTATAAATGGTTTGAAGATAAAGTTCATATTGTTGGTATTAGAACAACGTTACAAGTGCCTGATGCTTTCAATGATTTTATTTGTGTTGTTTATAAAAATGATTTATTCATTACAACTTGCACAACAGAACCTGGAACAACTTACCAAAAGAAATTACTTAACCCGAAAGGCTGTTGGGTAATGATGCCAAATCAAATGATTGATGCTTATTCGGTAGGATTACATCAAGGTAAGGCAGACCATGTATGTTTAAAATCAAGCGGTAAGATATACGGTTTACGTGAAGATGACAAAGATGGGATTGTACTAAATGATAAAGATGCTGTTGCAAGTTGGCAAGAAGGTAGTACAATAGGCGCAAACATTCATGGTGCTAATAAATTAGCTAAATCTACAATTGTAGGTAGTTGGAGTGCAGGGTGTCAAGTTTTAAACGTATGGAAAGACAAAGAACATTTAATTGAACTTTGCAAAAATAGTGGACAAACAAAATTTACATATACCTTATTAGATGAAAAAAGCCTATAACCGCCTATTGTGGCACTTAAAAGAACTTAACAAAACATTAAGCAATGAGCCTTCACATTATTCAAGTAAGCGATTAGAACGTTTATTTTTGTTTTTATCGGCTAATTTAGTTGTCGATTATTATGTTTGGGAACACCACCACGAAATGACAACAACAGATATTTTATTAGTGTTTACTGCTAAAATGGTTTATGCTGGTTTCCAAGTAAAGCAAATACAAAAAGACATTAAAAATGAAGAGCCTAAACCTGAGTAGAATAATCAGTATGTCAATAACTTTTATTGCAATACTTTGTATCTGTTTATTCTTATTCGATAAGTGCCAAAATAAAGGCGAGATTATAACTTATAATGGTACTGATAGCCTTAAACAAGTGATTGCGGAACAGACTAAAATAAAAGATTCTTTATTGGTACAAGTTAAAAAAAAAGATACTTTAAGAGTTGAGGTTATCAAACGTTATAGAACAATAGTTCACGATACTACTTTAGTTCAAATTTGCGCCCCAATCATTAAGGCTTGTGATAGTATCATAGTTGTTGATTCATCACTTATAACCGATTTAAAGAACGTTATTAAAGTTGATAGCGTTATAATAGGCAACTACAAAAAAGCCTCTCAAATTGATTCTACTACAATCGTTGGACTAACTAAAGAGGTAAAGAAACATAAGAGGCATAAACGTTGGTTAGTTGGTGGTATAATTGCAACGGGTGTTATTGCAATACTGAAATAAAAAAGGCTACCAAATTAATGATAACCTAATTTACGCTGTGCCTTCGCCATTAAGAGATAAACTCACGCTGCATTATGGTACTCAGCGGCTTATTATTAGTTTGCACCTTTTCCTGTTTAGTATCTTACTTTTTAGGTTGTTAATGGATTCTCTTATTTCTGTTAAATGATGTACTAAAGTTTTTACTTATTGATATTTCACAGCTTCGTATAAATTCTCCATAAAGTAAATAACCTTTTATTTAAGTTCCTCAGCCTTTCCACTTCCTTAGTTAAGGTTTCAATATGTATAGCATCATTTTCTATTGTATGATTTTTATGCTCCACTTCCTTAGTTAACTCGTCTATCTCGCAATAAGCCAATAATAATTTATCGCTTAATAAAGTGTCAGCTTTCTCATTAATTATTTCAATCATTCGGGAGTAGGATATTTCGCCTAAATGAACCTGTTTTTCTAAGGATCTCATTTCCGCAACTATTAGTAATTTTCTCACTTTAGTTTTTTTATTATGTTATTGAATGCAATTTCATATTGATTTTTTGTAGTGGCTAACAGCTTTGTATTTCCGCTTAATTTCTTGGTATTGAAGAACCAATAATATGTACCTCTAAAAGATGACATTGCTAATGTATAAACTCCTACATTGTGCGCTCTACCTTTCTTTAATTCACCGCTTGTTATTACTATTTGAATACAAGTATTATTTAACCAATCAACTTTAAAGTATCTATTTCCACGATGAGTACTGACTAAATGATAATATTTAATACCATCTTCCTCAGCCCCTTTTTGTTGTTCTATTTGGATACGTTGGCCAATATCAATAGCTTTTCCATTTCTTTAGTTATAATAAAATGTGTAATTACCTTCTGAATCTTTCTCTACTTTTACCTCGGGGCAGTTCTGACTTCTTGGCCATCAATTAAATGGGTTCTTATAGTTAATTGAATTAATAGAATCGCTATGTGTGTTTGTAAAATGAATGGCTCCTACACTTCAGCATCTCTTTTTGAGGCTGCTAATAATGATACCCAGCAAGATAACACTACAATAGTACAAAGGGCTAATACGTTTGTTAGTTGTTTAATGTTTTTCATGTTGTTTAGTTTTGATGCAAATATAGTATTATAATTAATATAAAAAAACTATTTTGACATTTATTTTTTACGATTAACTTTTTGTGCTAAAATCTGTTTAACTGAAAGTATAGGTTTCTTTTTGCCTTTCTTAGTAAAATGTTCTTTATAATGGCACTTTTTACAAATCACTTCTAAATCATTTAGTTTTTTTTTAAAGATTAGCGTAAGTTTTATGATGAACTTGTATTTCTTTAGTTGATTTACACCTTTCACACACTTTGCCTCTAACTGAAAACAATAATTCTCTTTTGTTTCCACTCTATACTTTGTAAGTACAATTTATAATCTGTTGTATTCATATTTTATTGATACTATTCCAAAAGAAAGAAGAAAAAGAAAAACGTGTTTCACTATAAAAGTAAAAAGAAGAAAGAAAAAGCTCCCCCTAATGAAAAACAATATTCCTCGCTCCGAACATAGGAGCATTTATCTGTTCCAACAATATCCCTATTGAAGTGTAGGCGGTTAAATACTCGCTTTGCCTTACGAGTAAAGTTTAAATAGTTAATCAATATATTGGTATTTGTACATAAAAAAGCCTCCAAAGTAGTGAGAGATACTTTAAGAGGCTTGTTGTAGGATTGATTCTACAACCAATAATCTTTTCCGCTTTGTTGTACTCTCACATACTAACGATGCAAATATAATAAAAATAATTTAACATTTTTAACATTTAAATTAATTTTAGGAAATTATCAAAATCTTTTGTACTTCTTAAAATGGCATAGCGAAGATGTTGCTTTTCGATTGCAGCTTGAAACTCTTTTTGATATACCGATTGAGTTCCTTTGTCGGTTTTAACCTCAAAGAAATACGTTTTTCCTTCATTAATCCAAATCAAGTCAGAAACACCATGTAATACACCCTCACGCTTTAAATAAGCTGCTGTAATGATTGAACGCTGCCCACCATTTGGCACAGCAAACAAAATTGATTTAGGGTATAAATAGCGAATGTATTTAACCAATTCGATTTGTATTTTTGATTCGTTATGTTTCATTTCTGTAATTTAGATTTAACCAACTCGATTAAGCTTTCCATTTGACCAGCATAGAAGCCATCAAAAGTACCAATAGATCCTAATTGCTGCCATTGAATGTAAAGCGTGTTTCTTAAACGTTGGCTTTTACTTTTGGTATTACTTGTATCTTTTAACTCCAGGCTATTAACCGCCTCAACTTCTTTTTGCTCAATAGCGGAATCGGAAAACAAAACTTTGATAAACTTACTTCTCATCTCAAATAATCCCATAGCTTGTTTAGAATCCATTTCCTGAGTGCCTAAAGTTACTTTGATAGTTTTATCAACTCTTGTACTTATGCCTTCTAAGGTGGCATCAAATAAGATTTTAGCCATTTCTTTTTAGTTTAATTATTTCATTTTCTAATTTAGTATTTCTGCCTCTAAGACCTGCAATAGTTTTGTTAAGGCTATCTATTTTAGCTTGTCTGCTTTCATACAATGCTTTGTAGTCGGGTTCTTTTATTTTTAGTTTGCTTACCATTTCGCTTGTATTTTTTTATGTTTCATTATCTGCCTTTGTTTCCTTTCATTACGTTGTTTAACAATCCAATCGAATTGAAATTGTTTAAACGTTCTAAATGGTTTATTGTACTTTGAGCATTTATGTAATTCATCTAAGAACTTTAGTACTTCGTTTTTGTATATTATAACTGAAGCTGATGCTGGAACTTTGGCAGTAATACACCCGTTTTTATCTCTTACTAATATGTAGTTGCTCATGTTGTTTTATTTTAGTTTGTTGTGTAAATAACCAAGCGTTAAAGTTCTTTTCTGCTCGTGCTTCACGCTTTATTTTATCTTCAAATTGTTTTAAAGTAGTTCCTTTTCCTTCGTGGTAAACTTC
>JADJDM010000030.1 GCA_016702705.1 Bacteroidota bacterium | reverse complement strand
TGTGTTTTGTTTGATGTAAAGGATACCGAACACGATTTTTATCAAGGAGTAAAAACGTATGCTAATACTCTCGGTACAAAAGGCGCAAGGCTTGTGGCTTTCTTATTCATGTTAGGGTATATGGTTTGTTTCTATTTGTTTGATGCTACACCAATTACTAATTATATTAATCTTGCTTTCTTAACTGCAACATCTATTCTCATCTTTTTTACACATGAGGAACGGCATCCGTATTATTATTATTTGTTTATTGACGGGCTGATGATTTTGCAGTTGGGGATATTATTGGGGAACTAATATTTATTTAATATTTAATGTATTCAACTATTTTTTATCTTGCTGAACTATTTAAAATCCAAAAGATTGACAGGTTTTAGAAAAAATATTTTTACATTTTTCTTCTTTGTGATTACGGCATTTAGCTTATCTCAAAACAGTATGATAGGTGATGGTTTTGGAGGGCGCTTGTGGTATAAACCAACAAATTATGCAGTTGGCCCCTATTCTGCATATAATTTGTGTTATGCTAATCCTTGTGATAGTAGCACAAATCAATTGTATGCTTGGGGTTACAATGGATACCTCGAATTAGGACTTGGGCCTACTATTTTAGGAACAATTATTCCAACACCTGTTCCTGGTATGAGTAATTTAAAATACTGCAGCTCAGGATACAGAATGGGAGCTATAAAAAATGATGGAACAGGTTGGGTATGGGGATTTGGACTTTTCGCCGCACCTACTCAAGTTATAAGTGATGCAAAGTTTTTGGATGGTAGTACTTATACAGTAAGTTTTGTAAAAAATGATGGAACTGTTTGGAGTGTGGGAGAAAATTTATTGGGAAGTTTTGGTAATGGGACCTTTGGGAATAGCTCGCTAACCCCAATTCAAATGACTGGAATAAACAACGCAGTAAGAGTTGCAATTGGAAACGGAACTACATATACACTTCTCTCAGACAGTACTATAGTTTCTTGTGGAAACAATCAGAATGGATCACTTGGTGTTGGGAATGGTACATCACCAGATACTTTATATCCAATTATAATTCCTAATTTGAGAAATATTATTGATATTAAAGCCGCTAGTATGGCAGCTGTTGCCTTAGATTCTAATGGTGATGTTTATACTTGGGGTGATGGGAATTTTATTGGCGACGGGGATACAACTGACGAGTATTCGCCTAAAAAACTATCAAGCCTTTCTAATATTGTTGCAATTTCTGGCAGTGAAGATGGACATCACTTCTTAGCTCTCGATGCTAATAAAAATTGTTATGCCTGGGGAGCAGATTTTAATAATGGACAAATGGGAATTGCAGTTTTGTCCCCACTACCCTATGTTTTCACTCCTACTCTTGTTGCAACAGACGTAATAGATATTATGGCGGGCGAATCCTTTTCTTATATCGTAAAATCTGATGGGTCTTTATGGGGTACTGGTTCCTCTATCTCTGGTTGGTATATTGGGCCAACTAATACGTGGTCAATTTGGTTAAACCTAAATGATACTATGAGAACCTCTTTCACACAATTGAACCCTGCGCTTTTACCAGGAACATGTAGTTTTGAAGCAAGCAACGCCATTACTAGCCCTTCGTGTAGCAATAGTAATTCAGGTATAATAACGGTTAATCATTCGAGTGGGCTTCCGCCTTATCAATTTAACATTGGGGGTGTGAATCAAAGTAGTAATGTGTTTACAGGTATAGCTGTAGGCAATTATACAGTTACTATTAGTGATGCAAATGCCTGCGTTACAACAGTAACTTGCACTGTAGATTCTGTTATTGGTGGAATTCCAACTATAGTAGTGAATAGCCCTACAATTTGTATAGGAGATTCTGTAACACTAGACGCTAGCGGGGCAAATGCCTATACATGGACAAACAGCTCAAGTTTAAATACAAACAACGGTTCAAGTGTAATTGCGTCACCTACTACAACTACTATTTATAATGTAATTGGAACTTCAAGTGTTGGTTGCAGCAGTTCAACTACATCAACTGTAACTGTGTTATCAGCACCATTAGCCTTAATTACAAGTAGCAACGATACTATTTGTTCTGGAGAATCTGTCACGTTAAATGCGACAGGAGCTAATACATATACTTGGTCGCCAGCTATTAGTTTAAATACAACAAGCGGGGCAAATGTAATTGCAGATCCCAGCACTACAACTACCTATACTCTTACAAGCAATGATGGAACTTGTAATTCAAGTCAAACCATTCAAGTTGCAGTATATGACTCTCCAATAGCAAACTTCACAAGTAATTTTGTAGACAGCTTAGAGGTAAACTCAACTATTCAACTTACAAATACGAGTAGCAATGCAAATATTATTGAATGGCAATTTTGTGATTATAACACTTCCAACAACAACAATATAGACTTGATATTGGATGAAGTTGGATTGTGTTGCATTGAACTAACAGCTAAAAAAAACAATTGCTATGATTCAATTTCAAAATGTTTTGTAGTATATGAACCTTCCTACATTATTATTCCAAATGTATTTTCACCAAATGGGGATGGAAAGAATGATTTTTATAAAATGGATGGTATTGGAATAACTACTTTTCATTGCGAAATTTATAATCGTTTTGGGCAAAAACTTTACGTATGGGATGGAATAAATGGATATTGGGATGGTAAAACAAAAACAGGAATTGCTGTTGACGGCACGTATTATTACATAATTAATTATAGCGCTCCTGATTTGCATAGTAAAACCGAACGTGGTTTTTTAACACTCACAAGGTGATTGTCGCAATAATTTATTTTATCCAAATAGAATAATTATTTTTGCATCAAATTATTTCCCGTGCCTAATAAACAAGAAAAATTCGCTGAGTTCAATTCCTTTGAGAATTGTTCGTTTTTACCCTTTGAAAAAATTACTGAAGGTCATCCTTTAAAAGGAAAATGGCATGCTGAGCCATTTAAAAACAATAATCCAATTGTACTTGAGTTAGGCTGCGGACGTGGCGAGTACACCATTGGCTTAGCAAAAAACAATCCTAACAAAAATTTTATTGGCGTTGATATAAAAGGCAATCGTATTTGGACTGGAGCAAAACATGCAACTGAACACAAAATGAATAATGTTGCTTTCATCCGTACACGTATAGATTTTATCGACCATTGCTTCGCAAAAGATGAAGTAGATGAAATTTGGATTACTTTCCCCGACCCACAACCCAACAGTACTCGTGTACGTAAACGTTTAACCAATATGATGTTTATAAACCGTTATTTTAAATTCTTAAAACCAAACGGATTAATTAATCTTAAAACAGATAACACTGGTTTTTACGAATACACATTAGAAGTAATTGCTGAAGAAGGTTTCGAATTAATTTATTCTACTGCTGATTTATACACGCACAATCCATCAGGGCAAAAGGAGTTAACGGAAATACAAACGTATTACGAGAATTTGTTCTCAGCTAAGGGAGAGAAGATTAAATACTGTTGTTTTCGTAAGAAGGCTTAAATTGTTCATGTCTCGATACATCATCCGCCTAAGCCGGCGGACGACACTCGACATGACAATTTATGGAAATTATCTTAAGGATTTAGAAAATTTGATTTATCGAGGCGGCGAAATTTCAAAACCGCAGTCCGCCGCGGCGGATGAAAATTTTGGAATTGAAGTCCAACGATGAGAAAGCGAATTTTATAAGTCCGTTTAGAAAGGGACGAAAGTTAATCCTATCATCGCATTGAAGCGTTGTGTTGGATATCTATCCCAACGGTAGTAGCGAACGTTTCCTATGTTGTTGAAGTTAACGAAGAAAGAAAGCATTTTGCTGTATCTGTATTCTGCACCTAAATTAATATCAGCAATTCCCTTTAACTGAACAGCTTTTAATGATGTAGTTCCATTTTCTGTAACTCTTTGTTGCGACCATTGTTTTGCAATGTAAAATAAATCTGCCTTCACAACAATTTTACTTTTCAAGTTATAAATACCCGATAACGTTATATCAAAATCAGGACGATGCCATGCATACGAGTTACTGTCAACACCATAGCTATAGTAGTTTCCTTTAGCTATGATATTTATTTTTTCTTTTAGTTGATATTTTAATTGTCCGTTTACTTGCAACATGCTTGCATCATTGTAAACAACTTTAAATTTATTACTTAAGAAATCATCATAATTAATTAGGAAAAAAGCCATGTTCTTATATTTGCCGTAAGATACTTTGGCATCGTAAGAAGTTTTAGAGCTTAACACACCTCTTAAACCACCAAATGCTGTAAACACATTAAATGTATTTGCATAACCAGGAGTTGATGTAATAAAAGGATTAATAGTAGATAAACTTCTAAATGAATTCTTCTCTAATCCACCACCTAAACCAGCGTAAGGTATTACAAAGTTGTTGTAAATATTATAATGTACATTTAATTTAGGCGAGAAATAAAATTTAGCTGTGGTGTCAGAGAACTTATCAATAGCAACATTCAAGCCTAAATCAACATGCCATTTTTTTCCACCTGCTTCAAAGTATGGGTTTAATCGGAAAATAAAATCATTAATGGTATCTGTTTTACTTTTAGTATTATAGTAATCAGTAGCAACATACACATTCAATTTCTCTTTGTTTACAAAGAAGTTAAGCGTACCATTTGCCATGATATTATTTTCTGAAGTCTCAAATTTATCGGTGATGTTATAAAAATTCAAATTAATATCATGGTTGATTTTATTTGAGTCATTATAAAAACTTTTTAGATTTAGTTTTCCTTCAAAGGTGTTAAAGCGTTGCTTTGTAAAGGTTGTTGTTTCATCATTCTTTGCAATCAATGAATCTGGATAACCATAAAAATGTGCAACATTGCGATAATAATTTAAATCGCCACTTAATACATGCTTTTTGTAAAATTTCTTAGCGTATAAATTTACATCGTTATCGCTAAACGCTGCAAAACCTCTGTCTTCTGCCGTGTAACGAGATGACAAATGTTTGTAATGAAATCCATAGGCATACTCCTTCGAGCGCAAATTATTTACCCACACTTCGCCGTAAGGAGTTGTATAGTTTCCAAAACCAGCTTTAATTAAACTATAATACAATTTAGAAAGTGGTTCGTTAACCATCTTTGCAGGTTGTATCGTTTGCGTTTTAAATTGTGTTTCGATAACGCGGGGCAATATAGCAAGTGATTTATCTTTTAAAGGTTTTACCGTATCTAAAATATTTGGTAAGTCGCTTTGTTTAACTGCATCTTTAATTTTAGCATCAAAATCACTTTTCACATCCACGTTTATTCCATCCACGCCTGTTTGCGCATAGGTTGCAAGCACCATAAATAACGCTGCCACAGATAGAAATAGTTTATTTTTCATCAATTGCTTCATTTTATTTAGGTTGTACGTTTAGGTTCGTAGAATCAATTACTGCGGGCTTCACCTCAAATAAATTGGTTCCACCTGTTTTATTTTCAAATTCAATTTGCATATTATCCTCTACTGGAGGAGCTAAGCGCATGTTTTGCTTATCTTTTAATAATTGTAATTTTTCTTGCGCTTGCTTCTTAAACTCCTCGTTATCTGTATTATCAATTACAGTTTGCAAAACAGCTTCGGCATTTTGTTCTTCGTTTTTATCTAAATAAACATCTGCCATCAACAACATTGCTTTAGTACTCCAATACGTTGTAGTGTATGGATAATTAAACAAACTATTTACCGTTTTCTCTACCTCCTTGTATTCCCTTTTGTTATACTGAATTTCTGCAAGCATATAATAAGATTCTGCACCTAATTCGCTCTTTGCATTTTTAGTTAAGTATTTTAAATCAGCAACAGCTTCGTCTTTACGATTTGTTTCGCACAATGATTTTGCTCTGATGCTTTTTGCTTCAACCGTTTGCTGCGTAGTAATTTTCTCGGTATTTAATACCTTTACAGCTTCATCAACAGCAACATCATATTTCTTTAAATAGAATGCAGAACGCATTGCACCTAGCCTTCCAGCCAATTTATTTTGTCCTGATTCAGCAAATTCCTGCAGCTTGATATACAAAGGAAGTGCTTGCTCATATTTTTTATCTCTATAGTAAATAAAGGATGCTTTTTGCAATGCAATTTCAGAAAACAAACTACGAGGTTTAGAAATTACGAATTCATAACCTTTTACTGATTCAGTGTAATTCTCTTTACTGTATGCACATTCAGCCATACAGAAATTTGCTTCTAAAATATATTTCCCTGTTGGAAATTTTGAAATGTACTTTTGCATTTCAGGAAAAGCAGCGTCACAATTTTTATCATCGTAATAATACTTACGAGCTTTTTCAAAATATTGAACATCTAACTCATTTGCACTAACAGAACTTCCAATAGCAGCAAAATATTCTTCCAAAGCTTGTGGGTCGTTCTTTGCCTTAAATATTTCTTTAATGTAAGGAAGTACACTTTGTGCATCATCCGATTTCGCGTCTTTCTTTACAATCTGATCAAAGTATTCAAACGCTTTATCATCCTGTTTTGCATTATAATAAATTAAACCAATCGAAATAATACAATCGTTTGTTTTACTTGAATTCGGATATTTTTCTAAAGTCTTCTTATAATAAGCAATGGCATTTTCATCGCTCTTCATTGCTTTGTATGCTTGTGCAATTTCAAAAGTAACAGACGACATATAAACTGAATTCGGATAATTCGTTTCCAACATTTTTAAGTCGTTTACTTTCTCCTGATAGTTTTTTAATAAACCATCGCACATTGCTTTTTGGTATATCGAGTAATCAACATCAATTTTATTTAAAGCAATCGCCGTTTCGTAATACTCGGCAGCACTTGCAAACACTTTATCTACATAATAACAATCGCCAGTACGCACATTGGCATCTGCCACTTTCAATGCGTCATCAGTATTTTTAGAAGTTAAGTATTTTCTAAAAGAGATGTTTGCGTTTTTATAATTTTCCGCGCCCTTTAATTGGAAATAACAATAACCAATATTATAATTAGCAATATCATATTCTTTTAAACTGTAAGAGCCAGGCAATAATTGAAATGCCTTATAGCTCTCCAATGCTTTGTTATACTCACGTTTTTGGTAATGAATTTCTGCATTCCAATAGGCTGCTTGTGCTGTAACGGATGCATCAGTGTTTAGTTGAATTGCTTTAGTAAAATATTTGCGGGCAGAATCTAAATCAATATTATTATAAAACTCTACTCCCTTAAAATAAACCATTTTTTGATAAGCCGTTTTCAATTTAATATCTGGGTTTTTAATTTTATCAATGGTTGCTATAGCTTGCGTATAATTTTTAGTTGAGTAAAAACAATTAACCAAATAATTATAAGCTTCATCTTTGCGAATAGAATTAGGGTAAGCCGTAATGTATTTTCCAAAAGCTGTTATTGCTTCGTTGTAAGGACTAAAGTTTTGTTCATAGCTTAACACAGCGAAATTAAACATTGATTCCTCAACAATATTTTTGTCGAAAGGAAGATTTTGAGCATTGAAAAAAGAGCTTCTTGCTTTTGTTTTTTCATTCATTTTTAAATAACACCCTGCAGAATGATAAAATGCATTTTGCGCTAAGGAATCATTGTTTGCAGTAGCTCTTTCAAAATAGGTAACCGCACTTGTACAATCGTTTATTTGATAGTAAGCAAAACCTAACTGATAATTATCTTCTGCCGAGCTTGCACCATGCATCTTTAGATAGGGAATTGCCTTACTATACTCTTTAAGCTTAAAATACGATTCGCCAATAATTCTATTAATCTCATCTTTCTTTTGAACGTAGTTGGAATCGTTTAGTAAAGGAGGGGCAACTTTAATTACTTGCTCATACTTAGCTTGATTAAAATAAATCTGGGCGATATAGTATGGAACAACTGAACCAAAGGTTTCATTATTCAACAAGCGTGTAAAACCTTCTAATGCTGTTTCATAACTCTGCTCTGTATATGCAATATGCGAGTAATAGTAGTTTGCAGGATGTGCATACTTGTTATCTACATCTTTAATCTCATATAAATCTGCCTTTGCTTTGTCTTTTTTACCGTTCTCCAAATAGCTGTAACCACGTTTAAAATACAATTCAGCTAAATCGTCTTTGCTTAAATCAAATACATCTACTTGCTCCAAATACTCTATTGTTTCAGGATATTTCTTTTTTCTAAAATTAGATTTTCCTAAATAAAAATAACCTTGCTTTACTTTATTACTTTCAGGATAATTCAAAATAAATTGTTTCATTCTCCACTCGCCATCCTTATGAAATAGTTCAATAGCACAGGCTGCGGCGTAAAATTGCGCATCAATTCCAACTAAGGTGTTTTTATTTTTTGAAACAGATGAATAGGAATCAAATGCCTTTAATGCAGCATTATACTTTTTCTTATCAAAAAGATCAAGCGCCGTTTTGTAGTCCCTGTCCTGCTCAATGTAAACACTTGTTCGCTGAGCGTAAACACTCACCATTGATAAAAGCAAAACAAGCGTAATTATTACACTTTTCCTCATTACTAGTAAAATAAGTTTTAGTAAAAGTACTTTCCATAAAGGCTTGCTTGGGCTTTGGTGATTTTAAGTTATTAACGCTGCCGTGTTCAAATTATTGCAAAGGAACAAAAGTAGCACCCTCAATTTCATTTACTTTAGTGTTTGCATAAATATGCCGCAATGAGCAACGAAACAGTAATACAAATAAGTAAGGCTACTATTTTTCAGGAAAACAATCCCGTGGTGAGCGATGTAAACGTGGAAATTAAGAAGGGAGAATTCGTTTATCTTATTGGGAAAACAGGAAGCGGAAAAAGCAGTTTACTTAAAACCTTGTATGGCGAATTGCCCTTAAAACAAGGCACAGGAAGCGTTGCTGGATTTGATTTAACAACTCTTAAACGAAAAGATGTTCCTTTTTTACGAAGGAAATTAGGAATTGTATTTCAAGATTTCCAATTATTGAGTGATAGAAGCGTTTACGAAAACCTTCGCTTTGTTATGAAAGCAACAGGCTGGAAAAACGAAGATGAAATAAGAAAACAAATTACGGAAGTGCTTAACGAAGTTGCCCTATCTGGCAAAGGCGAAAAAATGCCTTTCGAATTATCTGGCGGAGAGCAACAACGTGTTACGGTTGCTCGTGCATTAGTAAATAATCCTGAAATTATTTTGGCTGATGAGCCAACAGGAAATTTAGACCCCGAAACTTCTCAGGAAGTAATGACTCTACTTTTATCAATTGCTAAAAGCGGCACTGCCATTGTGTTTGCAACACATGATTTTATCCTTTACAACAAATACCCTGCTCGCACTTTAAAGTTTGAAAACGGAAAAATAAGCGAGCTTAATTGATTCTTTATAAAATGGATAAGTACATTTATCAAGATAACCTGCAAAGCGAAAGACTTTACACTCGCTTTATTACACCTGAGGATGTTGAAATTTGGACTACCTTTTTTGATGAGCCCGAATGCGGGAAGTTTTTCCCAACCTTTGGTTTGCCTAATGCAAGAGCCAGAGCAGAACATTGGATTAATAGAGGTCTAACTCGCTACGAAGAAAAAACATATGGATTACAATCATTAATCAATAAAGAAACTGGTGAATACATAGGGCAATGCGGTTTATTGTTGCAAGAAGTTGATGGGATAAAAGAATTGGAAGTTGGTTATAGTTTATTAAGAAAGCATTGGGGCAAAGGTTATGCAAGCGAAGCTGCCCAGCTTTTTAAAAATTATGGTTTCCAAAACAAACTAGCTGAATCTATTATTTCCATTATTCATGTAGACAACATCCCTTCTCAACAAGTAGCTATCAGAAATGGGATGACAAAAGAGAAACAAACTAAATGGAACGATTTAGACGTGTTTATTTTTCGCACGAAACTGTAATTAGTCATTTATGATGTCGCAATAAATCATTACATTTATTCACGAAACTATGCGTCATATAATCTACATATTCTTTGTTTTATTTAGCCTTGCTGGACTTGCTCAATCTGTAAAATTCAGAAGTATTAGTACCGAACAAGGTTTATCAGTTGGTTTTGTTCAAAGTGTTTTGCAAGACAATAAAGGTTTTATGTGGTTCGGTACTCAAGACGGACTTAATAAATACGATAGTTACGAAATGCATGTGTATCGTAATAATCCAAAAGACCAATACTCAATTAGCAACAATGATGTTTTATGTTTGTATCAAGATAAATTCAACACACTTTGGGTTGGCACAAACGGTGGTGGCTTGGAAGAATACAATCCTGCCCTCAACAAATTCACACATCATTTAAGCGCAGGCAAAGGAACTATCAGCGACAATACTGTACGTTGTGTGTACGAAGATAAAAACGGAATTATTTGGGTTGGAACCGATAAAGGTTTAACAGCATACAACAGAAACACAAAAACCTTCACTAATTATTTACCCGATTCAAAAGCAGGAAGCATAAGCGGAAAAGTAATTAAATGCATTACCGAAACTTCAAACGGAATACTTTGGATTGGAACCGAAGATGGGGGATTGAATTCATTTGACCAAAAAACAAAAACATTTTCAAATTACAGCATTCCTAATAATCTATTATTTAGCGGGACATTTGAATACATGAACCAATACCGTACGCGCATCATCTCTTTATTTGCAAAAGATGATGGAAGTATGCTAGTTGGTACAGACGGCGGATTAGGAATTTTTGATTACAACAAAAAAGAATATAAAAATTTCACTGTTTTTTATGCGCCTGGCAGTAATGAAATAGTTGCAGAAAACAACCGTATTTGGTCCATTGCAAAAGACAAGAAAAATGAATTTTGGATTGCAGCTTATGGTGGTGGATTAATTCAATACAATGCAAACACGGGGAAATATGTGTTTCACCAAAAAAGAGTGAATGATTTAACTTCACTAAATAGTAATGATATTTATAGCGTGTTTGTTGATCATCAAGATAATGTGTGGGCCGGAACACAAAATGGTGGCGTAAATGTTTTCTTTCGTTTTTCAGCAAAATTTAGGCACTATGAAACAAGTTCAAATTCTGAAATACAATTAAACAACAAATTCATTTTCTCCATCATGCAAGACAAGGCTGGGCTTGTTTGGTTGGGTACAGATGGCGCAGGGGTTCAAACAATTGATTTGAAAACAAAGAAAACTGCTGCGCGAAATGAAATAATAAAAAATGGACAAGACAAATGGGTGCTTTCCATTATGCAAGATAAGGAAGGAGAAATTTGGACAGGAACTTATGGTGCTGGATTATTTAGACACAACCCAAAAACAAATGCAACAGAAGTATTATTTGATTACGACCAATCCGTTGCAACCATTTTAAGTATTTATCAAAGCAAGAGTGGAGAAATTTGGATTGGTACTTTTGGTGGTGGAGTTATACGATACAACAAACAAACAAAAGAATTTAAAATTTACAATTCGGATAACGGACTTCCTAACAATGTTGTTTATTCTGTTTTCGAAGATAACTTACATAATATCTGGCTTGGAACTGAAGGTGGCGGGGCATGTTACAAAAACATAAACGATTTTGATAATGACAAAAAGCCATTCACTTATTTCTCGAAAAAGGAAAAGAAAAATTACATCAGCTCTGATAAAGTGTTTTGCTTTTATCAAGACCCCTCAATGAACTTATGGATTGGTACATCCAATGGATTAAACAAAGTAGAAAAAACAAGTGGTGAAATTGTTTCTTATCACGAATCGGATGGTTTACCAAACGGGAATATTTATGGAATTGTTCCCGATAAAAAAGGAAATTTTTGGATGACCACCAACAAAGGTTTGTCGCGCTTTAATCCGCACACAGAAAACATTGAAGGCTCCGCATTTAAAAATTTTGATTTAAAAGATGGTTTGCAAGGAATGGAGTTTAATCAAGGTGCTTTTTGTTTAGGAAAAAATGGAGATATATTTATTGGAGGAGAAAATGGTTTGAACGTTTTTAATCCTGATAATATTACAGATAATCCGCATGTACCACCTGTGTACATTACTTCATACAAACGCTTTGGTAAAGAAGTAGGATTTGATTCAACCATTACAAACAAAAAATTCATTGAATTAGATTATCGCGATAATTCTTTCTCTTTAGATTTTGTTGCTTTAGATTATTTAATGCCAATTGAAAATAAATTCCAATACATGCTTGAAGGTGTTGACGAAAAATGGTCGGCGCCAAGTAATTTTAGGCATGCGACTTACACACAATTAGAAGGTGGAACCTACACCCTAAAAATTAAAGCCGCTAACAGTGATGGCGTTTGGAATGAAGTTCCTTTAGAGATTACTGTAAGAGTAAATCCGCCGTGGTGGAAAACAAAATTATTTTACACGCTTAGCATTTTATTAATTACAGCTGGAGTATTTGCATTTATTAGAATTAGAACAGAAGCTGTAAAAAAAGAGAATAGAATACTGGAACAAAAAGTTGCAGAGCGTACCTTTGAATTAGAGCATAAAAACAACGAAATACTGAGTAGTATACAATATGCTAAACGTATACAAGAAGCTATTCTTCCTTCTAAGATTGCCATATTTAATAGGCTTCCCGATTCCTTTATTCTTTACAAACCAAAAGATATTGTAAGTGGTGACTTTTATTGGTTTGGAGAAAAAAATAATTTGAAAATATTTGCCATCGTAGATTGTACAGGGCATGGTGTTCCTGGGGCATTTATGAGTATGATTGGGCATAATCTATTGCACCAAATAGTAAATGAAAAAGGTGTTTCCGACCCGGGTTCAATTCTTACACATTTGCATCACGGTGTACAATCTGCTTTGCGACAAGGAATAAATGAAGAAGTAAGAACAGCAGATGGAATGGATGTTGCATTGGTTTGTATTAATACAGAAACAAGAGAAATAAAATACTCAGGGGCAAATCGTTCCTTAGTAATTGTAAATGCAAGCGGTGAATTAGATAGAATAGAAGCAAATAAATTCCCAATAGGTGGTTCGCAATTAGATAATGAACGCGTATTTACCACACATATCCGTACCATGAACAAACGCGACACTATTTACATGTTTAGTGATGGTTACGCAGATCAGTTTGGTGGAGAAAAAGGAAAAAAATACATGGTTAAACGTTTCCACGAATATTTATGTTCTATTCAAGAATATCCAATGCACACACAAGGCGAAATGCTAGGAGAAAACATTGATGCTTGGAGAGGAAGCTACGAACAAGTGGATGATATACTTGTTGCAGGAGTTAGATTTTAAAACCTCTTCTCAATCGCAACTTTAATTTGCGCGATATGATGTTCACCATGCCATGCGTATAAGGCACACATATCAGCAATACTAATATTAGAATTACGTTGCGGATGAAAAACGGTACGATATAATTGTTCTTCAGTTAAGCTACTAAGTAGAACAGACAAACGATGATGTATTCCCGAAACAATTAAAACAGACACATGCGCGTCTTCTCCTGAAATAGCATCAGGCATTACAGCCCAAAGATTCTCATCATAAGGTTTTATTGCAGGATTTTCTTCTGTTAATGCAAACTTCACGCGTATGTACATGTTGATATGACTATCCGCAAGGTGATGCAAAATTTGGGCAATGTTCCAACCATTTGGGCGGTAAGAGTATTTATAATCTTCCTTCTTAATTTCTGAAGAGAGTTTCATCAAAGCAACGGGCATTACCGAAATGCGTTCAATGTTTTTCTTTATTTCTTCTAGTGTAAAGCTTCCTAAAATTGGTGATTTTCCAATTGGGTATTTTACTGCTTCTAATTCTACTGCGCTTAATTCCATCATTTTTGTTCAATAACTTTTGGTGCTTTGTAATAATCACTATCACGCTTAGGCGCGTTCTTTAACGCGTCTTCTTGAGTAATAGTAACAACGGGTTCATCATCACGCATAACATTTACCTCATCTGTCATGTAAATCAAAGGCTCTACGTTAGAAGTGTCTAATTCACTTAATTTATCTACAAAAGAAAGCATACGATTCATATCGCCAATAATTTCTTCTTTGGCTTTTTCGTCAAATTCTAAACGTGCTAAATGAGCAACCTCATCTACTATTTTTGTATCAATATTCATTATTGTTCTTGTTTAAATGCTTTTAAAGTTTCAAGGGTTAAATCTCTCACTTGCTCTCGCAAAGATACTAAATTTTCATCTGTCATGCCCTTAGTGCTAATTGGCGCATGAATCACAATTTTTGCCAATCCAGGGCGACCCAAACTCTTAAAAAAACCTCCATTTTGCAATAGTTTCCAGTTGCTAATAAAAGTAATAGGTACAATTGGAACTTGTTTATCAATTGCTAATTTAAATGCCCCGTTTTTAAAAGATTTTAATTTTCCTTCGTTACTAATAGTCCCTTCAGGAAAAATAAACATATTGTGTCCCTTATCAATTTCTTCACCTGCCTTTAGTAAAGCTTTGTGTGCATCGCTATTACTTTTACGATTTACTGGAACATCTAGTTTCTTAAAGAAAATATTAAACAAGGGCACTTTTAATAATTCGGCCTTCGCCATAAAAATGATATTAATTGGCAAAGCATGATATGCTAATATAATATCAAGATAAGATGCGTGATTAGCTACAATTACGCAAGGTTGAGGAATATCTTTTATTTTAGCATTATAATATCTTTTATAGAATATACCTGAAAGAAAAATTGCGATACCGCCATCCAAACGTTTTAAAAACATTACTGCTTTTACGTTAAAGCTCACATATAAAAAGAAAACAAAAAAGGGATAGAATATGAGAAACACGATCACAAAAATCAATGCAAACCAAATCTTCCAAACTGTTGCGAATATGCGTCTTAAAATTTCCACGATACAAATGTACTTCCTTCTCCGCTATAATTTTTGATATAAATCAAAAAAATCACCTAAGAACAGAACCTTTTCCAGCATACCAAGGATGAATCTCCGCTATTAACCTACCCGAAACAATTGCTGGGTCTTGGTCCACCAAGGCTTTCACTTCCTCTATAGTAGCTACATTATAAACGCAAATGCCTTTTGTTTCCCATTTATCAAGCATCGGCCCTGCCAAATCCATTTTACCTTCATTATACATTTTGGTTAAATGCGCCATGTGTCCTTCTTGAATTTTTGCAGTTGTTGCACTATCCTGGTCACGCTTTGGGCCTACCTTTAACATCACAAAAAAATATTGTTTCATCTCAAATTCTTTTGAAATGTCTTTTTTTTGAGCCTTAGTTGTTTGAGGTTTCTTTTTACCTGCTGTAGCTTTTGTTTGCGCATTAACTGCTGTGCTAATACATACAAATAGCATTAATGATAAAATTAGTTGTTTCATTGTTCGGTAAAATTATTACTTAATAACCACTTTATAGCTTCTTCCTTTGTATCAAATACTTTAACGGGGAACTCTCGTTTAGTTACCTTGTAATAAAAATTAGCCATAATACGTGTTGCTAAATTTTTTATTACAACAGCTTCTGCAATTGTAATTTGTTTTATCCCCAATTCCTTGTGGACGTCAAAAGCAAAGGCTTCCGTAGAAATATTGTTTCTTTGTCCTGTTACAACTAAACTCAATACTGGCACAACACCGCCTGTCAACTCTTTAGCTGTATTAGCTAATTCTTTTACTTCTGCGATACCCGTAAAAATATCGTCATCAAATTCAAAACAGATAATTTGATTTGTGTAGAAATACGCTGTTCCAATTGACATCCTCTTCTGAGCCTTTATTACTAAAGCCTCTTCCTTCGCTCTATTCTCTTTCACTGTCTTTCCAAATTTTATAAATATCTTGTTGCTTTGGTCTGTCTTTTGGTATTTCTCGTAAGGGCTCGCATTCTTTTAATGTTGCATAACACTCTGAAGGTAGTTGTTGGTACAATGCAGTTCCTTTTGTTTTCCAAGCAATCATTTCATCACTTACATCTTTTACTATTTTAGCTGGATTGCCGACTACAATTTTTCGTTCTGGAATTTCCATTTTTGCAGGCACAAAACATAATGCACCGATAATGCAATTATCTCCAATAACAACATCATCCATTACTACTGCATTCATTCCTACCAACACATTTTTACCAATGGTGCCACCATGTATAATTGCACCGTGACCAATATGCGCTCCTGCTTTTAATAACACTGTAGTTCCTGGGAACATGTGAATAGTGCAATTTTCTTGCACGTTGCATCCATCTTCAATAACAATCTCTCCCCAATCGCCACGTATCGCTGCTCCCGGACCAATATATACATCCTTGCCAATAATTACGTTACCCGTAACACAAGCTTGAGGATGCACAAAGCTTGACTCGTGCACAACAGGGCGATATCCATTAAACTCGTATATCATTTTATCATACTAATAATGAAAAGTGAAAATAAGAAATAAATTTGAAAATACTTCTTCTTTGCTCAAAAAGATAACACATCAAGGTGTTTACCTTTTCATTATGATTTACAAATTATGCTTGTTATATTTGTGAGATAGCTGAATTCATTTATGCCGAAAGTCCTTCGTATCATTAATCGTTTTAATTTAGGTGGGATTACTTACAATGTAACTTACTTAAGTAAATACATGGCGCCCGAATACGAAACCATGTTGATTGGTGGCGATAAAGAACCAGGTGAAGATAGTTCCACATTTATTCCCGAACAATTAGGTTTAAAACCTATTTTGATTCCTGAAATGAAACGTGCTATTAATTGGAAAGATGATAAAGCCGCATACAATCGTATTAAACAAATAATAAAAGACTTTAAACCCGATATTGTTCACACACATGCGTCAAAAGCTGGAGCAGTAGGGCGATTAGCGGCGTTTAATCAAAAAGTTCCAGTAGTTGTTCATACTTTTCATGGGCATGTTTTTCACTCTTATTTCGGCGCTGCAAAAACACAATTGTACAAAAGTGTTGAGCGTTATTTGGCAAAAAAATCTTCTGCAATTATTGCTATTAGCGACAAACAAAAACACGAGCTTACGCAGATTTATAAAATTGCCCCGCCTGAAAAAACACATGTTATAAATTTAGGTTTCGATTTAAATAAATTTAAGGAAGACAAAGAAGAGAAACGCACAAACTTTAGAGCACATTATTTATTGGATGATGACGAAATTGCCCTTGTTATTATTGGACGTTTAGCGCCTATTAAAAACCATGAATTGTTTTTAAACTGTTTTAAAAACGTTGCAGAAAAAAGCAATAAAAAATTACGTGCCTTTATTGTTGGAGATGGAGAAACGCATGAACGTTTAGAAGAATATTGCCGTACTCTTCATTTAGATTATACTAATTTTAATACAGATAAAAGAAAAGCGCCGATTACCTTCACCTCATGGATTACAAACGTTGATTGGCCTTTGGCGGGTTGTGATATTGTTTGTTTAACTTCGTTTAATGAAGGAACACCAGTAAGTTTAATTGAAGCGCAAGCAGCAGGTAAACCTGTTATCACAACTAATGTTGGTGGCGTAAGAGATGTAGTAAGCGATAAAACAGGCTTTTTAGTTGAGAATAAAGACGAAACTGCTTTTACAGAAAAACTTTTATTACTTATTGAAGATGCTGAATTAAGAAACCGCATGAGTGCTAACGGCTGGGAAATAGTAGGCAAACAATTTCATTACAACCGCTTGGTTGATGATATGAAAAAGCTATACGGAAAGCTATTGAATAAGTAGTTATTTAACAATCACTTCGTACTTAGCTTCCAATGTTTTCTCTTTTGCTTTTTTATCGCCTAGTTTAAATGTCATCGTATATTTTTTTCCTACTACTAAATCTGTTGGCGTTACCATATGAAAAACATTTAAAGCTTTAAAATCTTCAGCGCTAAAACCCGTCTTGGTGTAATCACCATACATATCTTTAAATTCTGCTAACACATCTCCAAATTCATTTGTAAGTGTAATACTTGCATCCGGATAAACTTTTCCATTCTCTTCAAATGCTCCCATAACTCCAGGAATATAGGCATACACAGTGTCTCCCGCTGATATCTTTTGATCTGCAATTACACCTTCTTCTAAATCATTTTTGAAAAAATAAACGCCACTGCTAGTTAAACCATCCTCTTTATAGGTTAATCCTTTTGCTGGTGTAATTAAAAATGTTTCAGTTATTTCAATTTTTGCCTCACTCTTTTTGTCTTTTACCTTATAAACTATTTTGTATTTTTCATTCATTTCAAAAGGAGGGCGGCATTTCATGCTTAATGATAATTTATTACTTGCCATTTCAATTGGCACACCTTTAGGATAGCTTTCTTTATACAAATCCTCCATTTTTACGATTTCTTCGTTTTTACTATTAAAAATATGCATGCTGCCATCACAAGCTATTTTTCCTTGCTCTTCTTTAAATCCTTCTAAACCTTCTAAGTATAAAATAATTTCTTCTCCATAAGGAACTTCAGCAACAGATATATCCTGACCTTTTATTTGAAAATAATACTTTTCTATTTCCGCTTTATTAGCTACTAATTCACCTATCTTACCCTTCTTTTGCTTTGCAGCTTCTTCTTTATTAGATGACCCGCTAGGTAGGCATGAACTAATTGAAATAACGATTGAAAGAATTAAAATAATGTTACGCATATAGATAGATTAATAATCTTACTAAATTAAACAAAATTTGGATTTATGAAACTCCATTCACCATCAAAATTATTACCTTTACCAAATAAGTAGAATAAATCATGTCAATTAAAGTAGAAAATATTACTAAAATTTACGGCGAACAAAAAGCATTAAACGATGTTAGTTTTGAAGTAGGTGCAGGAGAAATTGTTGGTTTTCTTGGTCCAAACGGGGCAGGTAAATCAACCATGATGAAAATTCTTACTTGCTTTATTCCTCAAACATCTGGCAAGGCAAGTGTTTGCGGCTTTGATGTAGAAACTCAATCCTTATTGGTTCGCAAGCAAGTTGGGTATTTACCCGAGCACAATCCTTTGTATTTAGATATGTATGTAAAGGAATATTTAGAGTTTATTGGCGGCTTGCATAAAGTTGAAGGCATTCGTGCACGTGTGAAACACATGGTTGAACTTACAGGATTACAAATAGAACAAAATAAAAAAATTGGTGCATTATCAAAAGGTTACCGCCAGCGTGTAGGCCTTGCACAAGCAATGATACACGATCCAAAAGTGTTAATATTAGATGAGCCAACAACAGGATTAGACCCTAACCAATTAGAAGAAATTAGAGGTTTAATTAAAAATATTGGCAAAGAAAAAACTGTAATGCTTAGCACACATATTATGCAAGAAGTAGAGGCAGTGTGTGATAAAGTAATTATTATTAATCACGGAGAAATTGTTGCAAACGACACAACAAATAAATTAAAACAAAAAGAAGTTGAACAGCAAGCGGTAATTGTCGAGTTTGATGGGGAAGCAAGTCGCACAGCTATTAAAAACATTGTAGGAGTTAAAGAAGCAAAAAACACCGAAGGCAAAGTTTGGGTGGTGATGGGCGCAACAGATGTTGATTTACGTAAATCACTTTTTGATTACGCGGTTAAAAATAATCTAAGTATTCTTTCACTTCAAAAAGCAGAAAACAAGTTGGAAGACATCTTTAAATCTCTTACTAAAGGAGAATAATTTCTTTCAAATTAAACCTTCATGTTTTTTTGGAGTCAAAAAGAAAAACATGAACATGAAAGCATTTATAAAACTTGGAATAATTACACTGTTAGTGTTTATTCTACAAACAAACTCCTCTTTAGCACAAAAAAAAGGACATCACCACCATCATGCAAACAAAAAAGTGGTAGTAGTTCACAAAGGTGGCGGTAAAGTTTACCGACACAGAAGACATGTTTATCATCCACATTGGGGGCCTAACTTAGCTTTTCATCGTCGTTGGGTGTTTTTCCCACGTTACAATTTTTATTGGGACAACCGTAACAATTATTACGTTTACGCAAACAATGGTATTTGGATGACTTCTCCAACGCCGCCTCCTGTTGTAGTAAATATTAATTTATCCGATGAGAAAAAATATGAACTAGCCGAGCCAAATGATAGTATAAATGATGTGCAGAAAAATAACGGAACTCACATTCAAAGCTATCCCGTTAACGATTAAATAATGTAGTGTTTTGCTTTAGGATTATTTGCTTTTGCTTATATTCGTACTCACATTTTTAAGATATGAAAATAATAATTCCAATAACAGGTATGGGCAAGCGTATGCGCCCTCACACATTAACAGTTCCTAAACCCTTAATACCAGTTGGTGGCAAACCAATTGTACAACGTTTAGTTGAAGATATTACTAAAGTTTGTGGCGAGAAAGTAGATGAAATTGCATTTATTATTGGGCCAACATTTGGCAAAGAAGTAGAAGCTAATCTTATTGACATCGCAAAACAAGAAGGTGCTAAAGGAACTATCTATTATCAAGAAGAAGCTTTAGGCACAGCACATGCTATTATGTGTGCAGAGAAATCAATTACTGGTAAAACAGTTGTTGCTTTTGCTGATACCTTGTTTAAAGCAGATTTTACAATGGACACCAATCAAGAAGGTGTTATTTGGGTTCAGCAAATAGAAGATCCTCGTCAGTTTGGTGTGGTTAAACTAAACGGGGCAGGTGAAATAACCGACTTTGTAGAGAAGCCAGTTGAATTTGTGAGTGATTTAGCAATTATTGGCATTTACTACTTTAAGGACGGCGACTACCTGAAAAGCGAGTTAAAATACCTACTTGACAACGATATTAAAGAAAAAGGCGAGTTTCAACTAACGAACGCCTTAGAAAACATGAAACAAAAAGGAACTAAATTCGTTCCAGGTAAAGTTACTGAGTGGTTAGATTGCGGAAACAAAGATGCTACTGTGTATACTAACCAACGTGTTTTAGAGTTTGACAAAGGAAAAAAAGAATTAAGAGGTAACAATGTAACACTTGAAAATTCGATAGTTATAGAGCCTTGCTATTTGGGCGAAAACGTAAAAATTGTTAACTCAATCGTTGGTCCGCACGTAACCTTAGGAAAGGGTACAATTGTTGAAAACTCTGTTATCAGAAACTCAATAGTACAAACAAATGCTAAGCTGATTTCGGCTAATATTGTTAATTCAATGGTAGGAAACCATGCAGAGGTTAAAGGCAAGTCTTTAGACCTGAGCGTTGGCGACTACAACATATACGCTTAATTGCAAAGGCATTTGTTGCCTAGCATGGCAACAACATGAATAAAAAACAAACATATACATTCAGCATAGCAGTAATACTGTTATGCTGTTTTTTTTCGTGTAAACCTAAGCAGGCCGCCAGCACATCAAACACCAAAAATACTGGCTCTAACGAAGACAAAGTTCGTTTTCAAAGTACTTTTTACAATGCTTGTAAAGAGAAAATGTTGGGCAATTCCGAGTTAGCACTCAATCAATTTCGTGAGTGTTTGAAGTATGACCCTACAAGTGCTGTTGTAAAATATGAAATGGCAAACATTTATCGTTTCACAGGTTTTAATGATGAAGCATTAAAGTTTGCTAAAGAAGCTGCCATTGGCGACCCGAAAAACGAATGGTTTCAATTACTTTATATTGATTGTTTGCATAATAAAAGGCAATATGCTGATGCACTTGCTGCTTACGAAAAACTAATTAAAACTTCGCCAAATAAACCTGAATATTATGAAGGCATGGCTCAAGAAGCTATGTTTGCCAACAAACCAGATAAAGCGATTAAAGCCTATAGCGATATTGAATCAAAATTTGGCAGAGATGAAGATATTGCGTTAAGAAAAATTACACTTCTTAAGCAACTGCGGAAATATGATGAAGCCGAAAGAGAAATAAAACTACTCATAAAGGATTTTCCAAATCAACCACAATACTATACATACTTAGCTGAAATTTATCAGGAAACGGGGCAACCAGAAAAAGCTTTTACCACTTACCAAGATGTTTTAAAGACTGACCCTAACAATCCATACATTCATTTGGCTCTTGCTGATTATTATCGCCAACAAAAAAAGGATTCTTTATTTTTTACTGAAGTAAAAATTGCCTTCGCTAGCGAAGATTTAGATATTGATAATAAAATGAAAATTATGGTGTCGTATTATGATATGACAGAAATGTTTCCAAACTATAAACCAAAAGCTTACGAATTACTGGATGTATTATTAAAAGTTCATCCTAAAGACCCGAAAGCATGGGCAGTAAATGGTGATTTTTTATACAGAGATAAAAAATTACCCGAAGCAAAAGCATCGTTTGAAAAAGTACTGGAATTTGATAAAAGCAGGTATGCCATTTGGAGTCAGTTAATGCTGTGTGAAACCGACATGAACGATTTTACATCCTTAGAGAAACATAGCGCTGAAGCAATTGACTTTTTTCCAAATATGCCTAACCCTTATTTTTTTAATGGTTTAGCAAATTTAAAATTGAAGGATTATAAAAAGGCAATTCAATCCTTTGTTGATGGACAAGAATTTGTTTATGAAAATGTTCCTTTGCAATTACAGTTTTTGACCTACCTAGCCGAAACTTATAATGCAGACAAACAATATGAAAAATCGGACAAGGCTTTTGATGATGCTTTAGCTATTGACCCAAATGACCCAATGGTGATGAATAATTATGCTTATTATTTATCCATTAGAAAAGAAAAATTAGAAAAAGCTGCAAAGCTATCTGCTCGCACTATTGAGTTACAACCTGGAAGTGTTTCGTATATGGACACGTATGCTTGGATACTTTACCAACAAGGAAAATATGCCGATGCAAAAACTTGGTTAGATAAAGCTTTACCAAAAGGTGGTGATAACAGAGCTGCCATTTTAGAACATTATGGAGATGTGCTTTTTAAATTAAATGATGAAAAAGGCGCTTACGAATATTGGAAAAAAGCAAAAGAAAAAGGAGGCAACTCCGATTTGCTAAACAAAAAAATATTGGAAGGAAAATTATATGAATAAGGATTCGTTTACTAAAATATTCATACTACTTATTTGCGTTAGTACTTTTGCGTTTTCATGTAAAAGCAAAAAGAAAGCAAAAGCTACTGAAACACCTGTTGTTGTTGCTGTTGATAGTACTATATCAGATAAATGTAAACTCGATTTTAAAAGTGGTAAAGTGTTAGCGAAACACATGAAAGAAAAAGAGTTGGATTTTACTTATGCTTCAGCTAAATTTAATTGCGAACTTACTTTAGATAATGAAGACCACTCATTTAATGTAAGTGTACGTTGCAGAAAAGACAGTGTAATTTGGATGTCGATTTCGAAACTAGGTATTGATGCTGCACGGGCATTAATTACAAAAGATTCGGTAAAGATTACTTTAGGTTTAACAGAGAAAAAATATTTTGTTGGAGATTTTTCATATATCAACGAACTACTTCAAGCTGACTTGGATTATGATATGATACAAGCTTTATTGTTTGGAAATAGCGCTGCCTTTTATGATGATGACGAAAAACTAAAACCTGGAAAAGACAAAGTTAATTGCAACTATTTTTTAAGTACTGTAAAAAAGAAAACCGCTAGAAAGATCAATCAAGGCGCCATTCAGCCAGATGAGAATTATCAAACTATGTGGTTAAATCCAGATTCGTATAAAATAGTAATGTTAGAATTTGAAGATGTAAAAACCAAACGTAAGTTTAATGCTTGTTACGAAGACTTTAAACCCGTAGATAATTTTTTAGCCCCTTTTAAACTTACTTACAGTATTACAGCTGAGAAAATAATTAAGGCAGAAATACGTTATTCAAGAATAATACTAAACGAGGTTCAAACCTTTCCATTTAAAATTCCGGCCAGCTATGAGCCAATACAGATTAATAAAAAATAAACTTGCTCGCCTATTGGTGTTTGGATTTATTTTCATAAGTCCTGTAATGCTATTGGCACAAGGCGGAAAGCAAAACAAAAAAGAATTAGAAAATAAAAAATCGAAGTTGAAAGCTGAAATCAACACCATCAATGAGTTATTGCACGAAACAAAAACAAGCAAAAAACTTTCGATGAATCAGGTAGCAATGCTTAACACCAAATTAAAAGTTCGAGAAGAATTAATTTCAACTATAAGTTCTGAAATTCGTTTAATTAACAATCAAATCAACAGCAATCAAAAAGAAGTTACTGATTTAAATGCAAATCTTACCAAATTAAAAACAGAATATGCACGTATGATTTATTATGGATACCGTAATAAAGATTCATACAACAAACTCATGTTTATTTTTGCCGCAGGCGATTTTAATCAGGCTTTTCAACGATTAAAGTATATTCAGCAATACAACGAATACCGCAAAAAACAAGCTGAAGCTATTACAAAAACTCAAATACAAATCTCAGAAAAAATCGTTGAGCTTGAGAGCAAAAAGAACGAGAAAAAACAACTCTTAACTGGTGAAGAGCAAGAAAAACTAAATTTAGCAAAAGAAAAAACCGAACAAGAAGGTGTATTGGTTCAATTGCAAGACAAAGAAAAACAATTAAAAGACGAATTAGATCAAAAGAAAAGAGATAGCGAAGCATTAAATGCAGCAATTAAAAAATTAATTCAAGATGAAATTCGTAAGCAACAAGAAGCTGAAAAAGCAAGGCTTGCAGAAGTAAAAAGAAAAAAAGACGAAAAAGAGAAAGCTAAAAACGCTAAGAATCCTAAAAACCCAAAAACAACTACCAATCCTAAAACCGATGTTGCAGTTAAAGATGATCCAAAAAGCACAGAAAATAAACCCGTTGTACTTGAGCTCACCAAAGAAGCCGAAGAGCTCTCTGCCGACTTTGCTTCTAATAAAGGTAAATTACCTTGGCCTGTAACTAAAGGTGTTATTACCGATGGTTTTGGTCCGCACGAGCACCCAAGTATTAAAGGATTTATAGTTGACAATAAAGGCGTTGATATTTCCACAACAAAAGGTGCCTCTTGTCGTGCTTTGTTTGGTGGTGAAGTAACAGGTGTTGTAAATGTTCCTGGCTCAGGTAGAGTTGTTATTATTCGTCATGGTGAATACTTAAGTGTTTATACCAACCTTGAAGAAGTAACTGTAAAAACAGGTGATAAAATTACAAGTAAACAAACAATAGGCTCTGTATCATTTAACGATGATGAAGATAAAACCGTAATGAACTTACAAATTTGGAAAGGCCAAAAGATCTTGAATCCTGAAGATTGGTTGTATAGGTAATTACGAATCGGTTTACGAATACACGAATGGGTACGAATTAGTACGAATTGGACTCAGGATTACCAATCTCTTACGAATATACGAATGGGTACTAATTAATACGAATGGATTGCATTAGTAACTATTCGTAGTATTAGTATATTCGTACAAAATTCGTAATCAAAATCAACGGACCTATTCTTGAGTATACACTTTTTTTACCCTTGTAGATATAGAAGTAAGTACCTCATAAGAAATAGTTCCAATAGCAGCGGCCATTTCTTTTATTTTATTGGTATCATCAAATATAATTACTTCCTCGCCTTCAAAAGCATCAATGTCGGTAACATCTACCATACACATATCCATGCATACCGAGCCTATAACTTTTGCGGGTTTATCTTGTATCCACACACAACCGTTTCCGTTGCTTAGTTTACGATTAAAGCCATCAGCATAACCAATTGGAATGATAGCGATTTTTGTTTCTTTGGTAATTGCCCCGCTGCGATTATAACTTACGGTTTCTCCCGGAAGAATTGTTTTAATTTGGGAAATTGATGTTTTTAAAGTACACACAGGCACTAGTTTCTTTTCTTCCGCTTCATCTACTCCCATGCCATACATTCCAATGCCTAAACGCACCATATCAAAATGTGCTTGTTTGAAGCGCGATATAGCGCCAGAGTTGCATATATGCTTAATGAATTTATATCCAAGTTCTTTTTCTATCTTATCGCATGAAGTTCTAAACAAATCTATTTGTGCTTGCGTGAACGAATCAAATTGAGGATTATCGCTTGCTGATAAATGCGAGAAAACAGAGGCAACTTTTAAATATGGATAAGATTTTAATTCGGTTAACATAGCATTTATTTCGTTAGGTAAAAAACCTAGACGATGCATACCAGTATCAACTTTTAAATGTATTTTAATTTCCTTGGAACCAAATTCTGCGGCTGCTTTTGCAAATTGTTTTAGTACGTTAAACGAATAAATCTCAGGCTCTAATTGGTACACCAACATACTATCAAAACTTTCTTTCTCGGGACTCATCACCATAATTGGCAATGATATTCCTGCTTTACGCAATTCAACACCTTCATCGGCGTAAGCAACCGCTAAATAATTTACGCGATGATATTGCAATAGAGAAGCAATTTCAAAGCTGCCGCTTCCGTATGATTGTGCCTTAACCATTGCCATAATTTTAGTTCCCTCATTTAATAAACCGCGGTAATGGTTTACATTGGAAATTAAATTATTTAGATTAATGACTAATTGTGTATCGTGACTTTTATTTTGTAATAAAGAATTAATCTTCTCAAATTCAAAGCTACGTGCTGCTTTTAGTAATATAGATTCATTATAAAAATCTAAATTTCTGAAACCAGAAATAAAAGCTTGAGTGTTTTTGAAAAACACCTTTTCAATATTATTAAACGAATCTGCTTGCGAACTTATCTCCTCTCCCACTCCAATAATGCGCTGAACACCTTTATTTGAAAGCATGTGAGCAACCTCTTTATACAATTGCTCCTTTTGTTTTCCGCTTTGTAAAATGTCAGAAAGGATAATTGTTTTTTTGCTATTGCGATGTTGCTGATTTAAATAATCAATCGCAATTGATAATGAACCTAAATCTGAATTATAACTGTCGTTTATAATTGTACAATTATTAATTCCTTGTTTTAATTCTAAACGCATTTCAACCGATTGCAAAAAGAGGAATTTGTTACGATGTAATTCATCGTTTTTCTCAAGCGCAATTAAGGTAAGCCAACAAGTAATCGCATTTTCAATAGAAGCACTATCTTTAAAAGGAATAGTGATGCGTTGTCTTTCATTATTGACCAAACCTTCAATAATCGTTTCCGATTTTGTTTGCTCGGTTTTAGTAATTAATAAAGTAGAATTATTTCTTCTCGACCAAGTGTAACGTTTTACAATTGGTGCAATGGTGTTTTTAATAATATTATCTGCAATGGGATGATCATTGCAATACAAAATTTTCTTAGCGTTTTGGAACAGACTTATTTTCTCATAAATCTTTTGTTCGTTGCCAGTAAAATTCTCGTCGTGTGCTTGGCCAATATTGGTAAGGATAGCAATATCAGGATTTATGATAGCACGAATTTTTTCCATTTCACCTGGCTGAGAAATACCAGCTTCAAAAATTCCAAGATTATGTTTATCTGTTAATTGCCAAACACTCAAAGGAACTCCTACTTGCGAGTTGTAACTCTTAGGATTTTTGCAAACAGAAAAAGAATCTCCTAATAAAAAAGAGAGCCATTCTTTTACAATGGTTTTGCCATTGCTTCCAGTAACACCAATAATTGGATAGGTAAATTGTTTACGATTGCTAGTTGCTAATTGTTGTAAGGCCAAAATAGAATCTTCCACAAGCAAAAAAGTTGCCCCAGGATATTTACTTACATCTACTTTTTCCGTAATTAAGAAACTTCTGCAACCTCTTTCATAAACATCTGTAATGTAATTGTGCCCATTATTCCTAACCCCTTTTATTGCAATAAAAAGTGTTTGATCATTAACAGCGCTGCGGCTATCAATACAGATATAACGAATGTGCTTGTAAACCTCCTCCGCAATTGGCTGAGCTCCCACAATTCGCTGTATTTCTTGTAAATTAAATGGCATAATTAAGTATAAAAAGGTATGGAATGTTACGAAATAACAATACAAGATATACCAACAAAATAGTAACTTTGCAACAAAGCATTTTTAGTGAAAATATTGTTCATACGTTTTTCTTCCATTGGCGACATTGTTTTAACAAGTCCGCTCTTGCGTTGCACTAAAGAGCAGTTAACAGATGTTGAAATACATTATGTAACCAAAAAAAAATTCGCGGGGGTTATTGAGCATAATCCTTATATAACAAAGCTTTTTACGATTGATAATTCCTTAACAGAAATCACTAAGGAACTAAAAAAAGAAAACTACGATTGGGTTATTGATTTGCATCATAATGTTAGAAGTTTACGTTTAAAATCTGCTTTACACCGCCCATCTAAATCATTCAATAAATTAAATTTTGAAAAGTGGGTATTGGTTCAATTCAAAAAGAATAGATTGCCCAATGTTCATATAGTTGATAGGTACTTTGAAACGCTTTCTCATCTTGGCGTTAAGAGCGATAACAAAGGATTAGATTATTTTATTCCCGAAAAAGATAAAGTTAGCATTAATGAATTTTTACCAACTAATTTCAAAAACGGATACCATTCATTAGTAGCAGGGGGTTCTTATTTCACTAAACAAATTCCGAAAGAAAAAATTATCGAAATCATAAATGCATCAAACAAACCTATTGTATTACTAGGTGGCCCTGATGAAAAGGAAATTGGCGACAGCATTACAAAATCAATTCCCTGATAAAGTATTTAATGCTTGTGGTAAATTAAATTTAAATCAATCGGCTTCTATTATTGAGCAATGTAATAAAGTAATTAGTTCAGATACAGGTTTAATGCATATTGCTTCGGCATTTAAAAAAGAAATTCATTCATTGTGGGGTAATACAGTAAAGGAGTTTGGAATGTATCCTTATTTACCTGGGGAGAATAGTGTTATTCATGAAGTAAAAGGTTTAACCTGCCGCCCATGTTCTAAGCTAGGGTATCACAAGTGTCCTAAGGGACATTTCAAATGCATGAGGGATATTGATGTTAATTCGATATTTTAGGTAATTATGGATTACAAATCTCTTTACGAATATACGAATGCTACGAATTGCTTACGAATAAGGATGCTTACTAGTACAAAATGAATATTGAACAAGGATTAACGAATACTGATTTAAGAGTACAAATAATTTCTTGTTAATTTATTCTTTCAAAATTTTACATCTACTAGGTATACCTTGATGGTTTAGCTCTAAGAAATAAACTCCACTTTCCAACTCAAAAACATCTATTTGCCCATTGATTATTGTTTTCAAAAGAACTAGTTGCCCTAGCTGGTTAAATATTTTTACTTCAGCATTTTGTATGCCATCGAGTGTGATTTTTCCAGTTGTTGGATTGGGATAAAATTTAACACTCGACTTTTCGGTTTCATTACTTTTAATTCCAATTGGATTAGATGTTAGATTGTATAAACTATCTATATCACACTCACTTAAAGCTCTTCCATATATACGGATATCATCAAGCTTCCCTGAATGATTACTAGCGTTGTTCCAATTAGACCCTAACATTGTTACAATTGAACAACAAACAGACAAATCATTAATTCCACTATTTGATTGTGAATCTATGAATACACCATTAATATAGGTTTGCAATGCTGGAGGGTTCCAAACGTATACTGCATGTCTCCAAGAATTGTAATTTTGATGTATAACTAAATTAAAGTTAATTTCAGGTGTGCTTGCGGTACTTGTTCTAATGCTATGTCGAAAGGTATTATCTCCAGTATTTGATGAATAATAAGCTAATTGTACACCATTAACACCATCATAATTCGTTAACATAAAATGTGTTCCTGCAGCACCACCAATTGTGGAGTCCTCCATTGTATACCAATAAGAAACTGTAAAACCAGAATTCAAATACGAATTAAATTGAATGCTTGAAAGTGCAATATTACCTGCACCATTAAAATGATAAGCGCTATTGGGATTACCAAATCTGTCATTGGTTAATGTTGCTCCGTTTACAACTCCATTATTTCCATTACCACTTAAATCATTTGCGTTACCTAAAAAATCATATTGAGCTATTAAATTTGATGCTATATCAGGAGTTGTACAAGCTAAACTTATTCCGGTATAAATGTTATTTATTTCGTTTGCCGTTAAAGCTCTATTCCAAAAACCGACATCGTCGAGCTCTCCCGAAAAATCCTTCCAATATGTGTGCTGAGACCTTCCTAGTCTAATAGGATAAGGCTGGAAAGTAACACTCCCTACATTTAAATTTGCGCCAATCTTAATGCCATTTAAATAAGAAATTGTTGAATCCGCATTTACTACAAATACAATATGATTCCATACATTCCCTAGGGTTGTGTTACTTAAAGTAGCAACTCCATTTGCTGGGGTGTTAAATGTATTACTTCCTACTATTTCATAAACACAAAAATTATTTACGTGAGTTGGTTGATTAGCACTCGGGCCACCTACATTTAACCGTGAAATAATCGCTGGATTTATGTTTGGTCCGCCGCTCCCACTTGAAGCGCTTTGATTGCTTTTAAACCAATAGGAAATAGTATATTGTTGTGAATTAAATTGCCCCCCAGTTGTTGGTATTTCAATGAAATCATTACTACTATAAAAACTATACGCGCTATTTGGGTTGCTGAATCTATCAGAGGTTAAAGAAGCTCCATTAACTATACCATTGTTATTATTCGCACTTTCATCATTTGCGTTACCATTAAATGGGTAATAAGCAACTAATCCATTTGTAGGAATGTAATTAGGAATTTGTGCGTAAGAAGATAATGATAATACGCTTAATAGAAGTAGTAATTTTTTTTCCATGGTAAATAAATTTAGAATTAATATCAAGTAAAAACTAAAAATCCGAGATTTCTGTTATACAAGTGTCTTTAAATTTTAAACCTTTGTATATGTCGGTAATAACAAATTTGATTTTAATTTTCTTCTGCTCAGCCTCTAACTCAGGGGTAACATAAGCGTCAAACAAGGTTAAAAACTCCTTTGTGTCAAATTTTTGAAAATCCATTTTATCCTCAAGCTCAAGCTTACAAGCCTCAACTCCATTTATTAACATAGTCAAGGATTTTACTCTGCTATTATTTATAAAACTTGACTGTGATGCCTGATGTCCATTATAAATTGAGATTCCTGAAACATAGTTTTTTGTTATTTCAATACTTTCACCAATACCATAATCATCTTTTCCTTCTACCCATGCAGTTAAGGGACTATCGTCAATCAGATTTTGAGCATTATAGCTGTATTTTCCTTGAGGGCTTAATGTAGAAGATGCGCTGGCGTTTTCAAAACCTTCTTCACTATTGATATAAGGCAATGAACTAGACGATGGGTTTTCAATATTATATTTTTGTATCGCTGCGTTCCAATCCTTAAATTTTGCCTTTTGTGTTTTTGGAGTAAAGGTTGGAATTATTTTTACGAAATTGTTTGATCCTCCAAGTGGGCCGCCCATGTCCATTGGAATTGTATCATTCAAGTTTTCCACTTGAACAAACCCTGATAATTGATTCCCATTATAAATTTCCCTTAGGAAAAAATCGTCTGTCAACCCTGTTGATTCAAATTTAAATGTATTAAACTCTCCCTTAATAATTTTTGTTGCCTCATAAAAAGTTTCTTTGGTAAGCTTTTCTTTTTGGTTTTCCTTCAAGTTATAATACATTTTCTTTTCTCCCATTTTTTTACTAGTAATTATACTTCCAACGGAATAATACCCATCAAGTCCTTGAAGTTCGCTCTGATAAAAAGTGGTTTGCGCTTTTAAACACGATTGTGATGTGAAATAAAAAAACGCCAATAACATTAACTTATTCTTCATAATTATTTTTATTAGTTACACGAATATCGCTTCCTCATCAACTTTATTTTCTATCGAGAATAAATTCTACATTACCTTTTAACTCCAAATGATTTTTATCCTTCGACAGAGTATATTCATACTCCCCCGAATCAAATATGATTTTATTTCCCTTAATTGTATACTTAAATTCTTTCTTTTCGTCCTTTTCCTTTAAGATTAATTCATTGTTAATTCTAAAATTCAATCGGATTTTCTCGCCATTTTTTATACCTTTCCATTTCCCAACTAAAAAATCGGGCTGCTTTGCAATTTTAAAATAACCTATTTTGTCGGCATTCTTAATAACGAGTTCAGAATCATTTAGTGTACTAATTATCCAAACCGCAGTTTTGTACGATTTTTCAACTGTTTCGCTTGAGAATCCGTTTTCATCAAAAGAGTTGTCTGTAATTTCCTTTAAATAATCTCTAGATGTGATTTTTAATGAATCGCCTATAATTTCATATGGCGACTTGTCTTTTTCGTTAATATATAAAAGATTTTTGTCGTCCTCGAATTTAATCATATCTCCAGTAGCATCAGAATACCACCAATTGCCTCTAAGCTTTTCTTCTTTTGATTGGGAGCAAGACACTACCATTAGGGTAATCCCAAATAAATACACAATTAGCTTTCTGTTTTTCATAATTTGATTTTAATTATTATCAGTTTTACTCCTCTTTCCATTTAATATCAATCTCCCCGTTACTTTCAAACTCGTATCTATTTTTAAACGAATTAAAAATAATTGGCGCTTTTAATTCATCCTTCATATAAGCTATATACTTATAAACTGTGCGTTCGCTTATTTCAATACGCTCGGCTATTTGTTTGGCGTTTCCATGCCGCTTTTTAATTAAATCATTTATTTTCTTAATTTTTCTAACATCCATATAGCAATACAAATTAAACACTCTATACTGAACTGAGAGTTCAGTACATGCATTTACACGAATAAACGGGGCAAAAGCAATTTTGTACTACTCGCGTTAAAATATTTTTTAATTTCGTTTTATGTCTTCCGACCAATTTAAACACATATACCAACAACTTAGTAAGGAAATGCTATTATTGGCTTATTACTACTTAAATAACAAGGAAGATGCTCAAGACGTGGTTCAAGACTTGTTTTTAAAAATATATGAGTCTGAAACTTATATTACAATAAATAACCCTGAAGAACTAAAGGCATACTGCAACGTAGCTATAAAACACAGATGCTTGGATAAAATTGCCAAGAAAAAAACAGGTTTAAAATTTATAGAACATTTTTCTAAAGTTATTAGTTTTGATAAAACGAAAGCCTTTGAAAACGAACTTTATAAAGTAATTATTATTAGGCTTCCTCCTCGCGAGAAAAGGAAATAATGGAGTTAAATTTACAAGGTTATAAAAATGAGGAAATAAGTGTGAAGTTAAATATTAGCTACAATACGGTTAGAAACACATTAAGCGAAAGTCGCAAAAAGTGTCAAAAATTTTATCATCTTTATAAATAACATGGTTGAAAATACAACATATCAGGAATATTTAGTGATGTTGGGAGATTCTTCGCAACATTTAGTGTTTATTAATAAAATAAAATTATATAATGGCAAAGATGAACGATTGATTGGACTTAAAAATTTAGCAAAAGATTGCAATTATGATATTGAAAGTATTAATAGCTATTTAAACACTCCATTTCAACCTGCTAAAAAAAATAATCTTAGCTTAAAAATTGCCGCTGGAATTGTTTTATTAATAGGGCTTTCTATTGTAAGTTTATTCTATTTCAAATCTGATTATAGTAAATACTACATAAAAGATATTGGAATGCCGAACTACATGGGTGGTTCTATAAATAATTTAGCTAATGCTAATAGTGAGTTTGTAAAAGGGAATTATGATAAAGCCGAATTACTTTATAACCAGCTTGAACAAACCAACACAAATGATACGGTACTGTTTTATCTTTCTGAACTTAATATGATAAAGAAGAATTATGAAAACGCACTTAACTATCAAACTCAGATAACTTCTAGCTCAGTTTATTATAACGACGCGCAGTACAACATGGCAATAGCTAATCTTTGCTTAGGTAAAAAAGAGAAGGCGCAGAGTATATTATTGCAACTTAAAGTCACTAATAATCAACGTCAGAACGACGCTTCAACCATTTATAAAGAGGTTTTCGAATAGCGTAATAGACAAGAGTAAAACCTGCAATTACTAAAGCTGCGTAAGTCCAAAGGTTAAAGTAACTTTCCTTGTTTCCAAAAACCAATGGATTGTCATTTCCGTAAATTACCAGAGAACCCCAAAGTGCAGGATTACATTCTTTACTTGTATTGCATTGGGCTATATAACTGAGTTTAGCATCTCGTAATGCAGTTGATTTTGTACTTCCTTCTTTTAAATTTAGAAAGAAATCTTCAATGATTTTTTTGCCAACATATTCATCAAACTCAAAAACATTACTGATAATACTTTTCGCTCCACTATTAAAAAAAGTATGAGCGAATGAAAAATTTCCTTCTGCTTGGTCAACAAATCCAATATTGCCAGAGCATGCTGCGATGAAAACTAATTTTGAATTTAGGTTCTTTCCTATAAAGTCTTTAGGTGCTATTACGGCTTTCCCGGTATCTGATTTTGAATCCTCTAAATAAAAACAAGGTTCAGGTGGTCCTGAATAATAAGTGTTCATGTGCCCACATAAAAATAAAAAGTCGCTTTTTTCAAAGCTACTTACTATAGTTTCTTTATTAATAGTATCACCTTTATAAAAGATAGTGTTTTTATTCGAGAATTTAGTTAGATAATTTGATAGTACCTTAATTTCACTAAACCGAATGTTTTTATATGTTGGGGCAACAAACATCGCAGTTTTAATAGTATCGGTATAATTGCTCTCTTGATTAATAGAAGAAGCATTAAACAAATACCTAATTTCATATTTCTTTATTAAATAATTAAGGTTTCTGTAATCATTACCTAAAGTATCACTTAACATCAACTCAAAATTAAGCGCCATAGATCTTCCACTTGGTACAATAAGTAATTTTTTTATTTTATTTATCAAAACTGGTTCTATATCTTCAAGATGCAACTTGTAATTTCTATAATATTGAGCCTTAAACAGGCTCATTGTGTTCCAAGAGTTTACTGAGCCGTTTCTTTCTAAGAACTGAAAATTTTCCCGTAATGGATTTCTTAATTTTATGACGGAAAACTTGTTCTTAGTAATAATCATTGCATATAAATCGAAATAATAAACCTTCTGTACTAAAAAATATTCTATTAGTGCTTCATCATTACTAATGCTACTTTGAATATCCTCAACCATAACTTTTCCATTCAAAATGCTTTCATCCTTTTTAGCTTTAACATTATGAACTGATTGTTTCGCGATAATTTGAAGTTGTTTTGACTTTTCGGAAAACTCAAAGATTTTATAAGCATATTTCTCCTTTCCTGATTTACTATACAATTGGTATAATGTTGGTATAATTGATTTGTAAGGAGAAATGCCACTTACATCTACAAAACCATTTTTTTCTTTATCACTACTTTTTCTTACAAAATTTACAAAAGACTCTTCTGATTCAATTAGTAAATTATACTTTTCTTCCATCTCCTTTTCGGAGTAATTAATTTGAAGTGAATCTTCTGTCATACACATCAAATTAATTGTGTTCATGTAAGAAGGGATAAGCAAATCAAACTTTATATTTGTTGATTCAATTCCTTTGAAAACCTTGATTGATTTATTATATTGTATAATCGACTCTTTATAATTCTTTCCATAATAATGATAAAGACCAAGTAGCGAATGGAAAGAGGCAATATCACGTAAATCGTTTTTATAACTAGTTTCAAGTATACTTAACCCCTTTTCTAACAATTCAATTGCTTTTTCATAATGATACTTTTTACCCTCATTACTTCTCTCGGCTATTGAAAATCTATCGCCATGAGCATTTGCTATTGCCTTATATAATAAAGCTAATGAATAGAGGTCTTTTTGGGTTTGTTGGTTATACAATACGAGGGCAGTATCAAAAAATTTAAAAATGTTATCATATGACCCATTAGCGTAATTTCGGCTAGCCGTACCTAAAACAGAATAAATTTTATATGCCTCAATTTTATCTGAATCCGCTTTCTTGTTTAACCATGTGTTCTTAGCCTTAATTCCCCAATTACAGGCTTCTTTACCATTTGTTTTGTAACTATAATATTTACTCCTATTAATATAAATTTTTGTAGAGTAAATGTTTTCCTGCGGAAATTTTTTTATCAAAAAACATTCGGCACTATCAGTATACATTTTAAATTCTTCTATCAATGAAAATTGCAAATGATTATTGGCTTTAATTAAATACAGTTGAAATAAATTTAAATTCTGTCCTTTTGCCTTTTCACTTACAATCTCATTGTTTACAACACTGTCTGCACTTTGCAAATCAGAATTAACTAAATAATCAAATACTTTCTTCTGCAATTGAACATTATCAAAAGCAAATGATTTATGCGCAATTGAAAAGCTGAGGACAAAATAGAAAATCCATTTTATTTTCCATTGTCCAAATATATATATGCCTCCTAGTAAACTCATGGGTGTATTCATCAAAATTACTGAATCCTAGTAAAATTTAATCATTTATTTATAGCAAACTCCAACAGCACAAAGATTATGGGCGGAAAGAGCTCGCAATTCGTACTAATTAGTATCGATTCGTATATTCGTACAAGATTCGTAATCAATACTATTATTTGATTTCGGATGGATTATTAAGCAACAATGCTTATTTTTGTTCTCTTTTATAAAATATATGCAACTTACAGAAATTCTTAGCAACACAAAAAAAACCTTGTTTTCAATTGAGATCCTTCCTCCTTTAAAAGGAAAAAGCATTCAATCTATTTTTGATGGTATAGATCCCTTAATGGAATTTAAACCTGCTTTTGTTGACGTTACGTACCATCGTGAGGAATATGTTTACAAAAAACGTGAAGGTGGTTATTTAGAAAAAGTATCTATTCGCAAGCGTCCAGGTACCGTTGGTATTTGTGCCGCAATTATGAATAAATATCCTGTTGAAGCTGTTCCACATATTATTTGTGGAGGTTTTACCAAGGAAGAAACAGAAAATGCTTTAATTGATTTACATTTCTTAGGAATTGATAATGTGCTTGCTTTACGTGGCGACTCTATTAAAACAGAGCCTGCATTTGTTCCTGAACCAGGCGGGCATCATTATGCTTACGATCTAGTTCAACAAATAAATGAAATGAATCAAGGTAAATTCATGGATGAGGAAATGAAAGAAGTTGAGCCAACAAAATTCTGTATTGGAGTTGCTGGCTATCCTGAAAAACACTTCGAAGCCCCAAACTTGTTTAGCGATATTAAATGGTTGAAAGCTAAGATTGATGCAGGTGCTAACTACATCGTTACTCAAATGTTTTTCGATAATCAGAAATATTTCGACTTTGTAAAGCTGTGTAGAGATAATGGAATTACAGTTCCTATCATTCCAGGTTTAAAAATGTTTAATACTAAAAAGCAATTAACTATTCTTCCAAAAATATTTCATATTGATATTCCACAAGAATTATACGAAGCTGTTGTTGCTTGTAAAGATGATAAACAAGTGAAAGAAGTTGGTATTCAATGGTGCATTAAACAAAGCCAAGAATTAATGAAGGCAAATGTTCCTTGTTTACATTACTACACAATGGGCACAGCTGAAGCTACTAGAAGGGTTGCCAAGGAAGTATTTTAATCAGAAAGGAGAATACAATTCGTTTAATAATAAACCCTTTTTAAAATAAACGAATTGTAATTCTCCTTCTTTTTTCATCAGATACCTATTACTCTTTTAATATCTTCAACTGAATTTACCTTCGCTTTTTCTTTAAATTGAAATAAAGCATTTTGTTTTCCTGTTCCATTATTTTTTATTGCTAATAAATCCTGTGCACTTACTTCTGCCATCATGTTATCAGCCAACACAGTGATTAAACTCGCTGTTGGATCTTTACAAAGGGTTATTTTTGTGATATCATCGTATTTATAGGTAATCAAACTCTTGTCGCGCAAACTCACATAATACACTTTCTCGGGCTTAAATGAACTTTCGTTGCTTGGCAATTGAAAGCTTGCATTTACAACAAAGGCTTCAGGCATGTTATAAAACTTATCACAATTATCAACTCCAAAGCTACTTACTTGCAAAGTGCGAAAAACCTCATTCATTTGTGCCAAACGTTCTTCGTCCTTTTTTATCTCAATCATTAATTCATCATAGTTTGTTTTCCAATGCTCGGGTTTAAAAGCGAACATGTGTTTTATACTCATGACCGCCTTTATTTTTGTTTTAAACAATTCTTCCTCACTGCCATTTTTCTTTACAGTTAATTCATATATGTTTCCTTTCACTTGTTTTACATCGGCGTATGAATTATCTGTCCATTTAGGGAATTTTACGTTTTTCACATTCTCCCAAATTACCATGTTTGCAGGTAATTCGTACTTGTTTAGAAAAACACTATTATAAGAATACATATTATTTGATTTAACGCCATACTGCAACAAACGTTTTGGCAACCTTGGTTTTTTCATGTTGTAATAAGAATATATTTTATCACGGTTGTCATTATAAAATATATCCAGCATAGAACTTGTATTTAGCACGAAATAATTTTTTCCTGCAAAGCTGCTAGTACGTTTCAGTTTCTCTATTTTATTTGCCAACAGAATTTTCTCTTCATTATTCTTAACCTGCTCTTCCCCTGAATAAATCCAAGCACCTGTTTTTTGATTGAGATAAAAATTTGAATAGCCTTGCTTCTTTTCATTAGATGCTAAGTCTATGTTCACCGGCTTATCCGCTGCTAAAACAACTTCTTTTCCTGAAGGAAGGCTTGCTTTTATTTCAAACATTCCTGCAGAAGTAAAACTTTGATTTATATTTGCTTCTGCATTTTTATATGCCATTGGAACGCCCGCTGCTATTATATCTGCAGCGTTCATAAACTCGCGGTAAGCAATTTCACATTTTTCTTTTAATAGGTTCCCTTCTGCATCAGTAAGTGAATTTGCTTTAACAGTAATTTTTGTTCCGCTTTGTGTAGTAATTACATTGTCAATTGTTGGGTCGATTTGATAAGTTGCAAACGCTACATTAACCGATTGAAAAGGAGAACGAATTACCGAAAAATTCTTATTTGCATTAAGCGTTTCTTGATTTTTGCAAGCTGCAAGTAAAAATAAGATGAAGACGATTCCTACTCCCGCGTAGAGAGCAATTTGTTTTTTTGTTTTCATGATAGGGGTTTATTTAAGGGTTGGGGAATTCTTGGTTTTACCAAAAGTGTATTTGTTGAAATAACAAGCAACATCAGCATACGAATATTGTTTTCCTTTATATTTAGTTCCGTATGGGAAATAACATTTTAAACAATTACTTCGTATTTCTTCTGAAGACTTTGTAAATCCAGTATTGTAGGCGGAAGAATAAAAAGACAGGCTATCCTCAGTACTTTCGAACTTTTCATTTTTGAATTTTATCTTACAAACAGAAACAAAAGCATTTAAATACAACAGTTGCCAATCAAGGTTTTGAAGGCGTGCAATTCTTTCTTTTCTATTTTGCTCTTTTGAGTTCTTCTCGGCAAAATTTAGTTTTTTGTAATTGGTATTAAGAATTGCATCTGACTTCACTTCTTCTTCAATTGATTCTGCAAAAGATGGCTTCATTTGAAAGCGTCCAATTGAAAAATCCGCAACACTACTTCCACTCTCAATGTAAACTAATTCTAATGCTGAAGTCTCCAAAATATCTTTCACGTTTGAGTAACGCATCAACTCAGGAAACACTATGGTACTTAGGAGCTGCGGTTGATTACCATAGGCTTTTGCGCTTTGTTTAAACTGCTTTGAATGAGTGTTTAAATAACTTAAAGCATTTGTAAAATCAGTAGAAAATATTTTCTCATATCTGTTTAATTCGCCTTTGTTTAAGGTGAACGCACACAAAACGAATATGAGAGCTGCTTTATACATTTACATATATAATGCAGTTGTTAAAAAAAGTTACAGAAAGAAATTTACTTTTTTTCTTCTTGGTGTTCTTGCAGGTTTGGAGAGCGCAATTCAACTGGTTTGGTTTTCTTTCTAACCTTTAAGTTAATTAACTCAACAGTGAAAGAAAAGGCCATTGCAAAGTAGATATAACCTTTTGGGATTTCTATTTTCTCAATATGAACTCCATCTACAACAAGTAATACTGCAATCAACACTAAGAAAGACAATGCCAATATTTTAAATGTTGGATGCTTGTGGATAAATGCAGAAATCATAGGTGCAAAATAAAACATCACAAACATACTTATTGAAATAGCAATCGCCATAATTGCAATATGGTTTGCCATACCTATAGCTGTAACAACACCATCAATGCTAAACACCATATCTATTACAATAATTTGTAACATAATTGCGCGAAATGAATTCCCCTTTTTCTTTTGTACGTTCAATTCTTCGTTTGGATCCTCGCCTTCCAATTTGTTGTGAATTTCCAGTGTAGAATTAATAAGTAAGAACAAACCTCCTGCTAGCATAATAATATCCTTAAGTGCAACAGGATGCTCAAATATGGTGAACAGTTCTTTCTCCCCTTTTATTAAAAAACCAAGAATAAATAAAAACACCAATCGCATAATAATACCAACAATCATCCAAATAAAACCTGCACGCTTTGCCTGTGTTTTATCTAGACGATTAAGAACAATTGAAACGAAAATAACGTTATCAATGCCCAATAAAATTTCCATTAGTGTTAATGGAATTAAACTTAATAAGTTTTCGGTTGTAAATATATCTTGCATAATTAATGAATTGAAAATTCTTTTTCGAGTAATGCTTTTAGCGTTTCAGGGTTTAAGTTCGATTTAATATCACCACTTACCGACATGGAAACGTTTCCAGTTTGCTCAGAAACGATAACCGCAATTGCATCTGTTGTTTCAGTAATACCAACAGCTGCTCTGTGGCGCATTCCGTAATGAGCGGGGAATTGTTCTTTCTCAGTAACAGGTAAAACGCAACGAGCTGCAACAATTTTATTCCCCGTTATAATAACTGCCCCGTCGTGCAAAGGACTATTTTTAAAGAAAATATTCTCTAACATTCTTTCGGTAACAACAGCATCAATAATATCACCAGTATTAATGTAAAGTTTTAAATCAGTGTTTCTTGTTAATACAATAAGCGCGCCTGTTTTAGACTCACCCATACGAAAACACGATTTAATGATTGGGTTGATGTTGATATCAACAAACTTTTCCTTTTCTTTCTTTTAGAAGAAGAGAAAAATATTTTCAATACACGATTACGATTGATAAATTCATTTGTTCCAACAAACAGTAAAAACTTACGCAACTCTTGTTGAAACACTATGATGATTGCAATAACACCTACATCAATAAATTTACCCAAAATAGAGCCGAACAATTTCATGTCTAGTGCACGAACAACTATCCAAGCAACGTAAATAAAAAAGATTCCAGTAAAAATACTTACCGCAGGAGTTCCCTTCACAATATTGTACACTTGGTACAATAAAAAAGCCACCAATAGAATATCTATTGCATCAATAAGCTGAAAGGTGATAAACAACATAAGGCGAAGATACTAAAAAATAGAAATTCAGGAAACGCCTTATTTAATCGGCTTATTATCCTTGTGCTTCCAAAGGTACATGCAAGCAATGGTGCGGTAAGGTTTCCACTTTTGGGCTATTAGCTGCATGTCTTGCTTTAATTGCTTTTTCTCTGATTCGATGCCATATAGGTTTTTAATGGCATTTTGAATTCCCAAATCATCCTCAGGAAAAACATCCAACCGTTGCAAACTAAACATCATAATCATTTGAACTGTCCATTTACCAACACCTTTTATTTGAGTAAGGTGAGCTAATAATGCTTCGTCATCCAATTTATTAAGCGATTTCCCATCTAGTGGATTTGACAAAGAAAATTCTGCAATGTTCTTTATGTATCCCGCTTTTTGAAAAGACAACCCTGCTCCGCGCATTGTTTCATCTTTCATTTTCAAAACCACTTTTGCTTCAGGATATTTTTTTGGAAACAAATCCAAAAACCTTCCCCATATTGTTGCAGCCGCCTTAACTGATAGCTGTTGACTTACAATTGAATTCAATAAAGAAAGATACGCATCATCCGTTTTACGAACATGAACAGGTTCATGAACTGAAATTATTTTTTTAAGTTTTTGTCTTTTTCAAGAACTAATTTTATTTGTTGTTTTAAAGCTGGCATTAGTTTTTTACAAACTTAGAAAACTTTATAGCATCATTTTCACTTGATGTGATTTGAATAAAATACAATCCACTCTCTAAATCGCTAATGTTTATTTTTTGTCCTAGAGTACCTTTAGCAATTGACTTTCCTGTTATATCAAAAATAAGGTACTCATACTCTTCTATAGAAACTGAGGAATCAATAAACAAAAAGTTTGTTGCTGGATTTGGATATACACGAATTTGATTTGCGATGGATTCGTTTTCATTAATACCAACTAAGTTTACATCTTTTGTAACTGTTCCTTTATTCAAAATCCAATTACTAGGGTCAGTTGTAACTGCAGTTATAGTTCCGGGAATTGTTAATGTGTAACTTTCTAATGCAACATTCTGGTTTAATTTAATTATAGTATCTCCAATACTTCTTGTTAGTTTATACTCTAAAGGGGTAATAAACAAAGGAGTTACAGAAGATGCAGAAACAGTTTCAGTATTTCTTAAATAAAAGGTGTTTCCAATTTGATTCCATCTTACAGTAAAAGTTGGATAACCTTCTCCATAAACCCACTGGCTAAAAAATTGAGTTAAATTTAATCCAGTTAATGTTTCAGCTACAGTTTTAAAATCATCAATGGAAGCTGTGCTGTTCTTAAATTGATTTTGAAATGTTTTTAGTACAGTAAAAAACATATTGTCGTCGTTAATTACGAAACGCAAAGAGTGGATAATTGCCGACCCTTTGTTATATGAAAGTCTTGAACTGAATATTCTGTTTATATCCGTGGTATCAGGATTATAAATACTTCCAGTGGGCGAACTCATTACACTTGTATGCACTTGTAACATCGTTGGATCTGCATTAGTTGGATCAAATTGTTGAAGCGCTAAATATTCGCTATAGGAAGCAAAGCCTTCGTTTATGAAAATATCATTCCATGTGCGGCAAGTAACATTATCTCCCCACCATTGATGTCCAAGTTCATGCGCAACCAATTCAAAATTAAAACTTCCTAAAGAAGTCATTGTTTGATGCTCCATACCTCCGCCAAAGGGAGCCATAGCATGACCATACTTTTCATCAGCAAAAGGGTAAAGGCCGAATTTATCCGAAAAAAATTCAATTAAATCATCTGTTTGATCAATAACCGTTTTAAAATTAGGCAGTGTTGCTGGATTATCATAAATATAATTCTGAACTAAAATAGAGTCTGTTGTACCTGCAGGATGTGCATAAAAACTATAATCAACGTATTTTGCAACTGCTATCGAAATTAAATAATAATCAATAAAATGTCTGTTCTTCCATTCGTATCGTTTCTTATTTCCAACTGTAACAACGTTTGTAAGCAAACCATTAGAACCTACTTTGTTTGTAGAATCCGTAGTAACGTATACATAACTAGAATCTAATTTATCTTGTAACTGTTGTTTGCACGGAAACCATTCGTAAGCAGAATATGGCTCGCTTAAACTCCATGTTACTTGATTACCCCAAGAGCCTGAAGTTCCATTATTTAAACCATCACCAATTGCAGAGCCATTAACTGTAGGTGCAGTTCCATGATAATAAATTGTTGCATCAATCATATCGTTTTGTGACAATGCACTTGGCAAAATAAAATTAACTGCATCTTGCACACGAATAGGCGTAATTAAAGTGCCGTTTACTCTTGCTGAATCAATAATCATTGTATTATAAAACTCAACGCCAAAAGTATCAAGTGTTAAAGACTTTACTTGTGCTAATGTTCTTACGTTCCCGCTAATTGTTTTGCCAGTACGTTCTACATTAATGTTTAAATGATGAAACTTTGCATCATACTTATTCATTAATACAACATGAGCGTTTGGAACAGCTTGAGTATGCGCTGCTGAATTTAGTTTTGAAACAGAACATAAACTTTGAGCGGAAACAATTCCACTAACACAAATGCCAACTAGCGCTAAAAAACCTTTCATTATTTCAATTTTAATTTCAGCTAAGCTAATGTGCGCCCCAGCAAAAAGCAACTATTTTAGACAGAAATACATAAAAGGTATATTAAAAGGATAAGCTGTAATGTGTATATTTGCTGGATGCGAAAGCTATTATTAATCATAAGTATTTTGTTATCCTTCAATGTTGTGAGCGCCCAGCAACAAAAGGATACACTAAGCTATTCTTCTCTATCCAAAGAGCAAAGGCTTAAATGGAGCGATCTTGAAGACAAATGGACGCTCGATTATTTTAATAACTTCTTACAGAAAAACAAATTAAAAACAAGTTGCGCTCGTTGTAATAGTATTATTTTTGAAGCTTTGTTTATTGTTATAGAAAATGGAGGAGTTAAAGTTGAACTAATATCCAATAAAGTTTGTGGGAAAAATTTTACTAAAAAACAAGAGGCAGAATTAAAACAACTACTTCAAAAAATTATTTTTCCAGCAGAATTTTATAATGGAAATTATCTATTTAAAATGGGTAGAACTTTAAAATGTTAAACAAACTATAGCATGATTACTTACAACCCGAAAACATGGTTTCAATTTATATTTACGTTTCATAAAAATGATTCGTTTCGGACATTATTACCTTCACTACTTGCTCTTGTTTCCATTACAGCAATACTTGTTTTTGTTGAAGTAAATTATTTCGACATACAAATAAAAAACATCACTTTTTTCCATCAAGTGATTGGCTTTATTCTTTCGATGCTTTTGGTATTCAGAATAAATACTGCCTATGATAGATGGTGGGAAGGAAGAAAAGCCTGGGGATCACTGCTCAATAATTCTCGGAATTTATCTATTAAGATAGATACATTTCTTCCTAAGGAAATGAAAGAAGAAAGAAAACTACTTTTATTGTTAATATCGAACTACCCATTTGTTTTAAAAGAACATTTAAGAGATAATTTCATTGCAGAAGAAATACAATTTAACAACTCTTTTACACAAGAAGAGTTGGCAAAAGCAACGCACAAACCCAATTATGTTGCAAAACGCATCACCGATGAATTATCTAAATTACAAAAAAATGGGGCGATTCAAATTGAACATTTACTTTTGTTAAACGAAGAGCCAAGGTCATTTACAGATGTTTCAGGTATTTGCGAACGAATAAAATCAACGCCAATTCCATACTCTTACAGCCTCTATTTAAAACGAATCATTTTCCTATATGTTATTACAATGCCCGTTGTGTTTGCAATTGATTTTAAATACTGGGCAATTTTGTTCGTTGCTCTTATCTTCTACAGTTTTGCAACCTTAGAGCTTATAAGTGAGGAAATTGAAGATCCCTTTGGCAAAGACGATAACGACTTGCCAACAGATGAAATAGCAGCGAAAATCAAAGTAAATGTAGAAGAAATCCTTTCAAGTTAGTCCTATATTCAGTATCTTTGAATACATGCAAAGAGCAATTTCTTACTTTAAAAAACTATCCCTTTTTTCTTGGTTAGGAATCTGTTTGCTATTTATTGCGGCTTCACTTAGCGATTATCTAAATCAACGTTCGCCCCAAGACTATATAACAGCAATTGAAAAATCTTTACACAAAAAAGAAATCATTGCAGAAAACAAACTAAGTGATTACTACACAAAGCTTAAAACTCAAACGCCAAAAAATCTTTTTTCAATTGAAGAAAATGAAAAAAATAATTTTAAGAAAGACGGCATTGCTTATTTAGTTTATCAAAACGATAGTTTACTTTACTGGAGCGATAACTCCGCTTCAGTAGAGGAATATATGAAAGAGGTTTGTTTGGAGATTCCAATTGCAAAGTTGAAAAACGGTTATTACGAAGAAGTTAAACATCCAATTGCTCCGAACGATAAATATAAACTTCTATCGTTAATATTGATAAAAAATGAATATTCTTATCAAAACAAATATTTAAAAAACGACTTTTTCACTGACTATGAAGTTCCTGAAGGGACCACACTACAAGAAGGAAAGGCAGATAATAACATCGCTGTTAAAAATCGGGAAGGCAAAGAATTATTCTATTTAAGCTTTCAAGGGCAATTCGATTCCAAAAGCAATATAGTTTTATTTATTTCTATTGTATTGTATGCGTTTGGATTCGGTTTCTTACTTCTTTTGCTTAAAAAAGAATATTTTAAGTACGCTGAAAATTTTTCGAAAAATAGTTTACTCCTGTTTTATGCTCTTAGTATTATTGCCTTGCGTGCGATAATGATTCTCAATCAATTTCCCGCATGTTTTTACAATACAGGCTTTTATAATCCAACTACTTTTGGAAATGCAGATTCGTTTTGGTTTGGTTTTTTAGGCGACATTCTTATTAATACAGTTCTCTTTTTCGTCATTGCACTTCAGTTTCAAAAACACTTTACATTAAGTAAATCATCTTTACAATTTACCTCATTTTATACATTTTTCGGAGTTGTTTTACTCGCTGCTTATGCTCTTTTAATAAACAACGTTGTAAATAGTTTAGTAGAAAACTCTAATATCTCCTTTCAAGTAAACGATTTCTTTAGTCTTGATGCCTATAGTTTTATTTCTTTTGTTTGCGTGGGCTTTTTCTTCTTCTCCTACTATTTACTTGTAGATAGGTTTATTGGGGAAACTATTAAACAAAAAATCCCTTTGTGGTTAGTGCCCACTATCATTGCAGTTACAGTTCTCCTTCTATACATAACCAAATCACTACACAACGAAACAGATTTAATAAGATTGTTTTGGGGCATTATGGTTATCAGCATGGTTAGTTTATTTAAGTGGAAAAAAACAAACTATTCATTCTCAAACGGTTTATTATTTATTGTTGTGTTCTCACTTATTACATCTCACCTGTTTTACAAAAATGAGAATGAAAAGGAGATAGAAACCCGCAAAATATATGCAGAGCGTTTGGCCGACCAGCAAGATGCTGTTGCCGAAAATTTATTTGTTGATATTAGCAAAAACATAAAAAATGATGCTCAGTTAAAGAATTTGATTTTTAGAAGCCCGATTCGTTCGTTAGATATTGAGCAGCGTTTACGACAAGTTTATTTAGGTGGTTATTGGGAGCGTTATAATATTGGCGTTTCGTTGTTTGATTCGATTTGCCGCCCTTTAATTACAACTACTAATCCTTATTATGAAAACAACAGTTATTTTGATGAACAAATAAATTTAAGCGGGGCAGAAACTGTTTGCGATGATTTGTTTTACATACAAAACATGAACGATCGTTTACGTTATGTAGCGAAAATTCCTTTGTTATCAGGCACAAAAGTAATTGAAAAACCTGCCTTCCTTTATTTCGAGATTGAACCAAAAAACAGCCCAGATGTTATTGGTTTTCCTGAGTTATTGCTTGATAAATCTGTAAAAACAAATAGCCAGTTAAGCAATTATTCGTATGCCATCTATAAAAATAATCGCTTGCTCGAACGCTCTGGCAAGTATGCATATGGGTTTAATAATAGTTGGAAAAAAACTAAAGATGAATATCTAACCATTAGTGATGGCGGATTTTATCATTTAATTTATTTTCCTGATGATTTAACAACGGTAGTAATAAGCAAAGAAACAAGCGGTTTGTGGGAACGTTTTACAACGAACTCTTATTTCTTTATGTTCTTCAGTTTGATTTTATGGGTGTTTTTATATTCGAAAGAATGGCAAGCACGCAAACAAGAAAAAGAAAATTCATTAAACCTACGAATACAATTATTGCTGGTTTCTGTTGTATTAGTATGCTTATTCGCTTTTGGTTTAGGTACGTTTATTTTCATCAACAAACAGTTTGAAGAAAAAAACACAAGCGCGTTAGATGAAAAAACCCGTTCGGTATTACAGGAATTACAGGCAAAGTTAGGCGAACAAGATGCTTTGCCAGATAACTTTAAAGACTACACCGGTTACATTCTTAAAAAATTATCGGTAGTATTTGCAACCGACATTACTATGTTTGATTTAAAAGGAAACATGTTTGCTTCTTCGCAACCACGATTATTTAATGAAGGAATTATTTCCAAAAAAATGAATCCGCAAGCATACAATAATATTATTGCTGCTAAGTATACAAATATTGTAAACAAAGAAAATGTTGGTGAGTTAAATTATTATTCGGCTTACCAACCTTTTTATAATAAAAATGGAAAGCTTTTGGCTTATGTTAACCTGCCATATTTTGCTAAACAAAATGATTTAGAAAAAGAATTATCCATTTACATTGTTGCTTTAGTAAATATTTATGTAATCCTTTTTGCCTTTAGTACAATTGCAGCCTTGTTTATCTCTAACTTGGTTACCAAACCACTGCGTATAATTCAACAACGCTTAAGTAATGTGCGTATTGGTAAACGCAACGAACCAATTATGTGGAACGAGAAAGATGAAATTGGTAAGTTAGTTAATGAATACAATCGAATGATTGAGCAGTTGGAAGAAAGTGTGCAAAAACTCGCTAAATCTGAACGTGAAAGCGCTTGGAGAGAAATGGCAAAACAAGTTGCGCATGAAATTAAGAACCCACTTACGCCAATGAAACTAAGTGTGCAGCATTTGCAACGTACAAGCAGTGGCGACCCAGAAGAAATGAAAGAACGCATTGATAAGCTATCTAAAATGTTGATTGAACAAATAGATGCTTTATCTAATATTGCAAGCGAGTTTAGTTCATTTGCTAAAATGCCAACGCCTAATATTGAATTAGTTTGTATAAATGAATTAGTAAAAAATTGCTTCGAATTGTTTAAAGAAACCGAAAACAGCGAACTTACATTTATAGATAAAACAACCGAAAAGTACTTTGTTGAAGTAGATAAAGATCAATGCGTTCGTGTTTGTACTAATCTCATTAAAAATGCTCAACAATCCATTCCTGAAAGCAGAATGGGTAAAATTGAAATTGAGCTATTCGCTAAAAACAAACTGGTAATTCTAAAAGTAAAAGATAATGGCACAGGCATTGCCCCTGAGGCAATGGATAAAATATTTGTTCCAAATTTTCTACCAAATCGGAAGGCATGGGACTTGGGCTTGCAATGGTAAAAAATATTGTAGAATCGTTTGATGGAAAAATTTGGTTTGAAACTGCGCAAAATGTAGGGACAAGCTTTTATGTTAGTTTACCCATAAAATCAACTTCAAAATAAAGATGGAAAAGAAAGTTGTTTTTATTATTAATCCCAAAGCAGGTGTAAAAAAGAAAATGGATATTCCTGCTTTTATAAAGGAACATTTTTCTTCGGAGATTAATTATGATATTATCATTTGGAAAAATAAAGATGATTTTAAAAACATTCAACAACAAATTTTAGAAGGTAAGTATACCATAGCTGTTGCTGTTGGTGGAGACGGAACAGTAAATCAAATTGCACAAACAGTAAACCACACAGATATTGCATTGGGTATTTTACCTTTTGGTTCGGGTAACGGTTTAGCTAGAAGTATTGGTGTACCAATGGATACAAAAGGTGCGTTGGATTTAATTGCAAAAGGAAAAACAAAAAAAATAGATTCGGGTTTAATAAATGAGGTTCCGTTTTTTTGTACTAGTGGTGTTGGTTTTGATGCACATATAGGAACGCTGTTTGCTTCTAACACAAAGCGTGGTTTAAAATCATACATTAAAATTAATTGGAACGAGTTCTTCTCCTACAAAGCTCAAGACTACAAATTGATAGTAGATGGAAAAGAAGAAAATGTAAATGCTTTTTTAATTGCTTTTGCAAATGCTGGGCAATATGGAAACAATTTTTACATTGCTCCACAAGCTACTATGAATGATGGAATTATTGATATTAGTGTTTTGAAACCTTTTGGGCTTCCTTCAGCAATTGGGCTTCTGCGAAAAATTCTTGCAAGAAAAGCGAATCTTTCAAAACACATACAAAGCTTCTCGGGCAAAGAAATTAAATTAATAAGAAATGAAGCTGGACCATTTCATTTCGACGGCGAACCTGGAATTACTGGAGCTGAAATTGTAGTGAAGGTAGTGCCCAATTCCTTAAATGTAATAAGTAATTCATAAATCATTATCTTTGTAGTATGACTAAGAAAATTGTAAAAGTAGGAGATATTCCTTGTGGTGCTGATGAATTATTTTTAATCTCTGGACCTTGCGTTATAGAAGATGAATTAACGATGATGAAAACTGCTGAGAAGCTTCGTGAAGTTTCTGAACGCATGAAAATAAAAATCATTTACAAATCATCTTTCCAAAAAGATAACAGAAGTAGCTTAAGTTATTATGATGGTCCAGGCTTAGCTAAAGGGACAGCTATACTTGCTAAAGTAAAAGAACAATTTGGTTTCCCATTATTAACTGATATCCATTACCCTGACCAAGCTGCTGCTGCTGCAGAAGTTGTTGATGTAATTCAAATTCCTGCTTACTTATGTATGCAATCAGATTTATTAAAAGCATCAGCAAAAATGGGTAAAGTTGTAAATATTAAGCATGGTCAGTTTTTGGCTCCTGATAATATGAAACATCCTTTGCAAAAATGTATTGATTCAGGTAACGACCAAGTAATTTTAACAGAACGTGGATATACTTTTGGATACAATGATTTAATTGTTGACCCAAGAAGTTTTTATCATTTAAATAATTTGGGTTACCCTGTTGTTTTTGACATTACGCATTGCGTACGTAAATATGGAATTCCTAGTTCTGATGTAAAAGGCGGGGCAAGAGAATTTTTACCTGTGCTTTCAAGAGCAGGTGTAGCAAGCGGTGTGGATGGTGTATTTATTGAAACACATCCTGAACCTGCAAAAGCATTATGCGATGCTGCTTCTCAATTATGTGTTTACGATTTAGAGGAGTTTTTAAAACCTTTGATTGACATTCATAACCTAGAGGTATCTTTCCGTAAATAATTAGGATTACAAATTAAGTACGAATATCTGAATAGAATTACGAATTAATACGAATATACTAATCTAATGCAATTACATTCGTAAATATTCGTACCATTCGTATATTCGTAAAACGATTCGTAATTATTCTTATCTTAGTAGTATTAACCATTTAACACATTAAATCATGAAAGCAATTTTTTATTAGTATTCGGATTATTCTTATGTTCTCAATTAGATGCGCAAAGTCTTTATATTAAAGGAAGCAAAAAGGTGAGATTGAAAGTGATGGAGATGTTTATATTGGAGGCTCCAAAAAAGGAAACATTGAAAGCGATGGGGATGTATACGTAAATGGTTCAAAAAAAGGACAAATTGAGAGCGATGGAGATATTTACTTAAATGGAAGTAAAGTTGGGCAAGTTGAAAGTGACGGGGATGTATACAAAAATGGCAGTAAAATTGGACAAATTGAAAGCGATGGCGACATCTACAAAAACGGCAGTAAAATAGGTGAATGCTCAAATGTTAAAAAAGAATGGGTTGCTGCTGTAGTGTTTTTCTTTTTTATTGAAGATCTGGCTTACTAAAAAAGCCATTTTTTTATTTTATAATTCAAATTCTTTTTGTAAGTTTATCGACAATTATGAGAGTAATGTCGTTAAATAAGTTAGATTCATCTAATGATTTTGAACCTAAGTTCGTCCTTAAGGTTGTAGATAATTTATTTTACCAGGTTGAACTAGCAGAAGATATTGATTTCGAAATTCCCGACTTACAGGATTTGGTTGAAGCAGAGAGAGAGTTAGATGGCCGCAAATTACCCGTTTTGGTTTTATGTGAGCCTACAACAAATACCAATGTTGATTTAATGAATTACCTCAACAAGAATAAAAACAATCCATATTCTGTAGCTGATGCATTTGTAATAAACTCAATAAGTCAATCTATTCTAGCGAATTTTTATTCGAAAATAAATAAGCCTGAGCGTCCAACTAAGTTTTTCACTAAACAAGAAGATGCATTAGAGTGGATAAAACAGTTCTTTACGAATTAGCCATACTCTTTTCCCATTTCCAAGCGGTATCCATCATGCTTTCTATGTCATGCTCGCATTGCCAATTTAAAGCTTTAAATACTTTTGCGCTATCCGAATAAACTGCAATTACATCACCTTCTCTTCGCGGCCCGATTTTGTAATTTAATTTTTGCCCCGATACTTTTTCAAATGCATAAATTGCCTCTAACACAGAAACACCATTGCCTGTCCCTAAATTAAACACATCATAATTACTTGAATTTTTTTGATGAATTAAGTAACCCATTGCCAACACATGTGCGTTTGCAATATCAGATACATGAATATAATCTCTTACACATGTTCCATCGCGTGTTGGGTAATCGCCTCCATAAACAGTTAATTGAGCCATTTTCCCGATTGCAACTCCAGTTCTAATTGGAACCAAATTATTTGGCTTATTAATTGGCGATTCTCCGTTCAACCCACTAGGATGTGCGCCAACTGGATTAAAATATCGCAAAGCAATTGCATTAAACTCCTGGTTTACTTTGCAAAAATCTTGAATCATTACTTCCCCAATTTGCTTAGTGTAAGCATAAGGCGACTCAGCTTTTGGTAATGGGGTGTTTTCATCAACAGGTAGTTTTTCTACATTACCATAAACCGAACAACTAGAAGAGAAAATTAAATTCTTAACGCCAAACTCTTTACTTAAAGCAAGTATATTTACTAAAGATGCAATATTATTATGATAGTATTTTAAGGGTTCTTCTACCGATTCACCAACAGCTTTGTATGCCGCAAAGTGAATAATCCCAGTAAACTGGTGGTTTTTAAAAACTTCTCGAGTTGCATTTAGATCGCATAAATCTATTGTGTAATTCTTAACTTCTTTTCCTGTTATTTTTTTTACACTCTCGTATGCGTTGATAGATGAGTTACTTTGATTGTCAACCGATACAACTTCAAAACCTTTATTAAATAGTTCGATGATTGTATGCGAACCAATGTATCCTGATCCTCCTGTAATTAAAATGCAATTAGACATGTTTACTTGTTTTTAAATGACAAATATATTTTATTATATGTTTCTGATCCCGATTTTAAATCAAAATACTTGGCTGCTGTTGCTTCTGCATTTGATTTGTAAATTTCAATATTAGCTAGTAATTCCTTTATCGCCTTTTGATATGAAGAGGTTTTAAAATCATCTACTAAAACTCCGCAATTACTCTTTGTAATAATTTCATCTACATCACCTACTCCTTTATTAGTAATAACAGGCACTTGCATCGAAAGTAATTCTCCCATTTTGGTAGGAGACGAAGCACTTTTAGAAAATGTTGGGCGAATAAAAAATAAAGACGCATCGGAAATAGCAATATAAGAAGGCATTTCAGCACGTGTTGCAGATCGAACAATTATTTTATTTAAATCTATTCCGGATTTTTTGCTGACTCAAAAGCTATTTCAGGTTCGTCTTTTGTAACAATAAGAAATACTGATTCTTTAACAACTAATAACTCCTTAAAAAATTGCATCATTTCATCTATCATGTACCAGGTGCCTAATGAGCCATTATAGTTTAAAACAAATGAAGTATGATATTTATTTAGAGACTTCTTCAATTCATTCAAATCATTTTGATTTGTATTGTTTTTTGAAAAAAATCAAGGTCGGCACAACATGGAATTACGTTAATTTTGTCTTCTTTAATTCCCAGATTCCATGATAAAATAATTTCTTTTGCTTTGTGCGTTAATGAAACTATTTGATCGGCTTGCTGAAATAATTCTTTTTCTTTCTTTTTAAAAAAATGGTAAAGTCGTTTATGAATAGGATTCGATAGTTTCCAAATATTTCCTTCTATGCGTTCATCAGCCCAAAACCACGCATATCAAAAACAAATGGAGTCCCAAGCTTCTTTTTAAAATCCAAACCAATTAAACCTGGTAAATAACTACGACAATGAAGAATGGTGTTATTACTTTTAACTTGCCCCGCTACAATTGCTTTTAAATTCTTATAATTTTTGTACTGAGAGTATATTGGAACCTTTGTATCGTAAAAACAATAGTTCCACTCTATTTTGTTTTCTCTACAAAGTTGCTGAACAATTTCCTGGTTCCTTTCAAAATTGCCCCGCTTTTCAACACTAGCAATTCCAACCGAATGTCCTTTTTTAGTCAATTCGATTAAATAAGGCAATATTTGTGATTGCCCCAATGGATCAGCAATTCCATCAATAGAAACGAATAAATAGGATTTTAGCATACAATTAAAGACTAAAAATACTACTTTTATGGGGAATGCAAGACTATTTATCCATATATGATTTATTGCTTACACCTATCTATTTAGGCGTAGTTTTGTTTTTGGCCAAGATTTACGAAAAAAGTAAAATTGCGGAGCATCCTGAGTACAAATATTTCACTAAAGGATTAATGATAAAAATCTTGGGGGCATTTGCATTAGGATGCGTTTATATGTTTTACTATAGTGGTGGAGATACAACTAACTATTTTCAATCTGCCAGAGCCTATGTTAATTTGGCATTTTACAATTGGGATGATTTTATTGAAGGTTGGTTAGGAAATCCTGGGGGTGTAAACGCTTGGAATTATTTTAATGAGGATACGGGAATTCCAGTTTATTTTCATAGGGATCATCATGCGTTTTGGGTAGTTAGATTATTAATACCGATTGAGTTTATTGGGGCAAATTCGTATTTTTGTACTTCTATATTGGTTGCTTTTGTTACTTACACAGGCGCTTGGAAATTATACCAAACTTTTTTGCATCAGTTTCCTTCCCTAAAAAAAGAATTAGCAATAGCATGTATCTATATTCCATCTTGTGTTTTCTGGGGATCTGGAATCATGAAAGATTCATTTACTTTAGCTGCGGTTGGTTGGTACACTTATGCCTTTTACCATTTTTTTATTCAAAAAAACTTCAATTTAAAATTTGCTCTTTTTATCTATTTCTTCATTTATTATTCTCGCAATTAAACCCTATATATTTTTCGCTATCTTACCAGGTTCTATTCTTTGGTTAAGTAATCAACAAATTTCCAAAATAGGCAACAAAACTTTGCGTTTTATGGTTACACCATTGTTATTAGCAATTGGAGGCTTTGTGGTTTTTACGCATTGCAACAAATGGATGATTCTTTAGGTCAGTATAAAATAGATAATGTTCTAGACAAAGCTGCAACAACACAAAAAGACATGAAAGCTGATTATTATGGAGGAAAGAGTTTCGATATTGGAGAATATGACGCAACTGCTGGTGGTGTAGCGGCAAAAGCTCCAGTTGCAATTTTGCTGGTTTATTCAGGCCTGGAATTTGGGATGTACGAAATGCAGTAATGTTAGTGTCTGCATTAGAAAATACTTATCTACTCTTCCTTACAATTTTTTATTTAAAATTAAAAATATTTGGTTTTATTAATTTAATAAGAATTAATCCAATGTTACTATTTTCAATGCTATTTTCCTTGTTTTTGCTTTTCTGTTGGTTTATCAATTTCAAATTTTGGCTCATTAGTAAGATTACGAATTCCTGAACTTCCTTTCTTTGTTTCAGGAATTTTTATTTTGCGGCATTTATATGAAATTAAAAGTGGTAAAAAAGTTAAATTTTAGTTTTCATCCATTTCTCATGCCACATTTGAAACATAAGTAAATACCATACTTTTATTCCGTATTCTTTTTTGCCAAACATAAATTTTGTAACAAATTCATTTACCATTTCCGCATTTAGTATGCCTTGTTGTTCTATTTTTTACATCTAAATAATAATGAATCTTATCCTTAAGCTCGTTCCTCATCCAATTCTCAATTGGAATTGCAAAGCCCATTTTAGGTCTATCCATTATCTGTTTTGGAATATATTTATGGTTATTTCTTTAAAATATGCTTTTTAACCCCTTTACTATATTTAAAATTATCGGGTAATTGAGCGGCCCATTCAATTACGCGATGATCAAGATAAGGCTCGCGTGCCTCTAAACTCACAGTCATTGATGCTCTGTCAACTTTTTGTAAAATATCATCTATTAAATACGTTTGATAATCAATAGCCATCATGTAAGATAATGATGTAATATTCTTTTTTAAATCTTGGCTAGTGTATCTTGTACTTTTGCATTGAGGATGCTTTTTTTAACACATTAAGCTCTTCTTCAGTAAACTGTTTGCTTAAACTCATCATTAAATTTTTATCTGTAGGCTCTTTTAATAAGCCTTTTAGTTTTTCATAGCGATTATGGAAATTATATTTTTTTTAAAATACGGAATATGATCAGCGTTAACCCAATCCATTATTCCAGCAATAGGCTTACGAACCAAAGCAGGTGTATTCTTAATTTTGCTACCGTGTTTCATCATATAATCATACCGGTTGTATCCAGCAAACACCTCATCCCCCGCATCTGCACTCAAAGCAACGGTAACTTCTTTCCTAGCCATCTTACACACCAATGTTGTTGGAATTGAACTACTATCTGCAAAAGGTTCATCATAATAAAAGGTAAGTCATCTATTAATTCAATCGCATCTTTTACTGAGTACAAGTATACTCATAATGATCAGTTCCTAAATATTTCGCTACATCCTTTGCATAAGGGCTTCATTTAATCCAATATCTGGAACAGCAATTGTGTAGGTCTTTATTTTATCATTTTGACCACTTTGCAATAATGCTGCTAAACATGCGCTATCATAACCACCACTTAAAAAAACACCAACAGGAACATCTGCAACCATTCTGTAATCAGCTGCAGATTTTAGTAATGTCTCCGTTTCCTTTTCGCTTCTTCAAAATCGATTTCAAGTTTAGGTTTATTGTAAGAATCATAAACATCCCAATATTTATGAATATCTAACTTTGAATGTAGAACATTGAATTCAATATAATGTCCAGGAGATAGTTTATAACAATCTTCGAAAATACAATGTGGTGTGGGAACATTTCCAAATTGTAAAAATGAAGCTACCGAATCTAAATTGAGTCGTTTTTCAAAATTTGGATGCTCATGAAAATGCTTTAATTCGGAAGCAAATAAAAAATAAACCATCTTTCCAATAATAAAAAAAGGTTTGATTCCTGCCCTATCTCTAACGCAATAAACAAGCTGCTTCACTTCATCATACAAAACAATAGCAAACATGCCAATTAATTTAGAAATACAATTAACCCCCCATTGAACATACGCATGTAAAATAATTTCAGTGTCTGAATTTCCAATAAAACTATGACCTAATTTTACCAATTCATTTCTAATTTCCTTATAATTGTATATCTCTCCATTAAACGTAATCCAAACTCCATTAAAACTCATT
>JADJDM010000029.1 GCA_016702705.1 Bacteroidota bacterium | reverse complement strand
TATAATGTTGAAATTGGTAAGAACAGTTTAAAACAACTCGCCAAATTTATTGCAAAAAGTAATTACTCAGCTTATTATATTATGGCTGATGAAAACACCAATGAATATTGCATGCCAGTACTACTAAAGCATGCACCGCAACTAGCAAATGCAAATGTATTTGAAATTGAAAGTGGTGAAAGCAACAAAGTACTTGAAGTCGCTTCTAATATTTGGCAAACCTTATTGGAAAGCAATGCAGATAAAAATGCATTACTAATCAACTTAGGTGGTGGAATGATTAGTGATTTAGGTGGCTTTATTGCCTCTGTGTATAAAAGAGGAATTGATTTTATTAATGTTCCAACATCTTTACTTGCAATGGCAGATGCAAGTGTTGGCGGAAAAAATGGAATTGACTTTGGAGGAATAAAAAACAGTATTGGAACTATTACACAACCAAAAGCTGTTTTTGTTTATACCGAATTTATTGAAACACTTCCTAAACGCCAAATATATAATGGCATGGCAGAAGCTTATAAAATGGGATTAATTGCAGATAAAAAATATTGGCAATTATTAAGCCTTACCGATTTTACAGATAATATGGAGCAAGTAATTGCACACTCTATATACTTAAAAAACGAAATTGTAAAACTAGACCCATTTGATAAAAAACAACGTAAAGCATTAAACTTTGGACATAGCATTGGGCATGCCATTGAGGCATTAGCACTAGGAAGTAAAGATGAATTACTGCATGGTGAGGCTATTATTATGGGAATGATAATGGAAGCGCATATTTCATTTCAAAAGAAATTACTTACTAAAGCGCAATTAGATGAAATCCTAAACACCTTCTTCGATATTTTTGAACCTGTTCAACTTAAAATAAAAAACAATAATGATATTATTGAGTTTAATCAAAAACGACAAGAAAAATGCAAAAGGTAAATCACTCTTTACTTTACTGCATGGTATTGGAAAATGTAGAATTGATGCGGAAGTAAGTGAAAAAGAAATTGTGAACGCCATTAATTATTATACCAAATTAAAAGCATGGGCAAAATAATAGCTCCGGCAATACTTACCAATACTACAATTAATACTGGAGGCTCCAAAAGCATTTCGAATCGTATGCTTATGAGTCGTGAGGTATTGGGTGTGGATATTGAATTAACCAATCTCTCTACATCTGAAGACACACAGTTACTTTTAAAAGCGCTTCAGTCAGTTCACGACAAAGTTTCAAATACAATTGATATTCATCATGCTGGAACAGACATGCGGTTTTTAACTGCATTACTTTCCATTACAGAAGGAACTAGAATTATTACGGGATCAGAAAGAATGAAGCAACGACCAATTGGTGAATTGGTAAACGCATTAAAAACCTTGGGTGCCGAAATAACTTATTTAGAAAAAGAAAATTATCCTTCTTTACAAATTAAAGGAAAATCAATTGAAGGCGGGGGAATAGAAATTGATAGTAGTGTTAGCTCTCAGTTTATTTCAGCTTTACTTTTAGTTGCGCCTAAATTTAAAAATGGAATCGACTTACATTTAAAAGGCGAAACGGTTTCTAAGCCTTACATAGAAATGACGATTCGTTTGTTAAAACGTTTTGGTGTTGATGTTGAATTACGAGATAAAGTAATATACGTTAAACCATGCAAAATGGAACAACAAGCCAAACAACAATTTGTAATTGAATCTGATTGGTCATCTGCATCCTATTGGTATAGTCTTGTTTCCTTATCCGAAAATTTAGAAATTAAATTAGATAATCTTTTCGAAAACAGCTTACAAGCTGATTCTATTTTACCTGAGCTCTATAAAGAACTTGATATAGAAACTATATTCAATAATAACAAAGTCATACTTCGAAAAACAGAATTAAAATCAAAAGAATTTAACTACGACTTTACCAATTGCCCCGATATTGCTCAAACCATTGCTGTTACTTGTATAGGGCATGGCATTAAAGCCAATTTAAGCGGATTAAAAACATTAAAAGTAAAGGAAACCGACCGAATACTTGCCTTAAAAAACGAGATTGAAAAATTTGGAGTGCACTGCACTACTACAGAAAGCACTTTAGCATTTGAGGCGAGTAATGTGAATTTTACTAATGAAACAATTATCGCTACTTATAACGACCATCGTATGGCAATGAGTTTTGCCCCGCTTTGTTTAAAAGCAAAATCTATTTCAATCGAAAATAAAGAAGTAGTTAATAAATCCTATCCTGAGTTTTGGAAGGATTTGAGTAAAGTTGGGATTATTGTTTCTTAATTTCTTTATTTAAAACGGAATTTTCTTCAAAACTTCTTCTCTTAAAAACAGCAAAGGAATCATCCATAAAAAAGGCAGAAATGGTACTTTGTATCTTACAATTGCTCCGCTTATAGTTGTTGTTAAACCAATTAATAGATATGAGATGAATACAATTGAAATTAAGCAGAAAAATAGATTCCAATTGATTGATTTAAAATCCGAATAGAAAAATGCGAGTATAAAAAACAGAAGTAATAAAACATTCTCAATAGATGCAAATGTTTCGAACTTATTTCCATCATTAATAAAGAAAGGTTTACAAAAAGTATTTATTAACGCTTCAGGAATCATTTTTACAACTGAACTAATTGAATTACTCAGTCGCGTCTTTGTAATTGCAGAATTAGAAGGTACAGTAATGTTTATTAATGGATAGGCTGTAAGGGTATCCTTATTATCCTTCACATAAATGGTATCCTTAAAATTTGGGTATTGCCAATACATGTAATTTACGTGAGGCTTAATAGTATAGAGTTTTTCCTTTTCGTCAACCAATTTAATTTTCTCTATGTCAGCATAATCTAATCGAACGTACTGTTCGCCTTTATAAAAGAAAACTCCACCATACCCAGTACTCACAAAATCATTTTGACGTTGCACGATAATAGAAACAATATCTTTCTTCAATGCGAATTTTGAAAGCATAACTCCAGATGAAACAATAAGAGTAAGAACAACTGCATAAATAAAGCTTGGTTTCGATAAAGCTCTATTCTGTATAACAATAAAAATTAATATTGGAAAAATACAATTAATAATACATAAGGCTTAATAAATACAAATAGGAAAACAGAAATTACAAACAATAATATATACTTTAGTTTTCTTTCCCTCTTGAGGAATAAATTGAAAGTGCTATAGATAAAAGCACCAAGCAAAAACACAACGTTGGCTTCTTTAAGTACGCCACTTGTCCAAAAATAAACAGAAGGAATAAATAATAAAATTAAGAGCAATAAAAACTCTTTGCCTTTAAAATATTCTCTAAAACTCTTAAACAGCAGCCATTCTCCAATAAAAGATAGAATCACCATAAAAACTGCCTGTGCTTCATACTTACCAAAAGTAAACAGCATTAAAAAACCATTCATTCGGGTTACTCCCCTACTATCATTTAATAAGAAATCGTTATTACCAACAACAGACCATTTATCCATTAAACTAAAATAGTTTTTATACAAGGCATCCGATTGCAATTCGCTATGAAAACCAAACAACATCTTAAAATAATCGACTGGATTTTGCTTAATGCGCCATAAACAAGATTGGCATCGTGCATTATACTTTGTGTGTCGCTATTAAATAAGTTCTTTGATGAATCAACTGCAAAAACCAAGATGTAAAAAATAATTCCTACACTTTTTAAAGCAAACAAAAACACCAATTGTTTACGCGAAATAAATGCATCTTCAAAAACCTTATTCTTCAAAAGCAAGAATGAGAAAATTAAAAAATATATAAATGCTAATATCAATCCAAGCCAAATTAAAGTCCAAAAACAAAGATAAGTTCTTATTGTTCATTTGCAAAGGCATAAAATCAGCGAAATTTATAAGAATCGACCATACATTTCGTCAGATAATTCACTAATTTTAAGCCAATTCGTCCTAGTAAACAATGATTTAAAGTCAAGTTGACATTTAAGAGCCCTTGGAACAAATTGTGATGAGCCACCAACAAATAGTATAAATATGAATTTCGATAAATTTACAATCAAATCGCAAGAAGCCGTTCAACAAGCATTAACCATTGCTACTATGAACGGGCAGCAAGCCATAGAAAATGGACACATCTTAAAAGCTATTTTAGATGCTGATCAAAATGTGACTCCATTTATCCTTAAAAAAATTGGTGTTAATCAAGATGTTTTTAAAAAGACGCTAGATAGCATCGTAAACTCTTACCCTAAAGTTAGTGGTGGGCAACCTTACCTTTCAAACGGGGCAAATCAAACAATTGCAAAGGCAACTTCAGCATTAAAAGATTTTGGAGATGAGTTTATTTCCATCGAACATCTTTTAATTGGAATTTTAGCAAGTGGTGATAGTGTTTCTAAAATGATGAAAGATGTTGGCTTTAACGAAAAAGATTTAAAGGCAGCCATTAACGAATTACGTAAAGGAAGCAAAGTTACAAGTCAAACACAAGAAGACACATACAATGCATTAAATAAATATGCAGTTAACTTAAACGAGCAAGCTAAAAAAGGCAAACTCGACCCTGTTATTGGACGAGATGAAGAAATTCGACGTGTATTACAAATTCTTTCACGACGTACTAAGAACAACCCAATTTTAGTTGGTGAGCCAGGTGTTGGTAAAACAGCTATTGCAGAAGGTTTAGCGCATCGTATTAATAATGGTGATGTTCCTGAGAATCTAAAAAGCAAACAAATCTTCTCACTAGATATGGGTGCTTTAATTGCCGGTGCTAAATACAAAGGTGAATTTGAAGAGCGTTTAAAATCGGTAGTAAAAGAAGTTACAGGGGCAAACGGAGAAATCGTTCTCTTTATTGATGAGATACATACCCTAGTTGGCGCAGGAGGCGGTGGTGAAGGCGCAATGGATGCAGCTAACATTTTAAAACCTGCATTAGCTCGTGGCGAATTAAGAGCAATTGGCGCAACAACATTAAACGAATATCAAAAGTATTTTGAAAAAGATAAAGCCTTAGAACGTCGTTTTCAAAAGGTATTGGTGGATGAACCAAGTGCAGAAGATGCCATCTCCATATTACGTGGAATTAAAGAGAAATACGAAGCACATCATAAAGTTCGTATAAAGGATGAAGCAATTATTGCAGCTGTTGAGTTATCTCAACGTTATATTTCAGATAGATTCTTGCCGGATAAAGCAATCGACTTAATTGATGAAGCTGCTTCTAAATTAAGAATGCAAATTAACTCAATGCCAATTGAATTAGATGCAATCGAGCGTCAGATAATGCAGTTGGAGATTGAGCGTGAGGCAATGAAGCGTGAAAATGAAAATAAAAAAGTAGAAATTTTAAATAAAGATCTTTCTGAACTAAACGATAAACGTACCGAATTAAAAGCACGTTGGCAAGGCGAAAAAGAATTAATCGAAAACGTTCAAAAATTGAAACTTGAAATTGAAAACTATAAACACGAAGCTACTGTTGCAGAAAAGAATGGTGATTATGGTAAAGTTGCTGAGTTACGTTATGGTAAAGTAAAGGAAGCGGAAGAAAAATTAAAAGAACTTGAAACTAATCTTACTACATCAAAAGATAGTGGTTCTCAATTACTAAAAGAAGAAGTTGATAGTGAAGATATAGCAGATGTAATTAGCGCTTGGACAGGTATACCTGTAACCCGTATGCTACAAAGTGAAAGAGAAAAACTATTGCATTTAGAAGATGAATTACACAAACGTGTAATCGGACAAGAAGAAGCTATAGCAAGTATTTCGGATGCAGTTAGAAGAAGCCGTGCAGGATTACAGGATAGCAAAAAACCAATTGGTTCTTTCATCTTCCTTGGAACAACTGGTGTAGGTAAAACCGAACTAGCAAAAGCATTAGCAGAATTCTTATTCAACAATGATGCTGCATTAACTCGAATCGACATGAGTGAGTACCAAGAAAGACATGCAGTAAGCAGATTAGTTGGAGCGCCTCCGGGATATGTTGGTTACGAAGAAGGTGGGCAATTAACAGAAGCGGTAAGAAGAAAGCCATACAGTGTTGTGTTATTAGATGAAATTGAAAAGGCTCACCCAGATGTATTCAACATTTTATTGCAAGTGCTAGATGACGGTCGATTAACTGATAACAAAGGAAGAACAGTTAACTTCAAAAATACTATCATCATTATGACTTCAAATATTGGGTCACATTTGATACAAGAAAATTTTGAGAACTTAACTGAAGCAAATAGAGATGAAGTGTTGGCGAAAACAAAAAATCAGGTTTATGAACAATTAAAGAAAAGCATTCGCCCTGAATTTTTAAATCGTATTGATGAAGTAATTATGTTTGAGCCTTTAACAAGAGAGAACATGAATAAAATTGTAGAAATACAATTAAATTATGTAATCAAAAGTTTAGCTGAACAACATATACACATGACAGTTACAGAAGAAGCGATAGATTGGTTATCACAACTTGGTTTCGACCCACAATTTGGTGCGCGTCCTGTAAAACGTGTAATTCAGAAACAAGTGTTAAACGAGTTATCGAAAGAAATACTTGCTGGTAAAATCAAAAAAGAACAACATATTAAATTAGATATGTTTGAGAATAAATTGGTTTTTGTGAATTAAGAAAAAATAAAATTTAAAAAGCTCCACTAAAAATGGAGCTTTTTTGTTATACACCAATTCCAATAACGCAAATATCATCTACCTGCTCTAACTCCCCACGCCACAATTCTATACTCTTATCTAACTCTGCTTTTTGAGAAACGAAATCTAAAGAATTAATTGCAAGTACTAAATCATGGAATTGTTTGTATTTGAATTTCTTTCCTTTTGGCCCTCCAAACTGATCGGCAAAACCATCGGTGAATAGATAAAGTTTATCTCCAAACTCTAAACTTATTTCATGGGTTGTAAAACTTTTTTCCTCTGCGTATTTACCTATTGGCATTTTATCAGCAGTATATTCAATAATTTCAGCAGTGTTGTGTTTTATTATCCAAAGTGGGTTATTTGCACCTGCCCATTTTAGTACTTTCTCCTTTTTATTTATCACACAAAGCGAAATATCCATTCCATCTTTTACTTCACTTTCGCTACGCTCAAAGGTTTCGATAACCAATTCACGTACTTTATTTAAAATAAGTGCTGGGTCTTTTAATTTAAATTCCTTTACGGCACGATTAAGTGCATTAGAACAAACTACACTAACCATTGCACCTGGCACACCATGCCCTGTACAGTCAGCAGCTGCTAGCAGAAGCAATTCATTTTCTTCACCATCTTTATCAATTTCCTTTGCAAGTTCCAACCAATAAAAATCCCCAGCAACAATATCTTTTGGTTTGTACAAAACAAAACCATTTGGAATACATTTTTTCCAATGTGCCGAAGAAGGCAAAATTGCATCTTGCAATCGTTTGGCATAACTAATCGAATCCATTACCTCCTTTTGCTTTTCTTCAATTAGTACCTTTTGATATTCGGTTTGTTGTTTCTGCTTCTCAATAATATTTTTCTGTTTAATTGTTATTTTATATCGCTTCCATACAATGCGAGCGAATATCCCCATTATAAGTAAAATAAAGATGGAAGAGAAAATCACAATAAATTTATTTTTTCTTTCTACCTTATGTAAGGCATCCTTCTTTTCATTTTCCTTCTTTAATAACAAAATATTTTTTTCGTTTTTCTCCGATTCGTATTTATTTTGCAATTCAGATATTGACTTTAAATTTTCAGCCGCAGTAATACTATCTTTTAATTGTATATATGAACCTGCATATTCCATATATGCATTGCCATCATTGGTTTCACGTGCAATCACAGTTAGTTGCTTATAAGTGTTCATCAACATATCATAATTACTTTCCTCTTTTGCTCTATTCAATACATCTAAAAAATAAACCTTTGCTAATGCATATTTTTTTAATTCATAATTAGTTGTACCAAGGTTAAACTTAAGAATGGTTATTGCATATTCATCACCTAAAGCAGTCCTTATTTCTAAAGCTTTATTATAGTATTCTAATGATTTTGCATAATTTTTCATTAAGTCTGCTGAACCAGCTAAGTTGTTGTAAGCAACTCCAATCCCACGCTTCATCCCTATCTTTTCGAAATAATAAAGAGATTTAGAATTATACACAAATCCAGAATCGCCTCTTTTCATATCATTAAAAACACCACCTATTCGCGCCGAAGTATTTGCAATTGAAAAAGTATCTTTTGCTAAATAGGCTTCTTCTAAACTCTTTTTAAAGTAATTAAGTGCTGAAGGAAGCAGTTGCTTATTATTATAAATAAATCCTAAATCATGATAAATTTTTGAAAGCAATTTATGGTCGCTAATCGAATCAGCTAATACCTGCGCTTCTAATGCCTTTTTAGTTGCTTGTGCAAAGTTTCCAAAATCGCTGTAAATAATTGCGCATTTTAATTTTGCACTCACCCTCAAATAAACATCTTTACTTTTAGCAGACTCCTTTTCTAATTCGGGAATGATGGCTAAGGAAGAATCTCGATAACCTTTGAAGGAATAATATTGAGTAAGTGCAAGTAAATTTCGCACAATACCTTTATTGAATGATATTTTTTTACTCGCAGCTAAATTAGAATAGATAAGACTTCTGCATGTATCCGTATTAGTTTGCAATAAAGCATTTATTGATTTTAATTGATCTAAAATTTTTGTTGTATCCGCTTGCGCTTTTATTGAAAAATTATTCAATAAAACAAACAACGTAATTAAAAACAAACTAAACTTTAATTTTCCCATATTAACAAATTTAGTCAAAATAGTTGGGTTTAAAAAGTCGACTTACAGCTCTGCAAAAGCCATTGAAAGGATATATAATTGTACGTTCTTATGTTTATGAATGGCATTGGCACAGGCCTCAATGGTGGAGCCTGTAGTAATTACATCATCAATTAATATAACTTTCTTTCCTTCCAAATTAGCTTCAGGATAAACATCAAATATTTCTTCTACATTATCCCATCTATCTGATTTACCTTTTTTTGTTTGTGTTTTAGTTGCCGCTTTTCTATACAACACATCTTCTAATACTGGAATTGATAATTTATTACCCATTCCATTTGCTAATTGTGTACTTTGATTATAGCCCCGCTTTAGTTGTCGTTTTGGGTGCAATGGAATTGGTAAAATCATATCTGCTTTCGCAAAAGTGCTTTCTTTCATTCCTTCTGCCATCCATTCTCCAATTAACACACCAATATCAGGTCGGTTTTTGTATTTTAATTGATGCAATAGTTTTTGAACTCTACTCCCCTTTTTAAACAAATAAAAAGCACTTGCCTCCATAAAAGGAAAACGACCTTTTAAAACAGTTGCTAAAGGATTGTTTGGATTTTTATGGTAATTACTTTGAGGTAAAGTTACATAACACTTATTGCAAATCACCGATTCATGTTTAAATAATGAATCACCACAAGCTGCGCAAACAGCTGGGTAAAATAAAGATATGAAATCGTGAAGCACTTTAACCAATTAAAAATGTATAATCAAGAATTATAATTTTAATACAACAACTCAGGTGTGATTTCTAATTGAGAACGATCTTTTAAAATCACTTTGTACTTTATGTAATACTCAAACTGAGTTCCACCAATAATTATTTCTTTTATAACTGCTTTTGAACTGTCAGGTTTTAAAAGAACCACATCTCCTGCCTTGTATTTTAACGAATGACTTGTACTATCTCTAAAAAAAGTAGCGTCAACTAATGATTCATACTTTTTAAAATAATTTAGTTGCCCCGATAAAGAATCACGTGTTTTTGAAACTTTTACTATAGTATTTCCTTCATTAACCAAATACGCCTCTAAGGTTTGGATTTTTGCTTCACGCTCCTTTTTTGTTTCATTTATATTGTAGATAACAATCGATAAAATCGACAATAACAAAACTGAAAATATCAGCGTAATAAAAAAAGGCTTTTTAGATTCCATAAAACAAATTATTATTTCAAAGTTACTATTATTTTAGTATCTTCATTACATATTTTAAGCCTTAGCTGAATGAAAAAAATTATTCTATTTATTAGTACGCTATTTTTAGCTTTTTCTTTAAAAGCAAGTGTTTTTAACGGCGAAATAAAATCCTTTAAACAACCCGATGGTAGCAGTGTTGACTTAAAACTTTTTGGTACAGAATACTACATGCGGGCCGAAAGCCTTGATGGATATACCTTAATAAGAGATAAAAAAACAAACTGGATTTGTTATGCAAAACTCTCAAATAATAATTCGGAACTCATTTCTTGTGGCATTGTTTATAAAGGTAACACACAAAATACCGCATCCCTAAAAACAGACTTAAATTTCCCAAAACATATAGACATTAATGAAAAAGCGCGCTTGCAAATAATTAATGAAAACAAAAACAAACTTGGTGTAAACAAAGTAAATCCAAATACTCAAAAAACAGCTCAACATACAATTGACCAATCTATCGCCGGAACACCTGTACATCAAGTATCGGGGCAAATTAAAGGTTTATGTATTGTTGTTGATTTTTCTGATGAAGTGGGTACATTACCAATGTCGGAATTTATTGCGTTTTGCAACGACATGAATTATTCGAATAATGGAAATAATGGTTCATTGAGAACTTATTACTCGGATATTTCTGGTGGCTTAGTTGATTATGAAAATGTGGTTTATGGTTATTACCGTGCTCCACTAACATTTGCTCAATACGATGCAATGCCTTATGCACAAGGTGCTCAGCAAATATTAGGGCAAGCATTAGCGTGGATTGATGCACAAGGTTTTGATTTTTCTACCTTAAGTATTAATACCGATGGAAGCATACAAGCAATAAATTTAATGTACACAGGTCATCCGCCAACTTGGGCAGAGGGCATGTGGTTTCACAAAGGAAATTATGGTGGATTTAATGCTGATGGAGTTTTTTCAGACGACTACAATTGTTCGCCTGCCAACGATCCATTAGAGTTAGCAGTAGTTGCGCACGAAAATGGACACATGATTGGGAAATGGCCTGATACTTATAAATACACCAACACCAATGGTCCAGATGGCATTGGAAGTTTTGACATTATGTGTTATTATGGAGACCCAATAAATCCTGTGCCTCCTAACCCATTATTTAGAAGTAATGCAGGTTGGGGAAGAGTTGTTGATGTTACTAATTATAATGGAATTAATATAGACACTGCAAACTCTATAACTTGTTTTAAGTACAGAAACTTAAACGATACAAATGAATTTTTCTTGCTTGAAAGTAAATTACGAGTTGGAAGAAGTACTGCCAATCATGATGATGGCCTAACCATTTGGCATGTAGATAGAAATGGGAATAATCAAAGCATGCATCATGAAGTATTTTTAGAACACGCAAACAATGACAATTCTGGGCATTTGCAAACCTGCTTTAAACAAAGCTTTAATCAAGAGTTTTCTGTAAATACACTTCCTAATTCCAATTTTTATAATGGAGACCCAAGTGGTTTAAGAGTGTGGGACATTGGCCCAGAAGGTGCAATTATGAATTATAAATTGGGAAGTGGCGTAGCCGGTCCATCATTAAATCTTATTTACACTTCACTAAGTAATGACGATAATGCCAACGGATTTATTGAAGCTAATGAGTCGGCTGATGTTAATATAGATGCTGCAAACTTTGGTCAAACCAATTCAAACAATGCCATTGTAACGTGCTCCGCAACTGGTGCAAATAGCGGTTATGTTACAATAAACACTACTCCAATTGCTGCGGGTGTAATTAATACCAATCAAAGTATTCCTCTTGTTTTTAATTTTAGTGTAGCGGCAAACACGCCGCTTGGAACAGCTATTAGTCTAAAGTTTAGTATTAGCGATGGATTGGATTCTACCTATATTACTAAACAATACATTGTTGGATACATTGTTATAATGAATAATAATACTGCCGTTACAAATTGTAATGCCTTGTTTTATGACCAAGGAATAGAAAATTCGTACAACGACAATACTGATTTCACAAAAACATTTTATCCTGTAAATGCAAGTGATAAAATTAAAGTTGATTTTACCGAATTTGAATTGGAAGACTTTACCAATTGTGGTTACGATTATTTAAGAATTTTTAATGGACCAAACATACTATCAGGCGCAATAGGAACTTATTGTGGTGTAAACTCACCAGGTTCAATTACATCAAGCCATAGTAGCGGGGCATTAACATTTAAGTTTCATGCAGATGAAGGTGTAAGCGCTTTAGGCTGGAAAGCAATTATATCATGTGTTGCAGGAGTTGGGGTAAATGAATTAGATAATACAAACGAAATAAGCATCTACCCTAACCCAAGTACTGGACTTTATACAGTAAGCTTACCTGAAAATGAAACATTCCAAATAAGTATTGTTGATTTAATGGGACGTGAAGTATACTCAAAAACTATTACGAATACAAAAAGTGTGAATATTGATATTAGTAACCAAGCAAGTGGTTTGTACATGATGAAACTAAAATCAAGTAAAGGGACAGTGATAAAGAAAATTGTACTAGATAAATAATCTTAATTTAAATAAAAAAGCCCTCCGAGTATTCGGAGGGCTTTTTTATTTATAAATCCTTCAACAATTATTAGCAACCACCTAAATTTGGTGTATTAAGACTAAACTCAAAACCTTGTTTAACCCTTGTGCCATCAGCATTTGTAGCAGGTTTCCATCTTGGCATTTTACTTACTGCTTCTAACAATAATTTATCTATTTTTTCATCGCCAGATGTTTTAGAAATAATAACATCCGAAACTTCACCCTCTTCGTTCACATTAAATTTCACCAAGGCTCTCATCATTTGCTGTGGATTATCCAATGTAATAACATCTATTGCATTCGCTTTAATATAAAGTTTCAATTCTTCTGCCCCGCTCAGGTATTCAGCTTCAACTTCAGGAACAACAGTTGTAACGTAATGCATTTTGCTTGATTCTATATTTTCCATAACTGCATTTTTGCAATTGTAGTTAATATTTATTACAACATCAGTACTTAAATCAGCTTTTGCTAATAAATCTTTTGCTCTTCGGTTAACACTTCATTTTCGCTATATGTTTTAATGGTTTTACCATTGCATGTAACGCTAAGTTCAACCGATTTATAGCTGTTAGATCCATAACACTGGGTAATTAGCCATAATATCACTCATGGTTTTAGCTTCCTTTAATTTATCTATTTTAATTGAGCTATTATGCTTTCCTCTTACTTCATAATCCCAGTTTTGAGGGGTATTAGCTACTTGAGAAAAGCTTGTTAAGCATAGCAGTAATAATAATGAAGTGATGTATGACTTTTTCATGGGGTTAATTTTAGTGAACTAAGATAACAAAAAAAATGCCAAATATTTGTTATTGAGTTGTTAATGGGGAATATTTATCAAAAAACACGCCCCATTCCTGAAGCGTGTTTCTATTATAAATGGATTTACAATCTTTATTTCGCGTAGCCTGTAGCTCTTGTTTCTCTAATTACAGTTACCTTAATTTGACCAGGGTAAGTCATTTCAGTTTGTATTTTTTGAGAGATATCAAATGCTAATTGCTCAGCTGATTGATCATTTACTTTATCGCTTGATACAATTACACGCAACTCTCTACCTGCTTGTATCGCGTATGTTTTTTCAACACCTTGGTATGATAAAGCTAAACTTTCTAAATCTTTTAAACGTTTCATGTATTGCTCAGCAACCTCACGACGCGCACCTGGACGAGCACCTGAAATAGCATCACACACTTGAATGATTGGAGATATCATTGATGTCATTTCAATCTCATCATGATGGGCTCCAATTGCATTACAAACTTCTGGTTTCTCTTTGTATTTCTCAGCTAACTTCATACCTAAAATAGCATGAGGCAATTCTGGTTCATCATCTGGTACTTTTCCAATATCATGTAACAAACCTGCACGCTTAGCAACTTTTACGTTTAAGCCTAACTCAGCAGCCATTATAGCACAAAGGTTAGCAACCTCACGGCTATGTTGTAATAAATTTTGTCCGTAAGATGAACGGTATTTCATACGACCAACCATACGAATTAATTCAGGATGTAAACCATGAATTCCTAAGTCGATACAAGTACGTTTACCTGTTTCAATAATTTCTTCCTCTAATTGTTTCTTTACCTTCTCCACCACTTCTTCAATACGTGCAGGGTGAATACGACCATCAGTAACCAACATGTGTAAAGCTAAACGTGCAATCTCTCTTCTGATTGGATCAAAACAAGAGAAAATAATTGCTTCCGGAGTATCATCTACAATAACCTCTACTCCTGTTGCAGCTTCAAAGGCACGAATGTTACGTCCTTCACGACCAATGATACGGCCTTTAACTTCGTCGTTTTCGATGTTAAACACAGTAACTGAGTTTTCAATTGCTTGCTCAGTTGCTACACGTTGTATCGATTGGATAACGATTTTCTTAGCTTCTTTGTTTGCAGTAAGTTTAGCTTCATCCATAATGTCTTTAATAAAGGACATTGCTTCTGTTTTTGCTTCCGCTTTAACTGTTTCAACTAATTGTGCTTTTGCATCATCTGCTTTTAAACCAGAAATAACTTCTAATTGCTCTAAGTGGCGCTTATGAACTTTTTCCAATTCCTCTTGTTTCTTAGCTGCAATATCTAATTGTTGAGCCAATTGTTGTTTTACACCATCAACCTCTTGCAATTTACGTTGTGTATCTTCCAACTTCTTCGCTAATTCTTGGTCCTTTTGTTTAATACGTTGCTCGTTTTTAAGAATTTCATTATTCTTTTGAGCAATCGTTTTATCGTGTTCCGATTTTAGTTGAAGGAATTTTTCCTTTGCTTGAAGAATTTTTTCTTGTTTAACTGCTTCCGTTTTAACTTCTGCTTCTTTTATAAGGTTATCCTTTTGCATCACAGCTGATTTATTCAGCTTAGAATTGGCAAGTATAAACCCAGCAACAACTCCGCCTATTAAGGCTACGCCGATGATGATGATTGCTAATATTAAATCCATGTTACTATTTGTGTTATTTATATATAAAAAAACGCATAAACATTATTACGCCAAAGCGCGATAATACCTATGCGGGAGAATACCTTGTATAAAAATTTTACTGACCTACTTTTTGCTGATGCTGCTTAATCATTTCGTTTAATTCGTCCAACAGTCCCTGTAATCTAGATATTTCTTCTGTTTTCTTTTGGTCTTGCTTCATGTACTCACTTACCGTTTGCAAAAAAACCATCGCCAACACATCTTTCTTATCTGGAACAGTATAAGCTTTGTCGAACTCAGCTATCTTTCCTTTAATTAATGAAGCTGCTTTTTCAATAATATCCGCGTCCTCTTTAGTCACCTTCAGCGGGTATTCTTTATTTGCTATTTCTATCTTAAGAGAAACTTCGCTCATTAATCTATTGTAAATTGATCTTTAATAAAATTTAAACACTGAGTAATGCAATACATTTATCTATTTCCCGCACTAACTCATTAATTTTCAATTTCAAGCCGGTTTTATCCTTACCTGAAACTGCCAATGTGGTTGCTAATTTAATCTGTTTATTCCGTTCTTCCAAGTCCGACATGTCAAGTTTTTGATTTTCAATCACTTGAGACAAACCTTCGTATTTAGTTTGTAATTCGTTTAAAGCGCTTTTTGCCTCTTCATTATCCGTTTCTAAAGTCAGTTTTTCGTCGTTTAATAGATCGATTTGCTTAAACAATTTATCGATAAAAGCCTCATCTTTAGACGATTCAGAGTTTACTTGATTACTTTCTAAATCCTTTAACTGAGTTTGTAAATCAACAATTGTTAGGTTTAAATTGCTCTTTTCAAATTCTAAGGCCTCAATGTTAAGTTTAGATGAATTTTTTAGCTCAGAAATTTGATTTGTTAAAGCTGTAATTTCTGAATTCAACGATGAAATAGAAGCGCTTAATTCATTTGAATTAGATGAATTACTTTTTAAGTCATCAACCAAGCTTAATAATGCAGCTTTCTCATCAATCAAACTTAAAATTAATGTTTCTTTAATATTTAACTGACTTAATAATTTAATTAGCTCTTCAGACTTTGCTTCTAATTTATTAGAAAGTAAGTCTTCGTTTTCTAATCTTAATAAATCGATATCAGAAATCAATTCAGCATTATCACGAATTAACAATTCGTTCTCCATGCTATAATCTTTAAACGCATTGCTTAATTCATTCTTTAATTCAAGATTAATATTTTCTAAATTAGAGATGGATTTATTTTGAGCATCAATTAACTCACCAGCAGTTTTAATTTGAGTTTCTAATAAAACTACTTTTTGTTTTGTTGATTGTAACTCTTCGTTTAACGCAGTAATTTCTTCATCCTTTACTGATGTTCCAGAAAGTGATAAAGACAATTGTGTTTTCTCAGCATCGCTTGAGTTTAATTTCCCTTTTAATGAAGAAATTTCTTTCTCTAAATTTTCTTGAGTAGTATTTTGCGCATCAATGTGGAAAATTAACTCGCGAATTTTTGAAGCGTAATCAGCATTTTGAATAGAAAGGTTGTTTGCCTCATCTTTAAATGAAGAAAGGGATGCTGACTCATTTTGAAGATTTGTTATTTGAGATTTAAGCTCATTGATTAAATCAAGAAACCCATTTTCTTTTTCTTCAGCTTCTAAAGTTTGTTGTTTTAATTGAGCCTGCACCTGCTCTAATTCAGAAGCCTTTGAACTTACTTCAGATTCTATTTTAGAAACAGATGTACGAAGTTCATATAACTTAGATTCTTTCTCTGCAATAATCTCTTGTTGCTTTTTACTGCTTTCAGAATTTAAGAATACATTACGACGAACCTCTTGCAAAGATTGACGATTATTAAAATCTTCGTTCAATATTTTTGCTAATTCTTCTTTTAAATCGGTGTATGCCATAGTACAGAGTATATTTCTGTAAAAATAGCTAATAGGAAAAGTAGATTTTTACAAGATAGAGATTGTTATTAACAAAGGATTATTAATAAGCGTCCCTCAATTTTCTTGATACTTTTTGTTGGCCTCACCCTACAAGATATAGCAAATATAAACTTTTCCGCCAACTAAAATTCAAAGTAAACAAGGAACGAAAATCATTCTTCATCGATGTTGGTGGCTGAGGCACTCGAAGCCACCAAAAAGGATTTTAAACCAACTTCCCAAACTTGCCCGAATTAAAATCGTCAATTGCTTCCATTAATTCTTGTTGTGTGTTCATAACGAATGGACCATATTGAGCAATTGGTTCATCAATTGGTTCTCCACTTAAAACTAAAAGTACTGCATCTTCATTTGCTTTTATAGAAATGCCTTCAGCATTATCTCTAAATAAAACAAAATCATGTTGCCCCGCTTTTTCTCCATTCACAGTTATTTCACCTTCAATTACTAAAAGTGTTGTATTATGTGTAAGCGGTGTTGTAAAATCAATTTCAGCGCCAGCTTTTAATTTCATGTCGAATAAATTTACTGGAGTAAATGTTGTTGCTGCTCCTTTTGTTCCGTTAAAGTCGCCCGCTATTACGTTTACTTGCCCCTTTGCATCAGGCAAAATAACTTTAGGCATGTTAGCCGCAGTTAGCTCCTGATATTTTGGAGGAGTCATTTTATGAGCCTTAGGTAAATTAACCCACAGCTGTATCATTTCAAAATCACCACCTTTTTTAGACCAATTTTGTTCGTGATATTCCTTATGTAAAATACCAGAACCTGCTGTCATCCACTGCACATCACCTGAATTTATGATACCACTATTCCCAGCGCTATCATGATGTGCTACAGCTCCTTTATAAGCAATAGTTACTGTTTCAAATCCACGATGTGGATGTACATCAACACCACGCGGTGTATCACTTGGAGGAAAATAAAATGATGCGCCAAAATCCAACATTAAAAATGGACTTACTTCTTTCCTGATATTATTTCCACTTGGGAAATAATTATAAACTCTAAATCCATCACCAACCATTCCTGGTCTTTCGGGGCGATTGAAGATGAATTTTATTTTTTTTAATTCTTTCATTGTATGTTGTTTTTAAAATCTCCACAAATAATAAATGTCAAGTCGAGCGCAGTCGAGACAAATTTAACGCGATTTCGATTTCACCCCACTTCTCGACTGCGCTCGAACTGACAATTCATTATTCTTTTTCTTTGCTAAAAATAGCAATTAGTTTTTTTGGAACTGAGCATTCACATGTAATTTCACTTCATCTGAAACTACTACTCCGCCTGCTTCAGTTACTGCGCTCCACTCTAAGCCAAATTCTTTACGGCTAATTTTTCCTGAGATTTCAAAACCATGTTTTTCGTTTCCATAAAAATCAGTCATTTTGCCGAAATATTCAACATCCATTTTAATTGGTTTTGTATTTCCTCTTAAACTTAAGTTTCCTTCTAATACATAATTAGAACCATCTTTTTTAGTAAAAGAAGTAGAAACAAAACTTAATTTCGGGTGATTTGCTGAATCAAAAAAGTCAGCGCCTTTTAAATGTCCATCACGTTGTTCGTTACTTGTGTTAACGCTATCAATATCTGCTTCAAATGAAATTTTCGCATCTGATAAATCTTCGTTAGCTGCCTGCATGTTTGCATTAAACTTTGCGAAGTTACCTGTTACAGTACTAATCATTAAATGTTTCACTTTAAAGGAAACTTCTGAGTGCATTGGATCGATTGAATAAGTGTTCATTTTGTTTATGTTTTAAATTTAGAATACAAAGGTGCGCCATAAACAATACGAATAAAATGAAGTAGGTTAAGAAATGTTCTTAATGTAGATTAAGTGTTTTGTATTCGAATTCAGTTTTCAACAATTTTTAAATAATGTAAGTTAAAATCTCATGAATAATGTTATCTTAGCGTTAATTAAAAAAAATTACATGAAAAAACTTTTACTTTCTATTTTTACGGCAATGAGTCTTGGCAGTTTTGCCCAAACTATCTTATTGCAAGAAGACTTTACGGCATACCCTGCAGTAGGACCTGCTCCAGTTGGCTGGTACACCTCTTACAATGGCAATTATACAACGGCAGCGTCATCTGGAACTAGTGGTCCAAATTCTTACAAATTTGGGGTTAATGGTGCCACAGTAATTACTCCTCAATTTGCAGCTGGAAACGACACCCTAACTTTTTGGCTAAAAGGTCAAAGTACTGACGCAATAAGTGAGTTTTATATTTATGAAAGTTTAGATAGTACAATTTGGACTCCTTTAGACTCCATAAATCCATTACCTACAACAGGCACAGCACAAAAATTTGCACTAGCTTCAACAAGTAAATGGCTAAAATTTGTTTACTCAAAAAGTGTTGGTAATATTGCCTTTGATGATTTCAAAGTCACGCAATATGCGCCATTAATTGCTCCAACAGCTGCATTTACAAGTGATGAGCCTGTTTGTCCTAGCGATAGTGTTCATTTTACAGATGCTACAACCGGAAATGTAAGTACTTGGGATTGGGATTTTGGAGATGGTGTAACTTCAACACTTCAAAATCCAGTACATCTTTATCCTGCTAGTGGCAATTATACAGTAACATTAATAGTAAATGCAGGAACATCTAACGCAGATACTACAACAGGAAATGTTTTGATCGTTAGCCAACCAAGTTTTTCTATGACTTATGCAAACGCATACATTAATGCTCCAACATTATTTTATTCTGTGGTAAATACATTAAATTCTACTTGTTCAGTAAACGCATACAAATGGACATTTGGTGACCCTGCATCAGGATCAAATGATACTTCTGCATTAGCTAACCCAACACATAATTACACTGTAGCAGGTTCCTATACTGTTCGTTTAAGAGTTCAGTTTAGTTGCCTTGTAAATTGCAGCAGTGGAATGGGTAATGGATGGGATTCATTGGACTTACAATTAACAGTAGGTGCAAATCAACAAATAGTTGCTCAATTTTCTGCGCCACCAGCTTGTGAAAATCAGTGCGCTCAATTAATGAATGCTGGAAGTCATAGTACATATGCGCCAATTAATGATTACGCTTGGGACTTTGGTGATGGAAGTCCTGTTTTTCATGGACCAATTCCTCCTTGCCACACGTATCCTGTAGCAACAACATTTATGGCTAGCCTAACAGTAACTGATGACAGCAGTCACACTGCAACAACAATGTTCCCAGTTACAGTAAATCCAATGCCAATAGTTAATATTAATGCTTCAACATTTACAGCTTGCGAGCAAGAAAGTGTATGTTTTCAACCAATTGTAACAACTACAATGGGGGGACCATTAGCTGTTTGTTCATACGCTTGGGACTTTGGCGATGGAAGTTTTGATGGCACGCCAAATCCTTGTCATGTGTTTCCTGCGCCTGGAATTTACAACGTATGTTTAACGGTATTTACTTGTGATGGTTGTATGGGGATGTCTTGTACACAAATTACTGTTTCTCCTTTACCAACTGTTGATTTTAGTGAAACAGATTGCGGGGCATTAACAAAATGTTTTACTGATCTATCGATAGGAAGTATTGCAGCATGGAACTGGACTTTTGGAGATGGCAATTTAGCTAACACACAAAACCCTACACACGCTTATGCAATCGACGGAACATATACTACCAAGTTAGTTGTAACAACCACAACGGGTTGCGTTGATAGTGTTTCAAAATCAGTTATTGTAACTCCTGGAATTGGTTTAAACAAATTAAGTAACTTAAGTTCAGTTACCGTTTTTGGAACAAGTGGGACTATCAATATTAATAGTACTTCTAACCTAACTGCTAATATTACTGTTTACGCATTAAACGGTGAAAAAATCACTTCATCAAAAATGATTGAAGAGAAAATGATTAGTATTGATATGAATAATTACAGCGCAGGTTTATACTTGGTAATTATTTCTAATTCTGAAGGAAGTGTTGCGAAGAAAATTAATCTAATGAAATAACACTCGCTACTAATTTATTAAATCCGCTCATGCATTAAAACGCTGAGCGGATTTTTTTTGAATGGTTACTAATTAATTGAAAACTCCATTATTCTTCTTTTCAAATTAATTTAAGTAACTTAGCGTTTTAATTTATATAATTTGACATTCGAAGATTTTAATTTTGACGCTTCTTTATTAGAAGGTCTTTACAGTATGGGTTATAAAAGCCCGACACCAATTCAAGTACAAGCTATTCCGATTATACAAGCGAATAAAGATTTAATTGCCTGCGCACAAACAGGTACAGGAAAAACTGCTGCGTACTTATTGCCGATCATGAATAATATTCTAAAGGCAGAAACACGACATTTAAACACGTTAATCATTGCCCCTACTCGTGAGTTGGTAATTCAAATAGATCAACAAATTGATGGGATGGGATATTTTTGTGGAGTTGGTTCCATTGCAATATATGGTGGAAATGATGGTATTGTATGGGAACAACAAAAACGTGCATTAAGAGAAGGCGTTGATATTGTTTGCGCAACTCCTGGAAGATTAACAGCATTATTACAAGCGGGGCATATTAACTTTGAGCACTTACAACATTTAGTGTTGGATGAGGCAGATAAAATGCTAGACATGGGATTTTTAGATGATATTAAAAACATCATTAAATACATTCCAGCAAACAGACAAACCATTTTATTTTCAGCAACCATGCCACCTAAAATGCGCACACTTGCCGAAACCATTGCAAAAAATCCAGAACAAGTTAACATTGCAATAAGCAAACCTGCCGAAAACATTGTGCAGCAAGCTTATGTTGTTTATGATAATCAAAAAGAAAGATTACTTACGGAGATTTTAAAAAATCCTGATTACTTATCGGTTATTATTTTCTCTTCAACAAAAGATAACGTAAAGCTTTTAGAAAGAACCTTAAAGAAAATAGAACCATCATTAAAAGCATTTCATAGCGATTTGGAACAACCCGAGCGTGAAGAAATTATGCGCGAGTTTAAATCAAAACGCATTCGTATTTTAATTGGTACAGATATTTTATCGCGTGGGATTGATGTAGACGGAATTTCATTAGTTGTAAATTATGACGCTCCTCCTGATCCAGAAGATTACATACATCGTATTGGTAGAACAGCGCGTGCATCAAAAGCGGGTGTTGCTATTACGTTCATCAATCCAAAAGATCAACCAAAATTTGCTAAGATTGAAGCACTAATGGGTCGTGAAGTTGACAAACTACCTGTTCCTGCCGAGTTAGGTGAAACGCCAGCATATAATCCGGAGGCAAATAAAAAATTAGCTTTTGCTCCAGGTGGAAAAAGACCTTTTAACAAGAAAAAGAATTTTAAACCGAAGCCGAGAAATTAGTTGATAGTTAGCTAGTCTTTAGTTGCCAGTCCTAAGGTCTTGCCTCTTGATTCCTGCTGTCTTGGCTCTTATTTCCCTCTCCAAGTTTTCTCGTTTAGTAGGATGTTTATGTCTACAATCAACTTACTTACTTCTGCTGAATCTGTTCCCACGTAATAGCCTCGGATATTACCATTCCAATCTATTAGGGCAAATTTATCGGTATGTATAAAATCTTCTTCGCCACCATTTCCTTCTTCTGCATCTAATAAATAACTCACACGTGCTTGTTCGTACAGTGCAGGTTTATTGCCCGTTAAGAAATGCCACTTGCCCTGAATTGCCTTGTGACTTTTTGCGTAGTTCATCATCGTTGCAACGCTGTCTTCCTCTGGGTCAACGGTGTGAGATAATATTAAAACATTTTTCTCCTTTTTAAATGCCTCTTGCACACGTTCCATTTGATTGCTCATGATGGGGCAAATAGATTGACAGGTAGTGAAAAAATAATCGCATACAAATACTTTACCTTTTACATCTTTCATAGTAATGGTTTCATTGTATTGATTTTGAAACGAAAAATCTCTTATAGCATGAAAAACTGTATCGCTTTTCCCTGAAATTTTCTTTGGTCCGTAATAAGGCAAAATAGTTATTGGTTTATTTTCTGATTTTTTTAGAAAAAAAACGGCCACCAAAATGGTGATTAAAACCAATGGTGCAATATATTTAATACTTTTGGTGTTCATATTCTGCAAAATTAGCAAACAAAGCGAATGAAGAAAAGTATTTTCCATTTCAAGAGTAGCGAATTAGGCTTTGGAAGTAAAAACGTCGAAGGTCAAAGTCGGTTTTTAAATAAAAACGGAACTGTAAACATCAGGCGCAAAGGCAAAAACATGCTTTCTCACTTCGATATTTTTCATTTTATGATTAATGTCAAGTGGAAATATTTTTTCTTGTTAGTACTCATTAGTTACCTAATTATTAACTGCATTTTTGCATCAATCTATTATTATTTAGGTGCCGAAAATTTTGGTAATCTGACGGCTACAAACTCTTTCGAAAAATTTCAAGAATTATTCTTCTTTAGCGCGCAAACCTTAACAACCGTTGGTTATGGTTACGTGTACCCACATTCAGCATCTGTAAGCACTGTTGCTGCAATTGAATCAATGCTTGGTTTATTGGGATTTGCATTGGCAACAGGGATTTTATATGGGCGATTCTCTAAACCTAAAGCAACAATTTTGTACAGCGAAAACATGTTGTTAGCACCATACAAAGACCAAACAGCTTTGATGTTTAGAATTGTAAATCCAAAACAAAACGAATTAGTAGAAATTGAAGCGCAATTAATTGTGAGCATGCTTAACCCTGAAACCAATTCACGTGTTTTCTTAACCCTAAATTTGGAGCGTCAAAAATTAGTTTTCTATCTCTTAATTGGACAATTGTTCATCCAATAGATGAAAACAGTCCGTTCTTTGATATGAATAATGAAGAGATTATTAAAAGTAAACCCGAGTTTTTAGTTTTGATAAAAGCCATGAACGACACTTACAGTCAGGTTGTTCATACAAGGTCGAGTTACAAGGCAGATGAAATGGTTTTTGGAGCAAAATTTAAACCCATGTTGCCGGTTCCTGACAAAAAAGGCATGCCTGTGTTGGACATTACCTCTTTAAACGATTTTGATTTAGTAGAACTTCCATCTATTAAACAAAAAGCTATTATTACAGAAAACTGATAAACAACTGTATTTTAGGCGTAAATTGTTGAAAATTTAAGCAATTAACCATTTATTTTGTTCTATCTTTGCGCACAGTTTTTATAAAAAGCTGTATGTCTACAACAACCAAATATATCTTTGTTACCGGTGGCGTAACATCCTCTCTAGGAAAAGGAATCATCTCAGCTTCATTAGCAAAATTGCTTCAAGCAAGAGGTCATACTGTTACCATCCAAAAATTAGATCCTTACATCAATGTTGATCCAGGAACTTTAAACCCATACGAGCATGGCGAATGTTATGTTACCGATGATGGTGCTGAAACCGATTTGGATTTAGGCCATTACGAGCGTTTCCTTGGTGTTCCAACATCACAGGCAAATAACGTAACTACTGGAAGAATTTACCAAAGCGTAATTGAAAAAGAACGTAAAGGCGAATTTTTAGGAAAAACAGTGCAGGTTATTCCGCACATCACCGATGAAATTAAAAACAGAATTAAAATACTGGGAAAAACAGGTAAATACGAATTCGTAATTACCGAAATTGGTGGTACTGTTGGTGACATCGAATCTCTTCCTTACATCGAGGCGGTTCGTCAGTTAAAGTGGGAAATGCCTGATGATTGTATGGTTATTCATTTAACTTTATTGCCATACCTTTCAACTTCTGGTGAGTTAAAAACAAAACCTACACAGCACTCGGTTAAATTATTATTAGAATATGGTGTTCAACCCGATGTATTAGTATGTCGTGCTGAGCATGCAATTAATAAAGATATACGTCGTAAAATTGCATTATTCTGTAACGTAGCTGCTGAATCAGTTATTGAAGCCCTAGACGCAAGCACTATTTACGAAGTTCCATTATTAATGGAAAAAGAAAAATTAGATGCAATTGTATTAAAGAAATTTGGTTTCCCATATCAAGATGAACCTAATTTAGACAACTGGAAAGGTTTCTTAAAACGTTTACATCATCCAAAGTCTGAAGTTAAAATTGGCTTAATTGGTAAGTACGTAGAGTTAAAAGAATCTTACAAATCAATTGCAGAAGCATTTATTCATGCAGGTGCAATGAATGATTGTAAAGTTCAATTAGAATGGATACACTCTGAAAGTATTACCGAAGAAAACATTCAAGAAAAATTAAAAGGACTTAAAGGTATTTTAGTTGCTCCAGGTTTTGGAAACCGCGGTATTGAAGGAAAAATTGCAGCTATTAAATTTGCTCGTGAAAATAAAATTCCATTTTTAGGGATTTGTTTAGGAATGCAATGTGCAGTAATTGAATTTGCTCGTAATGTGTTAGGATTAAAAGATGCGCACAGCCGCGAAATGAATCCTGCTACAAGTAGCCCCGTTATTGATTTGTTAGAAGCTCAAAAAAATATTTCTCACATGGGAGGAACCATGCGTTTAGGTGCATATCCTTGTAAAGTGGAAGAAGGAACAAAAGCATTTGAAGTTTATAAAAAGAAAGAAATCTCTGAACGTCATCGTCACCGTTATGAATTTAATAACGAATACACAAAACAATTTGAAGAAGCAGGAATGGTTTTATCAGGTGTAAATCCTGATGCAGGTTTAGTTGAGATTGTTGAATTACCAAACCACCCTTGGTTTATTGGAGTTCAGTTTCATCCTGAATACAAGAGTACTGTAATTAATCCACATCCTTTGTTTATGGGCTTTGTGAAGGCTGCTATGAATAATTAAGATTTAGTTATTATTAAAAATTAAAACTCCGTTACTTAATTGTGACGGAGTTTTTTGTTTCGATGAACAAATCATTTTACTGAAATCTATTCCATAACCTTTCATTTCAACTCAATTAAAAAAATGAACACATTTTAACCATATGTCCATTTTTTTGCAAAAAATGGACATATGGTTTGTTTATGTCCAAATTTGAACATATATTTGTATTATGTTCATTTTTAACCAAAATTTGGACATATTAAAAATATGAAGAAATTTGACAGAAATCTACCTTACAATGATTTGCCCGACTTACCACCGTCGGATGTTGTATTTGATAAAGATGTTTTGTTTAAATGGGGAATTGCATCCAGAGCTTTAGCGGAACTTAATAGAAACATTATGCGGATGCCAAATCCAACAATGTTGGTTAACACCATTTCGTTGCAAGAAGCACAAACTTCAACAGCTATTGAAAACATTTTCACTACTGATGATGAGTTATACAAAGCTGTTTCAGATACAGTTCGGGAAGATGCCACTGATAACGCCACCAAAGAAGTATTACGTTATCGTGAAGCTTTGTGGACAGGTTATAAAACTATCAAAGAAAAAAGCAAGGTAGAACAAACAACCATTATTAAAGTATTTCAGCAAATTAAAAACACAAGGCAAGGTATTCGTCCGCCACAATCACAAGTGGTTATTAAAAGAGGGCAAAGCGAGTTTAAGTCGGGAGAAATTATTTATACTCCACCACACGAAGCAGGAATTGTAGAAAAAAAACTGAAACATTTAATTGAGTTTTTAAACGACCATAAAAAACATCCCATCGATCCATTATTAAAAATGATTATTGCGCATTACCAATTTGAAGCAATTCATCCTTTTACAGATGGAAACGGGCGTACAGGAAGGATATTAAACTTGTTGTACTTAGTTCAGCAAGAACTATTATCGCACCCTGTTTTGTTTTTAAGTAAGTATATACTAAATAACAAAGATGATTACTACGCAAACCTTGCCGCTGTAACAGCACGCAAATCTTGGAAACCATGGCTAAATTACATGCTAACAGCAGTTGAAATAACATCAAAAGAAACCAACCAAACAATTGATGAGATTTTAAATCAAATGCAAGCAACACATCAACATGCAAAGAAAAAACTTAAATGGTACAGTTTAGAAGTAAATCAACTCTTATTTTCTCAACCTTACATTAAACCTAAGGCAATTGGTACATTACTAAAGGTGCGAAGCAGAACAACACTTACCAAATACATGCACGAACTAACTAAGCTAGGAATTGTATCACCACATCAAGAAGGGAAGGAAGTTTTTTACATAAACAATGATCTTATACGAATTTTAAAATCATAAAAAAAACCTGCTAATGTTTAGCAGGTTTTTAGTTTAATTAATTCATAGATGCTACAAAATCATCAAACAAATAACGGCTGTCTAGTGGTCCAGGATTTGATTCGGGGTGATATTGAACACAGAACACTTTTTTATCTTTTAAACGAATACCTTCAATGGTATCATCATTTAAGTTGCGGTGAGTAATTTCAATGTTTGCATTGTTTTTTACATCATCTGCATTCACACTAAAACCATGGTTTTGAGAAGTAACTTCACTTTTACCACTAATAATATTTTTTACCGGATGATTAATTCCACGATGTCCAGCATGCATTTTATAAGTTGATATTCCTTGCGACTCCGCAATTAACTGATGTCCTAAGCAAATACCAAATACTGGAATATTTGTATTGATTACTTGTTTAACTAATTCAATTTCTTCTTTCATAACACCCGGATCGCCTGGGCCATTAGAAATCATGAAGCCATCTGGTTTAAAAGCAAGTAGTTCATCCAATTTAGTTTTCATGGGGAACACTTTTACGTGACAACCTCTTTCAACTAAACAACGAACAATATTTTTCTTTACACCAAAATCAAGCAAAGCAACACGTTTATTAGCATTTTCGGGTTTTACCTCATAAGCTTCTTTTGTACTAACTTTTGAAGAAAGCTCTAAGCCTTGCATAGAAGGTACCTTAGCTAATTGTGCTTTTAAACTATCAATATCTAAATCAGAAGAAGAAATAATGCAATTCATTGCACCTTTATCTCTGATATAACGAACTAATGCACGTGTATCAACATCTGATATAGCAACAACATTACCACTTACAAAATAATTTTCTAATGAATCGGTAGCTCGTTTGCGAGAGAATCCATTATTGAATTTCTTACACACCATTCCCGAAATTTTAATCGAATCGGATTCTACTTCATCCACTTGAACACCATAGTTTCCTATGTGTGAGTTAGTCATTACAACTATTTGTCCGAAATAAGAAGGGTCGGTAAAAATCTCTTGGTATCCTGACATACCTGTGTTAAAACAGATTTCGCCAGTTGTAGTTCCAATTTTTCCGGCTGCTTTTCCTTCAAAAATTTTCCCGTCTTCTAATAATAAAATGGCTTTGGGTTTTGCTTGATATTTTAATTGCATAGCGTATAGTTACGGGATGCGAAGTTGCTAAAAAAAGAAGAGCAATTGATGTAGTGTTGATTAATTTTTAATATTTAAAAAATAAAGTTTTTTAAAGAAAATGTAAAAAAAATTTGCAGGATTAAAACTTCTTTGTACATTTGCACTCCCAAAACACAAGTTTTGTGTAATGGTTCGGTAGTTCAGCTGGTTAGAATGCCGCCCTGTCACGGCGGAGGTCGCGGGTTCGAGTCCCGTCCGGACCGCAAAGCCTCAGAGAAATCTGAGGCTTTTTGGTTTTATATAGGTTCCTAAACCTTAATTCCAAGAATTAAGTATATTTCTTAAAATTTAACCCATCAAAAAAATATTCTATACCGCCCTACTCGCTTTAAGCCTACTACTGCTCATTGTATGGTTTAGTCCAATTGCCTTTACTGCTACACATGTTGGCAGTAAATGGGGATGGGTAGCATTTGGGTTTACCACTTCGGGCGGACCAATAGGTTTTTTAATACTATTACTACTTACCGGTATTGCATATACGTTAAGTGAGAAAAGCTTAAAAGAAAAAGCATTCATCTTTCTTAAATCAGTTGTTTCACTCATTATAGTTTTTGGAGTTTTAGGCTGGATAAATGAATTTTTTACCAAACCGATATTAAAACTGCAACGCCCAAGCCATGTTTATATGCTGAAGCAAACTAATATTCCCGAAAAAATTGATGAACTATATACCTTAACTAAAAAGGAACGTGGACAGTTTTTTGCTGAACTTATAAAAAACAACACTGAAGCATTTAAAAATATTGACGCTAAAATTCAAAACCATTGGGTTGAAGAGGCAGGTTTTTCGTTTCCTAGTGGACATACGTTTAATGCGTTCCTATTTGCGATGGTAATTTCGTATGCAATATACTTTAATCGTAACCGACCTAAATTAAGAAAGCTGTTTTTTATTCCTTTTATTTGGGCATTGGGTGTTGGTGTTTCGCGTGTGGCAATGGGAGCGCACACTGCATTGGATGTTAGCGCAGGGGCAAGTTTAGGAATACTGTTAGGTATGTTGTTTTTGTATATTGATTTTACACGGCATTGGTTAACTCGAAAATAGTACAATCATATCACCCTTTCAGGGTTTCTCTTCTTCCACCTCTAGGTTTTTAGAATAATGGCATCCCTTCGGATTAGCCTTTGTGGATGGATTTATTTTACATTTATACTTTGAGCTTCCTTTTTTATTTATTATTTTTATATGAAGATTTTATACGGAGTGCCCGGTGAAGGCATGGGACATGCAACTCGCAGCAAAGTGGTAATTGATTTTCTTTTATCTCAAAAACATGATGTGCACATTGTTTCAAGTTCGCGTGCTTTTACTTTTTTAGATAAAGCATTCCCTGGAAGAGTTACTGAAATAAAAGGTTTTCATTTTGCATACAAAAATGCAGAAGTATCTAAAACAGGAACATTTTTATTGAATCTGAAATCAGCAGGTAAAAACCTAATTCATAATGTAAGCAAAGAATTAGCCATACACAAAGCATTTAACGCAGAGCTTGTTATTAGCGACTTCGAAAGCTTTTCCTACTTCTATGCAAAAATGCATAAGTTGCCACTTATTAGTATTGATAATATGCAAGTAATGAATCGTTGCGCCTTGGATATTACAATTAGCAAAGAAGAGAAAAGTAATTTTCAATTAGCTAAAAACATTGTGAAAGCAAAAGTTCCGGGCTGCAATCATTATTTTATTACCAGTTTTTTTGATGCCGAAATAACAAAGAAAAACACAAGTATTGTTCCACCTATTATACGCCAAGCGATATTGGATGCAAAGGTTGCGAAGAAGAATCACATATTGATGTATCAAACATCGAGTAGTTTAAAAACGGTAAAGGAAAGCTTACAACAATTACCCAACGAAACATTTTATGTGTATGGTATGAATCAAGATTATACCGATGGCAATGTTGTATTTAAACCCTTTAGCGAAAAAGGTTTTATAGATGATTTAGCAAGTGCAAAAGCGGTAATTGCCAATGGTGGTTTTTCATTTATTAGCGAAGCGGTGTATCTCAAAAAACCAATCTACTCCTTCCTATTCACAACCAATTTGAGCAGTGGATGAATGCAGCCTACATCCAAAAACTAGGCTGCGGAAGGCATTTCGATACATTAAACGCAGATAATCTAAAAGCCTTTTTGTTTGATTTGAATGCGTTTGAGAAAAATTTGGCAAACTATAAACAAAATGGAAATGAGGTTTTGTTTGGGGAGTTGCGGAAACATTTAGTTTAGAATAACATCAAAATTGACAAAGCACCTATTAATAAAAAAACAAGTAATAGTAAGGCTAAAAAACGTTTCAACTTCTTGTAATCATCTATTTCCTCATCACTAAGTGATTTCTTGCATTTTTTGTAAGAAACTAACAATGCTAAAAAACGAATTGCAATAACAAATGAAAACAGGAAACCAATTCCAAGAAAAAAAGCCGCTGTTCTCAAATAAATAAAAAGAAAAATTCCCCCAATAGATAAAGAAATCAAAACAAACCATTTCAAGTAACTAAGTCTTTGCATATTCTTTGAAAAACGCCAACTACTTTCATCTTCATAATTTAATTTTTCCTCAGTATTTGAGTTGATTTCATTTTTTATTGAAATAACAAAACTAAAAATGGCATATAATAATCCCAATAAAACTAATATTCCTGCGTACAAAAGTATACTTATGAAAGCTACTCCTAATAAACTTGGCACCAAAAAAGCTAATGGAATAAATAAAACAATCATTAAAGAAAGACCAAGAGCAAGATATATTATAAATCTTCTTCTCTTCTTTAACTTTTCAATTTTAGTATCTTCTGTGTCATGACTGATCACTTTTTTTCCTTCGCCTCTACTTTTAAAATTCGAATTAGCATGACTCCCTTTTCTTTTCGAATTGCTATTTAATTGCTCTTTTAAAATATATTGTGATCTAAAAGTTTCATTCAAAGTGTCCTTTATAAACCTTGAATTCAAATTAGTTGAAGGCTTAGGCGACAAACCAACAGTAAAAGAAGAATCTTTCTCGTTTTTTTTTGAATTAAAACTCTGAACATCTTTTATACTCTCCCTAAAAATACCAGGTCTATAATGCCTCTTAGTAAAGCCAGTTTTACAAGAGGTAATAAGAATCAAACTGATTACTATTAGAGGTATTAATCTCATTCAATTAAAGTTCAACCAAAGCCTCTAACAACTTCTCTATCTTATGCTTTGCTTCTGATGGTGAGCAATTGTAATTATTAAACAACACAGAAAAACTTAGCTCTGTTCCTTTTTTTGTTTTTACGTAACCTGCATAGCCACGAGCACGAGTGATATAACCACTTTTAGCGCGCATGTTTTTTTTCGGCAAATGTACCTTTGCATAAACTTGCTAAAGAACCACTTTGTCCAGCAACTGGTAAGGATGAATTAAAACTAGCGTAAATATTTTCATCCTTATAAATTTTAGAAAGCAGTGTTGCTTGCTGAAAAGTAGATATTCCGTTTGCTCTTGATAAGCCACTACCATCAACCATAAACAAACCTTCTACATCTACTCCCCTCGCCTTCCAAAAAGCTGTAACCAAATCACAACCTGCGTAAATGGAACCATAACCGTTTTTCTTTACTGAAATGGTTTTTAATAATGATTCGGCAAACAAATTATTACTATGCAAATTAGTTTGGAAAACAATTTTATCCATACTTGGAGAGCGATGCACAAACAACACTTTATTTTCTTTTGAACTTGGTTTCTCCGAAACCTCCATTTGTTTGCTTGTAGCAATTCCAATTTGATTTAAAGCTTTATCCAATGCATAAGCGCAATACCAAGCTGGGTCAGGCATCGAGGCTTCTACTTCAAATGATGATTTATTAGGTGGTAATGTTCCTGTTAGCAAACGTTCATCTTGTTTAGGTGCGCCATATATGTAAGCGTTATCATCTTTTCCACCAGTGGTAATTTTGTTTATAAAACTCAATCCAGGAATTTCAGGAATTGTTTTTACCAATACAACACTATCACCATACTTTGCGCCTGTTTTAAAATATAGCTTTATTCTATTATCATTATAGGACAAACCATTGGGAGCTGCCCCAAAATAATTTCCCATATCGGCCCAAATCCATTGGCCTGGAACATTGTTATCGAAACAAGTATTATCTGCAATAATTTTTCCTGTAATTTTTTTTACGCCTTTTTCTTTTAAGGCTTTTGCCCACACTTCAACTAATTCGGTTGTATCTGATTTTCTTTTGAAGTATTCCGAATTTAATGTTGGGTCGCCACTGCCTTTGATAATTAAATTCCCTGTAATGATTCCTGTTAGCGAATCAAAGGTTCCATCAACAGTTAATTTTGTTTCGTAACGAAAGCTACCTCCTAACATTCCTAAAGCTGCAGATGTAGTTACTATTTTCATAGTACTTGCAGGCGTCATAGCAAGTTTACTATTGTTCTCCATTAGCTGCTCACCCGTTTTTGCATTCAATACACAAAAACTAACAATGGCAGGTTTAAGCTGTGGGTCAGCTTTGTATTCGGCTAAAATTGCATTTATCTTATCAATACCTGCTTTTTCCTGTGCGTAAAGAACAGAAGAGAGAAGAAATGAATAGAGAAATAGAAAACGCATTTTATTGTTTTATAAGTTTATAAACTTTGTGTTCGTTATTTTTCCAGAAGCTTACAATATACATTCCACTTTTTAAATCAGAAACATTCAGCTTTACATCTTGCCCCGCTGTTACTTCATAAGCATAGGTTTTACCTAAAGCATCATAAATAGTAATGCTTTTAACATCAATCATTTCATCTTTAGCAAAACCAACTTCATCCATTGCTGGGTTTGGGAACATAATTGGCAAATTGTTATTTTTAAAATTCTCGATTAAAGAAATAGTACAAGATAAATCTCCTGCCTTTCTTACTGTATTATTTCCGCTATTTGGAACATACAATGAATCCTGATTTCTATTGTAATAAATATCAGCTGGCGAAGAAATGCCAGTTGACATAAATGTTGCGGGACTAGTAAATGTATGAGAAAACTTAGTTACTCTATTCGGGCTCCAAGAAGCGATGTAAAAATCACCCGAACAATTCATGCTAATTCCATCGCAATTACCTAGAGTAGTTGTTCCAATAACACTTACTGAAGAATCGGCAAAACTAATAGCATGCACAGGAGCATTTGTTCCCCAACAGCAATAAACTAAACGGTCATCAATATCATCGTAAATAATTCCGTTTGGCGTTTTCGCATTTATTGTTGACGCAAAAATATTATGCTGACGCGTTATTAAATCAAACCGGTGAATTTTTTTTGCAGAAAAATCAGTTATGTATAAATTATTTCCTTTATGCGTAATACCATTTAAAAACGTCCCGCCCATTGTTACAATAGCGATAGTTGCCCCTGTAGTTCTATTTAACATTTTTAAATTTGCCCCGTCACACACATACAAGGTATCCCCAACCAACTCTAAACCATGCGGACCAGATGCAATGCCTGTAGCGTAACTTTGTAAGGTTCCATTGGGACTTAATTTTACAATGTTGCCGCTTGTATTGTTACCTACAAAGTACTTCCCATCATTCGGGTCGAACTCAATACTTTCGGGACCATTTAATGTTTGAGCATTTGCAATTGAAAAGCTTAAACATATAGAAGCAGCTATTAATTTTAATTTGGTCATTTGCATAGATTTAAGTGCTAAATCTACAAAAAAAAGTATGACAAAAATCCTTCTTATTTCTAACATTTTGTTGCATCTTTGTCGTCCTAAAAACAAGTTATGCCAAGTATCTCATCAAAAGCAACTAATATGCCTGCATCACCAATTCGTAAATTGGTTCCTTATGCAGATGCAGCAAAGAAAAGAGGAGTAAAAATATTTCATTTAAACATCGGTCAACCGGATATTGAAACACCGGAAGTAATGTTAAATGCGATTAAAACAAGTCCTATTAAAGTTGTTGAATATAGCCCAAGTGCAGGATTTGAATCATACAGAACAAAACTTGCTGCGTATTATCAAGGCTTTAAAATTAATGTTAGTGCTAGCGACATCATTATAACTAATGGTGGTTCTGAAGCATTATCATTTGCTTTTATGACTTGTTTTAACAATGGTGATGAAGTTATTATTCCTGAACCATTTTATGCAAACTACAATGGTTTTGCAACTGCGGCTGATGTTATTATTAAACCTATAAAAAGCACAATTGATACAGGTTTTGCATTACCTCCAATTAGCGAGTTCGAAAAATTAATTACTCCTAAAACAAAAGGAATCATGATTTGTAATCCGGGTAACCCAACAGGTTATTTGTATAGCAAACAAGAATTAGAGCAATTGCGCGACTTAGTTAAGAAACACGATTTGTATTTATTAAGTGACGAAGTATATCGTGAGTTTTGCTATGATGGCAAAGAATACGTTTCGGTAATGCACTTAGAGGGAATTGATGATAATGTGATTTTATTAGACTCCATTTCTAAACGTTACAGTGCATGCGGTGCACGTATTGGAGCATTAATTTCTAAAAACAAAAACTTTATGGCTGCAGCCATGAAATTTGCACAAGCGCGTTTAAGTCCGCCAACGTTTGGACAAATTGGAGCGGAAGCTGCATTAAGTACACCACAATCTTACTTTGATAAAGTTCAAAAAGAATATGTTGCTCGTAGAGATTTTTTAATTGGAGCTTTAAATGCAATGCCAAATGTTGTTTGTCCAAAACCAAGCGGGGCATTTTATTGTATTGCAAAATTACCAATTGATAATTCAGATAAATTTTGTCAATGGCTATTGGAAGAGTTTTCTTACAAAGCACAAACAGTAATGATGGCACCTGCTACAGGATTTTATTCAACACCAGGTTCGGGAACAGATGAAGTTCGTTTAGCTTACGTATTAAACTTAGACGATTTAAAAAATGCAATGGAATGCTTAGCAGAAGCGCTTAAAGTATATCCAGGAAAAACGAATTAATTGATTAATTAATAATTCAAAATTTTTAATTGCAATTGGGAAAGCTATCGTCATATTTTAAACTATTCAGAGGCTCTGCTCCTGTTTACAATATGTTGCATCAAGATACTTTGCAACACAATAAAGAAGCGTATAAGAAATACAAGTTCAACCAGTTTTTATTTCAAAATATTTCTTCAGAAAAATTTAAAGGAAAAGAAAAAGGTGATACTCCTTGGCTAGATAATAAAGATTTGCCTGCTGATTTTGAAAGTAAATTAACAGCACGAAATTTCACCGAACCTCAACAAGAAAAAATTCGCGACTGGAAAAAAAAGGGCTACATGATTTTCGACAAGTACTTTTCGGAAGAGCAAGTTGAAAACATAAACAAAGAAATTGATCGTTTATTAGCAGATAAAAAATCGAACATAAACGACTTTAATAAGATTATGTTTGCTAATAAACAATCGGAATTTATTAAAGCAATTACATTAGACAAAAGGATAAATGATATTCTTTCGTTCATCTTAGGTAAAGAAGTTATTCCTTTTCAAACCATTAATTTTATTACAGGTAGCGAGCAACGCACCCACTCGGATAGCATTCACATGACAACTTATCCTTTGGGCTATTTAATTGCCATTTGGATTGCATTGGAAGATATTAATTTGGACCAAGGTCCTTTAAGTTATTATCCTGGAAGCCACACAATGGATTACGTATTGAATGAAGATTACAATAAAGGTAGTTCAGCCTTAAAAATTGGTGATGATAAACATTACAGCGCCTACGAAGATAAAATTGCTGAAGTGGCCAAACAATCAGGCATTTCAAAACAAATTTTTACTGCAAAAAAAGGAGATGTTTTGGTGTGGCACGCAAACTTATTACACGGAGGAGAACCAATTATCAATCCTACCTCAACAAGAAAAAGTATGGTTGTACATTACTTTGCAAAGGATGTAATTAAGTATCATGAAATAAGCGAGCGACCAGCAAACTTGTAATGATTACGAATCTTTCTATTTTAATTACGAATCTCTTACGAACATACGAATGCTAATGGATTACGAATCTTTTTACGAATATACGAATGATTACGAATCACTTACGAATATTGCTATTGGTTTCAAATCAAGCACTAATATAAAAGATTCGTATAAATTAGTACGATTCGTATATTCGTATTAATTCGTAATCCTCTAGTGGTCGCCTAAAATCTTAACTACAATACCATCTAACTCATCGGCTAGTTTTAATTGGCAAGCTAAGCGTGAAGTATCTGTAATATTTGGGAGTGTATCAAGCATCGCGTATTCATCGTCGCTTATTTCGTGCAGTTTATCAAAACCATTAATAACGCTTACATGGCAAGTTGCGCACAATGCCATTCCGCCACAGGTTGCTAAAATATCGTATTCGCTACCTTTTAAAAACTCCATGAGGCTTAATCCCATATCAGTTGGTGCAATATGTTCAGTTAAGCTTCCGTCAGCATTTTGAACGTTGATTTTAATGTCTTGCATAAGTATATCTTTCACTTTAAAAGTGATGCAAAGGTAAAAATTAAATTATAAGGTAAATTATAAACTGGTGTAAAGCGATGCGAATGTTAGAACTTCGCTCTTGTTTTCTTACGCTTTTTAGATTTTATCATATAACCAAGCTTTAACTCAACTGCCATATATGAATCAAATTGTTTATCACCACGTTGAGCTCCCGTTCCATCTGCATTCGGCATTGTTGCTGTAGGAATATCACCTTTACTAGGATCTGCCAAAGCAACCGCAACTGGCCCCTTATATTGAAGTAAAAGTGTTGGGTCATAATATGTGCCATGCACATCATCAATATAATCTGTAAAAGTTTTTCTGAAATTATACTCTAAACCAATCGTCCATTGGCGACCAATATTTAAGCGATAACCAATCCCAAAAGGAATACTGACAGCTATTCTTTTGTACTTTTTTGGACCTCCAGGTAAACCTTGACCTTCGGTTGATAAAGATTGTAAATTATACCATTTACCCCCAAACTCAGCTTGAGGATTAAAATAAAATGCTCCTACGCCTACAAAACCATATACCAATTGATTTGAAGATTTAAACCTTCTTTTCATTGTTTTTTTAATGTGGTAACGGTTACCAATTTTACTAATCGGAATCTCTAACTCAGCTAAAGTAGATAATTCATAAATTGGTGACCTGAAACTTAAGTTTCTATTATTCCTAAATGTTTCCTCTGTTAATGCATCTTTACCCCATAAACGCATATAATTAAAATCTGTTCTCCACCCAAAATTTTTAGAAACGCGATACCTGTAGCCTAATGTCATAGAAGGCTTTGTTAGGGACATTTCTAAATCGGCATAACTATAATCTTTTCCAATTTGGTTTCTTCCTCCAAGATCACCTAAAAAATTAGCCGCTCCACCACCCAAATAAATCTCATGACGATACTTTCTCCAAGAGTTCGAAGACATAAAGCCTTGAGCATTAGAAATTGTATTAATAGTACAAAATAATACCGCGAGATATATGAACCTACCAAACTTCATTTATTGCAGCGAAATTAGGAAATAGATTACACAAAAAGAAAAGAAAAGCACAGTAGATAACCAAAACGTAATCTTTTGAATTTGATTTACCTCAGTAATTCGGTACTTTTTAAGTTTAATAAGTATTCTAGTCATATGAATAATAGAGTAAATATATAAAATAATTGTAACATCCTAAAAATAATTAGACAAAAAACGATAAATAAGGGTTACTATCTCACTAAAAGCAAATAACCTTCTTTGGAGTAATCCTTATTATCTATTCCCGTCGCTTTAATCAAATAAAAATAGGTTCCCTCTGATGCACTTGAACCTGGTGTCCATCTTTCACTCACATTATCTAATTCTGTAATTAATGTTCCCCAACGGTTATAAATCGAACAGCTAAACTGCTTAATTCCATAACTTTGCACTCCAAAATAATCGTTTATTGCATCACCATTTGGACTAAATACATTTGGTATAACAATTCCAATATCTTGAGCTAAAACAATTATTTCCATGGTTGCACTAGCCGAACAGTAATTACTATTATTTGTTCCTAACAGATAAACAACATATGTGCCAGCCTCATCAAAATGTTGATGCAAATCGGCAACTGGGTTTAAAGTAGTTGTACTTAAGGTATCTCCATTACCAAATAACCAGTAATAATTAGTTGCTCCGGAGGAAGTATTAGTAAACTGAACATGTAATGGTGCCAAGCCCAAAGTTGTATCGGCGTCAAAAGAAACATCAATTGATGCTGAGCCAATTGTTATAGCTTGTGATGTACTTCCACAAGAATTTGTAACCGTTAATGTGTAATTGCCTGCCGTAGCTATTGTAACAATGGTATCGGTAGAAAGCACTGTACCTAAACTATTTACCCAAGAATAAGTATAACCTGTTGTTGAATCGATACTTAATTGCGTTTGATAACCGTTACAAATAGTTGGCACCCCTAACCAGGTGCCAATTACCGGGCCTGGAGCCGCAGTAACATCTATGGTTGTAGAATTAACGCAACCAAAAGCATCTGTTCCAACTACAGAATATGAACCTGCACTTGAAATTCTTATTGGATTTGTAATTGCAGATGTGCTCCAAACATAAGTTGTTGCTCCGCTCGCTAATAGATCAATTGGAGTGCTCCACAAACAGTTGTATCGCCATTAATTTGATTAAGAATTTGAACAACTGGTGAAGCATGTACAATTGCAGTAACCATATTTACTGTTGTACAAGAATTAGCATCGGTTGCAGTAACACTGTAAGTAGTTGAACCAACAACAGTAGCAGGAACAGCAACTGAAATTCCAGTAGTACTAGATGTTGAATTAGCCCAAGTATAAGTTAAAGCTGAATTATCTGCGGATAAGGTACCTGCAACACCAACACAAAAATCGTTTGGTGTAAATCCAAAAGTAGGATTTGCTAAAATAGTGGCAACTGCCGTAGTAGTATCATCACATCCATTTTCATCTACTCCAACAACTGTGTAAGTAGTAACACCCGCAATCGTTGAATTTAAAGGAAAAACACTACCTGTTCCTGCACCGTTATTCCATGAATAAACTATATTAGGATTAACAGATGTTGCTGTTAAAGATGCGATAGAACTATTTAAACAAAACTGAGCATTTGAAGAGCTTATTACTGGCTCAGGATGAACACCAACTGTTAACAATGATGATGTTGAATCACATCCATTTGCATCCAATACATAAACAGAATAATCACCAACTTGAACTGCATACAATGAATCGTTTACTGCTCCAGAAATATTTCCATTATTAAACAACCACTGATAAGTTAACCCTGCACTTGGGCTCGCTACTAAAACTAAGGAATCTCCTGTACAAAAAGCTGCTGCATTATTTGTTATTTGCGGTAGCGGACGAGGATTAAATGTTGCACTTACTGTTCCTGTTGTAACACAATTATCTACAGTAACAGAAACCGTGTAGGTTCCAACATTTACTGAACTTGCATCGCTTACTGTTATGCTTGTTAAATCAACACCTGTTTGAGTTGGTAAACCTGTTGCTGTCCAAGAATATGTTGCGCCAGCTAAATCATTACTTACCGAAAGACTAAATGTGCTTCCTTCACAAACCGAAGGCGCTGCATCAAAAAGCGGGGCAAGTGGAGCCGATGCTGCTGTTATAGCAACCGAAGAAGAATCCACGCAACCATTGTTATCTAATGCAACTAAATAATAGGTTCCTGCACCCACATTTGATAATGCAGTATCTAAAGATAAAACTGTTCCAGCGCCATTAGTCCAAAAATAAGTAAAGGGAGCATTACCACTTGCATTAGCGCCTGTTACTGAAGCATTAGTTAATCCACAACCAGCATTTGTAATTACAACTGGGTTAACTGAAGTATTAACTATTGGAAGTGTATTAATTGTTATTGCTGTTTCGGCAGATAAAGAATCACAACCTGTGTTGGTAACTAGAACTTGGTAATCACCTGCTTGTGTTGCCGTTAATGTTGCCGACGTTTCTCCGCTTATTGGTGCGTTATTAAAATACCATTGGTAAGTTGTTCCTGTTGATGGTAATGAAGAAGATGCGTCTAAAACCGTATTTGTTCCAAAACAAAAACTTGTACTTCCAGTCATTGCAGGAATTGGATTCGTATTTAATGTAACACTAACATTTCCAAAACTACCACACCCTGCATCTACCACCTCAACAGTATAAGGACCGACATTTGTTGCTGAAGCACTATTAATTGTAATGCTTGTTAAATCAACACCAGTTTGTGTTGGGTTACCTGATGATACCCAGTTATAAGTTGCACCCACAATAGGATTGGTAACTGTAAGTGTAAAACTACCGCCTTCGCACACAGGAGATACTGCTGCAAAAGTTGGAGTTGCTGGTCCGTTTAAAGTTGTAATGGTAAAAGAAACTGAATCTCTACATCCATTTCCATCAGTAGCAGCTAAATAATATACACCACTTCCTAAACTTGAAATATCTGCTGCCGCTCCAATTACAGCACCCGCAGAGCTAATCCACTCATAGCTTACCGGATTTGCACCTGTAGCACTTGCTCCTGAAATGGCACCATTTGTTAAACCACAATCAGCAGGAGTTATAATTACTGGAGGAACTGTTGAAATTAAAACTGGTAAAGCATTTACCACAACTGTTGTTGTTGTACTATTTTGACAAGTTGTTGCAGCGTCAGTAACGGTTAACGAATAAGTACCAGCCATTGCTGCAGTTGCGTTAGCTATAAATGGGTTTTGAGATGAACTAGAAAAAGTATTTGGTCCAGTCCAAGCGTAACTTAAACCTGAGGTTGCAGATAAATGAATAGAATCTCTTACACAATATGCGCCAGTATTACTTGCAGCAACTACTGGTAAATCATTTACTGTAACTGAAAAAGTTCCTTGAGTAGTTGAACATGCGTTTACAACATCAACTGTATAAACAGTGTTAGTAGCTGGACTAACAGTAACTGTGTTAGTTGTAGCAGTTGTGCTCCAAACATAAGAAGTCCCACCTGCTGCGCTTAATATAATTGAACCACCATTACAAATAGTTGCACTTGCATTGGTAGATGTTATTGTTGAGGTTGGAGCGGGATTTAAGGTAACAACAACCGTATCTCTTACAAAAGTACTGCAATTACTATTTAGCTGTAAATATAACTCAACTGTTCCTGATGTTTCACCTGCACCTGGAGTGTATGTTGTAGAATAAGAATTGTTAGGGCTAAAAGTTCCAGTACCACCTGACCAAACTAAAGACGAATATTGTGCACTTCCTGTTCCAGTAATATTAATTGGTGCATTAAACCAGCCGCTCACATCATTACCTGCGCTAACCGTTAAAGGAATAAATGGTGCTTGACAATCTCTATTAATATAAGTAGCTACTCCACCAGCTGTATACTCAACAGCACCACCATCTTGATTTCCAACATTGCCATTTTGCATGGTTAAAAAATCGGGAGTATAAGTAACAGCATCCGAACATGATGCTGGGGAAGAAAAACTCATTATTAAACTTCTAGTTTCTGTTGCGGAGGAATTCCCATCTTGATTAACAAAATGTCCTGCTGTATTACCTGCACATTGAAAAATCATATAAATGGTATCGTTTAAGTTTGCGAAACTTAAGGCAGAAGGCGTAAATGTTACACTTGTTACTAAAATAACCTCAGCACCTGCAGGCAATATGCCCGCTGTAGGTTCCTTTATAAAACCACAAGCTAAAATTGAAGCATTTAATGTTGCTACTCCTGCAGCTGTTGTTGCATCCTGACAAATTCCTAAATATGGATTGTTTGGCCAAGTAACTGTTAAGTCGGCTACATTTACAGGAGAGCTTCCGACTTTAAAACGCACCATTTCATTTTCACCTTCTTGTGTGCCGCCGCAACTATTAACTAAGATACTTTCTATTTCAAAACAGGTTGCTTGGGCTCCAGTTGTAGTAATATTACCAGGTAAATCAGTAAGTAAATAACAAGGGCTACCACCATTTGGATCATATTCATAAACCGAAAAATGATAAGTTGTTCCTACAGCTAAACCTGTAACACTCACCGAAGTGCCAGTTCCATTATATACTACATAATTTCCTGAACCAATTTGTGTACCCGAACCAAAAGTTGCATTTGCTGTATAACTTACGCCACTAACTGGGTCAGAATTTACTGCTACACCTTGATGCGCAACAACAATTACGTTTCCGCTGCTTCCTGCTGTCCAGTTAATATCAGCTGTTGTATTTGTTATGTTTGAAGAAGTGAAAAGTATTGGTGCGCTAAGTGGAGGTGTACACGGAGGAGCAGAACTCCAATCAATAGAAACATCATCAATAGCTAAACCATGGTCGTTGCCTGGTGCATGATCAGGATCTTCCCACTTTAACATAATATATTCACCTGCATTAAGTGCAATTGCAGGAATACTAACCGAAAGTGTTGCTCTATTTGCTGGAACATTCCCATCTAAAGCACCTGCTGTACCGCCAACAATAGGAGCAGCAAAATCTAAACTTGGAACTGCTGTCCAACCCGTATTTACACTTGGGGTTAAACTTGTAATTGCACTTGAAGATATTTGATAATAAAAAGTTATTGGTTGTGCTGCTGCAACAGCAGAATTTCTCCATTGTTCACCAGTGTAGGTAACAATTAAAGATGTTAAAGCTGAACCTGTATTGTTTTGTAATAAAACACCATGTGCAAAACTACCTGCTGCAGCATTACCGGTACCAATTGAACCCAATGCTCTTTCGGTAAGAGGATTTGTACCTGCAACACCAAAACTATATAAAGCTCCAGTATTTACCGAACCTGTACCAACAACAATTGTGTTCCCAGTACCAGTGCGTTGCGAATACCAATTTGCAATGTTAGTGTTATCTGCCCACACAACTGGTGCACCCGCATTTGCCAAAGTATTAAAATCTTGCGAGTAATTCCCTGAAGCGCCCGTCATAGAAACTTGGGCATTGGAAATTAATCCAAAACATAAAAAAGTACCCGAAACAAGTAATGATTTAATATTCATAAATGATGTGATTAATAGATGATGATTTTATTATTCAATACTTTATTAGTTTGAATAATTTGAATGATGTAAACTCCCTTAGCAAACTCTACATTATTTAAAACAAGTTTACCTTGTTGAATTTGAGCAGAATTAAAACTTCTTATTTGCTGACCTGCACTATTAAGAATATTTACTTGCGTTGCAGAACTTACCTCATTAAAACTAATATTTACAGCCTCAGCAGAATAAACAATTGAATATCCATTTGCTGCGTCACTTGCATTAAGCGAAATAGTTTGATGATACTGACGAGCACCGTTTTGATTTACACTATATAATTTGTAATAAGTAATTCCTTCATTTGAAACTTCATCAATCAGTTCGTAAGAATTGTTTCTTCCAGCTAATTTAGAAACTACAGTTCCTATTGAAACATAATTGATTGCATCATTACTTTTTTCAATTTCAAAGTACATTACATTTTCCTCATCAATTGTATTCCATGTTAAGCCGTTAAACTTCCCTTTTACATTAGCACTAAAATTAACTACTTGCATAGCAAGCACTATGTTATTTACACTACCAATTGCAAATTTAGAAAATGAAGTAAACATATTTCTTGTAGCAAAACCTGCTCCTGCACTTGTAATACGACCAGGATTGGTAGCTAAAGGAACAAAAGTTGTTCCGTCAAAAGTATTCCAATCAGCATAATCGGTAGAGGCATTATCTCTTTTTACAACAAAAAATTGGTCATCAGTTAAGCCTCCCATGTTTTCTACATATAAATCAACTCCATAATGTCCGCCGCTTGGCGCTGCATTAGGTGTAATATTCCATTCAGCTAAATTTACAACATCTGTAATAGGTTCGGCTTGCTGAGTAGCAACAATTCGAGCATCCACATTATTTCCTGATTCGGTAATGCTGTTTACATACGTATCAATATAAGTTACACCAGTAATATTTCCATTTAAGAAATTTGCACGATGATAATCGGTAGATGCTGATGAATATCCTAATGGTAGTGGATAAGTAGAGGTATTACTTGCAATATACTGCCTAAACTTACCATTTATAAATTTGGCATTGGTATAATTAAATACGCTTGGTACAGTTGTTTTTGTAGCAATTAATTTATTGGCAGTATTTATGTTTAATACTCCATTAGTGAAATAAAAGTTATTTGAATAAGTTATATCTTGATTTAGAGTTAAACTACTTGCATGCGTGTTTTTTAACCACATATTATATAAGGTTGTTGTTCCTGTTCCTCCAAATGTTTGTGCAATATTAGAACGAAATTCAACATCGCCATTTGTACCGTTGATTATACCATTATTAGTAACACTTCCTTTAATTGTTAAATCGCTTAATGCATTGTTAATCGTTAAAATTCCAGCGCCTAATGTATTTGTAATTAACATATCATTACAAAACGCACCATTTGGAAAATCAACAGGAGAAGAGCCAATAATTGGGTCGTTAGCTCTATTATCAATTGTTACGTTTGTTGTTGAATCGGGAACTCTAAAATTTTGCCAATTGTTACAATCAAACCAATCTGTATTGGTAGCACCTGTCCAAAAACCACCACTAAAACCTCCAGCACTTATGGTAAAAGTATAACCAGAGGCGTAATCGGGCAATTGCGCAACATAAGCAGCACATCCATTCATTGCTGTCCAATTTGCTTGTGTATTTAAACGATCTATCCAATCTCTTTGAGAAGCAGGTGTAACTGGACCTGTGTACTTTACATTCTCCGAACCTGAAGGAGCCAATATATTAAAACATTTTAAAGCCGGTGGCAAATCACCTCGCTGAGTATTATCATCATTACATGTCCATGAAGTAAATGTATTAATTGCAAACATAAAAGAACCACCTGTGTAAGTTGCATTACTTGCCCCTCCTGGATTTGTCCAGGTACCTCCTTGCATTAAATAAACTTGCTCATCATTACCATTTAAGTTAAATGCAGTATTAACAGTATAAGCAATAGTCCAATTCCCATCAGTTCCTAAAGGAGTAAAACTGCATTATCTCTAATTCTAAATGTAAAAATTGTTCCTGCAGGTAATGTAGATGTAGTTCGAGTTATTTGCACAACCCCTTCACCATCACCCCATGCTCCAGAAGCACAGCCAACACGTTGGTATCCGTTGTCGGTCATATAAAAGAAGTGCCGGGTGTAATATCAACAAAACTTACTAAACTAATTTCATCTGTACCACTGCTTGTTCCGAAACAAGCATCTTGATTTACTGACATTCCAACTATGGCCATATCTCCTCCTGAAAGGACAGTAACTGTATTTATATCAAAAGAAGTACTTGTTGCACCAGTTAAACCTGTTGCGGTAGCTGAAAGTGTTAAGCCTGTTCCAAGCACAGTGTGCACAATACCAGGAAAGGTAGCTAGCCCTGAAATTGCCGCAATAGCAATTGGACCGCCAGTCATAGTTCCGGTAGAAGTAATTGAAACAGTTCCTGTATAACCTAAGTCCGTATTTCCACAAGCATCTGTACCTGCTATGGTTACGGATGGCGACATTGTTTGATTAATTGGAGTTGTTGTTGGTTGCTGAGCAAATGCTAATTGAGTAGCTACGATACTTATTGCATTTAGTCCATTAGTTGTTGATATTGCAGCAAACGCAGATTTACCTGAGCCTGCAGCATTAAAAGTTACATTACCATTCGAAATTTGAAAACCAAAATCATCACCATCTAAATTACCTGCACCTAATCCACATTTTAATGTTAAGCGCACTGAAATTGTTTTTGTACTATTATCTGCAACATTAATGTTTAATCCAGAAAAAGTTACTTGGCTTGCAGTTACTACACCAGAACCAACATTTGTCACTCCATCAAACAAATCGATTGCTTGTATTGCGGTTGACCAATCTCCAACAGCATCTCCTGCGGCTTGTGAAAAATAATAGTATTGACAATAGTTGCTACTGCATCCCCATCGGGCGAACTTGCGCCACCATCTCTAATGGTAAATTGCCACACTTGTGTTCCTTGAAC
>JADJDM010000028.1 GCA_016702705.1 Bacteroidota bacterium | reverse complement strand
ATTATATTTTTATAAATCAAAACGCTGGCAATATAGTATTCCAACCCAATTTGGAACAGGCTTTGCAAAGTTTAGCTACGATTACAAAGGTGTAAAAAACGAAGCAAAGTATCTTTTCTTTTTATATGAGCCTGGCATAAATGTAAAGTTTAAAATATTTACTTGGCTTGGTGTTGGCGCAAACGTTGGTTACCGTATAGTATTTAAAAACACAAAATACCTTACTAATAAATTTAATTCGCCTGTTTATTCGGGTGGAGTAATTATTTATTGGGATCAATTAGCACTTGCTATATTTCCAAAAAACAAATTGGCTAATAAGTATTTAGGTCCAAAAGAGTGGTAAATGAATTAGTAATTTCTATTTAGTTTATTTTCGCTAAAATGGCTAAAAACTTAAACAAAAAACTTTTAATCCTAATAGTAACAAATTACTATTGTTGCTATTAAATTTTACAAGTAGATTTGAAAAAAACAAAATATGAAAAAGATACTTACACTATTATTTGCACTAGTTTTTAGCGGAATTTTTGCTCAAAGTTACACTGCTAACCAAAAAGTAATGATTAAATGGAACAACGATTGGTTTCCAGGTAAAATAATTGAAGTGCGCACGAATGGATATTATATTAGTTACGATAATTATGATAACACTTGGAACGAAGTAGTTGGTACCGATAGACTAAAAACAATCGATGGTACAAGTACACCGGCTGTGACGGGGAATACTGTTTCAAAACCTGCGCCTACAAAAAACACTACGCCTGCAGCAACAAGTGGCGACCCCGTTACAACTAAAGTAGATGAATACTGCAAGTGCATTGAAACCGCTAATCAAACAAAAAAACTAGCCGACAAAGAAAAATGCTTGGACTTAAAAGACGCACATTTAGTTGCTTTGGGCGATGGTTCGGATTTATTTTATGAGTACAAAAGAAAAATCACCGAATGTAAAAACAACGGGGCAACTAACGCTACTAACGATTCAAAAACATTTGAAGAAAAAGTAAAAGCTGTTTGCGATTGTTTTGAAGAAGCAAAAAAAGATAAATCAAAAAAGCCAGAATGTTTTAAATTACAGGGGCAATACGGAGGAGATTATGATGGAGATGATACAATTAAGTTCCTTACCGAAACTAATAAATGTGCTGGTTAATAAACAAACGAATCACAATAAAAAAGCTTGCCCCTTCCAAGGCAAGCTTTTTAAATAAACATTAAATCCAATTTTTATTTACTTATAACAAATCTTCCGCTTTCAGCTTTACCATTTGCGTATGTTACTTTATACACATAAATTCCTTCTGTTAAATCCGTAACGTTTAAAGTACTTGCAATTTTTTGATTAGAAAGCATTTTAACTTGTTTACCTAATACATCCGTTACTTCGATTGTAGCTAAACTATTTTGAGATAACTTAATAGTTACTAAATCCTTAGCTGGATTAGGATAAACCATTACATTAGTAGATGCAATTTGTTCTTTAATTCCAATAGCAGGAGTTTGTAACAACCAAGTAACATTTACTTCACCTGTCGCGTGGATACTATCAATTTCCATTACAGGGAAGCCAATGCCATTTGCCCAAAACGAATAGTGAGTTGTATGTGTTTCATCTGTTTGAAAATTTTGCCAAGAACCCGGAAGTAAAGGAGGGAAACCTGTTGTATGAATATCAATTGTATCAAATTGAACAATTGATTCTTTCACACGAATTACATTAAACGTTCCAAAAGGAATTATTAATGAACCCCAAGCATCAACATCAACTTGTTTTTCTTTCACAGAAATAACTCTTGCCGAATCAATTCCTGTTGCAGTAAATGGAAATTCACCAAATGCTCTAGAAGAATTAAAATAGGAATCATTATAAGTTGCTGGAAAATCAACTACAATTTCAGCTGGATTAACATCAACAACAATATCAGTACCGGCAATATTCGCTGTTTGACCAATAATTGATAAATCTGCAGAACTTAGTATCCCATAAGCTGTTCCGCCACCATTTATTATTGCGATGTTAGAAGTTGGAAAATCAACATAATTTGGTAAAATTGTTGGATTTTGAAGTATTAAAGTATCTCCAGTATCATCAACAATACCCGAAAAATCCCACGACATATTTGTACCTCCCGGTCCAATTTGAGTTTCGGTAAAAGTGGTATCGGTTCCTCTGAAAATCTCACTTCCTAGTGGGGCAATATCTGCCTGAGTAATTGTTATTTGAGCCGTAACAGCACCAAACGACATTAATGCAAAAATAGAGAGTAGTTGTTTTTTCATTTGTATGAGTTAAATGGGTTAGTTTTAATTTATTATCAAATTTATATAAAATTTCAACAAAATTTACCTCCCTTACAATTAGTTAATCAGATTGTTTATTTTTGCACAAAAATAAGGAAATGGCAATTTATCGATTTAGGGTAGTTTTTGAAGACAATGAAGAAATTACAAGAGTAATTGAAATTAAATCAACTCAAACGTTTTTAGATTTTCACAATTGTATTCAGGAATCAATTAAGTTTGATAATAAACATGCTGCTTCTTTTTTTAAGAGTGATGATTATTGGAGAAAAGACCAAGAAATTACTTTACTTGAAGAAGATTTAGATTCAGATGTTAAATTAATGGCGAAAACCAAAATCGCTGCTTACATCGATCATCCTTACCAACGTTTTATTTATTTGTTTGATAAAAAGGTACAATGGTCTTTCTTAATTGAGTTGATAAAAATTGATGCTGATAATCCTAAAGTAAATTATCCAGTTTGTACTAAATCTGTTGGAATAGCTCCAAAACAATATAAACAACATTTAATTATTCCTGATGAATCAACTGCCGACCCAATACTTGCCGCGTTAAGTGGGAAATTAGGAGCAGATTTATTGGGAGAAGAAGATGAAGAAGAATTGGTAAACGAAGCATACAAACATGCCGATGAAGGTGAAATGGGCTTAAACGAAGGTGATTTAGATTTTGCTCAAAGTGAAGAAGGTGAAGAAGAAACCGCAGAAGAAGGTGAAGAAGGCGCAGAAGATGAAGATAGCGGTGAGTTTGGCTTCGAAGAAGAGCATGGTGAAGACAATTACTAACTAGTTCTTGCAAGAAAACGTCATCTGCGTCGTTATTTTCAGCCTTGAAAACAGTCATCCACAGCAGTGGACTCCTATTTCCAAGACTTTGAAAATGCCTAGCATCTAACATTTTTTTTTGCAAGCCCTGAAATACCTTTTCTTTTATACATTTATTAATTCATGTTTACCGACACAAACAAAAAGTACTTAATCGTTATTGCCGGTCCTACAGCTGTTGGAAAAACTGCAATCTCTATACAGCTAGCAAAACAATTACATTGTGATATTATCTCTGCCGACTCAAGGCAAGTGTATAAAGAACTTTCTATTGGTACAGCAAAAGTTTCTGAAGAAGAAATGCAAGGAGTGAAACATCATTTTTTAGATTTTAAATCTATAAAGGAACCATACAATGCAGGAATGTATGAGAAAGAAGTGCTTTCCTTCTTAAACAAATACTTTAAAACAAACAATGTAATCATAATGTGTGGTGGCACAGGAATGTACATTGATGCAGTGTGCAAAGGCATGGATGAATTTGAACCTGTGGATGAAAGGCTTCGCACCAGCATTAACGAAAGCTACAAACAAAAAGGAATTACTTGGTTGCAAGAAGAAGTTAAACGCCTCGACCCAACTTTTTTCGGAATTGTTGATCAACAAAATCCTGCACGATTAACACGTGCTTTAGAAGTTTGCTTAAGTACAGGAAAACCATATTCGGAGCAAAGAAAAGGAATCGCAAAACAACGGGAATTTGAAACAATAAAAATTTTATTAAATGATAATAGGGCAACATTGTACGACCGAATTAACAAACGAGTTGATATAATGATTAGCCAAGGCTTATTACAAGAAGCCAAAGAAGTGTATCCTGCAAGAGCAAACAAAGCATTAAGTACAGTAGGTTACAAAGAGCTATTTGATTACTTTGATGAGAAATATGATTTAGGACGTGCCGTTGACCTTATTAAACAAAACAGCAGACGTTACGCAAAGCGACAATTAACTTGGTTTAATAACGATGGAGAATACACAAGCTTTGCTCCTACTCAAGTAAACGAAATACTTGAGCACATAATAAAGCAATTAACTAAATTATTTTACAAGATTCCTTGATTCGTCTAAAAAGAGGGTGAATTTGTTTAAATAAGAAGTAAATTTGTATAAAATTACTTTAATGCTTAACAAAAATAATTATCAGGAAGAAACGGATGTGTTGGTTGAAGAAAAACTAACAGCTGGTTACACCCTTTTACTTTATAACGACGATGTAAATACCTTTGATCATGTTATTGAATCATTGGTTGATGTTTGTAAACACCAATTATTGCAAGCCGAGCAGTGTGCAACATTAGTACATTACACTGGAAAGTGCGCCGTAAAAAGCGGAGAATATGAAGCGCTTGAACCAATGTGTACTGCATTATTAGACAGAGGTCTATCTGCAAAAATCGAAAATTAATGGAAAATTCTATAAATTGTTTTTTTGTCGTTGAGCTTCAATTTAAAAATCCTCACAGACCCAAGTCTGCTGCGGTTTTTAAACTTCGCTCGCCTAAAAAAAACTAATTTCTAGAACTTCCCTTTTGACAAAACAATAAAATTTACACATGAATAAAAATTGGATAATTGGATTAGCTACTTTACTATTTGTTGCCTGTGTGCAAAAAGTACCTATTACCAATCGTAAACAAGTAAGCTTAATTCCCGAATCAGAATTGATGGGAATGAGTTTTACCGAATATGACAAATTTTTAAAAGCAAATAAAGTACTTCCCGCAACCGACCAAAATGCATTATTAGTTCAAAAAGTTGGGAAGCGCATACAAGCAGCTGTTGAAGCCTTTATGAAAGAAAAAGGATTAAGCAGTCGCATTGAAGGTTATAAATGGGAATTTAATACAGTGGACGAACCTACTGTTAACGCTTGGTGTATGCCAGGTGGAAAAGTTGTTGTTTACACTGGGCTTTTACCAGTAACACAAGATGAGGCAAGTTTAGCAATTGTTATGGGGCATGAAATTGCACATGCAGTTGCACGTCATGGTAACGAGCGTATGAGCCAACAAATGGCAATCCAAATGGGTGGGACAGTTTTATCGGTTGCATTGCAAAACAAATCACAACAAGCTCAAAACATATTTTTACAATCGTATGGCATTGGTTCGCAATTAGGAGTTTTAAAATACTCACGCACACACGAAACCGAAGCTGATAAAATGGGATTAGTGTTTGCTGCAATGGCTGGCTACGACCCCAACTCTGCAATAGGCTTTTGGGAACGTATGGCCGCGGCAAGCGGCGGACAAAAACCACCTGAATTATTAAGCACACATCCAAGCGATGAAAAAAGGATAAATGATTTAAAAGCTTTTATGCCTGAGGCGATGAAATATTATAAAAAGTCCGAATAGTTATTCGGTTTTTTTTGGAATTTATTTTGTAATAGAAAAAAATCTATTACCCCCCCCCACTCTTCTGATGTCCATTCCTAAAGCAAACATGCCCATTCCTAAAAAATAAAAGGTAATGAAGGCATAAACTACCTATTTTCATAAACAAAAAATTATGTCTAGATTTTTTAAATCAATTTTATTGGTTTTTTGTGCTTTTACTTTCCTTTCTGCCACTGCACAAGAAGATCAAACGGAAGTTATTAAAAGTGGGAAGATGGAGAATACAAATATTTTGGTGAAGAATACTTTGCTAAAACTAGCAGAACTTGTAAAATCGAAATAATTCGAGATGAGAATTCACGTGTAAAAATCAATTAAAATAGATGGTAAAGAGTATAAGAAGGATTATCGATACTCCTCATTTGTAAGGTATTTTAGTAAAGAAGATGAGAATGACCCTGAATACTCAAGAGGACTTTATTTTATGCCCAAAACAATTGTAGAATATAAATTTAAAAAAATCTATAATGAAGATAAAATTGAAATTAAATGTTGTTATGGAAAGAGTACAAATCCGGATAAAATAAAAGACATCATTCTAAATCACTTAAAAACTACTTTTAAGCATGAAGTTTTTCCTAGCCTTGCCTACTATGGTATAATTCGTAAAGTTGAATTAACTCCTATTACGCTTGATGGTGTTCCTTTTGCTCCTGGCGTGCCTTTTACTCTTGGAGTTACAACCACTTTTTATAACGGTTATGTTTTAAAAACTTCAAATATTGATAGCACTTCAAAACTTCACAAAATAGATGATTGGTTTATCAAGAAAAAAAAGAATATTAATATTGTTAATGTAAATGGTAAAGGGTATTATGTTTCGGATTGCTCGGGAAAAGATGTAAAAGAAATGGTTTTTGAATTGATTCCTGACCAAAAATTTGAGCGTAGGTATTCTGGCACTCGCTATTGGAAAGATGCTACTATTCCAATAAACTGCGCAGAAGATAATTCACTAACAGCACAAAGAGCTAAGAGATTTAGTGCTTTCGATAAGATAACTGTTACTTATACTAATCCTAACGGTGTTATAACTGATAAAACCATTGCACGTGATTCTGCACGAGGATACTTAAATTTCACTAATGACATTGATAAAATATTTAAAAAATCGGAACCTAGTCCTAGATTAATAAGGATAATTAAAGATGGTAAATATGGCTATGTTGATACATCTGGAACTATTATTATTCCGATAGAATATGAAAATGCTGTATCTCCTTATGCAGAAACTAAATTTATTGGAGTAATGAAAAACAATTTGGTTGGGATGGTAAATGAGAAGAATGAAACGGTAATACCTTTTATTTATGAGAGCTGTTTTAGATTTACTCATGGACTTGCAGCTGTTAAAAAAGATGGTAAGTGGGGCTACATTGATAAAACAGGGAAAATGGTGATTAATGCAGTTTATGAAAGTGTTGACTACTTTGAAGGAACGAATGAATTTCACATGGCTGCAATTGTTAGTTTAAACAATAAGTATGGTTTAATAAATATGAAAGGAGAAATTGTTGTTCCTATCGAATATGATAAAATTGAAGAAATGAATTCCATCTCCTATTATCGTTTAAAAAAAGGAGAACTATCTGGAATTGCAGATGCGAAAGGAAACATTTCTCTTTCTGTTGAATACAAAAAAGTATGTGATTTTAAAAATGGATTTGCCCCAGTTGCTGATCAGGATGGAAAGTGGAATTTCTTTGGTACAGATGGCAATTTATTGGCCCCGAGAAATTATCATGAAGTATATGATTTTTCAGAAGCAGGAAAGGCAAGTGTGATATTATGGATTGATCAAAAAAGTTATTTTGGTAGTATAGATAAATATGGAGAAGAAACATGGACCAATCCTTTGCCTACAGGTAATTCATTATCTTCTAATAGTAATTCATATACAAAAAACACATCATCTACCAAAAGTAAAGAAAGTAAAACCTGTTTTATTTTAAATGATCTTACGCAAGCTCAATTAGGAGGCAAAAACTCTGTAAAACTAGGCTTTACTAGCTTTAGATTGGCAACAAGTTATATTGCTAGAGGAAAAACAATGGAAGTTGATTGTGATGATGTTTGGGTGTACAGACTTGTAGATGAAAACAGCTCCGAATACATTAAGAGCAATAATTTGTTTAATACCAAAGGTAAATGCGGGCAAACAATTAAATTATCAGATTATTGGTAGAGGTTTGTGGGCAGCGGGGCTATAACGTGCTGCTTGTTTGCGCTGTGCGGCTTTCGAATCCGTAAAGTTTTTATACCAACAAATGTTCAAACGAAGATACAAATTTCTTAAGCGGCGGCAAAACTAAATAACTGCGCAGCAGACATTAATTTAGCCAAAGCCCTTACACAAATGTTAGAATTGCACAATTGCCAGTTGTTATAGGTTGCCAGTAACTCCTATTTATTGCAAGTTTCTGCGTAACAATTTTTTCAAATCGCTATATGTCGTCCAAAGCGTAATTATTGCAGGTAGAGGAAGCCTTTGTTGGTCTTTAATTACAGTAAATAAAATTTCATTGTCTAATGCAATAATAAAATAATTATAAGAGCCAATAATTGGCGAATTGTCAATGTAGCTAATCAAATCGTCTGAGTTATCTAATTGTTTGTATTTAAGCCGTGTAAAATAAGCCGTAATTATTTGCTCAGATTTTTCTTTAGGTAAATTGGTCTTTACTTTAAATAACTTTTTTTCCGTTATTTTACGAAATACAATGTAGGAGCATATAAGTATTGCAATAATTTTTAGAATGAGATAAGTATAATCAATTGGAATACTCTTGTCTTGAAATACTTTGAATATAGACTTTGTAAAAATACCAGCTATGCCTGCAAAAAATAAAATTATCAATAGTGAATCTGCAATATTTAAAAAGCTGTCTTTAAAATTCAACCTCTTGGTCGAAATGCTTTTTTCAATGTCGATATTTAAGTAATCTCTTTCCAACTTTCTTTCAACGTTATTAATTTAACTGGTTACCTATAACTTGTTTATACCCGATAAAATCCTTCTATTAGCCAATAACCCCAATCACTTTCCCAATATAATTATCCCATGTAAAATCTTTTACTGCTTCATTCGCATTATTGCATAAAGCAGTGTAATCATAAGCAGAGAATAAATCCAAATTCATTTCGCTTAAATCATAAGTTTGTTTACATCACAAAAGAAAGTACAAAACCAAGATAACAATTTCTAAAAATATCCCAATTTTAAAACATAATATTAGTCTTCATACTCATTTTCCTGTAAGCTTTACAAGCAAGAAAAGTAAAATGATGTACTTAAAAAACTAAATATCCTTTTGAGGCAATTGATAAATAACTATTTATTAAATACTCCAAGTAGTTAATCCTTGCGATGTAAATTTGAAGGATTGTACTCTACCTCCAAATTGCTCTAACGACCTTGCCACTTTAATTTTTGTAACAGCGGGGCAATAAAAAAACATAAATCCTCCACCACCTGCACCTGATATTTTTCCGCCAGTTGCCCCGTTTTTAAGTGCTTCTGTGTAAATGTCATCTATTAATGTGTTGGAAATAGATTTTGCCATTTGCTTTTTATTTTGCCAACCAAAATGTAATACCTCACCTATTTTATTTAAATCACCACGCAATAAATGTTCTTTCATCATAATGGCCTGCTCTTTTAAATGATGCATAGCGTCAATTGCACCAACGTTTTTGCTTTCTACATTTTTAACTTGGTCGTTTATGATTTGTGCTGATAAACGTTGTGTTGCTGTAAAGTATAAAAGCAAATTAAATTCTAATTCAAATAATACTTTTGGTTTTAATGCTAATGGATTTACAATAACTCTATCGTTTGCTAAGAACTCCATAAAATTAAATCCGCCAAAAGTTGCAGCGTATTGATCTTGCTTGCCACCTGCCATGTTTAAATCAACACGTTCAATTTCGTAAGCTAAATGTGCAATGTCATAATTTCCTAATGGAAGTTTTAACCACTCAACAAAAGCACCCAATAATGAAACTACGATTGTTGAAGAAGTACCTAAGCCTGAACCTTGCGGAGCTTCTACATAAGAAGTTAATCTAAACGATAGAGGCTCGAGATTAAATTGTTTTATAACACGATTATAAATACCAATAAATAATTCGAAACCATCTACTAATTCTAGCTCTTTTGCGCTATCAGTTGTATAGCATTTATCAGTTCCATCAACGCAAAACTCTATTTTGCCATTATCTAATGGTTCAAGTGAAGCATAAGCATATAAATCAATAGTTGCATTTAAAATTGCCCCGCCATACAAATCAGAGTAAGGAGAAACATCAGTTCCGCCACCGGCTAAACCAATACGTAAAGGTGCTTTGCTTCTTATAATCATAGTTAAAAAGAAACGAATTTACGAAATAAGAAGAATGAAATGAGTTTAGTAAGGTTTTATTGCAAACAAGTAATTGTGGAATAACCCCTTTTCCATTTAAAAATTAAACTTATTGAGCTTGATAAGAAATCGTCAAATTCTAGGCGAGTGAAATAAAAAAAAGCGGAGTTTACTGTGGTAAATGAGCATTTTTTTTATGAACTCAACGACGAAGTTGGCGATTTATTGCAAGCTTAGTTTGAGAACAAATATGGATTGTACTCCAAAATATTGTTTTTTACAGCATACATAACAATACCTGCAGTATTGTTAACTCCCAATTTGCTCATGATGTTTTTACGATGAGTGTTTACGGTATGTGTACTTAAACACAATGTATCTGCAATTTGTTTGTTTGATAATCCTTCTGCAATGTATCTAATAACATCTGCTTCACGCTCAGTCACAATTAAACCTTCGCAAGAAACATTTTGTAAATAAGTAGGGGTAATTTTAATTTCGGAAGGTGCAGTAAGAACGTGAGCTATTTTACCGCATAAAAAACGTTCGCCTTTATTGGTTTCAATAATTGCATCAATTATCTCTTGTTTGTCGCACTCTTTTAATAAGTAACTTGTTACTTCACCATTAAGCAAATTCTCAATTTCAGTTTTTGAAAGCATTTGAGTAATGGCAAGTATTTGAAGTTTTTTATTCGCTTTTTTAAGAAGCGCTAAATCAGCGTTAGAAAGAATAAGAGAATGGGTATCAACAATAAGAACATCTGGTTTCAATGTTTTATTAATTTCCTTCAATTCCAAAGCAGTTTCTGCCTCGGCAACAAAACTAAAATCGGAAACATCACTCAAAAGGGCTTTAAAACCAACTCTTACAAGTACACTGTTGTCTGCAATTAATAATTTTATCATCTTTTTCCTTATTTAGACTAATTTTAAACAAAGATACAATGAGAAAATGAATTCACAAATTAAATTGTGATTATTTCTCCATCTTTTGCTAAAACACAATTGTTGAAAACCGTCCCCGCCTCCAATAAAAATGGCTCCAACTCTCCGTATCGTGCAGAAAAATGGCCAAGAATTAATTGTTTTGCTTCTGCAGCTAAAGCAATTTTCGCAGCTTCCTCGGCGGTTGAATGAAAAGTAGCTTTGGCTCTATCAATCATATCTTTTAAAAAAGTAGATTCATGATAAATTGTTGTTGCTCCTTTAATGTGATGTACAATTCGTTCATCATACTTTGTATCACTGCAATAAGCATACGATTTGGTTTCAGCCGCGTCACTGCTCAATAATTTATAATCAACTTCATTACCCTCATTATCAATGGCATTTATTCCTTGCTTTACTTTATGAATTTCAGCTAAAGAAATATTTCTTCGTTCAAATTCGTATTTCTTTATTTTTCTTAAACCTTCTTTTTCTTCAAACAAAAAGCCGCAGCAAGGAATTCGATGGTTAAGAGGAAAAGAATACACTTTAACCTTGTTATCTTCTAAAATAAGGTTCTTCCATCTGTACTTAAAAAATGATATTCGATTTCATAATTCAATTCGGTACCCGAATATTTGTTTTGAATCTCTATAATCTCTTTTAATTCTGGAACACAAAACAAATGCATTACTTTTTTTCTGCCCAACAAATGCATGCTTTGCAATAAACCAAGTAATCCCAAATAATGGTCGCCGTGCAAATGAGAAATAAAAATATGGTCGATGCGCGACCAACTTAGTTTGCTTTTTCTAAGTTGAATTTGAGTTCCCTCGCCGCAGTCGATTAAAAAAAAACGCTCAGCTATATTCAATAGCTGAGCGGATGGATTTCTAGAAATTGTTGGAGATGCAGAACCTGAACCTAATATAGTAACTTCAAATTTTTGCATTAATTAATCTTTACTAACTATCAATTTTTTTGTAAGTGTTTTACCTTCTGATTCAAGTGAACAAATATAAATACCTGATGATAAATCTTTTACATTAAGATTAAAATCATTTTCACCTTGTTTCGAATCAATGGTTTTAATCATAACAGCTTTACCTAAAGTATTGTAAACAGATAATTTCACAACTGAACTTTTTGGAGAACTGAAACGAATTGTTGCAGTTGAATTAGATGGATTTGGATATAAATTCATTAATTCAAATTTAGAACTCGTGTTTTCATTTAAGCCAATTGGAGTGTTAATTACAATTTTGTAGTAATTAATTACATCTGTTTGCACGCTGGCAGGTGAGAGGGTAATAAAAGTTTTTAAAGTAAATGACAATAAATACGTACCCGCTGTTGTTGGAGTACCATAAATTACCATACAACTTGTGTCATTTCCTGGGAACTTCCAAAATCATTTGTTCCATTTGCAGTAATATTAGGTCCTACGGCTAGAGATAATCCTGGAGGTAAGCCGTAGTTAACGGGACTAGTAATATTTCTTTGTAAATCAATCCACTTAATCAAACAATACAGTACCAAATACTGGAACCATTGTATCATTAGGGATTTTCATTGTTATATTTTGTAACATATGGGCAACCCACATTTCCGCTAACAAAATTTGTAGCGCTATCTGGATAGATACCATCTCTTCCCGTAGCAAGAAATGTCATATCATAGGAACAAGCAGGGGCCTGAGCAAAAATATTACTAACTGTTGTTACAAATAAGAATGTAAATAATAAGTAGATTTTCTTCATAGAGTTATTTTTATTTAACTCCGAAAATATAAAATTAACTTAACTTTTCCAAACCTTCTTCGACAGAACTTGCCAAATTAAGGATGGAATCCAACTGAGATATGGATATTAATTTTTTAACGGTATCGTTTAGGTTGCATAAAACAAATTTACCTCCTGAGTTTTTGCATAAACGATTACCAACAAGTATGGCACTTAAACCAGAAGAATCGCAATAACGAGCGCCTTTTAAATCAAACAAAACAAATTTAATGCCTTCTGTATTAAGCAGAACAAGCTCAGACTTAAGCAATGGTGAAACAGTGCTGTCTAACTTATCAACATTTACTGAAATTTCAGCATGCTGTTCTTTCTTATTTATCGTGAATTCTGTCATGTTTATCGAAATGCAAATATAGTAAAATATTCGTTAATACGCTCTTACCATTTTTCCTTCCATAAAATGGATAAACGATTTATTCGCCACTTGTACCCCACCTGGTGTTGGATAATTTCCGGTAAAATACCAATCGCCTAAATTATGAGGACATGCTTGGTGCAAGCCTTCAATAGACTGATAAATTACCTCTAATTCACAACTTAAATCGGCAGGCTTAATAAGCTGGGCAATTTTAGCAGAGATTTCTTCTGCAGAAAAATGTTCGTAAATTTCTTTCACCACATTTACTTGCTCTTCTTTAGGTAATGTAATTTGATGTTTGGCTTTTTCATAAACACCATCAATTACTGATTCCATTCCGCGTTCTCTTAACAATGAAATTGCTGCTTCAAAAGCAATAAACTTATTTAAAATTGCCATATCAATTCCGTAACAATCCGGATAACGAATTTGCGGGGCAGAACTTATAACAACAATTTTCTTCGGTTTTAATCTATCTAATATTTTTAAAATACTTTGCTTAAGCGTTGTTCCACGTACAATAGAATCATCTAATACAACCAAATTATCAACCTTCGGACGAATTAATCCATAAGTAATATCGTATGATAAACTTACCAAATCATTACGGTGTGCATCGTCAGTAATAAAAGTACGTTGCTTTGCATCTTTTAAAACTAACTTCTCTATTCGCGGACGAATGGTTAAAATTTCACTTAATTCAGGCTCAGTAACATTAGCTCCCATTTTCAAAATCTTGGTAGCTTTTACTTTATTTAAGTATGAGTTTAATCCTTCAATCAATCCTCCAAAAGCAACTTCTGCAGTGTTTGGAATATAAGAGAAAACTGTATTTCGTAAATCATAATCAACTGCCTTTAAAGTTGGAGGTACTAAATACAATCCTAAATCTTGACGCTCTTTGTAAATGCTAGCATCATTTCCTCTCGAGAAATAAATTCGCTCAAATGAACAAGCTTTCTTTTCTTCTGCTGGAACAATTTCCGTTTCTCTTACCGTGCCATCTTTTTTAATAATAAGAGCTGCACCTGGAGTTAATTCTTTTACTTTTTCCGTTTCAACATCAAACACCGTTTGAATAATTGGTCGCTCCGAACAAACTACTGCTACTTCATCATCATGATAATAATATGCGGGACGAATACCATGTGGATCGCGCAACACAAAAGCATCACCGTTTCCAATTAAACCTCCCATTACATAACCACCATCCCAGTGTTTATTACTGTCTTTCAATATATTTTCAACTTCCAAATTTTGAGAAATCATTTCTGAAATCTCCATATTGGAATAACCTTGCATTTTAAAAATCTTAAACAAACGATCATTTTCTCTATCCAAAAAATGACCAATTTTTTCCATTACCGTAATGGTATCTGCTTTTTGACGAGGATGTTGGCCAAGGTCAACTAAGTGCCCAAAAAGCTCATCAACATTGGTTAAATTAAAATTACCTGCAACAACTAAGTTACGTGTCATCCAATTGTTATCACGTAAAAAGGGGTGACAACTTTCTACTGTGTTTTTTCCATAAGTGCCGTAACGGAGATGCCCCATCAATAATTCACCAAGGAAAGGAATATTTCTTTTTTGCCACTCAACGCTTTTGTAATCTTCAGGTTGAAGGCGTTGTGTATCAATAAAATGTTGATTTATTTGAGTGAAAATATCTTGTGTAGCTCTTGTCTTTATCGAACGTAAGCGATCGATGTATTGATTTCCTGGTTCTGGGTCGAGTTTAATGGTAGCTATACCTGCCCCGTCCTGCCCACGGTTAATCATTTTTTCCATTATTAAGTATAGTTTGTGCAAACCATATCTTGCAGATCCATACTTTTCTCTGTAAAAACTTAGCGGTTTAAGAAGCCTTACAACCGCAATACCGCACTCGTGTTGAATATTATCACTCATGAAAAATAGCTATGTACAAAGGTACTACTATTATATGAATTGATGCGCTATTTAATAATTTGTTAAGAAAATTAGATTATTTTAAGATGCCAAGCGACAATTTACCACCTGTTGGTTACTATGGAAAAATTGCTTTGTATTTTTATTAGTTTATGGTTATGTTTGAGTTTTTAAAATTTAGCACAATGAAAGAAGTTACTGTAAAGGAATTAAAAGCAATGATTGACAATAAGGAGGATTTTCAACTTATTGATGTGAGAGAAGAACACGAGTTTGATATTTGTAACTTGAATGGGAAATTAATTCCGATGGGTGAAGTAATGGACCATGTTGCAGAAATTTCAAAAGACAAAAAAGTGGTAGTGCATTGCAGAAGCGGAAAGCGTTCGGCTACCGTTATTGGTGCTTTAGAGCAAAATCATGGCTTTACCAATTTATATAATTTACAAGGTGGAATACTGGCTTGGGCTGCAGAAATTGACCCTTCGATGCCTAACTATTAATTCGTATTATGGAAACTTGCGATTGCACCACTTTAGGAATTATTGATATTCTTTTAAAGACAAAATGTTATTTACAATGCTTTATAGAAAATCTGGTACATTAACCTATTTTCTTTTATGCTTAATTATTTTTTGTGAAACATGATTGGTTGCCACGCCCTTTTTACCTGGCGACTCTTTATTATTTACAGCAGGAATGTTTGCCGCTATCGTATCCTGCAATCTTAAATCCATTCATGCTCATTATTTTACTCATTGTTTCTGCAATTTTAGGAGATAACGTAAACTATTTAGTAGGAAGGAAATTAGGAGTGCGGATTTTTGAAATAAAATGGCTTAGCAAAATAATTAAACGCGAATACCTAACAAAAACCGAATTGTTTTATGAAAAACACGGCGGTAAAACAATTATTATGGCTCGTTTTGTTCCTATAGTAAGAACTTTTGCACCTTTTGCAGCAGGAATGGGCAAAATGGATTACAAAAAGTATATAACTTTTTGTGTAGTTGGAGGAATAGTTTGGGTAACAGCTTTAACATTAGCAGGTTATTTCTTAGGAACAAATGCTTGGGTTCAAAAAAATTACGAAAAAGTAATTTTCGGAATCATTGGTATTTCTGTTCTTCCTATTTTATTTGGCTTCCTAAAGTCTAAATTCTCGAAACAATAAGTTATATTTGTTAAAATAGGTGCCAGAAAATACTAACATATATCCAATCGAATACCCAGCGATAAAATCGGCCAGTGTGTATTATTTTAATACACCTTCTGGTTTACGTTATGAGGTTAGGTTTGGTAGAAGACAAGACAATATTTTACATGCAACTATTGTTTTTGGTGTTATTAACGATGAGTTTGAAGGCGAAGAATATGTTGCCACCAACCGCGGTGAAGTATACGGCGTAATGAGAACCATTTCCGAAATTGTAAGAACCTTTATGGGCGAACACCCAAAAATTATGACTTACGAATTTAATGCTGTTGATAAGGATGATGAAGAAGGCAAACATACTAATGCTCGCATGCATTTGTACGAGCGTTATCTTCCTCAAATATTTGATGATAGTTGGTTCTTTGAGTTTAACTCAAATAATGCCTTAGTAAAACGTAAGCAAGACTAATTAAATCTTCCAAAAATTAGAGTTAAATTTGGTCATTAATGCTTTTTAACTCATTACATTTCGTTTATTTTCTTCCAATCGTTTTTACATTGTATTGGAGTTTAAAACACCAATGGCGTTGGGCACTTTTATTATTAGCAAGCTATTATTTCTATTTCTCTTACAATCCTTGGTATTGTTTATTACTGCTTGGCACAACTTGTATTGATTATTTAGCTGCAAAAAAAATTGATGCAGCTGCCGAACAAAAAAACAAAAAGCGATGGTTAGTATTAAGTGTAATTAGTAACATTGGTGTACTTGTAGCATTTAAATACAGCATTTTCTTTTTAAATTCTATTTTATTTGCGAGCAATAAAATTACCCACAGCAGTTACGAAATGCTGCAAGCTTTTATAATTCCTGCAGGTTTATCCTTTTATACTTTTCAATCTTTAAGCTATACTATTGATGTTTACAGAGGCAAATACAAACCAACCGACAGTCTTGGATTTTTTGCATTGTATGTTTCCTTTTTTCCTCACATGGTTGCCGGACCGATTGTGCGTTACAATAGTTTAATGCCTCAGTTTTACCAAACACAATTTTTAAGCAAAGTCGATTGGGGATTTGCAGCACGAGCAATTAGTTGGGGCTTTTTTAAGAAACTTGTAATCGCAGATAGATTAAGTGAAATTGTAACTCCTGTTTTTAATAATGTGGATGCATTTTCAGGAGCAACACATTTGCTTGTTGGCTTTTTATTTGTAGTGCAAGTATATTGTGACCTTTATCTGGTTACTCAGATATTGCAACGGGTGTAGCAAAATTATTTGGAATTGATTTTAGTTTAAACTGGCGAAGACCATTACTTTCAAAATCACTTACCGATTTTTGGCAACGTAATCACATTTCAATCACCACTTGGTTTAGAGATTATTTATACATTGGTTTAGGTGGAAACCGTTGCAGCAAAAAGCGATGGTTACTTAATATATTTTTGGTATTTGTAATAAGTGGTTTATGGCACGGGGCAAATTGGACATTCTTAATTTGGGGAACCATGCATGGTTTAATGTATTTGGTAGAGTTAATGAATAATGAAAAAGCAAAACCTTTTAAAGCTCCTGCCCTACTCGGTTGGCTTTATTTATTGTTGTTCCACACTATTTCATTAATTGCTTTTAGGGCTCTGAATGCAGGAGATTTGTTTACGATTTACAACAAAATCATCTTCCATTTCCAACCCTGCGCAATTCTTAACTGAACTTCACAGTGTTGCAGATTATTTCCCAATACTGCTTTCTGGATTCTTTGTTCTTTTCTTATTCTTAAAAGAATTAAACGAAGAATTTGCAATTCTTAATAAACTAAAGGGTTATGAAACATTTCTTAAACCTGCATTCTACATCAGCATTATTCTCATTATTTTTGTGCTCGGCAAGTTTAATGCAAACGAGTTCATCTACTTCCAATTTTAATTTCGATTTAATATTATTTCTAACTAATTAACATTTTCCTAATTAGTTAACATTGTTTACTATTAATATTAATAACTATCTTTGCGACACTTAATTTTTAAGAATGGATCAATCAATGCCTTTGGGCAAATTTATGGGTGCTATTACCAAAACCTATTTTGGGGCGCTTAGTAAAAAACTAGAACATTTGGGAATCGACCGTCACTTCTCTACCCTTGTTGCTATTGAACGTACTGAGCAAAGATGCACCCAACAATACTTATCCGATTTATTATCTTTTGATAAAGTATCGATGGTACGTATGCTCGACCATTTGGTGGAAAAAGAAATGATCAAACGCTGTGTAAATCCTAACGACCGCCGTGAGCATATTATTGAATTAACCCCAAAAGCTAAAAAAATAATGAAAGATATTAATGCTGGGATTAAAGAAATGAATGCATTAGCTCTTAAAGGAATCAGTAAACAAAACCAAGATATATTTTACAATTGTTTAGGTATTATTTCTAAAAACATAGAAAACTTACCAGCAAACGAAGTTGACATCAAATTAAAAAAACGTGCGAAATGAAATTTAAAAATCTAATTATAATTACACTAATTATAGCTGCATTATTGACAGTTAAATTTATATTCTTCCCATCCGAATCGGGCGAAGCGGATGCTAAAGGAGGAAAAGGCAGCGGGGCAAAATCTCCACCAAGCAATGTGGGGGCTTTTGTTGTGCGTGCAGAAAAACTTAGTAACGAAGTTTATGCATCAGGAACCATAATGGCTAACGAAGAAGTTCAACTACAACCAGAAGTTGCTGGAAAAGTAAAACAAATTAATTTTTCGGAAGGAAGCAAAGTTAGCAAGGGACAATTATTAGTCAAAATAAATGATGATGAACTAAGCGCAAGTTCTAGAAAATTAAAATTGCAATTTGAATTAGCCGAGCAAAAATTAAATCGTTACAAACAACTGATTGCAGTTAATGGAATTAGTCAGGAAGAATTTGATGTGGCGCAAAACCAATACAATAGTATTAAAGCGGATATCGATTTAATAAATGCACAAATTGCTAAAACAGAAATACGTGCTCCTTTTGATGGCGTGATAGGTTTAAAAAATGTGAGCGAAGGGGCTTATGTTACGCCAAACACTATCATTGCGGGCATTCAACAAATTAATCCCGTTAAAATTGACTTCTCGGTTTCCGAAAAATATTCTTCACTAATTAAAAACGGAGATAAAATTTCGTTTAGCATAGAAGGAAATAATACCGCACTAACAGGAAAAGTTTTTGCCATAGAGCCTAAAATTGATATGACTACACGAACTGTGCAAGTTAGAGCATTATGTTTAAATCCAAACGGAAACATTTATCCTGGAGCGTTTGCAAGGGTTAAATTAGCATTGCAAGATATTGATTCGGCAATGATGGTTCCTACTGAATCTATTATTCCTGATTTAAAAGGGAAGAAAGTATATCGTATTAAAAACGGACAAGCCGAACCTGTAAAAGTAATTACAGGTTTACGCACCGATGAAAAAATACAAATCATTGAAGGCTTAAACATTGGAGATACTATTGTAACTACTGGTATTATGACAATTAAACCAGGTGCTTCAGTAAAAATAATCGAAACAAAATAATTGAAATGAACATTGCATCAATAAGTATTAAACGACCTGTGCTGGCAATTGTGATGTCTGTCATCATTGTTTTGTTTGGTTTAATAGGTTACAATTATTTGGGGGTTCGAGAGTTTCCATCTATCGACCCACCTATTATAACTGTAAAAACAAACTACGCAGGAGCAAATGCCGACGTTATCGAATCGCAAATTACTGAGCCTTTAGAAAAAGTATTAAATGGTATCGAAGGTGTTAGAACAATTTCTTCGTCTAGCAATCAAGGCTCTAGCACCATTACTGTTGAATTTAATTTGGATGCTAACTTAGAAGCAGCAGCAAATGATGTACGCGATAAAGTATCGCAAGCTGTAAGGCAATTGCCACAAGATATTGATGGTTTGCCAACTGTTACCAAATCAGATGCTAACTCGGATGCTATTCTTTCTATGACTTTGCAAAGCAATACTAAAAACCAATTGGAATTAAGTGCCTTTGCAGAGAATGTTATTGCTGAGCGCTTACAAACCATACCAGGTGTTAGTACAGTTCAAATATGGGGGCAAAAGAAATACGCTATGCGTTTGTGGATGAATCCTGAAAAGCTTGCTGCTTATGGTTTAACGCCATTAGATGTAAAGCAAGCTTTGGACAAAGAAAATGTTGAATTGCCATCAGGAAAGGTTGCAGGTAACACAACTGAACTTACTGTGAAAACAGTTGGTAAGTTAACAGATGAAGAATCGTTCAACAATATGATTATTGTTTCGGACGGCAAACGTACCATTAGATTAAGAGATATTGGTACCGCTGAACTTGGTCCAGAAAACGAAGAAACCATTTTGCGCGAGTCTGGTCGCCCCATGATAGGCTTGGCAATTGCCCCGCAGCCCGGAGCTAATTACATTGCTATTGCAGATGAGTTTTACAAACGCCTCTAACAAATTAAAAAAGACTTACCAAAAGAATACACCATTGGTATTGCATTAGATAACACCAAGTTTGTAAAAAAATCAATTTTAGAAGTAAAGAAACGTTAATCATTGCTGTTATTTTGGTAATACTAATCATCTATTTATTTTTTAGAGATTGGTTAGTTGCTTTTCGTCCGTTGATTGATATTCCCGTTTCTTTGATTGGTGCATTTTTTATCATGTACCTAATGGGTTACTCGGTGAACGTACTTACTTTACTTGCAATTGTTTTAGCAACGGGTTTAGTTGTAGATGATGGTATTGTTGTCACAGAAAATATTTATAAAAAGATTGAAGGCGGCATGAATCCTATTGAAGCAGCTCACAAAGGTTCGCGCGAAATTTTCTTTGCTGTTATTTCTACTTCTATCACATTAGCTGCGGTATTTATGCCTGTTATATTTTTAGAAGGTTTTGTTGGTCGTTTATTTAGAGAATTTGGAATTGTGATTGCAGGTGCCGTGCTCATCTCCGCCTTTGTATCACTTACCCTCACTCCTATGCTTAATGCCTACATGGTAAGAAAGAAACCTAAGAAAAGTAAATTCTATATTATGACAGAACCATTTTTTGTTGGCATGGTAAACAGCTACGAAAAATCCTTAGGACGATTTATGAAAATACGTGGGGTAGCTTGGATAATTTTAGGAGTGTGTACTATTTTGATTTTTATTGTAGGAAACAATGTACAATCTGAGTTAGCTCCTTTAGAAGATAGAAACTGGTTCAGGGTTTCGATGACTGCACCAGAAGGCGCTTCTTACGAGTACATGGATGCTTATGTGCAAAAGATGGCAAAGTTTGTAATGGACTCAGTGCCTGAACAACGTTTGTGTTTAACTGTAACAGCACCAGGATTTATTGGTTCGGGTTCAGTAAATTCAGGTATGATGCGTGTTGGTTTAAAAGATCCTAGCGAACGGAAACGAACGCAACAACAAATTGCAGATTACATTACAAAAAACGCAAAAGCTTTTCCCGAAGCAAAAGCTTTTGTAATACAAGAACAAACTATTTCATCAGGTGGTATGCGTGGTGGATTACCTGTACAGTTTGTATTACAAGCTCCTAACTTTCAACAGTTGAAAGAAAAACTTCCCTTGTTTTTAGAAGAAGCGAACAAAAGCAAAATATTCCAAACGATTGATGTGAATTTAAAATTTAATAAACCAGAGTTAGCTATCACTATTAATCGTGAAAAAGCAAAAGGAATGGGCATTTCTGTAAGTGATATTGCGCAAACCTTACAACTAGCTTTAAGCGGACAACGTTTTAGTTATTTTAATATTGATGGTAAACAATACCAAGTTATTGGTCAGTTTGAAAGAGATAAACGTAATGAGACCTTGGATTTAAAATCGATTTACGTTAAAAACAAAACTGGTGAAATGGTGCAGTTAGATAATGTGGTGAACATGGAAGAACAAAGTAGTCCACCACAATTGTTTCACTACAATCGTTACCAAGCAGCAACTGTATCAGCCGCATTGACAAAAGGAAAAACAATTGGCGATGGTATAGAAGAAATGGAACGCATTTCAAAAAAGGTATTGAACGAATCTTTCTCTACTGCATTAACCGGTCCTTCACGGGATTTTGCGGAGAGTTCATCCAATGTATTGTTTGCATTTATTTTAGCGCTTGTAATTATTTACTTAATATTAGCGGCACAATTCGAAAGCTTTGTGGATCCATTAACAATTATGTTAACCGTTCCTCTTGCATTATGCGGGGCATTAATTTCGCTTTGGTACTTTAATCAAACATTAAATATTTTTAGTCAAATCGGAATTATTATGTTGATTGGTTTGGTAACTAAAAACGGAATTTTAATTGTTGAGTTCGCTAATCAATTAAAAGAACAAGGTAAAACAGTACGTGAGGCAATAATAAGCTGCTGCTGCTCGTTTACGTCCAATCTTAATGACAAGTATTGCAACAGCTTTAGGTGCTATGCCAATTGCTTTAGCCTTAGGAGCAGGTTCAAAAAGTAGAATGGCAATGGGGATTGTAATTGTTGGTGGAATTTTATTTTCCTTAATACTTACTTTATACGTTATTCCGGCAATCTATTCCTTCTTTTCAAAAGAACACAAAGGCGAAAAAATTCCACACGATTCATATATAGAATAATATTAAAATGAAATTTAGTAAATATATACATAAACAATTTGCTTTGCTTCTGCTAGTATGCTTTATAAGTATAGTAGGAAAAGCACAAAGCATACTTACAGTTGAGCAAGCTGTTGACTTGGCACTTAAAAACAATTTCGATATTCAATTAGCGAAAAACGAAATGCAGCAAACAGCCAACAATAATAGTTTAGGAAATGCAGGAATGTTGCCTACTCTTACTTTAAACGCAAGTGGAAGCACTGCTAACAATGCCACTAAACAGGAGTTTTCTAATGGATTAGTGGTTGACAAAAGCGGAGTAAAATCGCAAAACATTAATACAGGGGCATATTTAAGCTGGACTGTTTTTGATGGTTTAAAAATGTTTGCAACTCACCAACGCTTAAAAGAAATGGAAGCAATGGGTACCATTAACATGAAACTAAAAATTGAAAATGTTTTGGTGGAAGTAATGAATAGTTATTACGCTATAGTAAAACAAAAGCAAGTAATTAGTGGTTTAAAAGCTAGTATTCTAGTTTCAGAAGAGCGCTTAAAAATAGCGCAGAAAAAATTAGAGATTGGTGTAGCTGCGAAACCAGAAGTTCTACAAGCAAAGCTAGATTTAAGTATGCAACAAACTACTTTAATAAAACAGTTACGTTTATTAAACGAAAGCAAACAAAATTTAAATCAATTGATGGTTGTTTCTTTAGAACAGGATTTTGATGTAAGCGATGAAATTCCTTTGTTGAACCAATATAAGTACGACGAGTTAAAAACGAACATCACCAACAAAAACAACGATTTACTTTTATCACAAAAAAGCACGAGCATTGCTAAGTATAGCATACAAGAAACAAGAGCTGCTTATTTGCCAAAAGTAAATTTAAATGCAAACTATATTTTTTCTCGAAACGAAAACCAAGCAGGTTTCTCTTTGCTAAATCAAAACTTAGGACTTAACCTTGGTGTAACTGCAAGTTGGACAATATTTAATGGCTTTGTAACCGCTAACAATGTAAAGAACGCGAAACTAAATTTAGCTTACACTACCCTGCAATACGAAAGTGTAAAAACGCAAACACAATTAACTCTTTTAAAAGCCTTTAAGAAACACGAGGAGGATTTAGTGATTTTAGAATTAGAACAAGCCAACATTGCTTTAGCAAAAGAAAACTTAGATATTGTTTTAGAACGTTTTAAATTAGGTCAAAGCACTTCTATTGAATTAAAAATAGCACAGCAAAGTTACGAGGATGCAATTAATAATCTTGCTGACGCTCGTTACAATGGCAAATTATCAGAAACTACTTTATTGAAATTGAGCGGGGCAATTATGAAATAGTTTATTAGAAAATAGTTTATTAGTAATTAGTTAAAAGAAAACAAATACACCAATGAACTCAATAAACTATTCCAACTAATTAACCAAATTACTTCCTAAGCCAATGAAAAAACTTCTTATTTACAAAAGGTATGTAAAAGAAAGCCATGGAAGGAACTAATATCAATGACATTACTAATGTTCTTATAGGACCTGGAAAATCAGAAAGCAGCGGTAAAAGAAACATAGATAAAAGGGTAACTAAAGGATAAATAAACAACCATATTAAGATTGCGAATTTCCATTTTTTTGGAGGAATTGGTTGCGACATAATAAACGATTTCTTTTTTGCGAAAGTAATAATTAATTGAAAATACAATCTACTTTGACGAGGCTCTTTTCTTAAAAAATGCCCCACGTTTCCAACAGCTTAAACACCAAATGCGTGGATGTACTCCATGATTCTTCTTCCATTTCTTTTTAATAGGAATAGTTGTTTCGCTTATATCGAATGCCGTATTTAAAGCCCGCAAAAATTGAACATCTCCTTTTGCAATTGTGTGTTGCGAAATCTTTTGCTCCTTGCCCATCGACTGAATATAAATTTCCCTTGATGGCGTGTATTTATTTAGATCGGCTTTCAATTTTTAATGCGTTTGTTTGTTAGGGCCTCTGTTTCACTACTATCTCGCCAAATAACATAAGCTTTAATATCCTTTACATGCTTGGTAATATAGTTAAAGCAGGAATCAACTGTATAAGGCATTGCAGCATAATCGGTACTTTTGTTTTTAAAATAGATGCTCGGGAAGGTCATTTTGATTTGACTACTCGCAGTTGTGCTTGTATCTTTTTGTTGAGCAAAGAGTTGTGGTTAGGAGTAGTAATATAAGGAAGAGTTTTGTTGGTTGGAGCATTAGCTTTTAATGAAATACTTAATATGCTAAAAATACAATTCATCTCTCAAAGTTTCCCTCAATTCCCCCAAACAAATCAACAATTTTTCATTTCCCCTACCCTATTCTTCATTAATTTCTATCTTTGCGCATGCAAAACGAAATGATACTTATACTCGACTTTGGTTCGCAATACACACAGCTTATTGCACGCAGAGTTAGAGAGTTAAACGAATATTGTGAGATTCACCCTTACAACAAAATCCCTGAAATTACAGCAAACATTAAAGGTGTTATACTTTCGGGTAGTCCACACTCGGTTCGTGAGGAAAATCCACCAAAACCAGATTTATCAAACATAAAAGGTAAAGTACCTTTATTGGGTGTTTGTTACGGTGCACAATACCTTGCACACTTTTTTGGTGGCGAAGTAGGTCGCTCTTCTTCTCGTGAGTATGGTAGAGCAAATCTTAGTTTCGTTAATAAAGAAAATCCTTTATTTAAAACCATTTCTGATAACTCACAGGTTTGGATGAGTCATGCAGATACCATTTTAAGCGTTCCTGATACTTACGAAATAGTTGCCAGCACACACGATGTAAAAGTGGCAGGTTACCAAATTAAAGGGGAACAAACTTATGGAATTCAATTTCATCCCGAGGTTTACCACTCAACAGAAGGAGCACAATTATTAAAGAACTTTGTTTACGATATCTGCGGCTGCAAAGGCGCTTGGACTTCTGAATCATTCATAGAAACTACTGTTGCAGACTTAAAAAAGCAATTAGGTGATGACAAAGTAGTATTAGGTCTTTCGGGTGGTGTAGATTCGAGCGTGGCAGCAGTATTACTTAACAAAGCAATTGGCAAAAACCTGTATTGTGTATTTGTTGATAATGGCTTGTTACGTAAAGATGAATTCGAAAATGTTTTAGCCTCTTACAAACACATGGGTTTAAATGTGATTGGTGTTAATGCTAAAAAACAATTTTACGATGCACTTGCAGGTATCAGCGATCCTGAAAAGAAACGTAAAGCAATTGGAAAAGTATTTATTGATGTGTTCGATCAAGAGTCGCACAAAATAGAAGATGTGAAATGGTTAGGACAAGGAACTATTTACCCTGATATTATTGAAAGTATTTCGGTTAAAGGTCCTTCGGCTACAATTAAGTCACATCACAATGTAGGTGGCTTACCTGATTATATGAAATTAAAAGTTGTTGAGCCTCTTAAGTCATTGTTTAAAGATGAAGTAAGACGTGTTGGGCGTGCCTTGCACATGGATGAAGCCTTAATTGGCCGTCACCCTTTCCCAGGGCCAGGTTTAGCAATTCGTATACTTGGCGATATTACCGAAGACAAAGTAAAATTATTACAAGAGGTTGATCATATTTTTATCAGCAGTTTAAAGTCTGCAGAGTTATACGATACAGTGTGGCAAGCAGGCGCAATATTTTTACCAGTTCAATCGGTTGGTGTTATGGGCGATGAGCGTACTTACGAAAATGCAGTTGCATTACGTGCTGTAAGTTCAACCGATGGCATGACAGCTGATTGGTGCCATTTACCTTACGAGTTTTTAGCAAAGGTATCAAACGACATCATTAATAAAGTAAAAGGTGTTAATAGAGTTGTGTACGACATTAGCTCTAAACCACCTGCTACTATTGAGTGGGAATAGCCTTCGTCATCCCGATAGCTATCAGGATCAGGCTGAATAAAATTAAAAACAAATAGTATTTGAACTAATTATGACCTCGATTATTCTCGAGGTCATTTTTTTGATTGTTGGTTGTTAATTTTGACTTATCAAATTGGTATTCAGTAGATTGAATTTGTTTTTGACGCATAAAAGGAAAATAGAGGCTAATTTTGTTCTCTCAAATCTTATTTCAGACTACACACAGGATAATTAATTGGAGATAATTATAAAATAGTTTCCTATATTCATCTTATAAAACAAATTCATAAGTATGAAAAAGGCTCTTTACTCTTCATTATTTGTATTTACCATTTTGTCTTCTACGTTATTTGGACAATGGCAAAATAAAAGTTTTACGTTTCAAGGAAATTTAAGACAATATAGGATTTATGTGCCTGCAATTTACAACGCTGCTAATCCAGTTCCATTAGTACTTACACTTCATGGACTTGGAGACAACATGACCAATTTTAGTGGCATAGGAATGAACCTTATCGCTGATACAGCAAACTTCATTGTAATTTGCCCTCAAGCTTTAACCGATGCGGTAGTTGGTTCTAGTGCTTGGCACTCAGGCGCTGGACAGTTTGGATATTATCCTAATGCAGCAATAAATGATGTAGCATTTATGAATGCACTTATTGATTCAACTAGTGCCCAATACTCAATCAACTCAAAATCGTATTTACTCTATGGGTTTTGATGGGAGGTTTGATGACACAACGTTTAGCTGGAATTAGTTGCGTATGCGCAATTGCCTCAATGGCAGGAACAATTGGAACAGAAATAAGTTCTACCTGCAATCCAACACGCCCAGTTCCTGTTGCTCATTTTCATGGAACTGCAGACCAAACCATTTCTATACCGCTAATACTTATGGTATGAGTGTAGGTCCATTAATCAACTTTTGGACAAATCATAATAATACTGATGCTACACCAATACATACAATGCTACCTGATCTTGTAGCTGATGGTTTTACAGTAGAACATGATTTGTATGAAAATGGCGATCAAAATTCAGTTGTGGAATTATTTAAGGTAAACAATGCAGGTCACAGTTGGTTATATCCACCTGCAAATGATATTTCTTATTCTATTGAAGCTTGGAAGTTTTTCTCAAGGTTTGAATTAAATTCAAGTGTTGGAATAAAGGAACAAAAAAATGAGACAATGTTGGCTTATCCTAATCCTGCACAAACTAATCTGACAATTAATTCATCAAAATCTAAAGCAAATAAGAATGCTAAACTTTTTACATTCAATGGTCAAGAGATTTTAGACTTGAAGATGAATGAAGAAGAAAAAATAATCTCTTTTGAAGGAATGCATCTTAGTAATGGAATTTATTTCTTACAAGTGGAGATAGATGGAAAACGTTACATTGAAAAAATCATTATTGAGAACTAAGTAAACAAAATCGTATTTAATTAGTATTATTGTGTTTTCTGAATTGATAATTTAAATTGCACTTCGAACAACTGTTTAACGATATAGGAATTGCGAAGATTAGTTTAATCTTAGTAATGACCTTTATTGCAGGCTTTATTGATGCAGTTGTAGGTGGTGGTGGATTAATTACTATCCCTACCCTCTTAATAAATTTGCCCCGCACTCCTATTCCAACTATCTTCGGAACCAATAAAATTGCTTCTTTAGCAGGAACAAGTATTGCAGCGGTGCAGTATGCAAAACGAATAAAGTTTAATTACAAATTACTGGCAGCTGTTGCACTTAGTGCTTCAGTGGCATCTTTTAGCGGGGCAAAACTGATAAGCTACATTAATGTAAATACATTTAAGCCTGTCATTTTTGTAATCCTAATTCTTATTACCATTTACACTTTTCTAAAGAAAGACTTAGGTTCAGTACAAACTAAAACCTTGCCCTTAAACAAACAAATCATTTATGGTTCTATAATTGGATTAATAGTTGGTTTTTACGATGGATTTTTTGGTCCAGGCACTGGAAGCTTTTTAATACTAGGATTTGTATTGATATTGGGTTTTGAGTTTATTCAAGCTTCTGCCTATGCAAAGGTGATTAATTGTTTCACCAATCTTTCTGCCATTATTGTATTTATACGACAAGGAAATTACATACTAGAACTCGCAATTCCCATGGCTATTATGAACATGGCAGGTAATTTTGTGGGAACAAAAATGGCTTTCAAAAAGGGTAACAAATTTGTAAGAGCCGTTTTCCTTGTAATCGTAATCCTTATGATTATAAAGTATGGGAATGATATTTTCTTTACTTCATTAATATCTGCACCAGAAAAAAAAGAGAGAGTATCTACTCTCTTGTATATCCTAATGTCATTTCGAGTGGCGTCCGCTTTAGCGGGCGCTGTATCGAGAAATGATTTAGTAACGCTCTAATTTAGAGAAGAAGAAATCAGCTTCAATATTAGCGTTTTCATCGCTATCTGAACCGTGAACTGCGTTAGCTGCAATTGACTTAGCAAATAACTGACGGATTGTTCCAGGAGCAGCTTTAGTTGGATCAGTAGCACCAATTAAAGTTCTGTAATCAGCAACCGCATTTTCTTTAGTTAAAACTGCAGCAACGATTGGACCTGAACTCATGTAAGCAACTAATTCACCATAAAAAGGACGCTCTTTGTGAACTTCGTAAAAAGCACCAGCTTGTTCTGGAGTTAAACGCATGTATTTCATAGCAACGATACGGAAACCGCCTTCGTTTATTTTCGCTAAAATTGGTCCGATGTTGTTAGCTTCAACGCCATCGGGCTTAATCATTGTAAAAGTTATTTTTCCTGACATTTTTTTGTTTTTTGGAGTGCAAATGTAGTAATTTTTTAATTACCTAACACTTTCCTTCATTTCATATTTCGTAATCACCAATTTAATATCAGAACTTCTACCTGCCTCATCATTTAATCTTACAAAGTAAATACCTGCAGATAAACCTGCAACATTAACCGATTGTTGGTTGTTATTGCTTAATTGCTTTGTAAACACTTCATTTCCACCGACACCGTAAATTCTCATCATTACGTTTTTGCTTAGCGCAGCATTAAACTTAATATTTAAATCGCCATTGCTTAACGGATTAGGGAAAACGGATGCCATTAATGAATTAGAAGTTTCTTTAATACCAACACTTGTTTGTACAGGTGTGTTTACTGTATTAGTTATGATTGGTAAATTAAAATCGAAATAAATAGCTGCTGTATTAGCAATGTTATCTCCATTTTGTAAACCTGGTTTAGTATGAATTGCATAATTAAAATAACCATGACTTAATGGCTCGTTTTTGTTACTATCAACTAATAAAATATTATTGAAAGTTAGTTCCAAAGTACGGTCTTGTAAAATGCGAGCAGTGTAAGCGTGACTTGCAGTAAGTAACTCTAAGCTATTTAAATCTAACAAATTAGAGATAGTATCACGAACTGTAATTGTAAATGCGGTATCTGTTCCTGTGTTTTGAAAATGAACGGTGTAATACATTTTTCTTCCAGTAATATCAATTGCCCCGCTTGGACTCATGTTTTCTGCATACACTTCTTTTTCGTTAGGATCGTAGCTACCTGTAATTGCCGTTGTGCAAGCATCAACATTATCACTTGGAGTTTGCTCGCCACCCACTATAGAAATAGCAGCTGAATTATTAATTAACGTTCCTAATGCTCCACCGTTTTGTATGGTTGGAACAATTGCATTTACATAAATCCAACCAGTTTGTCCAGGGGCTAAAGTTCCTAAATTAAATTCTAAATGATTTCCTGAAACAGTTGTTGCAGCAGGAGTTGAACCAATATAAGTTAATAATGGATCCAAATCATAGGTAACAATAACGTTAGAAGTTGAAAGTGTACCAACATTTGAATAACCAATAGAATTACTTACATAAAAACCAGGGCGAGATGTTCCGCAGTAATTATAAATAGCTAAATCTTGCGCTGGAATAACTGTAACTGGTATGTTAACATCCATAACCGTATCACAAGCTGCATTTAAAACGGCAGAAACAGGTGCACAATTAAATTGATCATAATTTGAATTGTTACCATAAACTCCACCTGTAGGAGTTGCTGTAACCGAATATGTTGCTGCAACATTTGGTAAATACATTTGATAAGACCCGTTTGATGTCCAAGCCCAACCGCCATTTGCACCTGAATTTGCTGATATTGACCAATAAGGTAATAATGAATCACCAGCATCATAAGCACAGTTTGAGTTTACATCATTGTAAACAACACCCGAAATCATATTTGAATTGTTTGTGTAAATTCCATAAGTACCAATTGCGGTACAACCAGTAGCATCTGTAACAGTACATATATAGTTACCTGCATTTTGATTAGTAATAGTAGCAGTTGTTTGTCCACCAGGTTGCCAAGCGTATGTATAAGGTGCTTGTCCAAATGATGCATTTGCAGTTAAACTATTGGTGCCACAATTGTAATAATCATAATCGTAAGCTAAGTAAAAATTATTTTGTTGTGTTACTGTTGTTGTTCCAGTAACAGCACAACCAGCGTTACCTGTAATAGTGCAAGTATATGTTCCGGGTGCTAAGTTCAAAATTGTTTGAGTTGTTTCTCCACCTGGTTGCCATAAATAAGTGTATGGACCAGTTACATTGAATGCATAAGCTGATGATGTTCCGTTATTATTAGTACAAGTTGAATTACCTGTGGAGAAGTATGCCATTTCTCCATTCGAACTTGTTACGACTGTTTGAGTTGCATTCATACAACCCAAAGCATCTTTTGCAACAACAGTGTATGTTCCAGGTATAAGATTAGGATAAGTTGTATTAGTTGAAAATGGTGAACCATTAAGAGAATATTGAAATGGTGGATTAGGTCCGTTACCAGAAACTACAATAAAACCATTTGCATTGCCACATGTCGCTGAGGCATTTAAATAAGCGCCCGCTGAATCAGAACAACCATTTGCATCAACAATACTTACATCATAAAAACCAGGGCATAATCCACTTAAATTTTGTAAAGTTGAACCTGTATTCCAAGCAAAACTGTATGGAGGTGTTCCTCCACTTGTAACAATACTTGCATAACCATCACATGCATTACATGAAGTAGGTGGAGTAGGAAAAACAACTGAAGTTAAACTTACTGGTTGATTAATAACAGCTGTGCTTGTACCCATACAACCATTCATATCAACTGCGGTTAATGTATATACACCTGCACAGGCATTAAATAAATTTGCAGTTGTATTAGATATAGGGCACGACCAATTATATTGAATGGCAGGTGGATTTACTGTTGAAATAATTGAACCGTCGCATGAACCAAAACAACTTACTCCTTGCGGAGACAAACCAATCATAGGCATTGGATTTACTTGTAAAAACCAAAAATCTGTACCTACACATCCATTTGCATCTGTTACAGTTACGGTAAACGTGCCACTAAAGAAAACAAATACATTATTAATTGTAGGGTTTGGAACATTGGATGTAAAACCTCCTGGTCCAGTCCAGGAATAAACAAAAGGGGCAGTTCCTCCTGTAGTTGAAGTTACAAAGTTTACAAATTGATTTTCACAAACAACATTTTGTCCCGAAACTAAAATTGTAGGTGCTGGAGAATCAGTAACAGTAATAACACCTGTAGAAGTACTCATGTCATTCTGATCGGTAACTGTAACAGTATAAGTACCAGAAAACACAAAAAAAGCAGTATCATTAGTTTGAACTGGTGCTGTATTCCAACTATAAGTAAATGGGCCAACGCCACCACTAACAGTTGCTCTAATACTTCCGTTGTCATTGCTGCAAGTAGTATTATTAATTACAAAAGTGTTTACAATATGCCCCGTTGCAAAGGACATTAGTGAAACAAAACTAAAAAGTGAAAGGAGTATTAATTTCTTCATAGTGCTTAGATTATTTATCTAAGGTAGGAAATTAATTGTAATCGTGAAGAACAGATTTACAATTTCTTTTCCATTAAATAATGTTGTATTTCATCAAATAGTAAATAGATTTCTCCACAATACTAGTAACCACAAGATTTTTAGAAGGAACAGCATTTTCACGAGCGTGTAAAATCACCTTCTCTGCACCCATTTCTTTAGATTTTTCTTCCAAAAACTGAATAATGATTTTACCCAAACCCTTTCCTTGCATACTAGGACTAACTGCCATGTATCTAAGCTGGGCAATTTCAGGAGTGTTAAGCTGCATTCGGCAAACTGCTAGTATTTCACCGTTATGTTTTATAAATGCATGATGAGAAATATCTTCGTCTTTATCTATTTCAGAACCTAAAGGTTGATTCCAAGGTTTCCGCAATACATCAAATCGTAATTGATAATATGCTTTAAAATCTTCAGAAGTAATTGGAATAGATGCTTGATACATCCTTTAGAATTTAGAACGAGTTCTACGTTTTTTAGTGAATTTGTAGTTTACATTAAACTCCAAAAACATATACGAATCTTTGTATTTAGTTTCGCCACGTTGTGCTCCTGTTCCATCTCCATTAGGTAAAGTTGCACCTTTAATGTTTCCTAAACTTGGGTCAGCCATTGCTGCAGCAACATCACCATAAGCTGTTTTTATTGCAGCATTATCATAATAAACACCACTAACATCATCAATATAATCAGTAAATGTTTTTCTAAATCCTACTTCAGCTCCAATACTCCATTGTTTAGTAAAATTATACTTATAACCTACTCCAAGCGGAATACACACATTAAAGCTAGAATATTTTTTTGGACCTCCTGGTAAACCTTGCCCCTCAGTATGTAATTTTCTTAAACCATGTCTAGCTCCATCAGAACCTTTTGCACTAGGTGAGTAAAAGAATCCACCAACTCCGCCAAATAGATACATGGTATATTTTCTTTTCTTTTTACCTTTACACCAGTAATTCTATAAACATTTGTTCTTTTCTCTTTTATAAAATACCATTCTCCTTGCACACTTAGTTCAACAATTGGAGAAAGGAAACTTAAATTCCTGTTTTGACGATAAATATCCTTTGTATAAGCATCATTACCTGCAAGCAAGCCCATTTCAAGCATAGCCTTAAAAGCAAAAAGTCTATGATTTTTGTACCTAAAACCTGCAGAAATTACTGGACGAGTGGCTCTAAAATCGTAATCTTGAATTAAATGTCTACCAACTTGGTTTGCCCCTCCTAAATCCCCTAGAAAATTAGTCATACCAGCTCCGCCTAATAGTTCATACTTGTATCTAATCCTGCTTTGTGCAAAATTTAATAATGGTAGTAATAACAGAAAAAGTATAAACCTTATTTTCATAATTAGCACAAAAATAACCAATTAATTAAGGTATGAAAATGAAATGCTCATTTTTTTCAACATAAAATTGTTTAAATGAGTTTTTGTTTAATAAAAACGGGGGCTGTTTTAATGAAATAATTCTTAAATTAACCTATAATTTTGTAAAATCCCCAAAAAACCACGCAAATGCCAATTGAGGTTAAACCATACATGGCAAAATTAAAAGATTGATTAGAATGAAAATTAAAACAGGTAATGCAAAAGCCAGCTAAAATAATTAAAGAGCCCAAACCAATTTTTGATAGTCCCTCTTTTCTTTTGTGGGCATAGTATTCCCTTTTAAAATATTGAAACACTTTATCATTTAATTCCAAATCGGTTGATTTAGCATTTAATTCATTTTTTATCTTTTCTAAATCTCCTAAACGATGTTCTGCATCTCTTAAAAAATCTAATAAAAGTTTCAAAATTGTTTTGAGCTTGAGTGGTTTCCATACCACAAGTTAAAACAAATTTGAAAATAAAAAATGACTTTCGTCAGTAAGCTTAGGTATTAGCTTGAATCACTTGCAATAATTCTTTTTCGGCAACTACACCAGATTGTTGCCAAACGATGTTTCCTTTTTTAAATAAAATTAATGTAGGAACCCCTCTAACTTGATACGCCGCTGCAGCTTGAGGATTTTTATCTACATCAATTTTTATGATAGTTGCCCCCGCGCCTAGTTTTGATTTTACATTTGATAATATGGGAGCCATTGTTTTGCATGGGCCACACCACTCAACAAAAAAAATCTACAAGTACGGGTTTCTCTGATTGTATTAATTCTGAAAATGTTTTCATTTGTTAGCTTGTTAAGTTATGTATGTGATTCGAATGATTGGAATTGTTTAATTCCTTTTTGTATTTGTAGAAAAAATTTAGCCAAATTAAACGTGACCATCTTATTGCTAGTGGACTTAAAGCGATTAAAGTTCCTGCAACAAAAAGTGCGAAATAAAGTGTATCCCATTTTAAAACGGTAAGGTACAAAATAAACCAAGTTAAAAACCAACCCGATGTTAATGCGTAAGAAACATACAATGCTCCGTAAAAAAAACCGGTTTCCTTTTCAAACTTTAATTCGCAGTGCTCACATTTTTCATGCATCTCAAATATTCTTCCTATTGCATAAGGATTTTTTGATTTAAACACCTGCCCTTGATGGCACAGGGCATTTATTAAATAACATGGTGTAAAGTGTGTTTGTTATTCTCATGGCTTAAATATCTTTACTATTTATAGTACAAATTTACTTATGCAAAGGGCAAAATAATGGTAACAAATGTTACCAAAAACCTATGATTGTTGTTAGTTATTTTAAAACTGCATCTAATTTAAAAACAAGCTTATAATAACATAAATTGCGAAAACACATGTCTCAATCCAATAAAATCCTTGTTTGGTCGAAAAAAATATATAAATTAGCACAAAAAATATAAAAATCATGGATACAAATTCACCAAACGAAAATCAAATTAATCAACAATTCAACCAACAATTTGGATCTGGACAAGGCGGAAACCAAATTCCAGCTCCAAACTCAACTGCTGTTTTAGTATTAGGAATACTTTCAATCGTAACTTGTTGGCTATATGGTGTACCGGGCTTAATTTTATCAATTATTGCAATGGTAATGTCGGGTAACGCTAAAAAAGCTGTTGAAGCAAACCCAACTGGCTACACAGCATCTTCATTATCTAACTTAAAAGCTGGAAGAGTTTGTGCTATCATTGGACTTTCATTATCTTCTTTATATTTACTTTTTGTAATTATTATGCTTGCATTTGTTGGAGCAGCTGCTACTAGTTTCGGTGGTTTCTAATTAAATGTTAGATTGTTACTTTAAAAAGTACTTAAATATAGAATGCCCGGGTTGCGGAATGCAGCGGGCATTTTTTTATTTAATTCATGGAGACTTTGCAGCAAGTCTTAAATCTAATCCCGCACTCATACCTCTACTATTTACATTTATAGTGCTATTACTTCATTTATTTTTTAAATGGAAAAATGGAGGGAAAATAATCATGTATTCTTTTATCATTACTGTTTTAATAATGGTTTCAAATTATATTTATAAAGTTGCCACTGGGCAAATTTTTCAATAATTACTACCCTATCATTCATTTATAAAAACTCTACGTAAGTTTAAAAAATTAATGGCAAATTCATTCTTATACTTGCAATAATAAGTATATTGTGCTTAAACTAATTTAGTATGACTACGACTATTATCATAGGTTTTTGCTTGCTTTTGCTTATTGCCTACGTGTTTGATATTAGTGCGAAAAAAACCAAAATCCCTTCGGTAATACTGTTATTAGTGCTTGGTTGGCTGGTGAAACAAATTGCACTTACAACAGAAATTCAAATTCCAAATTTTGATTTTGCGCTTCCTATTTTGGGAACCGTTGGATTAATTTTAATTGTACTCGAAGTAACTTGAATTAAATAAATCAAAGAATTTAAATTAATACGGAAAATCAATTGTAGTTCATTAATTCCAATCTTGCTTAATGATGTTTGCTTTGGGTTATGCCTTCAGCTATTTTTCAGGTTCAAGCTTTAAAGATAGTTTTACCAATGCAATTCCACTTTGTAGTTATGCAGCGCAATTGCCATTCCTAG
>JADJDM010000027.1 GCA_016702705.1 Bacteroidota bacterium | reverse complement strand
GTCAGCCTTTATATAAATTCATCTACATTTTATATTATTTAATTTCTAGTTGCCATATTTTATTTATTGCCGTAACAAAACAATATAGGCGAGTTATCCTTAAAAAACTGACATTACTTTTAGCCTTATTAATTTCAGGCTCAACATTTGCCCAATTAGAAATTTTAATAGGGAGGTCGCAACCTATTGCTGGATTTGCAAAAATCAGGTTTTGAACAAGCTGGTTACGGAAAACAAGGAACGTCCTTTCAAATGAATGCGATGTCTAAAATAGGTGAGTTTAAAAATGACATTGTCGTATTTATGGCGGTTTAAATAATTTAATATAGATGCTTATAAGCCACAGTTTATTGAAGCAAATAAAGCCAGTGGAGTCATGGATTTCAGAAGTTGGAAAGTATGGTAACAATTCAAACTTTGGACCTGAGTATATAATACAAGTTACCGACAAAATTACGTTCCAATTAGAGCACATGTTGGATTTCACATTGCATGCCTCCACTTAAGTTTAAAGCTTATTATACTGATCAATATTCGATTTATGATATGGGGGGGAAAGTTATGATGAATGGGTGGAAGTTTTGTTTATGAAGGTTAGGGTTTAAATTTAAATTGGGAACAGGAATTGGATATAGATTAGGAGATAATTATTTGTTATTGCGCGCTGATTACAGTAATCGTTTCGCTGGTTTTGGCCAAATGAGTTACGGCTCGGGAGATGCACGCGCAACATAAACATCCTAAAAATTTACGAGCTTAGATTTTAATATTGGTTTTGCATTTGGTTTAGATTAACTGTGTGATCTTATAAAAACCTGCTAATTTTTTTAGTAGGTTTTGTGGGGATAGGTGTTTAATTTAAGAAATTAATTTACTTTTTAGCAAACCGCTTTTACAGCCTTCTTAGCAGCCTTTTTTCGGTGCAGTTACCTTTCTTTTAGCGCTTGCTTTTTTCGAGCTCTCTTAGTAGCTGAGGCTTTTTTAGGAGCAGCTTTCTTAGCACCTTTTTTATCAAATGCTTTTGGCACTTGCGCAACAATCATCGCTTTTACTTCATCTAAAGTTAAAGCAGCTAATTCATCAGGCGTAAATTTACCACCACCATTTTTAATCAGTTTTAATTGCAGTTTGCCAAATTTAATTTGTGGTCCCCAACGTGCATTTTCAACTGATATTTTTTCTTCAGGCCAGTTTTGAATATAACGGTTCGCTTCTTTCTCTAATTTTTTCTCAATTAATTCATTGATATCATTTTGAGATAAATTATCAAAATCATAAGCTCTTGGTACATTAATAAACATACCATCATATTTAATAAATGGTCCAAAACGTCCTTTACCTTTAGTAACTCCTTTACCTTGGTAATGTGCCACTGGAGCATCTGCTTCTTCTTTTTCTTTAATAATTTCAATAGCCTTTTCCATATCAACCGTTAATGGGTCAATGGTACGAGGAATAGAAATAAATGCTTCTCCTAATTTAATGTATGGTCCAAATCTTCCTACAGCAACTACTACTTCCACACCATTGTAATCTCCTAAAGTTAAAGGCAATTTAAATAAATCTAAAGCTTCTTCTAAAGTAATGGTTTCAATACTTTGGTTTCTTCTTAAGCTAGCAAATTTTGGTTTTTCTTCAGAGCCTTCAATCGTTTCTCCAATTTGAGCTAAAGGACCAAAACGTCCCCACACGCACTGATACTGGTTTCCCGCTTGCTGGATCAATACCTAATATTTTTTCGCCACTAGCACGTTCACTGTTTTCCGAAGTTGTTTCAACGGTTTTATGGAAAGGTGTATAAAACTCTTTCAACATTTTTGCCAGTTCAAATTACCATCAGCAATCTCATCAAATTCCTCTTCTACTTTAGCTGTGAAATTAAAATCTAAAATAGTAGGGAAGTATTTCAATAAGAAATCATTTACCACCATTCCAATATCGGTTGGGAATAATTTTGATTTCTCTGCGCCTGTATTTTCAGTTTTTGTAGCTTTAGTTAAATTTTGTTTCACTAAAGTCAATTGCACATATTCTCTTGGAGTCCCCTCTTTATCAGTCTTCTCCACGTAATTACGTTTTTGAACTGTACTAATTGTTGGAGCATATGTTGAAGGACGACCAATTCCTAATTCTTCTAATTTCTTAACTAAACTCGCTTCTGTATAACGTGCTGGGTGATGCGTAAAACGTTGAGTCGCTGTAATTTCTTGGCTATCTAATTTTTCGCCCACTTTCATTGGTGGTAACATGGATGAATTTTCTTCGTCAGAATCTTCATCATCTGTTCCTTCCATATATACTTTTAAGAAACCGTCAAATTTCAATACTTCACCTTGTGCTACAAATAATTCAGAAGTTCCGCTAACGTTTACTTTAGCTGTTGTTTTTTCAAATTCAGCATCACTCATTTGAGAAGCAATGGTACGTTTCCAAATTAAATCATACAAACGTTGTTCATTACGTTCTCCTTCAATTGCAGTTCTATCAATGTATGTTGGACGGATAGCCTCATGCGCTTCTTGTGCACCTTTGCTCTTGTTTTTATATTGCGAGGATTGTAATATTTAGCACCGTAATTTTCGTTAATAGCCTTGTTTGCTTGATCCATGGCTGTATCCGATAAATTTACGGAGTCAGTTCTCATGTAGGTAATCTTACCAGCTTCATATAAACGTTGTGCAACTTGCATGGTTTGCGCAACCGAAAAACCTAATTTACGTGCAGCTTCTTGTTGTAAGGTAGATGTTGTAAAGGTGCAGCTGGAGAGCGTTTTGCAGGTTTTGTTTCTAAACTTTCAATTGTATAAGAAGCTACTTTGCATTTTTCTAAAAAGCTTGGGCTTCTGCTTCTGAACTATAACGTTTATCTAATTCTGCTTTTAAAATTCCAGTTCCTACTTTAAATAAAGCAGATACTTTATAAGCTGATGTTGATTCAAATTTTGGATTTCTCTTTCCCGTTCAACAATTAAACGAACCGCTACTGATTGTACACGTCCAGCCGATAAACTCGGACGAACTTTACGCCATAAAATAGGTGATAATTCAAAACCACTAATCTATCTAATACACGACGAGCTTGTTGTGCGTTAACTAAATTAATATCAATTTCACGTGGATTTTCAATAGCTTTTAAAATAGCAGGCTTTGTAATTTCGTGAAAAACAATACGTTTAGTATTTGCTTTTGTTAATCCTAATGTTTCGTATAAATGCCAGCTAATAGCCTCTCCCTCACGATCCTCATCGGATGCCAACCAAACCATGTCGGCTCCCTTTGTTAATTTTTTTAATTCTGCTATTACTTTCTCTTTATCAGGCTGTACTTCGTAAGTTGGAGTGAAATTGTTTTCTATATCTACACCGAATCCCTTTTTTACTAAATCTCTAATATGTCCAAAACTAGATTTAACAGTAAAATCTTTACCTAAAAACCCTTCAATGGTTTTTGCCTTTGCAGGGGACTCGACAATAACTAAATTTTTTGCCATGTATATATATGTATATTAAAAGTTCGCGTTTTAAAGCTAAAACTTTGACAAATTTTTTTTAAGCCCAAAAAATGGAATGGTTTTTTTAAAATTTGCCGCAAAGGAAAAAATTTTAATTCGAATAAACCTAATTTTTATTTTTATTGGACCATTTTTTTCGCTTTTTAGTTCGTTTTGGGTGTTTAATTAATTGATTTATAGCAATTTAAAATATTTCAAAAAAATATTGATTTTAGATTGTGAAAAATGGTTAACGTGTCATTTTGTCAGAACAAAGCCTTATCTTTGCGTTTTTATTGATATACATGGAGAACAAAATAATAGACGAATCAAAACAAGGAGAAGCATTAGTTAGAGAAACCGAAAATAAGGGTGGAAAAAAGATGTTTTTGGAGAGCTATGGCTGCCAAATGAATTTTGCAGATAGTGAAATCGTTGCTTCTATTTTGATTGATAAAGGATACACCACAACAACCGATTATAAAGAAGCAGATTTAATATTTGTAAATACCTGTGCTATTCGCGAAAATGCCGAATCTCGTGTTCGTCAGCGTTTATACGATTACAAAAAAGTAAAAAAGACCAATAAAAATCTACCTAATGGGGTGTTAGGTTGCATGGCCGAACGCTTAAAAACATCAGTTTTGAGCAAGAAAAATTAGTGGATATGGTTGTTGGCCTGATGCTTACCGCGATTTACCAAATTTAATTGCTGTAGCCGAAGGTGGACAACAAGCTATTAATGTGATTTTAAGTAAAGAAGAAACCTATGCGATATTTCTCCGTTCGTTTAGATCATAATGGTGTAAGTGCTTTTGTGAGCATTATGCGTGGTTGCGATAATATGTGTAGTTTTTTGCGTGGTGCCATTTACAAGAGGAAGAGAAAGAAGTCGTGAGCCAGAAACCATTGTAAAAGAATGTCAAGAAGCATTTGATAAAGGCTATAGAGAAGTAACCTTATTAGGGCAAAATGTAAACTCTTATTTATGGAGCGGTGGTGGATTGAAAAAGAAAATTTAACTGAAGAGCAAAAGCAAATTCTAAAACCTTTGCTGAGCTGTTAGAAATGGTAGCTTTAATTAATCCTGATTTACGTGTGCGTTATTCAACCTCGCATCCAAAAGATATGGGTGATGATGTGTTGCACATGATGGCGAAGTATGAAAACATATGCAAATACGTTCACTTGCCAGTACAAAGTGGAAATAGCGATGTATTAGAAAAATGAATCGTGGTTATACTCGCGAATGGTATTTAGATCGTATTGCGGCTATTCGCCGTATTATGCCAGATGCAGCTATTAGTGCTGATATTATTACAGGTTTTTGTGGCGAAACAGAAGAGCAACATCAAGATACTTTATCTTTAATGGAAGAAGTAAAATATGAATTTGCTTATATGTTCACTTACAGCGAACGCCTAAAACATTAGCAGAGCGTAAGTATGAAGATGATGTTCCCGCAGGATAAAAAAACCGTCGTTAACAGAAATTGTTGACGCGCAACGTAGACATAGTGAAATTAGAACAAAGAAGGTTTAGGAAAAGTTACAAAGTGTTAGTAGAAACGTTTCAAAAATCAGCCGAACATGATGAGGAAGAAATTCACAAAACACCGTTGTGTTTCCTAAAGGAAATTAAAAGAAAGGAGATTATGTGAATGTTGATTAGCTAGCCGCACGAGTGGAACTTTGATTGGAAGAGTGTTGAAGATTTTGAAAGGAAGGAAGATAAAGGATAAAGATGTTTAGTAAATATAAAATGTGATGAAACATAACTTTAAAAATTTGATTTGGCATGAAGCAATGGATTTGGGTGATTATGATTTTTAATACATAGGTACACTACCTGAACAAAGAGAAATACAATTTAATTGACCAATTAAATAGAGTGTCAGTTTCTATTCCGTCAAACATTGCAGAAGGTTCTGGAAAAAGGACAAATAAACATTTTGCTGAATTTTTTCATATCACTTTCATCTTCTTATGAAATTGGAAACTCAATTATTGATTTGTGAGAGAAGAAAATTTGGGAATGATTTTGAATTAAAAAATTATTGAATAACACCAATTTTGCAAAAAGAAGATATTCAATTTCAGAGAAAAAATAGAAAACTAAAATGTATCCTTGTCAAAAGTCTTGCATCTTAATCAAGAATTATGACATTACAAGATATAAAACAACGCTTCGGAATAATGGGAAATAATCCTTTATTAGAAAGAGCAATTGATATTGCCAGCAGGTTGCACCAACAGATTTGAACGTTTTAATAACGGCGAAAGTGGAACTGGTAAAGAAGTATTCCCGCAAATTATTCATCAAAATAGTTCTCGTAAACACGGACAATATATTGCTGTAAACTGCGGTGCTATTCCTGAAGGAACCATTGATAGCGAATTATTTGGTCACGAAAAGGATCATTTACCGGCGCGCATGAAGCACGTAAAGGTTATTTTGAAGTTGCAGATGGCGGTACTATTTTTTTAGATGAAGTTGGGGAGTTGCCATTAACAACTCAAGCGCGTTTATTACGTGTTTTAGAAACTGGGAGTTTATTAGGGTAGGTACTAGTAAAGTGCAAAAAACGAATGTGCGTGTAGTTGCGGCCACCAATATTAATTTTAATGTCGCAATTGAAAAGGAAAATTTAGAGAAGACTTATATTATCGTTTAAATACAGTTCCAATTAATACCTCCATTCGTGAGCGTAAGGAAGATATTTATTTGTTGTTAGAAAGTTTGCAGCAGATTTTGCAACTAAGTACAGAATGCCTGAATTAAAGTTAAATCAGATGCTGAACACGTGCTTGTAAATTATTATTGGCCAGGAAATATCCGTCAGTTAAAAAATATTACAGAACAAATTTCTATCATTGAAAAAGAGCATTAATTATCCATAATCCAAACGCTACACAGCCAGTAAAATCAGCACAACCAATTATAATAGAAGAGTCACTTTCATTAGCTGATAAGGAAAAAGATATGATTACAAAAGCTTTATCTAAATATAAAGGTAAACGTAAGTATGCTGCCAAAGAGCTTGGTATCAGTGAGCGCACGCTGTATCGTAAGATAAATGAGTATAGTATAAAGGAGTAGTTATTTCCATATTTCGAGTTTGTAGTTTCGGGTTATTAGTACTTGCTTTATAATTGTTTAACCTGAAACAAAATTGGAGCTCCCGAAACAATCTTTTTTTCCATTTAGTCAGGCTGAGCTTGCCGAAGCCTTACCACTTATCTAAAAAAACCTACCACTTATCAAATTTTTTCCCCGCCATTAATGAAGTTTGTATACAATTCTGCCCATATTGTCGTAAAATTGTTAAAAATAGTAAAAGTTACAGGTGGAATTAAAAAATTTAATTTGATTATCAGGTGGTTAAAAAAATTTCAATATTAATTTTGGGTAATTTTAACACGATAAGTATTTTTAGCCCTCCATATAGGGATATTTCGATTTAACGATATAAAAAGGAAAGAATATGTTAAGAAAAATTTACTTCAGTATCATTGCAACAATTGCTCTTGGAGTTGCTGGTTTTGCTCAAAATAAAGGTGCGATTAAGGCAACTTTAATTGATGAAAAGACCAAGGAACCTTGGCTTTTGCTAACGTTATCGTAACAAGTAACGGCGTCAGGTGGGTACTGGTACTACTGATTTTGATGGTAATGTTATTATTAAACCTTTGATCCAGGTAAATATAACGTTAAGGCAGTTTATGTTGGTTATAACAAAAGGAAACTCACAGGTGTTGTAGTTGGCGCTGATAAAACAGCTTATGTTAACATAGGTTTAGTTAACGATGGTGGTGTTGCCTTAGATGAGGTAACCATTGTTTCTTATACAGAACCATTAATCGATCCAGATACTAAATCGGGTGGAACAGTTACTCGTGAAGAGTATCAAAACATGGCTTCTAAAAATATTCTTTCTGTTGCCTCTACTACTGCTGGTGTTTACCAACAAGATGAAGGTGGAGCAGTTAGTGTTCGTGGTTCTCGTTCCTTGTTCAACTCAAATTTTTATTGATGGTGAAAGAGCAATTGGTACTTAGGTATTCCTCAACAAGGTGTTGAGCAAGTATTGTTATCTTAGGTGGTTTACCTGCTCAGTTTGGTGATGCAACAGGTGGTGTAATTTCTGTTACAACTCGTGGTCCTCAACCAAAATTCTTTGGTGGTGTTGAAGCTATCTCTTCTCAATTAACAGATAAATACGGTTACAACTTTATTGGTTTCAGTATTGGTGGACCAATCTGGTCAAAGAAAGATTCTACAGGAGTTAAAAACCAAAATTGGTTTCTTCTTAGCAGGTGAAATTTATCGTGAAAAAGATACTGACCCTTCTGCAGTTGGTAACTACGCAATAAAGAGTGAGAAGTAAGAAGAAATTCGTAATAAGCCTTTAGTAAAACAAGAGAATGGTTTGTTCCTTCCTGCTGCAGCATTTGTTACAAAATGATGACATGGAGGTATTAAAGGCAAGTCAAAATGTTGGAAGTACAACTATTCGTTTAAACCCCAAAATAGATTACAAGGTAAACGGATAATTTAAACATTACATTAGGTGGTTCTTGGGATTACAGAAAATTCCACTTTACAGCAGAGCAGCTCTTTGTTCAATGCTGAAAACAACCCTTTAACAACTCAAAGCACTTGGAGAACTTACATGAGAATTCAACAAAAATTCGGTAAGCAAAATGTAAGAGAAGAAGAAAAATCTCAATCAATTGTAAAAAATGCTTATTTATCTTTCCAAGTTGGTTACCAAAAGTACAAGGCTATTAGTGAAGATGAAACTCACAAAGATGATTATTTTAAGATATGGTTATGTAGGTAAATTTAATAATTACCGTTACGATAATCCTCAATTATCTGATACAACAAAACAGTTGATATTGATTTAGATGGCGATGGACAAGTTGATAATTATTATGTTTACGGTGTAACAGGAGCTTCAGGAAATAATGTTTCTTGGAATGTTGCTGGATTCGATACGCTAGTTACTTTTACTCCTTTTGATGGTAACACTGCTGCTGTTAACTACACTAAACAATTTTTCGATGAGTTTAATTTGTTCCCGGTTTTTAGTACAGATGTAGTTCAAGGTTTTGGTGGTTTAATTAATGGTGGTCGTCCAGGTTCAATTCACAGTTTATGGACTGCATCAGGTATTCAATATCCTGGTTATGTAAGACAAGACCAATCTATTTTCCGTATCACATCAAGTTTCTCTGCAGATATTAAAAACCATGCTTTAATGATTGGTTTTGAGTATGATCAAAGAAATTATAGTCAATATATTGTTAATGATGCATTGGTTTATGGAACTTAAGTCGTCAGTTAACTAACCGTCATTTGGCGGATGTTAGTTCTGTTAATCCTACAATTGATACTACAACTGCAGGTGATATCATTATCAACTATGCGCCACGTTACGACCAATTAACAAACTTCAATCAAAATTTATATGAAGCTTGGGGCAATCAACAAACTCTTCGTCTTACATTAACATAGACGGATTAGATCCAGATTTGTTGAAATTAGGAAATGTTTAGTCCAGATGAGTTATTAGCTGATGGAAATATCTTACGTAAGTAATTTCGGTTACGATTATTATGGAAACAAAATTAAAAAGGATGTTACTTTTGATGAGTTCATGACTAAGTCAAGCGTGAATAAAAATGGAGATACTATTTATGACAGAGCTATTGGAGCATTTAAGCCAATCTACATGTCTGGATATATTCAAGATAAGTTTGACTTTAAAGATATGAAGTTCAACGTTGGTATCCGTGTAGATCGTTACGATGCAAACCAAAAAGTATTAGCTGATAAATATTTATTTAAGCCTGCATACACTAAAGGTGAAATGGCTTCACAAGGTACTTACAATGTTTCTGGTTTAGAAAAATCGGAAGGTGTTCCTGATGACGCTGTGGTTTATTTAGCTGATGGAAATACTGAAGTAGCAGGTTACCGTTACGAAAGTGATTGGTATGATGTTAACGGAAATTTAGTTCAAGATCCAAAAGTTATTTTAGATAAATCAAATGGTAGTGCTAACCCAGCTTTAAAAACGGATGATGCATTTGCTAATGGAAAATATACATACTCAAATAACGCTTTCAAGGATTACAAACCACAAATTAATGTAATGCCTCGTTTGGCTTTCTCTTTCCCTATTTCGGATGTTGCTAATTTCTTTGCTCATTATGATGTATTAACTCAACGTCCTTCTGATGCTTACAATCGTTTAGACCCAACTGCTTATTACTATTACCAACAAACAATTACGCAAGGTGGTACTTTTAATAACCCTGATTTGAAAGCAGAGAAAACAATTGATTACGAATTAGGATTTACTCAAATCTTAAATGAGAAAAAGAGTGCTGCTTTAAAATTATCTGCTTTCTACCGTGAGTTAAGAAACATGGTTCAAACGCAACGTTTAAATGGTGCTTATCCAACTGCTTATTTAACTTATAGTAACTTAGATTTTGGAACAGTAAAAGGTTTTTCAGTTGAGTACGATATGAGAAGAACTGGTGGTTTTTCTTTAAATGCAAACTACACATTACAATTTGCTGAAGGTTCTGGTTCAAATGCTGATGGAGGTTATAACCTAGCAAACACTAACCAACCTAATTTACGTGTTACACTACCTTTAGATTTTGACCAAAGACACACATTTACAACAACTTTAGATTACCGTTTTGGTGAAGGAAGAGATTATAACGGTCCTTCTTACACAAAAAAGAAAGGTGATACTGAAAAAGCAGTTCAAATTTTGAAAAATGTTGGTGCTAATATGGTATTCCGTTTAGGTTCTGGTACTCCATATACTCGTCAAAATCAAGCGTTATCTGATGTATTAATTGGGGTTCAGCAAAATGCTACCATTGTTGGTAGCTTAAATGGTTCTTACTTACCATGGCAGTTTAGAGCTGACTTGCGTGTTGATAAAAACTTTGAGTTAGTTTTTGGTAAAAACAAGCCTGAAGAAGACAGAAAAAAGGCTAACTTAAATGTTTACTTGCAAGTGTTAAATGTATTCAACAACAAAAATATTGTAGCGGTTCATGCTTACACTGGTACTCCTGATGATGATGGTTTCTTAAACTCAGCACAAACAGGTCAAGCTTACATTAACTCTAATATTTCACCTTTTGGTTCTGGTTTCTACAATGGTTTTATCGATCAGTATCGTGCTAAGTTAGTTGATGGTGGATATTATAGCCGTCCAAGAGTTATTCGTATAGGTGTATTATTTGATTTTTAATCTATAAAAATATTTAATTATGAGAAGTAGTAATATGAAAACAAAAATAACGGCACTAGTTGCTCTGTTTGTTGGTTCTTAATACCGCATTTGGTAGAGAGAATGTGAATGCCAATACGGATGGTGGAAGTGGGGATGGTCAAAAATTGACTAACTACCAAAAGGTAATGGGAGGTTGTACCCAAGGTAAAGCACAAACTGAATTAAAGTTGAACAACGTTCGAACACGTTTGTTAACCTGTGGTGATATGTGGTGGGATTTAAATAGTAATCCTAAATATGAAGTACCAAAAGGTTCTGGTTCTTACGCTTCATTTGCAGGATCATTATGGTTTGGTGGTTATGTAAATAGCCAACTTCGTATTTCTGCTATGACTTACCGTCAAAATGGTATCGATTTTTGGCCTGGCCCATTAGATCCATCTACGGTTGATGTTGATGCAGCTACTTGTAATGCTTATGATAAACATTGGAGATTTAACCGTACTGATGTGGATGCATTTTATGCTAATGTGGTTGTAGCTCAAAATGGGGATTATACAATTCCATCTTGGATTAAGGATTATCCTGGTAGTGCGCCTTCTTCTGCTGATCCATACAGATATTTAGCTCCTTTTATTGATCAAGGCGGAGATGGAAATTATGATTGGGATCAAGGAGATTATCCTGCTTATAATGTACAGGTGCTGCGGTGGCTCAAGGAAATTGTAAAAAATTACTTTTGGGACGAAACTTTATTCTGGGTATTTAACGATAAAGGAAATTTCATTTAGAGTCAGGAAGTGTTAACCCAATTGGTGTTGAAATTCGTGCACAAGCTTTTGCTTTTGCAACTGCCGATGTATTAAATGATATGACTTTCTATAATTTCGAAATCATTAATCGTTCGTCTAATATATTAGATAGTACTTATTTTGCGGTGTGGGTGGATGCTGATTTAGGTAACTACCAAGATGATTATGTTGGTTGCGATGTAGTAAGAGGTTTAGGATATATTTATAATGGTGACAACTACGATGATGATGGAAATGGTGTGGTAGGTTACCACAATAAACTTCCAGCATTGGGCTGTGACTTCTTTCAAGGTCCAACAGCAGATTTAAATGACGGAATTGATAATGATCGTGATAATTGTGTTGATTGTACTTTTGAAATAGACCCTAACACTGGTATGCCTAAAGTGCCAGCAGTTCAGATTCCGGATGAAGTATTAGCTGAACCAATTTCAATGGCGAAGTTTTTACCATACAATAATACTGGTGATGCTAAAACTGGTAACCCTACAACAAGTGGTAATGGTATTCAGTTTTATCGTTACATGAATGGATTATGGAAAGATGGTTCTCCAATGCGTTATGACCCTGCAACTCCAGGAACAAATACAGTAACTACTTACCCAGCTTGTTCATATATGTATCCTGGTGCTTCTGATCCAACGGGATTTGGTACTAATGGTGATCCTCAACCAGACTGGACAGAGTTAACTGTAACTGGTGGTGTACCAGGCGATCGTCGTTTCTTGCAATCAGCAGGTAAATTTACATTACAACCTGGTGCGGTAAACAATATTACCTTTGGTATGCCTTTCGTTAGAACAAATTCAGATAACAACTTTGCTGCGATTCCATTGTTATTAATTGCAGATGATAAAGCCAATCTTTATTTGACAATTGTTTTAAAGTATTGGATGGACCAGATGCTCCAGATATGACAATTCAAGAAATGGAGAATCAATTGATTTTCTACTTCTTAATAAAGAAACTTCTAATAACTACGAGCAAGATAGATACGCTGATATTGATCCAACAATTACTCCTCTTTTTGGGCTGCTACTGATAGAACATACCGTTTCGAAGGTTACATGGTTTATCAAATAAAGGATGAGTCGGTAAGTTCTTCGGAATTGTTGACGACAATAAAGCACGTTTAGTTTCCAGTGCGATAAGAAAAATGGAGTTTCAACTCTAATTAACTATGCAACCGATCCAGTTTTTAGGAAGTGTACCTCAAGTTAATGACTCCTGAGGCTAATGATAAAGGTATAATCAACTCTTTCATGTTAACCGAAGATAAATTTGCAGAGGGAAATAAAACTTTTGTTAATCACAAGACATATTATTACATGGCTATTTCTTATGCCTACAATAATTACCTTCCATACAAACAAGACGTTGCTCCTAGATTGATTCTTTAGGTAATGATGTGCATACGTCAGATGGAGATTATGCTGGTCAAAAGAAACCGTTCTTGCAAGGAAGAAAAACATTAAAGTTTACTCAGCTGTTCCTCATAATTATGCTCAGAAGCAAATGGTACTGTTGCTAATACTTATTTCGGTTACGGCCCTAAAGTGAAGCGTATAGAAGGTCAAGGAAATGGTGGTACTGCATTAGAGTTAACACAGTCATCAATTAATAGCATTCTTGCTAGCCCTGATCACAGAGCTGTTGAATTGGAATACGAAAACTTACAAGGTCCAATCCAAGTTAGAGTTATCGATCCATTAAAAGTTCTTTCAGGAACATTCGTTGTAAAAGTAAAAAGTGATTCTTTATTAATGGGTTCAACTTCTGAACTAGATTCAGGTAAAGTAAGAAGTGACTATAAATACCAAGTAGAAGGAACGTATGTTAATTCTTCTGGCGCCACTGTTAGTAAAACTTGGAACGCTGATGAGATATTAAGTATTGGACAAGAGCAAATCTTAATTGAGCTAATGATGAACCTATTGGTATTTCATTAACTGTTAAAACAGACGTTGATCCAACTAATACTAACTTTGGTTTATTTGGAGCAACAGTTGCTGAAGATTTACTATCATCATCAAAATCGGGTGCAGATTGGCTTGGTGGAGTAGTTGATGTTGATGATAAATCTCCTGAAGATTGGATTAGATCTGGTACTGAAGCTGCTGTTAATAATGATGTATTTAATACGGATATTTTTTAACTCTAATAATGATGATAATGACCCTTCAACTCCTGATGTAAATATATATGCAGATCCTAAGCAAGTTTGGGAAGGTTGTGTTGGAGGAACATGGGCGCCGTTTAGAGTAACTGCGGGAGCACCAGTTTTATCAGCTACTTCTTTACCATTTGCTCCTAGATTAGCAATGAATTTAACTACACCAACTACTTTAGGTAAATATGGTCATCCATATCAATATGATGTGAATAATATTATTGATACAAGATCTTTAGGAAGTGTTGATATTGTATTCACTGCTGATAAAAATTTATGGACACGTTGCGTTGTGCTTGAAATGGGTATTAACGGAACAGAAGGTGCTCAAAAGAAATTCCTATTGCGTAAAGGTTTCTCAGTAGATAAAAATGGTAACAAAGCTACTCTTGGCTCAGGAACTAGTACAGATCCGAACGCTGCAAATTTCGTTGCAGAAACAGGTATGGGTTGGTTCCCTGGTTATGCAATTAATGTTGAAACAGGTGAGCGTCTAAACATCGCTTTCGGAGAAAACTCTGGAGATTCAATAAACAATGGTAGAGATATGATTTGGAATCCAACTTCTATTGTTTCTACTACTTCTGCTGGTGTTACCACTTATAAAATGGCAGGTATGCATTACATTTATGTTTTTGCACACAACTCAGATGGAGTTAATGGAGTAGGTGATCCAATTGATGTTCCAAGATATGACTACGGAGTTGCTTTACAAAAAATGTTGAACAAAACGGTAACAAACACTACATCTCATAATCCAAACACTGGTTATGCGCAAGCTTCTATTGTTGAGGCATACAAAGATGCAATGTGGGTGAATGTACCTTATGTAAAAGCAGGTTATGAAAGTAAATTTGTTAAAGGGCAACAGCCTCAGATTCCTGGTGAAGTTAAAGTGAAAATCAGAGTTCGTAAGCCATTAAGATATGGTTTAGCAGGTTCTTGGTCAAATTCTTATTCTAAGAACATTACTTATAATGCAGCTGGTCCTTTCAAAACAATTGATTTTGGAACTACTTTCCTAAACTCAACTGCTGCTACTGATGTTTCTCAAATTATTGTTTCTTCACCTGTAAATAACAACTTCCCAATGTACTCATTTAGTACTGAAGGTTTAGGTGCAAAAACAAACGTAAACGAAACAGCTAAGAATGCTTTAGACATTATCAATGTTGTTCCTAATCCATATTATGGTCATTCAAAATATGAGAAAACACGTATTGATAACTACATTAAGATTGTAAATCTTCCTGTAAAATGTACGATTCGTATTTACACTGTTAATGGAACATTATTAAAAACAATTAAGAAAGATACTGATGCTACAACTGATATTCAGTGGGATCTTAAGAATGATAAGAACATCTTAGTATCGAGTGGATTGTATATTATTCATGTTGATGCAGGAGATTTAGGAGAGAAAATCCTTAAGTGGTTCTGTGTAATGCGTCCAATTGATTTACAATCTTATTAATTAATTACTAAAGAGATTTATGATGAACAAAATATCTAAAATAGTTTTAAACTCAGCAGTAGCAATTGGATTGATGTCCAGTAGTAGTATGTTTGCAGGTAATCCTGATCGTGCAGGTTCGGCAGGGAGTGGTCAATTGTTGATTAACCCTTGGGCTCGCTCAACGGGTTGGGGCGGTGCTAACCAGTCTAACGCGCATGGATTAGAAGCAATGTATTTAAATGTTGCTGGTCTAGCTTTCACAAAGAAAACAGAGGTTGTTTTCTCAAGAAGCAATTGGCTGGGAGGCTCAAAAGTAAATATTAACGCATTTGGTTTTACCCAACATGTTGGTGAAACGGGTGTATTAGGATTAGGAATTGTTGCTTTAGATGCTGGTGATATTAATATCACTACAGTTGATCAACCAGAAGGTGGAATTGGTGTTTATTCACCATTATTCTTAAACATTGGTTTGTCGTATGCTAAAGCATTTTCTGATAATATTTACGGAGGTGCAACCTTGAAAATTGTTAATGAGCAAATTTCGAACGTTTCTGCTCGTGGTGCATGTTTAGATGCAGGGATTCAATATCACACTGGAAAATATGACCAGTTTCATATTGGTATCTCATTAAAAAATGTAGGCCCTAAAATGACATATAGAGGTGATGGTTTGTCGTTTGAAGATAATGTTTCAAGTGGGTCACAGTATAATAATACAGTTTCTGGTTATACAGCTACATTTGAGCAACGTTCAGCAAACTATGAATTACCTTCATGTTTAAATATGGGAGCTTCTTATGATTTCTTAATTGGTGTTAGCGACTCTGTTAAGGCTTCTGAGATTGACCATAGAGTGAGTGTTGCTGCTAATTTTACTTCAAACTCATTTACCTACGACCAATATTCATTAGGTGTTGAGTACGGATTTAAAAAGTATTTAATGGTTAGAGCAGGTTATACCTATGAGAAAAACATTACTAAAGCTGATTTGAGAAAAACAGCTTTTACTGGTCCATCTGCAGGTATGACGCTTCAATTACCTTTTGGTACTGAAAAGAACAAAACATTTGCTTTAGATTACTCTTACCGTTTTTCAAATCCATTTAGTGGAGTTCACTCAATTGGGGCAAGAATTAATCTGTAATAAATTTTTATTATATTTGTATAGAAATCCGCTCATAAGGCGGATTTCTTAATTTTAATAGTTTGAAACCATGTCGCAAATTGCTTATTACACCGAAGAAGGATTACAAAAATTAAAGGATGAATTAGTACATCTTGAAAGAGTAGAACGTCCTAATATAATTAAAGCTATTTCAGAAGCGCGAGATAAAGGCGATTTATCGGAAAATGCGGAATACGATGCCGCACGCGAAGCACAAGGTTTACTTGAGTTGAAAATTGGCAAACTAAAAGAAATTCTTGCCAATGCACGTTTGATTGATGAAAGTCAATTGGATTTAAGTAAAGTATCTATACTAACTACAGTAAAGATTAAAAACATAAAAAATGGTGCTTTTATGAAGTACACCATTGTTGCTGAAAACGAAGCTAACCTAAAAGAAATGAAAATCTCTATCGATTCACCAATTGGAAAAGGTTTACTTGGAAAAAAAGTAGGCGATAAGGTTGATGTAGTAGTTCCTGCTGGTGTTATTCCTTTCGAAATTATTGAGATTACTCTTTAATGGCAACTATTTTTACGAAAATTATTAATGGTGATATTCCAAGCTACAAAATAGCTGAGGATGAAAATTGTTACGCTTTCTTAGATATTAATCCATTAAAAGCGGGGCATACATTGGTTGTTCCTAAAAACGAAACCGACTATTTATTCGATTTGAATAACGAAAGCTACCAACACTTATTTTCTTTTGCTAAAAAAGTAGCAATAGCTTTAAAAGCTAAAGTTGCTTGTAAACGCATCGCAGTTGTGGTGTTGGGTTTTGAAGTTCCGCATGCACACATTCATTTAATTCCAATCGATAATGAATCGGAGATTGATTTTTCAAACCCAAGAGTTAAATTAACTAAGGAAGAAATGAAGGGAATTGCAACTTAGTAAACAAAGAATTCCTTCTTTTATCGTAAATTAGCAAAGCTTTGTTTGCTAATGAAAATTCTTAAAAAAATAATCTTTTACTTTTTAATCTTGTCTTCACTGGCATACCTAGTCCGATTTATTTTGCATGAAGGAATACGAAAGAGCAAAGCGGGGCTATTTGATAAATTTAATATTGTCTTTCATCAAAAAAATTACCACGAAGTAATTTTTGTTGGCTCTTCTCGTGCGGAGTGTCATTTTAACCCACGTATTTTCGATTCAATAACCGGCTTAAATTCATACAACATTGGCGTTTCTGGTTCTAATAATTCGTTTACCTATGGAATATTAAAAAGTTATTTAAGTGAGCGTAAAGCGCCTAAAAAAGCCATAATGAACATAGATTATCATTTCTCAAACGAAAGCAGTGATACCATTTACGAGTTCCCGCGTTTTTTTCCATATTTAGATAATGAGTTTTTATTTTATGAATTGGCTAAGCGCGACAAACGATTTTATGCATTCAAATATATTCCTTTTTACAGCTTACCTTTTCTAGGTGAAAAATATTTGAATTGCGCGATGCGTGGTTATACCAATAAACAAAGTACTTATGATTTAAACTGTTACAAAGGATTTCAGTTTATTCATCCAATCGAATATAAAACAATAGATAAAAAAGATACAGTTTCTTACACAGCAAGTTTGCTACAAGAAAACGCAGATTATCTTGATTCTATAATTACAATTTGCAAAACAAATAAAATCGAATTGTATTTTGTTGTTTCGCCTGCTCACACAGTTGTTTCGAGTAGAATTAAAAATTTGGATGAACACTTAAGTAAATTCAAATCAATTGCGACTAAATCAGCCATTCCTTTTTTCGATTACACTAACGATACCATTTGTAAACAAGATGATTTGTTCGCCGATTTATACCACATGAAAAAAGCGGAGCAGATTTGTTTACCAATAAATTTTCAAGAGATTTTAATGCTTTTATTTACAAGAAGTAACCTTTTGTTTTATTAAACGTTACACTAGCATGTAAATACCTCTACCTTATTTTTGTACTATGAGATATTTAACAATGTTATGCGCAGTAGCTTTGTCTATTAGCGTTTATGCGCAAACCAAAACTCCAATTGCCCTGCCAGTTATTCGTGAAGCAGATGTAATGTGGGCAAAAGATATTTGGAGAATTGTTGATTTAAACGAACGTCAAAATTTCCCATTTTATTTTCCTATTGAGAAACGACCTAATCAATTAAACTTGTTTAATGTATTGTTGGCTGGAATTGATTCGAACAAAATTACCGCATACAAAAACGATGATTTAATTTGGAATGATACCCTAACAAAGAAACAAGTGTTCAACAAGATTGTTCTTTCTGATTCTATAAATGTTTATTATGCAGATGAATTTGGAAATGAATATGTGAAAACCCAATTTATGAGCGACACATTAAGCGGCGAATACATTGGACAATATTGGATAAAGGAAAAATGGTTTTTTGATAAACAACGTTCGGTAATGGATGTTCGTATTGTAGCTGTTTGTCCCGTTAAATATGATGTTTCAAAGGAAATACTAATTCCATTATTTTGGATTAATTACAGCGATGCGCGTAATTGGCTTTCTCAATATCAAACAATTAACTCAAAAAATATTTCGAGCAACGAGCTTTTGATGAACTATTTATTAAAAGAAAATTTGTAAGCGTAATTAAAAAAGAAAGTAATATGTACGATAGAGAAATTGAAGAGTACGTAAATAATGTAAAAGAATTCCTTCAAGAATCAGAACGTATAAAAGAGTTTATAAGAAACTTTGAAGCAGATAGGTGGGAGAATTAGTATTGAAGAGAATAAAGTGTTTCTCCCATGTTTGCTTATTATTTTAATTTAAAATTAAATATAGCACATTTGTTAGGATAGAAATAACCTAAAACAGGTTTGTAAACTCCAAATAAAATCGTGCTTTGTGAGTACTTTCCATAATCAGCGTAAACGCCCTCAAACGAACTTAATTCTAATTTTCCTTTATTGTCGGTTTTAATTATGTTTTGATGTGTTTCCTTGTTACGAGTTGGAACAGCACTCATTGGAGCCATATCACCCGCTTTAAAGTCTAATTTTTCGGCTTTTTCTCCAATTCTATAATCATTATAAAATAAATAAACAGCTTTATTGTATTCGACTAAGGCAATGCTATTATTTGCAAGGTCTTCACTTAATTCTTGCTTAGATAGATTCATATCAGCGCTAACAGGAATTGCCCTGTCCCACTTTTCATTTTTTTCATTTATACCCACTAATGAAAAATAAAAATCCGAGATGTCCTTTTTCATTTTTATATAGGTAACCATGTATATGCTACCATCGTCCATTACTAAAGCATTACAATTATCTATAAACAAACGCTTGCTTATAGTTTCCGCATACTTTTCAGGAACATAAGTTGTTACAGATTTTAAATTTTTCTCGTTTTCGTTTAAAACGGCTTTAAAAACACCCGCGTACGATTCTTCATAATTAATACCGTATAAACCACAAGCAATAAGCTTACCATCGCTAGTGTTTCTTATTTTAGAAAAGGATAATAATTTGTTTTCACCTGCAAGGTTATAATTGCTTGTTACTTTTGCAGATGCTCTATATATTTTTAGTTGTGATGAACTTTGTTTTGCTAAAGAGATTGCAGCGCCATCGTTAAATGCCATAATAGTAAAACGCTCGTTTTTATTTTCTTCATCCCCAATAAGTGAATCACTATAAACTTTATTCCAGTCTTTATCAAAAGCACTAATTGAATAAACTTTAACCTTTTTCTCTTTATCTAAACGAGCTGTGCCAATAACAAAAATTGATTGGTCGTCAGATATCTCAGAAACAACATATTCAGAAGAAGGTAAATACAAAATTGATTTTAATTTTGGTGAAGGAAGAAAACTTTCATTTACTGTTGAAGCTGCCAATTCAATACCTTTGCCTGATTTTTTGGAGTATATTATTCCGAAGCTGTTTTTAAATGAAACAAAGGGACTAAAACCTTCATTGTAAAAAAGTTTATACGAATCATATTCGGGTAAAGAAATTTTCTTTCCTATAGTACCCGTTTCAGGGTTTACAAGTGTAAGGTCCTGTGAGTAGGAACCAGGTCGAGAAGCATAAATTACATAATTTCCACTAATGTTGCTAGGAATTACTTGCGTATCCATAACCTTATCAAATTCTTTTGGATCAATCGTATTTGAAAGGCTTGCAATTTGTGAAAATGTTTTGCTTGCGAAAAGTAATATAAAGAGAAGATTTATTGATTTCATAGTAGTAGGCGCTTATAAAATCAAAAATAGCAATAAATATTTACTACAAAAATTTTAGCAACGAAATTAAATAGTTTAATTCAAACCTTAATCACCCAAATTATTAAAACATATCCGTTCCATCTAAATTTCTTCTATCTTTTTTTGTTGGTCTTCCTGTTCCTTTTTCACGAGATGGGGCAGGGGAGTAAAATGCTGAAGGCTCGGAGTGCAAAGGCTTGTAAGGAGGAGAGTGGTCGATGTAAAATGGTTTCATAGCTTCATAGCCGCCACGTTTATCAACTAAATCAACTACCTCAATTATTTTAGAATACTCTTTATGAATTTTAATATGAAAGGTGTCACCTTTTTTTACGATATATGAAGATTTTACTTGCACATTATTGCAAGTTATTTTTCCTTTAAAACAATTATCGGCTGCTAATGAGCGTGTTTTAAAAATGCGTATTGCCCACAAGTATTTATCTATTCTTACTTTTTCCATTAGGAAATTTTGATTGTAAATTCATGTTTTTTTGACTTGATAAATGTAATAAACATTTTACTATTATCAGTGCCGCTTCTCGACTGCGCTCCTTTAGACTTGCAAAGTAATTTATATAACTTTAATAGTAATTAAATTATTTTGATTGAGAGAAAGGAAAAGTGAACCAGCATCGCTCCAAGCTTTAGGCCTATACTTCGATACGGACTTTTCCTTTTCTCATCAAGTAAGATTCAAATTAGAAATTCAGGCATAAGGGGCCTATTATTAAGGAGTTGAATAATACTTGATGTCTCAATCTTTACCTTAAAAGCAAAGATATGAAAGAAAAAGAAATTATTTTAGGAATTGATGTGAGTAAAGCAAGTCTAGATATTTGCATACTTATCAATAATCAAACAGAGTTGAGAAGAATTAAAAATAATACTAAAACAATAAAGTCCTTTATAAGCAAAGTACTAAAGCAAAATCAAGGGTTTAGGATTGTTGTTTGTATGGAAAACACAGGCTATTACTACTGGCCATGTTTAGAAGCTTTTGAAGGAATCGAAATGGATTTATTTGTTGTAAATCCATTGCATTTAAAAAACAGCATGGGACTTGTGCGGGGCAAAACAGACTCAATTGATGCAACGAGAATAGCTAAGTTTATCCTGCTTCACAAAGAAAACTTAAAACAGACTTTAATTCCACGGAAACAAATACGTGTGATGCAAGCTCTGTTGGCGCAACGAAACAGATTAGTTGAGACGAAGAAAAAATTTAGTGTTCCAACTGCAGAGCTTGTCTTTATAGCAGATAAAGAGCTATCTAAAAAAGTAGAGCAGTCCAGTAAAAAGATAATTAAACAAATAGAAACTCAGATTATTGCAGTTGAAGCGCAGCTAAATGAACTAATTGCAAACGATGAAGATCTAAAGCAACAATACCAATTTATAACGAGCGTACAAGGAGTAGGTAAAGTATTAGCTTGGACGATGTTAGTTAAAACAAATGAGTTTAAATCAATAAACAATCCAAGAAAATTGGCTTGTTATGCTGGAGTTGTACCCTTTGAGTTTAAATCAGGGACCTCAATCTATAAAAGGCCAAGAGTATCATTTATGGCTGATAAAACATTAAAAAAGCTGCTTCACTTATCTGCTCTAAGGGTCATTCAACTAAAAGGTGAACTACAAACCTATTACCAGCGAAAAGTAAGTGAGGGTAAAAATAAAATGCTTGTATTAAATGCTATTCGAAATAAATTGGTCGCAAGAATATGTTCAACAATTAACAATAAAAAAATGTATGAAATTAATTTGCATTTGTCATAGAAATCGAAGTGACACTGAAGTTTTATTCTGAATATTTAGCATTCCTATCAATTCCTCCTAATTTCCAAGCAACAGAAGGGTGTCAGTTCGAGCGCAGTCGAGAACGTGTTTAACGCGATTTCATTTGAAAGAAAATCATATTGGCAGAAATTAAAAGATAGATAAGTGTAAAAACGAAAAAAGCGACCTAAGTCGCTTTTTTGTTTTTATTAGTTTGCAAATTCGCTTAGGAATTTTATTCTCATTAATCTTACTTCTTCTTCACTATAATCATCTTCACCAAGTTCTTTTAATGCAGCTTCAATTGAGTCGGTTTCACTTTCCTTAAAGTATTCGTAAACCTCTTCTTGTTTTTCTGGGTCCATCATTTCATCAATGTAATAATTGATGTTTACTTTAGTTCCAGAAAGAACAATTGTTTCAATTTCATTTAATAAATCAGTCATCGAAACTTGTTTGCCTTTTGCAATCGCTTCTAAACCTACTTTTCTATCAATGCTTTGAATGATATATACTTTTAAACCAGATTTGTTTACAACCGATTTAACTACCATATCAATTGGACGCTCGATATCGTTTTCTTCAACGTATTTTTTAATTAAAGAAATCATACTTGCCCCAAACTTAGCTGCCTTTCCAGCGCCAACACCAGTGATGTGAGTTAACTCATCCATAGTAATTGGGTATTGAATCGCCATCTCTTCTAAAGAAGTTTCTTGGAAAATAACATAAGGAGGTAATTTTCTTGCCTTTGCAATTTTCTTTACTTCATCTTTTAATAATGAGTATAAAATTTCATCAGCAGCTCCCGAACCTTTACCGCCAGCAGTAATAATATCATCATCATCCGATTTATCTGTACCTAAGAAATCATGATCCTTAGTAAGCATAATTTCGTATGGCTTATCAATGTATTTTTTACCAGCTTCGGTTGTTTTTAATAAACCGTAGTTCTCAATATCTTTTGATAAAAGTCCGTTAACCAATGCTTGACGAATAACCGCATTCCAATAACGCTCATCTTTCTCATCATTACCACCTTTACCAAATATTTCTAATTCGTTGTGCTTGTATGTTTTTCCTGTTGCAGTTAACAATCCTAATAAAGCATTAACTACATCTTTAGTTTTGTGACGTTCTTTAACTTCTAAAACTGCTTCAAGCGCTAACACAATTTCATCTTGCCCATCAAAACGTTGTTTTGGATTACGGCAATTGTCGCACATTCCGTTACAATTTTTCTCGTCGTATGATTCTCCAAAATAGTGTAATAAAAATTTACGACGGCAAGTAGAGTTTTCTGCAAACGATACGGTTTCATTTAAAAGTTGTTTTCCTATTTCTTGTTCAGCAACAGGTTTACTCTTCATGAATTTTTCGAATTTCACAACATCATCGTAGCTGTAGAAAGTAACGCAATTTCCTTCTCCGCCATCTCTTCCTGCTCTACCAGTTTCTTGGTAATAGCTTTCTAATGATTTTGGAATATCATGATGTATTACATAACGAACATCTGGTTTGTCAATTCCCATACCGAAAGCTATTGTTGCAACAATTACATCAATTTCTTCCATTAAGAACTGGTCTTGCGTTTTAGCACGCTCTTTGCATCTAAACCTGCATGGTAAGGATGTGCCTTAACTCCATTTACACGAAGTACTTCAGCTAATTCCTCCACCTTTTTGCGCTTAAGCAATAAATGATACCTGATTTACCTTCGTTTTGCTTTACGTATTTAATAATTTCTTTAGCAACATTAACTTTTGGTCTAACTTCATAATATAAATTACCTCTGTTAAACGATGATTTATATAAAGATGCCTTTTGCATGCCTAAGTTCTTTTGAATATCCATTTGAACCTTAGGTGTTGCTGTCGCAGTTAAAGCCATTACAGGCGCTTTACCAACTTTATCCATGATTGGACGTAATCTTCTGTATTCTGGTCTAAAATCATGTCCCCATTCAGAAATACAATGTGCTTCATCAATAGCATAAAAAGAAATCTTGAACTCAGAGAAAAACTTAACGTTTTCTTCTTTAGTTAACGTTTCAGGAGCGACATATAATAATTTTGTTTTACCACTAATACATCTTTTTTTTACCTGAGTAGTTTCGCTTTTGTTTAGTGATGAGTTAAGGAAATGAGCAATTCCTTCTTCACTACTAAAACCACGAATAGCATCTACTTGGTTTTTCATTAATGCAATAAGAGGAGAAACAATGATAGCAGTTCCCTCGCTTAAGATTGCAGGTAACTGATAACATAATGATTTACCACCACCGGTTGGCATAATAACAAAAGTATCCTGCCCGTTAAGGATGTTATTAATGATCTTTTCTTGATTTCCTTTGAACCCATCAAATCCGAAGAATTTTTGTAGGGTCTCTTGAATTGGATATTCTAAAACTGTGCTCATATATAGTAGGTATTAAATAGATTTACTTTAAATGCGATGCTAATTACAATTTAACACTCGCATAACGTAAAGATATAATAAAAATTCTCTTTGCAAAGAAGTTTTTTTCCTAAAAAAAGCGCAAAATTATATGAATAAGTGATATTGTACGATGAATAAGAAAAAAATCGACTAATAGCGGCTTCCACGTCTTGTTTTTTTGAAAAATCAGCGTTAAACTAAGATAAAGTAACATTTATCTAAAATAATTAGGTTTCGGTGTAACTTTCTAGTTTCCTATTCGTCTGCTTACCTTTGTAAAATGACCGTTTCTGAGTTCAATAGTTGCGTAGATCAATATGTTGATAATCTTTACAGGTTTATATTAAAAACTGTAAAGGATAAGGATATTGCTAAAGAAAGACATAGTACAAGATACTTATGAAAAGCTGTGGATAAAAGTAGCGATGTAGAAAGTACGAATGCGAAGTCTTACATGTTTACAACGGCCTATCGCACCATGATTGATTTTATTAGAAGAGAAAAAAAGAGGAAGCGTGGCAAGATGGTTTGAAAGCATTCAAGCAGAAGACCATCAATACAAAGGATTAAAACAAATTTTAAATGAGGCGGGTAGATAAATTACCTGAGATTCAACGCTCGGTTGTTTTGTTAGGATTATGAAGGTTATGATTATAAAGAGATTGGTGAGATTACTGGGCTAACAGAAAGCCAAGTAAAGGTGTATATTTTTAGAGCTAGGCAGACCTTAAAAAACTATTTAGTGAAATTAGAAGTTGTTATATATAAACGAATGGAAATAAATAAAAATAATTACGAAGCATTTTTGCTCGACTTAATGGAAGGGAAACTTTCTCATGAGCAGCGCTAATGCCGTATTGTTATTTTTAGAAAAACATCCGAGATTGAATTTGATTATGATTTAAGTTTGCCCGAACATACTGTAGATGATACGTTGAGTTTTGGAACAAAAAATAGTTTGAAACATTTAGTTGACGCGAAAGAAGAAAGTGTAGTGTTTTATTTAGATGGTGTTTTAAGTGGAGAAGAAAAATTAGCATTCCGAAACTCAATTAAAAAAGATGAATCATTACAAGCTTTAGTAAAGCAATATGAAACATTAAGCTGGAGCCTGAAACAATTGCTTTTCCAATGGCAACAAGTAGTTGTTTGGTTTAGTGAGAGAAGAAGAAATAATTTCTTATTCAAAGGTTTACTTACACAAAATGAGTCGAATAAAATTTTAGTAAAAGCGCAAGCGGATGAAGTGTTGATGAAAGAACTTCAAACTTACAAAGCAGCGAAAACGCATTCAGATTTATCAATTGTTTACCCAAATAAAGAAGAGCTAAAGAAGAGTGCAATTATTGTTTTCCTTCGTTCAAATGTTTCTTACTTATCTATTGCAGCAAGTTTATTTACTTTTAGTGGTTTTTTCCGCGCAACGAGTTACAAGTTTCATCATCTGCACTTGCGGGTAAAAAATAGTTTCCAATTAAGAATGTAAAAATGGAAACAATAATATGTTTAGTGTTGAAGCCAAGGTATGTTGAAGACGCAGTTAAAACTAAAAACAATGCATTTGCAAACTACATTGTAAAAAGGATACTTCGGTAAATGAAAGCAATAAAAAATTACCTTCAAATAATACCCAAATTATTGAACCTTTAATTGCGACTAATAATACCTCTAAAGTCAAAGAACCACCCTCATCCAGCACTCAGTTGCTTAATAAATTATTATGATGAACAGGACCCCGGAATTGATAGCTCAAGTTCAACCTAAAAAACCAGAGACATCCTTTGTTCAAAAAAATGTGCAAAATTCAGCTTGGGAAAATGTTGGAAAAGCTCCCTGTAAATGTTGCTGAGGAGGAAACTAAGAGCAAATCGAAAAGAATGAATTTATTGGCTTTAATTGGAAATGGATTAAAGAAAATGGGTGTAAAAAAATCGACGCTCAAAAAATTTATCATGAGGATGAAGATTATGTTGAGTATAACGTTAACATTGCTGGGATTACAATTACAAAGAAAAGAATTAAACTAAAACTCAAAGCCATTTCCAGCAAATTGCTGATCTTTGGCCCACCATTTTAAAAGCACTTGTCGGAAATAGATCAAATAAGGCGCCCATTAACGAAAACATCGAAATTTTTAAAATAGATTTCGTGATTCGATGTAGCTCTGTTCCTCTGCTCGAAAAATAACTACCTATATTGTAAAGAAAGGAAAACAACTTCGTCCGATGTTTATTTTTTTAGCCGCAAAAATTTTTAGTTCAGTTAATGATTCACTTATCGCGTAGCCGCTTTAATGGGGGTTGTTGCATACAGCAACGTTAGTGCATGATTTGTAGTTGATGATAGTAATGAGCGTCGTGGTTTCTTTTCGGTAAATGCACTTTGGAAAAATAAAATTGCTGTTTTAATTGGCGATTATTTATTATCGAGAGGATTGTTGATATTCTTTGACAATAATGATTTTCATTTATTAAAAATAGTTAGCAATGGGTGCGTGGATGATTGAGGCGGGCGATCTTTTACAACACGGGTGAAAAGGCTCGTAAACTTGATATTTCTGAAGAAATTTATTTTGATATCATTCAAAAGAAGACAGCTACACTTATTGCAGCTTGCTGTGCGTGCGGTGTAGCTTCGGTAAGTGAAATAAACTTACATCGGACAAATGAGAGGAGTTTTGGAACGCTACCGGGCATCGTTTCAAATAAAAGATGATTTGTTTGATTTTGGAAGCAACGAAGAAGTATTGGTAAACCAACTGAAATAGATATTAAAGAAAAGAAAATGACCTTACCATTGATTTATGCTTTAAATCAATCAACACAAAAGGAAAAAAGATACATCATCAACATAGTAAAAAACCATAACGAAGAACCTAAGCGTGTGGCAGAGAAGTTGTTGATTTGTTTTAAAAAAGTGGTGGAATTGCTTGTGCTGGGAAGGTAATGAACGAATACAAAGATAAAGCACTTGCTTTACTTGGAACTTTCCCAGCTTCTGAATCACGCGATTCTCTTGAAAAATTAGTAACGTATACTACAACAGAAAAAAATAATATGAAATTTAATTTACTACTAATATTGATAATGAGTTTTGGCCTTTTTAGCGCTTGTACTCTAATCAAAGTGATTTAACAGAACAAAAAGCCAAAAATGATAGTACTATAACTATTGATTTAAGTAAGGACGATAATAAAATGGGAGTATTTGAGCCACCAGATAGTACCTACACAGGCGATTATTTTGAGGAAATATCCTTCAGGAGTTATTAAAGTAAGAGGTGGTTTCGATTTGGGAAGAAAAAGCGGGAAATGGATGTTTTTTCCTGATGGGAACTTGGAGTGAGGCGTTTTTCATGTTAAATAAAATGAATGGAGAATCAAATGTGTATTACCCAAGTGGTAGCTTATGTATAATGGGTTTTATAAAATGGATGTTGCCGATAGCGTGGGGAAATTTTATGACACTACGGGTGTGATGGTAGAAACGCGATTATAATAAGAAAAGCATAAAAGAAAAATTTTAATATCAACAATGTTTAATTATAACAGATATTTTATTTACTTGTAAAAAACAAAATCAAAAAACCATGATAAAATTTAAAGCTTCTAAAATCGTTATTCCAGTAGATTTTTCTAAAACATCTATTAAGCAATTAAACATGCTGCATTTATAGCAAAGGTTAATAAAGGAGAATTAATATTATTGAATGTTCAAAAGAAGAATGATTTAATTGATATAATATTACCTGCCTTCAAGTTAAAAGATATGTCGGTTGTGAGTGATTTTTTAAGTGAAAAATTAGAAACATTAGCTGCGGAAATTAGAAAGGACTTTGGAATGAAGGTAACTTCTTTAGTTTCTTTAGGTCACGTTATTTCTGAATGTTGTAGCTGTAGCTGTTTAGCATAAGGCGATTTAATTGTTATGGAACTCATGGTGGAGATTCGAAAAGAAGCAGTGTTCTTTTTAGGAAGTAATGCTTATCGTGTTATTGCAAAAACACACTGTCCGTTTTAACTGTTAGAGACAATACACCTAACATAGGGTATAAAATATTTTTACCAATGATTCAACTTCACACACACGAAAGGTTGTTCCAACTTTAATGTTTGCTGAGAAATTCGCATCTAAAATTCATATCTTAGGTATTTTAGCTCCAGGAGAAGAAAATGAAAAGCATAAATTGGAAGTAGTACTTGGGCAAATAGAAAGATAGCATCTAAACATAAATTGGCACTGATTCTTTAATTGTAACGAAACTGAAGACTCTTCATCGAAAATTTTTAAAATATGCTGCGAAAACAAAGCAGATCTAATTTCGATTATGAGTGATCAAAATGAGGTGTTTCTAAAATATTAGGACAGTTCGCACATCATATTATAAACGATTCTAAAATACCTGTGTTAACATTTAAACCGGTTCATCATAACGATACAGCTTCGTTTAGTGTTGGTGGAATGTGGTAAACACCTAATTTCCAAATAAATAAAGGGCTCTTAAACGGGCCCCTTTTTATTTCCCGAAAGATATAAATATCCCATGTATTTCATTAATTTTTGGCATAAATGTATTTTTCACACGACAAATAAGTTTTTCATGAAAGCAAATTACTTTAAAGCATTAGTATTACTTGTAACTTTTTTTTATCGCAAGTTCTTTATTCTCTCAAAATTCATATTCCGAAAAAGTATCCAAAATGGAGACTAGGTTTTTAGGGTGGAGTTGTGGCAAACAAACGACTTAATAAAAAAAAAAGCTGGCCCAGGTGGCGGCTTAATATTGAGAGAATACCTTTGGCCAAAAAGGAAGATGCTCTTAGGATTTTCGCTAGGTTTTAGATATATTTAGGCGGCAATTCTTATGGTTGACTAACAGAAAACATTGCGCTTAAATCCAATGCAAAGCTTTTAAATGGAGTTAATGACACTACCCTAAATTATTTTGCTAATCCTATTATTTTTATAATAGCTATAAAACAAAAACATAAGAAGGTACTTGAATTAAAGATGACTTCTAAAGTTTGAAAACGAAATCAATATTGTTTTTCATTTATGGGGAGGTTTAGGAGCAGCAAAGTATACTGCTAAAATTAATGCGCTTAATGGCGATACTATGTATAATTATACTGGCTTCATTAGCTCAGCCTCTAGTTTCTGATATTACAGCGGTTTTACGATAAGAGTTATGAAACAGTAGCCGATGGAAATAGTTCCATGGTCCAACCGTTTTTGCGCCATCTTGCGGACTTGGTTTAGGTACAGATTTTCTAAAAATGTAGCATTAGTATTTGAGCATAAAGTAACTTTTCCACGTATTGATGTTATTGATGGTCAGCAGTGGAAAGATGACATTTCAACTACTGCAAAAAACGACTATTATCATTACACTGCAGCTCATTTAATTTTTACGATTTACGGTAGATCACATACAAGTGCCACTTCTACTAATAATACTACTGCAAATACAAACACAAATGTTAACAATAATAATAACAATACTCCAAAACCAATAATCACTATTTATACTCCAACAACTAATCCATACACTACAACATCAAACATTCAGCAAGTTTCGGGTACAATTAAATATGTTACTTCTTCTGCAGGAGTTTCTATTACTGTAAATGGAATGCCTCTTTCTAATTTTGATTTCAATCCTAATAATGGTTCATATTAGGTTTTAATGACTAATTTGAATCCTGGAATTAATAATGTAACTATAACTGCATCAAATTCCCCAGGGCAAGACAGTGAAAATATTGAGATTAATTACACGGCACCACAGTTTACAACCAACCAGTTGCTACCGAATTCTCACCCAAGGTTGTAAATTAATTATCCTTCTAATAATTATCTTTCTACTTTTATCAAGTACCAACGTAAATGCTGTATTGGTAATATCAGTTCAAGTGCAAATATTGGCTGTTTCTGGTAAATAGTATTGCAATAAGTAATTTTAACTATAATTCATTTTCAGGAGCTCTTGTTTTGTTGCACCATTAAATGCGGGGACACCAATTGTTGTAAGTGCATTTAATACAGCGGGTAATGATGCTCAGCAAGTTTTTGGGGAAGTATACTCCAACTAGTACCCAAGCCATTACTCCTAAGGAGAACCTAAAACCAGTAGTTAGTTTTCATAATCCTCCATCAACACCTTATGAATCTACCATTAAGAATTTTAGTGTTACAAAGTGCATGCTAGTATCAAAATACAAGTGCGAATCAGTTAACTGTTTTATATAACGGAGTTCCTGTTACTAATTTTACATTTAGCTCTTATGGTTTTGTAAACTTTAATGCCAATCTGAATGTAGGGTCCAATTTTGCTATTATTACAGGAACAAATAAGCAAGGTACTGGATACCAAAACAGTTACAATTAATTATAAAGAAACTGGAAAAGCACCAGTTGTTAAAAATAATAGAGCCTGCGCTAAGTCCTGCTGTTACAGAAGCTGCTAATTGCAATGTTGTAGCTAAAATTGGAGAATGTTCAAAATCAAAGTGATATTAACGTTATGCTTAACAATGTAGTTGTACCTTTTACATACAATGGTTAAACCAAACGGCTACAATTCAGGCAAATTTAAATGCGGGGGGAAATGTTGTTATTGTATCAGCTGCAAATATTTATGGTTCAGATTCTAAAACCCAATTAATAGAACGTACATACAATCTGGTTAAAAAGCCAAGCTGTTACGATAATAAATCCCGCTGTTTCTCCATTAAATTCTTTTTGTTTCTTCACAACAAGTAGTGGCTCAAGTTTTTAATGTTACTTCTTCTTCTGAGATTCAAGTTAAGGGGCAGGCTAATTTATCCATACCTTTTAGTTATGATGCAACAACGCAACAAATTTTATTCACTGTTAATTTGGCTACAGGTGCAAATCTATATACTGTAACTGCAACTAATACAGCAGGAACAGATTCGAAGAGTGTTACTATAAATTATACACCAAAAGCAACTCCAATTTTGGAGAAACCTCCAGTGGTAAATTTTAAATCCTTGCTACAAGTCCTTTTTCAACTTTTGATGGTATTACAGTTATTAAGCCATTGTTACTAATGTTATAACTCAACAAAGGAATAACAGTGGAAATTAAACAATGCAAATAATATTAACTCTACATTTAACACAACAACAAAAGAAATTGTAATTCCTTCAAATTTAAATCTGGGTAGTAATTCCATTACTGTTACAGCTACTAATATAGCAGGAAGGATTCTAAAACTCAAATAATAGATCAAAGAATTTTGAACGTTGTTTGCTTAGTCCAGTAGTAAATATTGTAATACCAGGTGCTAATCCATACAGTACAACAAATGCAACTGAAAATGTTAGGGCTGAAGTTTTAAATGTAACTGGCGCTTCTAGTATTCAAGTTACCAACCAAAATGGTCAGGCTGTTAATTTTTACTTATGATGCTACGAGCCATTACGTAAACTTTGGGGCTACTTTAGTTGCAGGAATAATATTTATAAAGTAAAAGCTACTAATAATGTGTAGATGTGGTTTCTGAATCTGTAAAATATTATTTTACACTTAAAATTGTTTCAACAACGCAAACACCTATAAAAGTAAGCAAGCCAGTAGTGAATTTCACTAATCCTTCACAGATTAACACTACTATTCAAATTCCAACTCAAGCTATTAATATTTCTGTTACCAATGTTTCTGATGTATCAGGTATTTCCGTTCAAGTTAACGGTTGCTCAAACTTCATTTACATACATAAATGGAGTAGTTGCATTTGTTTTAAATTGTAATGAAGAAGTAATACAATTACCAATACAGGAACAATGTTGCAGGGGTTGATGCAAAACAATTTCTTTGTTAACTACCAAACCCTGTCCTACTCAAGTTGCCACTCCTGTTGTAACTTTTATTTCACCAAATGTTATATAAAGCTACTTCTAGTTCTTCAGTAATGTTAATGCTACTGTTTTAAATGTTACAAGCGCTTCTCAAGTATTAGTTCAAGTTAATGGAACTGCAATTAGCAATTTTACTTTTGTAAATGGAATAGTTAATTTTGTTGCAAACTTAAATGTTGGTAACAATACGATTTTAGTTAAGGGTACTAATAAT
>JADJDM010000026.1 GCA_016702705.1 Bacteroidota bacterium | reverse complement strand
TATTATTTTAATTGAAAAAGGTTTTAAAACATTTTAAAAACAAATACCTAATCACAGTTGTAGCTTTAGCTGTGTGGGTTTCCTTTTCGATAAAAACGATATTTCGGCTCAGATGGATTTGAGCAACAAAGTAAAAGCTGCAAGCAGAGCGATTATTATTTGGAAGCAATTAAACCAACCGAAATAAAATTAACGAATTGCAAAACCGATTCGAAAAGCCTTGGAAAATTTGCTCGCGAAAATTACTTGATGAAAAAGAGAATGAGGATGTATTCGTTATTGTTGTCCAGAAATAAGCATCAATGAACCTCGAACAATTTCGCGAAAAAGCTGAAAAGAACAAAGCCGACAATAAACAATTCCTTTCTAAATTAAAGAAAAATCCTCGTAAACTTGACGAACATTTTCTATGATTTGCATGAAGAAGTGTTTGAAGAAATAGATTGTTTAACATGTGCCAATTGTTGCAAAACAACGAGTCCAGTTTTTAAACAAAAAAGATATTGAAGCCATTTCAAAGCGTTTAAAAATGAAACCTTCTGCTTTTATTGATAAGTACCTACATATAGATTCGGATAGTGATTACGTTTTAAACACTGCTCCCTTGCAGCCTTTTAGATCAACACGAAAACTACTGTATGATTTATGAAGATAGACCAATAGCTTGCAGAGAATATCCGCATACAGATAGAAAAAAGATGTTTCAGTTATTAGACTCCACACAAAAAACATCCTTAGTTTGCCCCGCTGTATTGGAAATTGTTGAGCGTTTGAAGAAAATTGAGATTAGGTAATTATGGTACTTTAATAAATTTTAGTTCTACGTTTTAAATCTTCCAAACCAACTTTGCGTTTAATGTTCGCAGTATTAATATCTTCAATTGGGTAATACAGCATTTCGTAATTGTTAGTATACGCAGATTGAGTTTCCTATCCTGCGGTAATTTATGAGCAATTTTAACTTTATCTACAAAAAGGAAACATCTTTTTTTATCAAGAATTCCCTTTTGCCCAGTGCAACAATTAAATCGTAGTACTTGTCTTTATTTCGATGCCATAAGAACTAATGATAAAAAAGAGTGGTGTGCTCCTCGCGCTACCATCTCTTTTGAAGGATAGCCAAATTTTTTAATAATCAAATCCATTCTACTAAAATACTCGAATCAAAGTTACAGCTTCTATTTTTTTTAATGCGTTGATATTTCCGTTGCTTGCTATAGTTTCGGGTACGTACGCAATGGAGTCGTTCCATTTATAAAATCGTTATATAAGCCTTTAATCCCCTTCACAATGGAATCGTTAAATTGCTTGGTGTATCGGTAGTTTTAAAAGAACAACATTTAATCTCACCAATTTCATAATATTCCATTTTACTTAACCCCTTTTAATTGTGTAACATTTCCATTCGCCGGTAAAATAAAATCGATAGAGTGTATCTAATAAAATCAGTTTATCATTCCTTTTCTCGGCACTTCTTGGAGGATAGTCATAGGTAACTTTTACCTTTTTACGTTTGTAATTCCTTCTTTCAATATCACCGTTAGGAGTATAATGATACTTTTTTACCAACCTGTCTGCCATTTTTATATTTACCCTTTCCCCACCGAGGTTTTGCCGAGTTTCATCATAATACGTGACTTAATAACCACTGCGTTGCTTGTTTTATATTGTTTTGCGAACTAGCCAAAGCTGGTCACTTCCATTCAAATTAGGATGTAACTTTAGGATCTTTAAGTTATAATCCTTCAATTTTACCTAACAAAATGGCACGATTCAAAGAATAACTCTTCTCTTACAATACAATTTTAAAAACATTTTTATGTTCAAATTTCGTTATCAACTAGTGCCATACTTTGTTTTTGGTATGCACCTCATTTATACTTTCAGCACAAAAAAAAAAATACTAGTTTCCTTATTTTGGGAAATATCAGGCAATGGTTTTAAGCAGCCTGAAGTCTTGTATGGAACTATGCATGTTAGCAATAAAGTTGCATTTCATTTAAGGATCGTTTTTTATTGCAATAAAAATGTGGATGTAGTTGCTTTAGAAGCAATCCTGAAAACTGGATGAAGGAATTATACGATGAACCTCAAAATGAAATGAGTATTTCTAAAAATCTTCCGCAAAATGCGAGTTCGTTTTATAAGAATGGCTTTAACTTAATATTCTGAAAATAAAGATTTAAAAGGTGTTTTAAAATACTACCCTCAAATTGTAAATAATTTGCTTTACAGAAAAAGAGAAGGACAAGATAATTTTGAAGAGACCACGTATTTAGATTTGTCATCATGCAAAAGCGGTCGCAAATACGGAAAAGAAATTGCAAGTTTAGAAAACTATAAACATTTCTCAAATGCTTGTTGATAAAGCAAGTGAAAGCATTGATGAAAATGAGGAAGATCAAATATCATGGAGCAAAAAGAGTAAGATTTTAAAAGGAATGACTTATTCTGATATTGTTGAAGATGCTCATCGCAAAGGTGATTTGGACTTTATGGATTCGATTGCTAAGTATTTTATCCATCTAAAACTATAATAAATATATGCTCGAAATTGCAATGAAATTATGGTGAAAGGCATGGATAGCATTACGAAACAAAAAAGATTGTTTACTGGTGTTGGAGCTGCTCATTTACCGAGATAAAGGTGTAATTAATATGCTAATTAAACTTGGGTATAAAGTACGACCGATATTTTTAAACAGTGAACTAGAAAGCAAGTATAAAGAAGAAGTGGAGAAAAATAAATTTCCTGTTGCAGTTTCAACTTACAGCGACCAGATAGTTTGTTTAGCGTTGAAGTGCCAGGTAAAATGCATGAAATAGCAAGAACAAATCTTACAAATACTATTTTTATCCCGATAGTGGTGAATGGATGTTTTTATATGATAATGACCGTTTCAAAACTACAGTGCTTTGCTTGGTCAAAACCAAGTGATTACGCCAAAAAATGGATTTTATTGTTTGAAATCATACCGTAAAATAAATAAGAAAACTTCTTTTTACAACAAGCAACGATTTAACTGGATATCTAATAGAAAATACCACAAAACGCGGTGATCAACAGTATTATAAAATCATTTTCTCACCTACACAACTTATTATTGCTAAGGTAAATGGAAATGCAGAATACGCTAAAGGTGCTGAAGCACAGCGTTTTTTTAAATTCACTTAAAATTAACGACCAAAGAAGTAAAACTTTTGTGGCAAACATAATTTTTTAATACTATTGGCGCCTCTGTTTACATGCCAAAGCACTTACAAAATGCAAACAGCAAAAGATTTAGGCTATCGGACTTTTGCCAATTACATAGCTTTGGGCTTAGATGAAAACAATAAACAATATGCTTTTTTACGCTCGGTTTATTTAGATTTTAAATATTTAGAAGAAGATACATTTGAGTTAAATGTATTGGCCGAAAATTTTTGTAAGGAGCAAGACATGAAATTAGTTTCTAAAAAACTAGTTTTAACTAAGGACAAAATGCTTTCTTCTTTTACAGCAAGCTATGGTAAGAATGAGTTTTATGGAAAATTGTAACGGCACAACCATATTACTACATGATGCTTACTAATGCCAAAGATAAAACTCAGAAAAGTTTTTAATTCGCTTTCATTAAACAATCCTACTTATACTCAGAATTTGAAAAATACACGGATAGTACTCTACTTTAACGTAAACACTTTAAAATTAGCAAACAATGAGAAGAAGTTTTAATGCCGTATGAAGCTCCTAAACCAAAACCAAACAAAAAAGAACCAGAAGCGAAAAATTATTACTTCTCTAGAACTCATTATTTTCAAGCAGTAGAGAGCAATGAATGTGTAATGGTAGAAGCCAATTGGTTTCCAAAATATAGCAATGCTGAAAGTGTGGATACGTTTTGGGTTAGAAGAGCAAGAAAATATGGTAACGGAAATGATTTGTTTTTGAAAAAACAAAAACTAAGTAAAACCAAAGATTATCATGAAGCATATTATACTTATACAGATACGAATACGAATCAATTAATTAACATGCGTGTGATTTTAAAAAACGAATTGATTTATATTTTAAGAGCAAATACAGATAGCACACGACAACACGGGAAATTTACTTCTGAATTTTTTCGTTCATTTACACCAAGCGATACCGCCATTGGTAGTGGAATTTTTGAATCGAAAGCAAATGTGTTTTTTAAAGACCTTTATAGTAAAGATAAAGCAACTAGCTTAAGTGCAAAGGAAGCAATAGAAAATAGAGACGTAGACTTTTTAGCAAAGGATGATACTATTATTTTAAGAAACATTAAAGCTCCCGAATTTCATGAATTAAGCTTAAGTGCAAAAGCTAACATTATTAGAGAATTAGGATTAAGCAAACGAAAAGAAATTAGCGATGACCTAAAAAAATTATTTGAAACATACACCGATTCAACCGACATACAATTGGTTATATTGCAAACCTTAGCCGGATTAAAAACGGAAGCCTCAACAAAAAGTTTATTGGACTTGCTTATAAATGATACTCCACCGCTTTACGACAAAGAAGGCGCAATGGATATCCTTTATCCATATTTTGACTCCTTACAATTAACTAAACATTTATTTCCACGATTACTTGATTTAACAAGGTATTCAGAATATAAAAACGCCATACACAAATTATTAGCAGTTGCCGTTTCAGAAAAAATAATTGACAAAGATGTTTACGCATCATACAAACCATTTTTATACAAAGAGTGTAAAGATGAGTTAAAACGACAATTTAGTGCGGATAAAGAAGAGACCAACTACAGTCGTTATGTTGATAATGGAATGTATGAAGACAGTAAAAAGGAACCGGCAGAAAAAGATGTATTTATATCTGCCAACGAACAAAGCCAAAAGTACTTTGGTAATCCTGATTTATATGCTTTATGTATGTTAATTCATCCGTTTAAAGACGAAAACATAGCGAAACAATTGCTTGATAAAATGACTAGAATAAACAATAGTCGTACTAAAGCAACGCTTATTTCTTATTTATTAAGTGAGAACTATACTTTCCCTGATTCAGTTTTAAATTCATTGGCCGAATCAAACGAGTCGAGAACATACTGGTACAAACGTTTGGTGAAGTATGAAAAGAAAGTTTGTTTACTAAAAAAACATTTAAACCAAAAAGATTTTGCTTATGCCTTATTATTCGAAACATGAAATGGACGTGAAAGAAGACACTATTGTTTTTATGGAACGAAAAAAAATAAGCATTAAAAACAATAGTGGTTATGCTTATTTTTACAAAGCTAAATTTAAAGATGATAATAATTACTCTATTTATGTTACAGGCTTACTTCCAATAGATGAGAAAAAAGTAATTACAGCCGAAAACATTGGAACCGAACGTAAAGAAATAGAAAAAGGTGATAAGGAAAAAGAACTTATAGATGAAATGCTACAATCTATTAGAATGACTGGAAGAAAAAGGGTTTAGTAGTGGGTCTTACTATTAAGATTTAATACTAAGCGCTCCAGATGGGCATTTACTAACTGTTTCCATAATTTCTTTACTGCTAGCGTTTTCCATTTGCACCCAAGGTTGTTCTTTTGGTTTAAATACCTTGGATAAATTTTTAACGCAGTTTGCAGAGTGAGAGCATTTAGATGATTGCCACACAACAGTTACTTCCCCGTTTGTGTATTCCTTTTTTAAATTAGCTAAGTCCATAATTTTATTTTTAATTATAATACATCGTTATACTCAGGAGTTTTATCAAATACACTTTTTGCAAAAGGACATAAGGGAACAATTTTAATTCCTTTACTTCTTGCAAACTTAACCGCCTCAGCCAGCATTAATTTACCTGCACCTTTGCCTTTAAGTATTTCCCCTACTCCAGTGTGGTCAATAATAATTCTATCAGTTCCTGCCCATACATAAGTCATTTCGGCAACCGACTTGCCATTTACTTCAATGTAAAAGGCTCCTTTTTCTCCGTTATCGTTGTGTTTTATTTCCATTGATAGGTTATTTTAAAGGTTAACGTTTTGCAGTTCTGAGATGGGCGGGTTTTGAAAACTCAACTGTCTACACCGACAAAAGGTTATTTAAAGATACAAAAGTTTCTGTTACAACGTCCGTCCGCTTGCCAGTAGGTTCTGCTACTAAGTCTTAGGGGTTACACAGCTAACATCTTGCTTAAGTGTACGCCTTACTTTTCAAGTATAATTATCTATATTTGTATTCGATGATGGATGTTGATAAAATAGTTTTAGGAGTTTTATTGTTGTCAGTAATTTTGTCCTTTGCATTTACGAAGTTTAAAGGCAGTATAAGTCGCGTTTTGTTCGTTAACCTCATTAGTTACCCAATAGCGTCGATTGTCGCAATTATTATTTTGAGTTTTTTTGTCGAGAAAAATTTTATTTTGGCGATAGGAATTGATTTTGTCTATTCGTTGCTAATTGTCGTGCCCGTAACTTTGATAATATTTGGCCTGAGTTATATTATTAAACATTATTAAGGTCGGTATATCTCGTCCGCTACCTATCCGTGGTAACGTGCTGCGGGCTTGCGCTGTGCGGCTACCGAAGCCGAACAGGTTTTAAACCCACAAATGTTTAAACGAAGATAACAATTCTAAAGCGGCGGCAAAACAAAAAATATGCGCTTTAGCGCAAGCCTTTATTTAGCCAAAGCCCTACCTCAAAACCCGCATGGCGCAATTGCCCGTTGTTAGCAGTTGTTGTTTTAGTCCCACCAAAAGGAAATTCTTTTTGTCTTTTTCATTTCATTTGCAAGGTCTTCAATTTTACCCCAGCCTTGTTCAACAAAGTCTGGGCAAGTTTTGTTAAGTTCTCCTGCTAATTCAGTCCAGTCTTTCGGTTCGTTATGTATAATGAATTCGCAACCGTCGCCTCTTGCTCCAATTAGTTCCAAGGCGTATTTTTTGTCGTATTGTTTAATAATAGCAATTACGCTATCATTCGAGATATTCCAATTCAGTCCGTCAGTTCCAATTTGTTTTAGAATAGTGTATTTATTAGTTGTCTTAAGAACTCCAATGTCGTCAGCTGCGTTATCAATGTTAAAGTTATTGCGTAATAAGAAGATTGTGTAACCTTTGTCAATGAAAGAGTCCTTAAGTTTTAATATTAAGTCGTCTGACTTTTTGTGTTCTTCTGTGAAACGAAGTCCTGGATAGTACATAGGGTCAGTTTCCCTTTCACCTAATTGGTCTATGATTGTTGAGAAAGAATAATGAAAGGGTTCGATAACACTTGAGTTATATATTCTAATCTGATGAACTATAGTTGAGTCAATTTGTAAGGTATCACATATCTTTTTCTCATTTTGCGTAAGGTTGTAGTTTTGTAATGAATTGTCAGGCGCGCACCCTACCAATAAGGATAAAACAGTCAGATGAAATAATATCTGTAATTTATTTTTCATGTCTTACAATTACTGCTAACGGTTTGCAGGCTTGCGCTGTGCGAAAAATGAAACAACCATATTTCTAAACGCAACCAGAGTCCAACGAAGATAACTATTTCTGAAGCGGCGGCAAAACTAAAAAACAAAACCCGCTTGCGGGTTTTACCTTAATGTAGCCAAAGCCCTCGCACGTCCGCTCGCATGGCGCAATTGCCTGCTGTTAGTGGTTGATGCATTTAAGAAATAGAGTTTAGGAAACTATTCTCAATGGTTTTCAAAAGTGTTGTTTATTGGATAAGTCCCTAACTTTATAGAGAGATATGGTTCGAACATTGTCTGCAAAGCATCATTCTCAATTTCAATACACTTTATTTTGCAGTTAGATAAATTCAATTTGTGTTTATCAAATATCTCCCTAAATTCAGAGATCGCCATTAAGTCTGCTCGTTTCCTCTTTGTTGTCTCGTCATTATTTTCAAATTCCATTTTTGCAAGATTAAATGCAAAAGAAGCGCTTTCACTTCCAGAACTTTTTCTTGTGTGCCATTGAATTCTGCTACGAATATTATTTGCTCTGCCAACATAGATTGGCCTGTCATTTTCGTAGAAAACATATATTCCACGATATTTTGGAAGTTCTTCCCTCTTTATTGTGGATGACTTTTCAAATTCATTTAGTAGGTCTTTAAACAAGATGTCCATATTTGATAAATACGGTTTCCACTTGTTCTAATTTTTCATTCGCTTTTAATTTCATAAGATTTTTAGTAGGTCAGTCAGTTTTGAAATTTCTTTGTATTGTATGGAAGCACTTTGATCATTTGCAGTTTCGTGTTGCCAAGTAACATGATAAGGAATGTGTATAGCTTGTGCACCAATAGAAAGAACCGCAAAACATCTGATTTTACTGAATTAGCCAATCATCAAAAACTCTTCA
>JADJDM010000025.1 GCA_016702705.1 Bacteroidota bacterium | reverse complement strand
ACCGTTTGCGCCATAGGTTTAAACATTTTCCTTCAATACCTTGTAAAGTAAAGATGGGCAAGTAAACAACCAAAATGATAATTTGCCCAAACACCGCGCTATTCATCATTTTTCCTGATGATTGACGAACCTCTTCATCCATTTCTTTGAGAAAGTGCATTTATGTTTGTGAACTTTTTACTATGGGCAAGTTGATGCATTACTGCTTCCACCAACAATTACTGCCCCATCTACAATTAATCCAAAGTCTAGCCTCCAGCGCTAATGAAATTACCACACACCAAATCTATTCATCATAAATTGCGAAATAACATTGCAAGTGGAATAACTGATGCAACTAATAATCCTGCTCTAAGGTTCCTAAAAAATAAAACAAGCACAAACACTTCAATTAGTGCACCTTCCATGAAGTTTTTCTCTACTGTGCCAATGGCATTGTTTACCATTTTTGTTCTATCTAAAAAGGGTTCAGAACAATTCCTTCGGGAACTGTTTTTGAATTTGAGCAATACGTTCTTTACATTTTCTATTACTTCACTACTGTTAGCACCTTTCAGCATCAAACAAGTGCGCCTGCAACGTCGCCTTCATCGTTATAACACGCTAGCGCCATAACGTGTGGCAGTTCCAATTCTAACATCGGCCACGTTTTTTATAAATAATGGTGTTCCGTTTTCGGTGCTCAATGCCGATGTTTTTATGTCTTCAATATTGCCTATTAAACCTTCACTTCTAATGTAAAGCACGGTTGGGCCTTTTTCTATGTATGCGCCGCCAGTGTTTTGATTGTTGTTTTCAATAGCTTTAAAAACATCTGCTATTGTAATGTTATAGGATTTTAGTTTGTCGGGAACAACAGCAATTTCAAATTGTTTTAGTTTTCCTCCAAAGCTACTTACTTCTGCAACACCTTTTACACCTAGCAATTGACGACGAACAATCAATCTGGATGATTCTAAGTTCGGTAACCGAAAACTTTTTTCGTATCCTTTTTTGGACGAAAAACATATTGGTAGATTTCGCCTAAACCAGTTGGAAATGGGTCTAACTCAGGCATGCCAATATCTTTTGGAAGGTAAGCTTTGTACTTTTTGAAGTCGCTCTGCAACTTGCTGTCTTGCCCAGTAAATATCCGTTTCGTCATCAAACACAATGGTTACAAGCGATAAACCGAAACGAGAAAAGCTGCTTTTACAAAGTCCACTAATGTTTGCATTGGCTTCGTCTCTTGGGAAAGTTACCAACATTCTATATCTGTTGCACCATACGAAGGAGCAACTGTAATCATTGGAACCCTGATTATTGGTAATATCAGGCACCGCATCTATAGGAAGTTTAGTTACTTCGTAAGAGCCGTAAAGTAGAAGTGAAATAATGAATAATCCTATAATGAGTTTATTCTTGATTGAAAAATCAATGATTTTATTTAACATATTTCTTAATTAATAATGATACATGCTGTTGAAGCTTATGCTAACAGTTGAATTAAAATTTAATTAAGAAAACCTAGGCGGTTGCCAAATGTTTGTTGGGAAATACCTGGAAGGAATAAAAAGATGAATGCGGATATAAATATGTGCACTTACTTTTTTCTCAGGCGATTGAAAGTGAACGAACTGTTTTGTGAATAGAGAATGTATTATCAGCTACAAAACAATGATCGTGTTTTTAAATGGAAGTTGATGTCTCTTTTCAGCATCGCCTCACTCGCTAGAGTACTGTAATGCATCAACAAATGAACAAAGAGATGTTTTTATTAACTTTTGTGTTCCTCCTGAGTGCTCAACCAAAGTCAGATAATTTCCAAAACTCCTTTAATTCTGTTGCTGAGAACAGAAAAGAAGGAAATTTAAAATTATTAGGGCTTTTTTCACGATCCAAAGTTAAGGTATAATTTGGCAGGGTGCCTTTAATCAGTGAAATTTGTAATTTGTCTAAATAAATCAATTTTTGCACATTTTACCCTTATATTAGTTATGTTTCCCAAAAAAATTTATATTTGAAACTTGTAAATTAAAAATCAATTAACATATTTTATGAGCAAAATTGAACTAGCAAACCACGACGTAAAATTAGACGGAGATGAAATGACCGATCATTTGGAAATTTATTAAAGGCAAATTAATCGTTCCATACCTTGATGTGGATATTAAATACTACGACTTAGAATGGAACATCGTGATGCAACCAATGACGAGTTGCTATTGGTGCTGCTGAAGCAATTAAGAAGTGAGTTGGTATTAAGATGCGCTACTATTACTCCGTGACGAGGCACGTGTAAAAGAGTTCAACAAAAGCAAATGTAGAAATCGCCAAATGGTACTATCCGTAATATTTTGGATGGAACTGTTTCGTGAGCCAATCGTTTGTGCAAATGTAATCGTTTAAGTTACTAACTGGCGCCTCAATCATCGTTGGACGTCATGCATTTGGTGATCAATACAAAGCTACTGATTTCGGTGTACCAGGAAAAGGCAAAGTTAACAATGAAGTTTGAAGGTGAAGATGGTAAAGTAATTGAGCACGGAAATTTACCAATTTAAGGTGCAGGTGTTTCAATGGAATGTACAATGTAGAAGAGTCTATCCGTGGATTTGCTCTCTTTGTTTTAACGTTGCATTAAACAAAAAATGGCCTTTATACTTATCTACTAAAAATACGATCTTAAAAATACGATGGTTTCTTTCAGAGATATTTGGAAGAAATTTATCAAAGATTATCGAAGCTAAATTTGAAGCTGCGGGTATCGTTTGAACATCGTTTAATTGATGATATGGTTGCTTCTGCATTGAAAGTGGAACGGTAACTTTGTTTGGGCATGTAAAAATTATGATGGTGATGTTCAATCTGACAGCGTTGTCAAGGATTTGGATCATTAGGTTTAATGACATCTGTGTTAATTACTCTGATGGAAAAATTATGGAAGCGAAGCTGCTCATGTGTACTGTAACTCGTCATTTCCGCGGTCCTCAGCTGGTAAATCTACTTCAACTAATCCAGTAGCATCTATTTTTGCTTGGACAAGAGGTTTTAGAATTCCCGTGGTAAATTAGATGGTAACCAAGAATTAATCAATTTCTGTCACGCTTTAGGGCAAGTTTGTGTTGAAACTATCGAAAGTGGTAAAATGACAAAAGACTTAGCAGTTTGTGTACATGACAAATTGAGTTAGGTAAACATTACTAAACGTGAAGATTTCTTAGCTGCTTTAGATGAAAATTTAAAGAAGAAATTAGGAAAGTAATTTCCGGATTGAATTAATACTAAACTCCGTTACTTATTTGTAACGGAGTTTTTATTGAACTAAAAATTTAAACTACATTTTAATCTATGAAAAAAATAATCCTATTATTCCCAGCCTGATTATTATTTTGTGCTAATGAAACAGCGGAGCAAGAAAGTTCCTGCTGCTGATAAACCGTTGTAATACAAACGGAAGTGAAAGTAGAAAAAACTGCTGATAAATCATCAACGGGGCAACTGCCGATACAGCGGGTGCTGAAATTATTGGAAGATGGAAAAATGTTACGCCTAATGCTAATAGAGCAATTGTGCTTTATAAAATTGGAAATAAGAGATATGTTCTCGATGGTAAGTACATTGACAAAAAATAAATAACAAGAAGATTCTGTGGCTGATGTTAAAACTTTTCACGATGAGTGGTGTTATTTATGATGATGAACATGACATTTAATAATAATGGGAAGATTAGCGATTCAGCTAAATTATGAATTTAAAGAAAATTTTATTCGTATTGGTTTAGTAATGTTTAATAATAATGTTCTTTATTGTGGATTATAATTACGAAAGTAATAGGGAAAGGGATATTAAGGAATTAAAAAAGTACAATGTAATTGTTTTAGGAGTAATTGAATCTAAAGAATTTAAAGAAAGGGACCAAGGAACATACAATGTTAAAGTGCTTAAATCAAATGTGGCATCTGTGTATGTTCATCAAGGGATGTTGGGATTACTGCGGATGGACAATAAAGCGTCATTAACAAGTCAAGTTTTGTAATCAAAGTAATATAGGTATATTAACTATTGATGTTGGAACCTAATTCATTTAAATTAAGGGGAAGAGATTTCCGATTCAGCTAAGACTGTTAACTGAGATGATTTTGAATAAGATTTATAAAAAACCTCGTCAAATCGATGAGGCTTTTTATAACTAAAATCTAATTAAGCCTTAGGAACATCAGCAGCATTTAAAGCAGCTGAATTTTCTTGAGAAATAGCAGTTTTTAAAATTCTAATTCTAGTTGCACCTTCAACTTCAATTGTATAAGATTATCTTGAACTTCGGCAATTTTACCGATGATACCACCAATGGTAACGATTTGTCGCCTTTTTAACTCCTTCTTGAAATTTCTTAGCCTCTTTCGCTTTTTAGTTTGAGGGCGAATCATGAAAAGTAAAATACTACGATAATCAATACTAGCATTACTATTTGCATGTATCCTCCGCCTGCTGCTGGAGCTGCTGCTTGTAAAAGTGTAAAATTCATAATTGTTGTTTTGTTTTATTTTGTTGTTGTTTTATTTGGTTCATTGCTCACAGGCACAATAATTTCACCTGTAATTTTTAATACTTTCGTGTTTGGGTCACAGTTGGTTATAACAGTAACTTGTTTGTCAAACTTCCCTGATTTTCCGTTGCTATCAAAAGTAACGTCAATTTTATCTGTTGCACCTGGTGCTAAAGGATCTTTTGGTGGTTTAGGCACTGTACATCCGCAGCTTGCTTGCGCCGAAGAAATCAATAAATTAGATTTCCCTGTATTTTTAAATTTAAAACTGAAAGATACTTTTCTCCTTGGGTAATTTTTCCGAAATCATGCGTTTCTTCTTCAAACTCGATAACAGGTAAACTACCTGCTTTTGAGTTCCATTAGCAGAAACACTAATGTTAATGTCATTGGTTGAGATTTTACTATCATCACTACCACAAGCAGCTAACAAGATTGCTGTTGAAACTGATAAAATAATCTTCTTCATTGTTATTAATTTTGGAGCGCAAATATACGTTTTTGTGAGAAATTATACTTTTATGAGTTCTAAAGAATATAAAAAATGACAAAAGCTCCGGATTCCTTTCTTCCTTTTCGGTCATTTCTAAGGAACACATTTCGTTTGCCGCATCGTGCTCAAAAACAATAACCAATCTTCTTGCGCCGCTTTTGTTAGGATTCTCTCTTTTCTTTTAATGTTTCCAATGGTCTGACATCATAACCCATTACATAAGGCAAAGGTAAATGACCAACCGAAGGAATTAAATCAGCTGTATACAATATTTTTCTATCCTTATAGCTTAATACGGGCAACATCATAGCATCGGTGTGACCATAAGTAAATAACAAATCCATTCCTGGAATAAACTCGCCTTCTTTTTCAATAAACTTTAATTGTCCGCTTTCTTGAATAGGCATAATGTTTTCCTTCATAAAGGAAGCTTTTTCGCGTGGATTTGGTTCGGTTGCCCATTTCCAGTGTTGTGCATTGCTCCAATAGGTTGCGTTTTTTTAAATGTGGTTGTGAGTTTTGTTCTGCTGCTATCTGCATACTTAATACTTCCACCGCAATGATCGAAATGTAAGTGAGTTAAAACACATCGGTAATATCATCAAATGAAAAGCCTGCTTTATTTACTGTTTTCTCTAAGGTATCATCTCCGTTAAGGAAATAATAAGAGAAAAACTTAGCGTCTTGTTTATCACCAATACCATTATCTATTAGTATAAGTCGGTTACGGCTTTCCACTAATAAACAGCGCATTGCCCAGTTGCACATGTTGTTTTCGTCAGCCGGATTTGTTCTGTTCCAAATACTTTTTGGTACTACGCCAAACATAGCGCCGCCATCTAATTTAAAGTTTCCGCTGTTTACTGGATGTAATGTCATTTGCTTAAATTTTGATTCCTCGAAAGTAAATATTGTTTCGGTATTATTTGGGATTCATTCTTAACAGGCAAATGTTAATACTTAGCTTAATCAAAACTTTCATGCGTTGGCCTTTACTGTATTTTAGTAGAATAAAATTAGTGTAACGTGGCAAGTAATTCTGTAAGCAATAAATTCAAAACATCATCTGTAACTGTTATAGTTAGTTTAACCTTAGTTTTATTTTTATTAGCCTTTTTGGCCTGGTGTTTATTGAATGCTGAAAAGCTAAAGGATTACTATAAAGAGAATATTGGATTTCAAATTTATTTAAAAGAAACAGCTTCATTATCGGATATTGAGAAATTAAGAAAAGATATGGATGCCGCTATTTATGTGAAAAGTGCCGTTTATAAATCAAAAGAAGAAGCTGCAGAAGAGATGAAACAAGAAACTGGCGATGATTTCGTTGCTTTTTTAGGTTATAATCCATTACCAAATTCCGTTAACGTTAAATTAAAATCTAATTATGCTAATGCCGACAGTGTTGCTTGGATTGAAAAGGAAATTAGTTCTAATCGAATTGTAAAGGAAGTTGTTTATCAGAAAGTTTTAATTGAGAATATTAATTCAACAGAAAAGAGACTTAGTTATGGAGTATCATTCTTTACAATGCTTTTAGTTATTATTTCCGTTGGATTAATTAATAATACAATTCGTTTATCTATTTATTCAAAACGTTTTTTAATTAGAACCATGTATCTAGTGGGTGCAACTCAAGGCTTTATTAGGAAGCCATTTATAATTAAAGGAATAATAAATGGTGTAATAGCTGCAGTGTTAGCAATGACTTTATTAGGAACCTTCATTTTTATTGCAACACGTTACATACCTGAATTATTAATTGTTCAAGATGAAAATTGGCTATTAATGTTATTCGGTATCGTTATCGTAATCGGTATTTTAATTTCAGGATTAAGTTCTGCATTATCTGTTCGTCGTTACTTGCGATTGAAAGCAGAGGATTTGTATTTCTAGGTTTATTTAGCATCTCGTTAATGTCCATTCTCGACTAGCGCTCGAACTGACATTCGTTGTTATTTGAAGTGACATGTGGTGCGCGCGCAGTCATTTCGAGCGTCCCGAGAATTCGGGAAGAAAGTGCGTGGGAGTTTAACAACGAAATTTCCAAACCGACCCCAATTACAAACCCGAAACTATAAACTCCAAACCAAATAAACTAATCAACTTAACAAACTAATTCCCAACCCTTTAAAAAATTATGGAATTTGCAGTACCTTGCGTCTTATTACTAAATCAGGTTTATGTTCTCTACTGATAAATCAAAAATAAATGCTGCTGAAGATTCGGTATTGTTGCTGCAATACAGGCAAACGGGCGATTTAGTTTTATTGGTGAATTATATAAACGTTATGCAAAACAAATTTTAGGCGCCTGTGTTTATTATTTTAACGATAAGGACGAAGCCAAAGATCATGTGATGCAAATTTTTGATAAGCTGATTGTGGAGCTGAAGAGTAGGGAAGTAGACAACTTTAAAGGCTGGTTAAGTTTTGTGGTTCGTAATTATTGCATCTCTGTTATTCGCAAACAAAAAACAGATAAGAAACGCTTAAACGATTATCAGGAACACGAGTACACGATGCAAAGTGAAGAAACCGAACTGGCTTTAGAAAAAAATTAAGGATGCAGAGTTGAATGAGAAATTATTGAAGGAATCCTTGAATGATTTGAAAGAAGGGCAACGTAAGTGTATCGACTTGTTTTACTTGCAAAATAAATCCTATCAGCAAATAGAGGCATAACAGGTTACAGCAGTTTAGAAGTGAAGAGTTATATACAAAACGGCAAGCGCAATTTAAAGTTGTTGATTTTGGAAAAACAAAAAATGACAGTTAATCCCCACGCAAAATGAAAAAGGAAATTAAATATAATGATGCAGATTTTTTCGACCACCTAGCATCGCTGGGCGAAGAAAAAATTAATCAGGCCGATGTGGATGATATTTTCTCGAGGATTGATGCCCGTGTGCAGCAAGGCAAGGCAAAGCCAAAGAGCAAGGGAAATAATATTTTTGTTTCGGTATTAGTTATTGGATTTACTTTGGTGTTGGGTGTGGTGTTGTTTAATAAAAATGAAATTATACAAATTGGTGTTAGCCCAAACGAAGCTGCCCCGATTAAAAAGGATATTTTAGCTGCTGCCAATACCATTGATACCATTGTGAGCGAGCTAGTGAGCAACGATACTGCTATTACCACTAACAAAGAAATTCGCAAGCAACATTTTACACAAGAAAACAGCGGTACTCATTTTATGAATAACATGAGTATGGAAGACATGGCAATTAGAGATGTTCCTTTTGTTGATACAATTCCTAAAGCATCTCCACCTGAAACCTATTTGAGTTTGTTACCCAATGCAGGTTACATTTATATTTACGATTTAAAAATTACCGAATATCAAACTTTGTACTTTAAACATCAACGTTCTTTTACTATTGTGCGTAATGGTTTAGGTGCAGAGTATGAAAACGTAAATTCTTACCTACAAGCAAAAAGCGAAAAGACTTCATTGCTTCCTTACACCATGGATCAATTATTAAAAGATGCCTTAAAGCGTTTTAATAAAGCTCAATACAAAAAAGCAGACGCCTTGTTTGAAGAATTAATTGGATACAATAGCACAGATGTAAACGCATTGTTTTACTCTGCCCTTTGCAATTACTACACAGGCAAACCATCGGTAGCAATTGAGCGTTTGAATATGGTTTTAAAAAGCAAGAACCATGTTTTTCAACAAGAGGCAGAGTGGTACCGCGCTTTAAGTTATGCCAAACTAGGCGAAACCCAACAAGCTATTTCTTTATTAATTAAAATTAATGAGAAAAAAGGTTTTTATGCTAATGATGCAGCTGCTAGGCTGGGGGAGATGAAGAAGTAAGTTGCTGATTTGAAAATTGGCTAATTTGAAAATTTGATAATGTTTGTTTGTTTCTGGTTAGCGCGGAAATATAGCGCTGGCATTGCACGTTAGCATTGCATGTGATAATTTCGATTCCAACAAGGTTGCGGTGCTCTGCACCTATATTTTGAGGGGCACTGGGCATTACAAATCTTTTGCTGCTCTGCAGCTGTTTTGTATTTGTTTGAAGTATAGTTGAATCCTTAGCGGCAGCGCCGCGCAACCTTTGTAAAAAAGTCTAATCCCGATAAATAATAAGGTGCAGCGCACCGAAACCTACTGCTACTCCCAATTACCATCTCTATCGAAAAACTCAAAAACATATTCGTTTTTAAATTCAACATCATTTTTGCGAAGAATTTCCAAATACTCATCTCTAAACGATTTTTTCTTGTGATGCTCTTCTTGATTTAAAATGTAATTTACAACGGTATCCAACTGAGCTCTCGAATGTGAAAATGCTCCATATCCTTTTTGCCACTCAAATTTATAATTAGATACCTTGTTGGTTTTAACCCACTCGTTGCTCGAAGTCTTAATGTTTTCAACCAAATCTGGAATTAGATGATTTACATTATAACCAATAAAAATATGAATATGGTCGGGCATTGTTTTTATCGCCAACAATTTGTGTTTGTGATTTTGAACAATACCTGTAATGTACTTTTCAAAATCAGAACTCCACTCTTTTTTTATCAAAGCGTTTCTGTGTTTTACAGCGAAAACAAGATGTATGTATAATTGCGTGTATGTGTTTGCCATATTTACTAATTATCATTTCCTTACTTAAAATTATCCTTTATTCGTTTTTTATCTTCATTTTCCTTGTCGTTTTTGTGGTACAATTCAATGAAGGTGATTTTTTGTTCTTCGGGGAAGTAAGCGTAAATTAATCTAAATCCTGAGTTTACTCCTCTTCCTTTAAAACTATCACTAGCAATTTTTTTAACTTTTATAACGCATGTTTTAAGCCCGAGTCCAGCAATTTCAAAACTTAATGGTGGCTGTGCGTTTGGTCTGGCTTTTACAATTTTAATTACATCAGCCATATCGCTTTCTAAGGTTCTGTATCTTTTCGATAGGCTTTTGAAATCCTTTAAGTATTCAGGTAGGTAGTTTAGTTCCATACTTATTCGTTTTCAGCTTCATTATAAACTCTAACCGAATATGGAACTTCTCTGTAAAAAGCCAAATTGTAACTTATGTCTTTACCTTCATCCGTAACTTCCCAAGGCAAATCATTGTGCGAGTATTCGCTTATCATAGAAGCCGTCCAATCGCTCATTTGCTCAATTACCTTATCAATAACTTCTTTTTCGCTTGCCATTAATTTAGTTAAATCAGCTTTTCTAAGGGCAAGTAACGAGTTTGTGGGTAACCATGATATTCTGTTTTACCCTTTGCAATTGCCCTTTATCAATCATTTGATTAATAATAGTGTCGAGCTTTTGTGGCACTGGGCCATAAGGTAATTTTTTGTATTTAGCACCAGTTAAATGTTCTTCATACAATTCGTAATAATTAAAATCAGAAAAATATAGTAATTTATAAAGTACTGTTTCTCCAACATTTGGTTTACCAGCGCAGTGTTCAAGAATATACAATAACACATTTTTAAACTTATTTATTTGCAGCGTTGGTACAGAAATACGTTCTTCTATTTTCTTGGCTTTTTTTTCATCTTTACTTTCCACTAATTTATTAGCTGTGAAATCTTTTGACATAAAATCATCCAATGAAAACTCCAACACCAACGACAGCTTTTGCAATTCAAGAATATCGACACCTCTGTTCCCCAACTCAATTTGAGCTAATGAAGGTCTTGAAATTTTGACACTTTTAGCTAATTCTTCCTGCGATAAGCCCTTCATTTTCCGAAGTTCTGTTATCCGCTGACCAATTTGCTTTTGAGTTAATTTTGTGTTCATGGTAATTTGTTTATTTCATTCAATAATACAAAGATATGGATTGTTTTAAAATGAAACAAAAATTTGTTTGATTAAGATACAAATTGTAAATTTGAAAATGTGGTGATTTGAAAATTTGATAATGTAATTGATGTTAAGCGCAATTTTACCACAGAGACACAGCCCCGATAGCTATCGGGAACACGGAGGAACACGGAGAGATTTCGTAAACTCTCTGTGAAACTTTGTGCCCTCCGTGTCTCCGTGGTTTAAAACTAAAAAACCCTTTCACTGCCCATCTTCCGTTTGCTTGTTTCTTGTGCCTTTTAAGTTTAGTTGACGGCTTACAGAAAACACTAAACCTATATTGTAACCTGGCATAGAAGCTTTTGGTAATTGTTTGCGAACAGGAATTAGGGAGTTGGTTAATCGCAAGCCTGTGCGCCATTTATCGTTGAATACGTAACCAGTTCCTATGTTGAATGTAAAGTCTACTTTACTAATGGTATAATAGTCTGGATTGTATGGAAGTACTCCTCCAATTACAATTTCTCCAGCGCCGGATAATGTTGCTAATCCTACACCAAATTCAAAGTAAACCTTTTTCTTGTTGTATTGGAAGAGGATTGGGACTTCATAGTAAGATAGCGTTAACAAATAATCGCCATTTTTGGGATGATTTGAATCGAATTTACCATTTCCTTTATAAGAATAAATTAATTCACTCTGCATAGTCCAACTTTTACTCATTTTTATTTGAAACCACATGCCACCCATTAGGCCCGCTCTTGGAAGCGTTATTGTTGTACTGCCTGTAATAGTGTGCATTCCCATACCCAATTTAAACCCAAGTTTAAAATGATTTTTAAATTGCCCTTGCCCACAAACATCAAGGCAATATATTAACATGATAAGAAAACGTAGAGTTTTTTCATTGCCACTTAACGCAATTGTTTGGTAAAAATTGTGCTAATTATCCTGTAGAGAGGTTTAAGGAGATGAAAAGGTGATTTTTATAGTTTAAGTAAGTTTTATTGTTTTTTTGCTTAAATTACGATTTCATTTAGTATGTTTTATTCATGAATTTAATGAAATTGTATGAAAATTAAAATTATAAAAGATAGCCTTTTTTCGGTTGATATTATTAAAACCATAGAAATAGCAAATAAAATTGTAAAACAATAAATTTTGAAATAATTGATGCAAATTTTAATTTCCAAGAGAGATTAGTCTGTTATCCTGAGACTCAAATTAAATTCATTAACAGATTAAAGAAAAAAAGTAAATCTGAATTATTAATTTTATTCACTGAAGTCCCTTACGATAATAATTATTTCTATGAAGAATTGAATGAATTTTATATAGTATCATTTTATGGTTGGAAATCAATAACATCATTACCAACTGAAAATGGAGTATTTTATTGGTTGTGTGAAATAATTTTAAGACAGATTAATGTAGAGCTTGGTCAGCATTATAAAAATACTGGATGTTTAAGTGATTTTTAGCTAAAAAATCAGGAATTGATTTGGCTATGAGACATTCTGGACTTTGTGATACTTGTCAAAGGAAAATAAAAAAAGGCGGACTGAATAAAAAAGATTCAAAAATTTTTGATGATTTAATCTCATTATTAGATGTCCTTTCTAAAAACTCAAGGTGGAGTAAGAGTGTATTAAACTCAGACCAAATCATAAATATTCCAAAAGTGAAAACAGTCTTAAGTTCAAAACAAAAGGATATTATTAATGTTTTGATAGCATCTCCTTCTGATGCTTATTTGGAAAGAGAAATATTATTAAAAAAATTGGAAAGAAAATGGACTCATAGATATGAAGAATTAACAGGGTATCGGATTATATGCCATGGCTGGGAAGAAATAGCAAGTCAATCTGGGTACCCTCAAGATGTGTTAAATGATTTAATACTGCCTAAAATTGATATTGTTTTAGGTGTACTAAGGCATAAATTAGGTACTCCGACAGTAAATCCTGAAGGTGAAGTACGAGCCGAATCTGGCACAGCAGAAGAGATTTATTATGCAATTGAAAAGAACTCAGAAAAAGTATTATGTATGCTGTATTGTTTTGCTACACCACCAAATCCTTTTTTTAATGCGCATGATTTTGAAATTATAAGAAGAGATTATTTGGAAGTTGAAGGTTTCAAAATAAGAATTGAAAAGAAAGTTGTTTTAAAATTATATGATGATGAAAATAATTTACTTTCTCTAGTAGTAGAGGATTTATTGGATAATATTACAGAAAAGTTTAGAAAATAATTATTTTGTAAGAAATGGTTTTTTCTTTAAATAATAACAATAAAATACTTAACTTTATTTATGGGATTGTTAGAATGGTTTTTTGGAACTAGTGAAAATATGAAGCGAAAAAGAGTATTTATTAGTTTCGCTATTGAAGATATTGAGTATCGTGATTACTTAGTTGACCAAGCAAGAAAAAAACATTCACCGTTTGATTTTATAGATATGTCAGTTAAAAGGGAATGGAACCAAAATGAATGGAAAGATAGATGCAGAACAAAAATAAAGAGGTGTGATGGTGTAATTGCTTTATTAAGTAAAAATACTCACAAGGCAGGTGGAGCAAGATGGGAAATGAAATGTGCAGTAGAAGAAAGGGTAAAAATAATCGGTATGCATATTTTTAAGAATAATAAAGGCGTAATTCCGACAGAATTAAAAGGAAAAAAAGTTGTTGAATGGAGTTGGGATAACCTTGAAAAATTCGTGAATAATTTGTAAATAAAACTAACAATATGGCAGACAAAAAAGTTGTATTCATTGCATTTGCAATTGAAGATGAGAACCAAAGAAATCTCTTAAAGGGTCAATCCCTTAACACGAAATCACCATTTGAATATGTTGATATGTCTGTTAAGGAAGCATATATTTCAGAATGGAAGGAAAAAGTTAGAACAAGAATTAAGCGATCTGATGGTGTTATCGTCTTAGTTAGTAAGAATTCATTAACATCAACCGGTCAAAAGTGGGAAATACAATGCGCAAGAGAGGAAAATAAAAAAATACTTGGTATTTATGCATATACTAACGATAGAACAAATATAGAAGGAGTTAATACAAAAGTTTGGACTTGGGATAATATTGCAACCTTTATTGATAGTTTATAATTTCATATTATGAAAATAGCACTTGTTGTTGGAGTTAATTATTACAAACACGGTTCTTCATTATGGGGCTGTGTAAATGATGCATACAATGTAAAAACAATGCTTGAAAGACATGGAGATGGTTCCGTGAACTTCGACTGTAAATTATTGACTGCATCTAGTTCGTCAGAGAGTATTAATAGAGGAGAATTAAAAGATAATATTGAAAAACTATTTAAGACTGAAGCTCAGGTCGCACTATTTTATTTTGCTGGACATGGTCATATAGAAAGCACAGGAGGATATTTACTCGCGTCAGATGCTTCAAGAGGAGACGAAGGAGTTTCGTTAGCTGAAATTTTAATTTTAGCAAATAAATCTCCAGCAACTAATAAAGTAATTATTCTAGATAGTTGCCATTCTGGTATTGCAGGTTCTTCTCCCTCAACCGAACAATTAGCAACATTATCAGAAGGGCTCACCGTATTAACTGCATCTACAAAAGATCAATATGCTTCTGAAGTTGACGGCAGTGGAGTATTTACAAATTTGCTCGTAGATGCACTAGGAGGAAGTGCGGCTAATTTAACAGGTGATATTACTCCAGGAAGTATTTATGCTCATATTGACCAATCATTAGGAGCATGGGAGCAAAGACCTGTATTTAAAACAAACGTAAAACAATTTGTCTCTTTGAGAAGTGTAAATCCTTCCATTCCACTTGATGAACTTAGGAGAATTTCTGAATTATTTCCAATCCCAGGTTTTGAATTCAAACTTGACCCGACATATGAATCAGAAATGAAAGGAAGAGATGAAGGTATGCCAAATCCAATTCCAGAAAATACAAGAACTTTTGCTTTACTTCAAAAGTTTAATAGACTTAATCTTCTTCTGCCCACAGGAGCACCTCACATGTGGCATGCCGCAATGGAATCAAAAGCATGTAAATTGACTGTTTTAGGTGAGCATTACAGACGACTCGCATCAAAGGGAAGAATATAAAACGTCACATAACATGGGATTTACTTTAATTGGAGGACTTTACAAATTGAAACATTTGAATAATTAACGAAAGTTGGTGTTGGCAGGCAGATTACAGTTTCAAGAGCACACCAAAGCATAGCGCGAAAACGCAAACCTTTTAACAAAAAACTCCCGCTCAATTCAGGCGGGAGTTTCATTTTTACTTTTGTTCTTCAGTCGGTGTTTCCCCTTCCTTCTTCTCAAACTTATGTGTACGTTTTGTTCCTCTGTAAAGGAATAGTTTCTAACTTTTATTTGTTGCGGGAGATTGGTATATTTGATTTGGTTACTTACATCAGTTCTTTTTTAGCTTTTACAAAATATGCCATCTCACCTCCTGGTAATTGCCTTTCTGCCTCTAGTAGTTCAATGTGTTCTTTGCTAGCTTCAAGACCAGATTTAGCAATAGCAGTTAAATTTAATTTAGCTAAATTTTCAATTAATTCTATCGCACCAATAAAATATGTTTTTAAAGTTGACGCTTCAAATTTTAAATCATGAAGTTTTAATGCTTCTTCATATTCAAAAGTTAAATATTTTACTTTTTCAATTATTTCTTGAGATGAATAGTTAGACTTACTTAAATCTGTAGACCAATTCAAAAGTCTAAGCAATTTAAGTTGAGAATCTTTATCAGTCTTAAATTCTATAATTCTTTCCCAGTTAACATTTTCACTAATAATAGGAAAATTTGTCATAGCCAAATTTATTACTTCCGTTTGCGTTGTTGCTATTTCAGTTGTTTTAGTAAAATAAGCATTATTTTGAACGATTGGAAATGCCTTAATATTTGAATATTGTTGATTAATAAATAGAGCATTCATGCGTGTGATAAAATCTTCATGAGATAAATTTTTCACCTTTTTTTTATCCTTTATAAATGGATCATCAATAATTATCTTTTTACTTTCTTTAGATTTATTTTGGTCTGAACTTTTAATAAGTGGTAAGTTTATCAATATGTTCTGGTCAATTAAAGCTTCAAATTCATATATTCTTTTTCTCAACTTCTCCTCTAACTCTGAAGGAAAAAGGGGTAGAAATTTGGAGAGTCTTTCTAAATTATTTTCATTATCACCGAAAGTTAAATTATCATAGATTAGAAATAATTGTTTTAATTCTTGGTTATAGGAATTTGACAATACGTCTAAAACTGTTGGCCATAAAACACCTACTCTTTTCATAGTTTATATTTGTTGCGGATTTTTGATATTTGAAGTTTAATGGCTAACAATTTTGTAAATATAGGTTGTAATGCATTATCTCAAATATAAGATATATTCCTAAACCGAACAAGAGTCAGGAATTACAACCTCTAATCAATTAACTTCCTTCTCTCACCAGTCTTTTCCGTTTCTCCCGTTAGCGCGGAAATGTGGGGTTGATGTTGCGTGTTAGCCTTTCCGTGAATTTAAAAACAAAAAAATCCCGCTTTATTCGAGCGGGATTTACATTTTTAGTTTTGTTCTTCAGCGGGTGTTTCCCCTTCCTTCTTCTCAAACTTGTGTGTACGTTTTGTTCCTTCGTACATTTCGAATTTTAATAATTTACATTCGAGCTGAGAGTTGAATAAGGTAATTTTACGAGAAGGGCGTAAGCCTATAAACTTAGCGGCATCCATGTTTGCTGTTATAATCCAAACAGAGAAACCTTTAAAATCTTTCTTTAGTTTATCGCCAATCTTTTTATAAAAGGCAATCATATCATCATTCTCACCCATACGCTCACCATACGGTGGGTTAAGGAAAAGCACACCACGTGGTTTCTCGGGCACAAAGTCAAAGAAATCTTGATTAATAATGGTTACACAATCATCTACTTTTGCATTTTCAACATTGGTCTTTGCAATTTTAGCAGTTTTTTGGTCCATTTCAATACCAATAATCTTAGGCTGCTCTTCGCTAATTTTCGAAACCATACTTTCAAAAATAGTTTCGTACAAATCCTCATCAAAATCTTTCCACTTCATAAAACCAAATTCCTTACGGAAATATCCAGCAGGAATTTTATTGGCAATCATAGCAGCTTCAATAGCAAATGTTCCTGAGCCCGTCATACCATCAATCATAGGAATATGACGTTCCCAATCAGAAAGTAAAATAATACCCGCAGCTAATGATTCCTTTAAAGGCGCAACGTTTACTTCCGAGCGGTAACCACGTTTATGTAAAATAATATCACTACTATCTAATGATATCGTAACATCATGACGGAAGATATGTACATTAATACGTAAAGAAGGATGCTCCTTATCAACCGATGGGCGGTCGTCAAATTTTTCTTTAAAACGATCTACAATACCATCTTTAGTAACTTGCGAAACAAATTGTGTATGGTTAAAAAAGTGAGTGTTCACAACAGAATCAACAACAAAGGTGTCGTTTAATTCAATTAAGTTTTCCCACTCCATTCCATTAATAAACTTGTAATATTCTTCTTGCTCCTGAATATAAAAACGTTTGATAGGTTTTAATATACGAAGGGCTGTACGCAAACAAAGATTTGCTTTGTACATAAAACCATTATCGCCATAAAAACTAACTGCACGGTTGGCAACTTCAATGTTTTTAGCGCCTAGCTTCCTAAGTTCGGTTGCTAACACATCTTCTAATCCAAAGAAGGTAGTTGCAATCATTTCAAATTCACCTTCGTCTAAATTGGTATAAACAGGTTTTTCTCTTTTGTACTCTTTTACTGGCGCTTCAGGCCTTCTTGGATGTCTCATTTTTCCCTTTGTTTTATATGATCTGCCACTGGGCAGCTCGTTTGTATATTTCATTGTTGGTGCTTGTCTGCCGCAGGCAGGTTGTCACCAACAATCGTGTTATAGTTCTTTCATTAGAATTTGGTACAAAACAATCATATTTTCAATGTCTTGTTTGTGTACTTTTTCGTCAGGCGAATGTACGAAATCTTCTGGTGCGCCAATAAAGCACCAATCCCAAGGATATTCCGCCATTTGCAGCTCTTTCGCGTCGCTTCCGCCACTTCCTTCCACTTCTAATTGGTATTTAACGTCGAAATTCTTCGCAATCGTGATGATTTTATTGATGTAACTTCTTCTTGGCACTAAACTATCGCGCATACTAATTGCCACACCATGCCCCGCTTTTACACCTTCTGTTATCCAAGTAATATCCGAAATCAATGCTTGCGATACATTGTATTTCTCTTGCAAAAACTTTTGAATGTATGAAACACTTCCTCCGCCATGCTCTTCCCAACAGCTAAATACAATAACTCCATCCTTTAATGTTTCTGCCACTTTTAATGCATTAAATACACCAAGGCGGTTATCCATATAACAGCATTGCACGTAGTTTTTATCCTCGCGCCAGTTTGGTTTGTATGTAAGTTCGGTACCAGTTTCTAAATCACGTTTGTAAACGTAAGTTGGTTTTTCGAAATGGTGTTTTTTATCTTTCTCAATTTTTAATGTTACTTCTGCTTTTCCCTGGCTGTCTTCTCCAACGAGTTTAATTCCATTATCGAAAACAGGTCCGCCTATTTTAACCAATTGTTTTCCGTAACGCACGGTATAACCAATGCTATCAATATGCGCGAAAATAGCTGCACGTGGCTTACCAAACACCAATACGATACAATCTTGAAATTGCTTGCCTTCGTAAACTTTTACTTTGTGTTTCCAGTTTTTCTTTTCTTTTTTAATGTAGTCTAAAAGAAATTCTTTCATTGCTACTTCGTTTCCAGATGGTGCGTGTATAGCACACATGGTTTTTAGTAATTCGAAATTTAAGTTCATGCTATTTAATTTGCGTTTAAAAATGTGTATTTAATATCAAAAATCTTAGTCAGTTGTTGTTCTAGTTTTTCGGAGCCGCTTTTCTTTACCGAGAACTCAATGGAGCAATCTTCGGCAAAATCCTGCTTTACAATTTTACAACTATTTTCCTTTAAAATACGCATAATATCGTTCATTCTTTCAAAGGAAAAACTCACCTTATAAAAGTACATAATATGCGTTTCTATAATGGTTGCATTGTATAATGCTTCAATTGCCCCGTTTTTATAAGCGTTAATCAATCCTGGCACTCCCAATAATGTTCCGGCAAAATAACGCACAACAACAATAAGAATGTTTGTTAGGTCTTTACTTTGTATTTGCCCCAGTATTGGTTTTCCCGCTGTGCCTGCAGGCTCGCCATCATCATTAGCACGGTAATTTTGTTTATCAGCCCCCAAACGATAAGCATAACAATGATGATTTGCGCCAGTATGTTCTTTCTTTAATTTTAAAATGATGTCCTTTATTTCAGATTCCTTAGTAACAGGGTAGGCGAAGCCAATAAACTTACTGCCCCTGTCGCGGAATATTCCTTCGACTGGTTTTTCGATGGTGTGGTATGAATCGGAGAAGAGCATTTAATTTGAAAATTTGGTAATTTGGAAATTTGATAATGTGGTTAATTGGTTTGGTTCGAAATTATTTTTCATGGTGAAATTTTTCATTTTCAAATTGGCACATTTTCAAATTTTCAAATCATTATAAGCGCAATTGCCACTACGGATAACAAAATCCCAATTGCATTTAATTTACTCAACTTGTCTTTAAACAACACAACGCCTGCAAGAGCAGAAAGGATTACAATAAATACGTTGGCAACAGGGTAAAGCTGTGAGCTTTCCATTGCCCCGCTGCTTAAGGCTTTTAGGATAAAGTAAATGCTTAAGAAATTTGGGATTCCTAATGCAAGTCCGCCAATTAAACTTCTAAATACTAGTTTTTCTTTTTTTACTATTACGATGTAAGTTAAGATAAGGACTCCTATGCATCCTGCAATGTAAAAACCAAAGCCTGTAAATAAGGCGTCATCCTTTGGTGAATGAATTAATTTTTTGTTGGTGTAGTTAACCAAGGTGTCAATTATACCACTTCCAATAAAAACTAAAACAGGTAAAAACAAAAGTGATTTATTTGCCTTGCCTCCTTTGTTTTCGGTTTTTGTAGTTAAGTAAACAGATGCAAGTGCTAAAACTATTGCAATAATTTTAAGAGTAGTTACTTTATCGTTATACAATATAAAGGCTGCAATTACTGGCATTACAACACTCATTTTATTAGCAACCGATGCAACGGCAATGTTTATTTTTTGTGCTGTTAGTGAAATCAAATAAAATATGGCAATAAACAATGCACCTAAAATTAAACTTACAGGAAAGTAATCGGCATGCATTACTTCGTTAATGGTAAAATCCTGTCCAACAAAAAATAGGGCAGTAGTTCCTGCAACAAAGTAGTTGACTACAATGCCTTGTATGGTAGGAACTTTGAATTTATCAAAGGATTTAATTACAACAAGAAGAAGAACATTACAAAGAATGCTTAGTATTAAATAAAGCATGTATTATTTTGCGTTCATTAATTCTTCAATCTCTTCAGCTTCTAATGGGATGTTTTTCATTAAATCATCTGGTCCATTAGCTGTAACTAAAATATTGTTCTCTAAACGAATACCAATGTTTTCTTCTGGAATGTAGATACCTGGCTCGCAAGTAAACACATTGCCTGCTTGCATTGGCTCATAAAAGAAACCAACATCATGCACATCTAATCCTAAGAAATGTGAAGTACCATGCATAAAATACTTTTTGTAAGCAGGCCAAGCTGGGTTTTGGTTTTTAACGTCTTCGGCTTTTAATAAACCTAATTTCATTAATTGCTCAGTCATTAATTCACCAACTGCTTTGTTGTAATTATCGAATGTTTGTCCAACAGTTAGCATAGCAGTAGCCTGTTTCATAACGTGTAACACGGCATTGTAAACTTCTTTTTGACGAGGAGTAAACTTACCATTGATTGGCAATACACGTGTTAAATCGCTTGCGTAGTTTGCGTATTCAGCAGCAACGTCTAACAAAATAATGTCGCCATCTTTGCAAGGTTTGTCGTTTTCTACATAATGCAATACGCAAGAGTTTCCACCTGCTGCAATGATTGGTCCGTAAGCAAAACCACGACTTCTGTTGCGCACAAACTCGTGTAATAATTCAGCTTCAATTTCAAATTCTTCCACACCTGGTTTCACAAAACCTAATAAGCGACGGAAACCTTTCTCGGTAATATTACAAGCATGTTGAATTAATTCAACTTCAATTTTATTTTTTACCGAACGTATGCGGTGCATGATAGGAGCAGAGCGCTCAATTTTATGCAAAGGGAATTTTTCTTTTAACCATTTTGCTAAACGATTCTCTTGCGTTTCGGTATCAATGTATCTGCGTGTGTGTTCGTTTGCATTTAAATAAATAAACTCTGCTTGGAACACAAGTGTTTTAAGGATTTTCTCGAACTCAGAAGTCCAATAAATATTATCTATACCAGTAATGTCTTTTGCTTGTTGTTTGGTAAACTTAGCGCCTTCCCAAATAGCAATTAACTCACTAGTTTCTTTAATAAAAAGAACCTCTTTATGTTTCCCGTCTTTTACATCAGGAAAAAGAATCAACATGGTATCTTCTTGGTCGATGCCTGTTAAATATAACAAATCCGCATTTTGACGGAAGCCCATTGCACCATCTGCATTGGTTGGTAAAATATCGTTCGATGTAAAAACAGCAAGTGAACCCGGTTTAAGGTGTTTAACAAAATTCTTGCGGTTTTCTATGTAAAGTTGTTTGTCAATAGTATTGTAGCGCATAATCGTAATTTTGCGTAAAGTTAAGGTTTCTAGGCAGATAATGAAATGCCTAAACAAGAAGAATTATTAAGATAAATTGGGCTGAATTAAGCCTTCTTAAGTTCTAGAACAGTAATCTCTGGCCAAATACCAACACGGCCTGGATAACCTAGGAAACCAAGCCCTCTGTTTACATACAAGTATTGCTCACCATCTTGATACAAACCTGCCCAGTGTGGGTAAATGTATTTTGAAGGACTCCATTTAAAACCTGGAATTTCAATACCAAACTGGAAGCCGTGAGTGTCCGCTTAAGGTTAAGTCGATATCCTTGAATTTAGGATTTTGACTTACTTCATGATCCCAATGCGAAGGGTCATGCGATAACAATATTTTGTATGGATAAGCTTCAGAACCTTTGTATGCTTTTGATAAATCGCCATATTTTGCAAAGCCTTTAGCTCCCCAGTTTTGAATTCCTAGAATGGCAATTTTTTCTCCGCCTTTTTCTAATTCAACAAATTCATCAAGCAATAATCTCCAACCTGATTGTTTATGAACGTCTTTAAGTTTTTCTAATGCTTCCGCTTTTTCGGTTTGGCTGTCCCAAGGAATATAATCGCCATAATCATGATTACCGAAAATAGAATACACACCCATTGGCGCAGTAAGCTTTTTGAAGGTATCAATAAAGCCATCTGCCTCTGTGTACTTGTTGTTTACCAAATCACCAGTAAAGAAAACGATGTCTGGCTTTTCGCTCGCAATAATGCTGAATGCTTTTTCTAAAACCGATGTATCAATAAAACTTCCAACGTGAATATCGGAAATATAAACAATTTTTAATCCATCAAATGCAGAAGGTAATTTTGGAGATTTTACTGTTGAACGATGAATAGTGTAACGATAAGCACCTTTAAAAATTCCGTATACTAAAGAAACAAACGGAATAGCAGCAAAGGTTAATGATACATAACTAAAAAACTTTAAACGACTTATTCTAACAGTTTCTGAACCGTTTTCTGGTCCACCCGAAGTTTTGGATCGAATAAATTCAATTAAATAACGGAAAGCTCTGATGATGTCTTCAACTAATAGAAATACAGAACCTAATATTTTAACTACTCCAAAAATAAATGCTAGTGAACCAAAATAAGTAGTGAAAGTTCTGTTAGTTCTTAATGATGTGAAAGACATCATTAAGATAAATACAGTTATCGTGTAAATAGTTGTACTCCAATAAACGTATTTAATAATCGTTTGTTTTTGTGGACTAGAGTCCTTAATGATTGTTTTAACTGCCTGAAAAAAGTACCAATCGGCTAATGCAAAAAGGGTAAATATAATGATGGGGCCAACAATACTTCGCATAATAAATTTTAATAAAAAATCGTTTCAATTACCAAAGTTTATGGTATAGTATTGGTATATTTGAAACTTATAATCCGACAAATGTAAGAGAAAATGAGATTGTTTAAGAATACTATTATTACGCTTAGTTTAATTTTTGCTTTTTTAACTTCTGAAGCACAAAAGAAAATTCCAGTAAATGACTTTACAGCCATATTGCACGAGGAAACCTTAAACAAAGTTTTGGAGCAATTGGTGTTATCAAAGGAACCAACGAGTATGAGGTTATGCTTATAAAAGGCAAATACCATTGGACAGTAATTAACCCAAGAATGGAAATACGTAAGGATAGCTCTCGATTTTATTGCGATGCAAAAGTAGAAGTGGGACCGTTTGAATACACTACCAAGGTTCCAGGTATTATTAAGATAACTTATGATGAGAAGAAAAATGAGATTCAGGTAAAGATTACCAAAGCTGTTTTTGAGATTTATACTTTCATTTTTAATAAAAAGGTTCACATTAAAGATATTGATATTGCTGAGTATTTGACTGAGCCATTCATTTTTGAAGGACCTAAAACAATGGCAACCGATTTTGAGTTTATGATGCCAGATAGCACCATGAAACATATTTACATTCAGCCTTCAACATGCGAAATGGAAGTGAGATACAGAGAAATTGTAACGCGTTGCGAAGTGTCGGTAAGCGATAAACCGTTTAAGACTCCGCCTCCAGTTACGGCAAAACCTACACAAAATACTGCTGTGCCTGCTCAAAAAACTACAGTGCCTTCAACTACTACTATTACTAATGAACCTAAAAAGTAATTTCATTTTTCTTTTTATCTGTCTCGCAATTTTTATTTCTTGCGGAGATGCTGGTAAGAATGAAACTGAACTTGTTACTAAAAGTGTTTCGGAACTTACTCCGCTTAACTATGCAGAAGGCTTTAGAATAAAGAATTTTGACTCTTACAAACAGATTGAAGTGTTGAATAAGCGAGTTGTGGTAAACACTTATATTCTTTATAACGAGAAATCTTCTAAGCCAAGCATATCAATTAAAAATGCAGTTTATGTAAAAACACCTGTAAGGAATGTGGCTGCAATGTCTTCGCTTTACGTTGGATTTTTAGAACGATTAAATTTAACTTCATCCATTAAAGCAGTTGATAATGTAGATTACATTTCTAATCAAAAAATAATTGATGGAGTTGCAGCAAAAACTATTTCTCAATTAGCTATTGCAGGAAACATTAATGAAGAGTTAACTATTGCCTTGCATCCCGATTTAATTATTAATTACGGAAGCGGAACAAGTCAAAGCGATAAACAAGAAAAGCTTGCTAATGCGGGTATTCCCATGGTTTTTTGTTTGGATCATTTAGAAACAAGTCCTTTAGGAAGAGCAGAGTGGATTAAATTCATTTCTTGTTTTTATGAGAAAGAAAAGGAAGCAGATTCATTGTTTACATTAACTGAACAAAACTACCTCGCTTTAAAAGAGGCAGCGGGGCAAGCAAAAGAGAAACCAAGTGTATTAACCGAATTAAAACTAAACGATGCTTGGTACGTTCCTGGCGGAAAAAGTTTTATGGCAACTTTAATTAGTGATGCAAATGCTCAGTACTGCTGGGCAAACGATTCAACAATTGGAAGCCTTCCTTTATCCTTTGAACAAGTGTACGAAAAGGCATCAGGTGCAGATTATTGGTTAAATGTATTGTTTTGCAAGTCATTAAACGATATTAAGAAATTAGATAATCGTTATACTAATTTTAAAGCTTTTAAAAATAAACAGGTGTTTAATAATGATTTGTTAGTTACACCAAAAGGCGGAAACGCTTATTGGGAAACAGGTTTAATTGAACCCGACAAAATATTAAACGACATGATTAAAATTTTGCACCCCGAATTATTAATAGGCAACGCATTTAATTACTACCATCAATTAAATTGAAAAACACAAAGCCATATCTTTTAATTGTATTGGGAATACTCCTTATTCTTCTTTTTGTGCTCGATATTTTGTTCGGTTCCATTTCAATGTCGATAAGCGAAGCTTTGAATGCTTTGATGGGAAAAGGAACGGAGGCAAGTGTTCAAATTGTGCAGCAAATTCGTTTGCCAAAAGCAATTACTGCAGTGTTAGCCGGTATGGCATTATCGGTGTGTGGAATTTTAATGCAAACCTTGTTTCGTAATCCTTTGGCTGGCCCGTACGTGTTAGGTGTAAACTCTGGTGCAAACTTAGGAGTAGCATTAGTTACGCTAAGTAGCGGTTTCTTTGGATTTGAAATGAGCAATTTTTTTGCTGACTTAGGTGTTGTGAGTGCAGCAGTAATTGGTTCTTTGGCTGTTTTGTTTTTAGTAATGGCAGTTGCTAAAAAAGTTAAAAACAATACAGGCTTATTACTTGCAGGTATCATGTTAGGTCAAATGATTGCAGCATTCCAATCATTATTGGAATATTTCTCGAGTGCCGAAAGTTTAAAAGGATTTATTATGTGGAACATGGCGAGTATTGGAAACACAACACTTTCTGATCTTGCATTGTTTGCCCCGCTTACCATTTTACTTTGTATTCTTACATTATTCTTAATTAAAAAACTAGACGTTATTTTGCTTGGCGAGAATTATGCAAGCAGTTTAGGGATTAATGTAAAACAAACTCGCTTTGTTATCATTCTTATCACTGGCGTTCTTTCAGGTGTTGTTACAGCCTTTTGCGGACCAATAGCTTTTATTGGAATTGCTGTTCCACATTTAAGTAGGTTGTTTTTAAAAACATCTTTGCATCGTTATGTTGTGCCAGCAAGTATGTTGTTAGGGCCAAGCATTATGTTGTTGTGTGATATTATTTGTCAATTACCAGGCAATGGTGTATTGCTGCCATTAAATGTAATTACATCGCTTATTGGTGCTCCCGTTATTTTGTATTTATTATTAAAGAATAGAAATGTTGAAGGATAACAACATACAATTAAGTTTACACGAGCTTTGCATTGGTTACGATGCAAAAAAAGTTGTTGTGCAAAACATGAATGTAGGTTTTGCCAGCGGTAATTTAATTGGATTGGTTGCAAATAATGGAGTAGGGAAGTCCACCTTATTAAAAACACTTGCGGGCAATCTTAAACCAATTTCAGGGAAAATAATGTTGGGTGATAAAGATATTCTAAGCATTTCTCATATCGACTTAGCAAAAAAGATTGCCATTGTATTAACCGAAAAGCCAAGCCTTGGCGGTTTTACTGTGTATGATTTAGTTGCATTGGGTAGATTTCCGCACACTAATTTGTTTGGTTCATTAAGTGAGCAAGACAAGGCTGCAATTGCATCTAGTATTTCGTTATGTGGAATTGAAAACCTGCAAGGAAAAAAATGTACTGAGTTAAGTGATGGAGAATTTCAAAAGGCAATGATTGCGCGTGCTTTGGCGCAGCAAACAGATGTATTGTTATTAGATGAACCAACTGCCTTTTTAGATTATTCATCCAAACGAAAACTCTTTACATTGCTTAAAAATATTGCTGAGAAAGAAAATAAAATCGTGCTTGTATCTAGCCATGATATTGAAATACTGACTGAATTTGCCCATGCTGTTTATTTAATTCAGGATAAAACAAAGCATCAATTCATCAGTTCAGCAGAGTTTAAAAAGACTCCGCTTGCCCAGCTTTTGGAGGGATAAGATCTGCTTCTAACATATTTTACCATATAATCTTTCTATTGGCTTAGTATTTGTACTATTTTTGCATAAACCACGTTATGATAAAAACTAAGAATCCTATGAGGTACATTGTTCTGGTATTTTTCCTTTCGTTTTTTGTTAATGTTTTTTCGCAAGTTGAATTGTCGGAAAAGGATAAACAATACTTTCAAGCGGCAGAGCTTAAACTGCAAGCTATTCAGAAGAAGCTTTTTGCAACTAAAAATGATTCCCTAAAATTTAAATACAATAAAGAGTTTTTAGGTTTGTTAGATACAACGCTTTCTGCCGAGCTTTCTTTTCAATATCCATTCGATTCGCTTACTCAAATTGCACGCTTAATGTCGCCCGATAATAAGTTTCGTATTATTAATTGGAATATTTATAAAGCAGACGGCACTTACTTTTATTTTGGCTTTCTTCAAACATTTGATGCTAAAACAAAAAAGTACGAATACTTTAAATTGATTGATAAATCAGCCACAGTAAAAAATCCAGAAACCTACGTTGGCGAACCCGATAAATGGTTTGGTATGTTGTATTACAAAATAATTAAGTGCAAAGATTATTATACACTGCTAGCTTGGGATGGAAACGACAAGCTTACACAACGTAAGTTTATTGATATACTTTATTTCAAAGACAATGGCGACCCCATTTTTGGTAAAGATGAATTTAAATTCCCGAAGAAAAATCCAAGAAGAATTATGTTTGAGTATTCCACAGAAATCACCATGTCATTAAAATACCACGAGGAAAAAGGCATGATTATTTTTGATCACCTTGCACCTAAAGACCCATTTATGGAAGGTCAGTTCCAATATTACGGACCTGATTTTAGCTATGATGCATTTGATTACAAAAAAGGCACTTGGAAATTTGTTCCTGATATAGATATTAAGAATATAAAAAATAAAAAGGACAATATTACTCACAAAGAGAATAAGAAGGAAAAGGCTATTTATACGCCGAAGTAGTTCCGAATCTGAAACAATCAGATTCGGAACAGTTTTCTAATCCCTTTCAAACGAATTTATCTTCATTAAAAATTGCTCTGCGTTTTTAAGTTTTTTGTCGAATAGGTATTTGTTAATCCAAAAGCTTAATGGGATGCATGTTGCAAAGATTAAGCATATTTCGATTATCAGTAGTCTAGTGTTTTCATAGATATCGAAATGCCTCACACTTATAAATAATATAGGTAAAAGTGCCACCGCAAAAGCTGGGAATAATATTAATTCGAATTTGCGCAATTTTAGAATCAGTAAGTTTAATGATGTAACCGATTTTTGTAGGTCTAAAATTGGAGTATCGAAATAATTCAGATTTAGGAATTTCCTTACTTTACGAATAGAGAAACTTAGGTACAGTCCAGAAATGATAGTAGAAACAATACCTGGAATTAAATACTTTAATTCGTATTGATATTGTATGCTTGCAAAGGCCAAATAAACAGTAAGAATCAACATAAAGCCTACATTTATTATTTCATAAATAAGTGGCTTTTGTAATTCGTTTTTTGTTTTTTGCAGGTTAATTTCCTTTAATAAACTTTCATTTAGTTTAAGGTTTTCCGACAATTTTTTGTCGTACTCGTTCCATGCGTTTTTAAAATCTTGAAGTTCCATATCTAATAAATTAGTTGTTGTTAAATTGTTCTTTTAATTCCTTTTTAATTCTGCTGATTTTTGTACCAACATTTGTTTCGCTTATCCCAAGTATTTCGGCTATTTCTTTGTGTTTATTATCGTCTAAATAAAGAAGGATAAGCGCTTTATCCAACTCATTAAGTTTATCGATAAATTGATACAACAACTTAATGTTTTGATTGAGTTCAATATCACTTTCATTATTGCTTAAAGAAATAATAGACTTATCGATTGGGATTTTGTTTTTGCTAACTTTTGATTCTTTGCGGTAAAAAGAAATGGCCGTGTTTAATGCAATGCGATAAATCCAGGTAGTTATTTTAACGCGTCCGTCAAATTTCCCAAGCGAATGCCATAATTGTATAAGTATTTCCTGTTCTAAATCATTCCTGTTTTCAGGCTCTTTGCAATAGGTGTAGCAAATCTTATAGATTAGGTTTCGATTTTCCTTTATTATCTGAATAAACTTTTCTTTTTCCACTTTAAAGCTGTTTCTATATTATTCGCAAAAAGGAGTAAATAATCACAAAACAATTAAAATATTTTTGCTTGCTCGGGTTAAAAGTAAAATTAAGCAACAATTACGGGTTGAGAAATTTTAATTTCTTTCTATTAACAATGTTTTAAATTTTTCTTTAAACCCCTATCTTTATGCAATGCAGAAAGAAGAAGCAAAACTACGCATAGAAACATTGAGCAAAGAGCTCGAACAACATAATTACAATTATTATACATTATCTAATCCAACCATTAGCGATTACGATTTTGATATGATGCTAGAAGAATTAATGAAACTGGAAAAAGAATTTCCTGAGTTTCTTTCTTCACATTCTCCATCTCAACGTGTGGGCGGACAAATAACAAAAGAGTTTACAGCTGTTAAACATAAATACCCAATGCTTTCCCTCTCTAACAGTTATAACAGAGAAGAGATGGCAGACTTTGATGCTCGTGTTAAGAAAGGATTAAATATAGATAGCAATTCATTATTTGGCGCTGATGTAGAATATGTGTGCGAATTAAAATTTGATGGATTATCTATTTCATTGATATATGAAAACGGAGAATTAAAACAAGCTGTAACCCGTGGCGATGGTGTGCAAGGAGATGATGTTACAACCAATGTAAAAACAATTAAATCCATTCCATTAAAATTAAGAGGCGATTTCCCCGCTTTGTTTGAAGTGCGTGGGGAAATATTTATGCCCCGCAAAGTGTTTGATGAAATCAACGCAGAGCGTGAAGAAATTGGGGAAGCATTAATGGCAAACCCACGCAACGCAGCTTCTGGCACATTGAAAATGCAGGATTCTGCCGTTGTTGCAAAGCGCAAGCTCGATTGTTACATGTATTATGTGTTAGGCGAAAATTTGCATTTCGAAACACATTCACAAAACTTAGATAAAGCAAAATCTTGGGGATTAAAAATATCAGAGAAAAGTAAAGTATGTAACGGCATTGATGAAGTATTTGATTTTATTAACCATTGGGATAAAGAGCGTTACAACTTGCCTTACGATATTGATGGAATTGTAATTAAAGTAAACAACTATAAATACCAAGAGCAGCTTGAATAACTGCTAAATCGCCTCGTTGGGCGGTTGCTTATAAATTTAAAGCGGAGCAGGTATCAACTGTGTTAGAAAGTATTTCATATCAGGTTGGACGTACAGGTGCAATAACTCCTGTAGCTAATTTAAAACCTGTTGCCTTAGCTGGAACTACTGTTAAGCGCGCCTCTTTGCACAATGCAGATATTATTGCCAAGTTAGATGTTAGAGTTGGAGATACTGTTTTTGTTGAGAAGGGTGGAGAAATTATTCCTAAAATAGTTGGTGTAGATGTTGCCAAACGACCAGAGAATAGCGAGCCAACTCAGTACATTGAAAATTGCCCCGAGTGCTCTGCAGCGCTAGTTAGGAGCGAAGGAGAAGCGGCACATTATTGTCCAAACTACAATGGTTGTCCTCCCCAAATAAAAGGAAAGATAGAACATTTTGTTGCACGTAAAGCAATGAACATTGATAGCCTTGGTGCTGAAACCATCGACCAGCTTTACACTGCAGGCTTAATAAAAAAATATTGCTGATATATACGAACTTAAGAAAGAGCAATTACTTCCTTTAGAACGTTTGGCCGAAAAATCAGTAAACAATTTGATTGATGGAATTGAGCAATCGAAAAAAATACCATTTGAACGTGTATTGTATGCTATTGGTATTCGCCACGTTGGTGAAACCACTGCTAAGAAGATTGCTCGTAAAGTAAAAACATTGAAGTGCTAATGAATTCAACTACGGAACAATTATTAGAGATTGAAGAAGTAGGAGAGATTATTGCAAAAGCCATCGTTCAGTTTTTCGCTAACCCAGAGGACAGAAGTATAGTTGAACGATTACAAGCACATGCTTTGCAGTTTGCCTTAAGCGAAGAACAGTTGCAAAATACATCTGATAAATTGAAGGATTTAACTTTTGTTATTTCGGGAGTATTCCAAAAGTATAGTCGTGATGAGTTGAAGAATATGATTGAGCAAAACGGTGGTAAAAACTCAGGCTCCATCTCCAAAAAAACAAGCTTTGTTTTAGCAGGTGATAACATGGGCCCCGAAAAACTAAAGAAAGCTGAAAGTTTAGGCGTAAAAATTATTGGAGAAGATGATTTTTTGGAGATGATTGTGTAAGGGAATCAATTGTAAATCGTTAATAAAGTATATTGTTTCTATCATAGTTTATATAAAACCCCTACGGGGTTTTGGAGTTAGGGGGGGCTTTTTGTTATTGAGATATAACTCCTCTGGAGTTGATGATTGTGTTTACTCAAAGATGAAAGATTAGGCTTTGATTTTGTGGTCAGCTAATAAATTAAGTTGTTTATAGTATTGTCTATATTAAACCCCTACGGGGTTTTGGAGCTAGAGGGGCACTTTGAGTTATTGAGATATAACTCCTCTGGAGTTCTTGGTGGTTTGTGATTAATGAATACTAAGCCTTGATTTAGTATGCTCTTGCTGTCATAATTTCAATAAGAAACACATTTCTAAAAAAGCCCCATCGGAGTATAATCACGACAAAAAAGATATTCTTCTCCAAAAAATTCTTTATCTACGCATCGTTTCAACAGAAATAGATTACACCGAAACATGCCCCATCGGGGCATAATCTCAATAACAAAAGCACACCCCTCCAAAAAAATGCTCCAGCGGAGCATAATTGAGCAACACAACTAATTTTTTGTAACAACCAATAAGGATTAATGTTTTGTTTCTATGTTTTAATTATATTTGATAATATAAATGGCAAACACTTATTCTCAAATATACATTCACTTAGTTTTCGCTGTAAAAGGTAGAGAAAACGTTATCGATAAAAGTTTCAAAAATGAACTATATAAATACATTTGTGGTATTGTAACTAACAAAAAACAAAAGGTGTTTTCAATTAATGGGGTAGCCGACCACATTCACATATTAGTAAGTATTGGGCCAGATTATTCAATTTCTAACTTAGTGAAGGATATAAAGGTAAATTCAACTAAGTGGATTAATGAAAAGAAGTTTGTAATAGGTAAATTTCAGTGGCAAGAAGGGTTTGGAGCATTTTCAGTTTCACAGTCACAAATAAGTAAAGTAGCAACATATATTGATAATCAAGAGGAACATCATAAGAAAACAACTTTTAAACAAGAGTATATCGATTTTCTAAAATCATACAATATTGAGTATGATGAGAAGTATATTTTTAACTGGGAGGATTGAAAAAAAGTGAAAGTTTAGGAGTGAAAATTATTGGAAAGATGATTTTTGGTAGATTATTGTGTAATGGAACAACAAGTGCTGTAAATTAAAATCGATAGTAAATAATTTTACAAAAATTTTAAGTTAAGATGGATTTAAATTTGAAAAAATTGGTTTATGTATTTTATTTATGTATTGGATTTGCAGTTATTTCCTGCAATAGTGTAGGCGATTCAAATACTGACTGTGAGTTATATAGGAAAGGAAATTTTAAGTACCATTGGCAAGGAATGAATTTTTTGGTTGAAAGAAACGATTCTATTCAAATTGAAAAAATTGTTGGAACTAATTATATTATGAAATTAAAATTAAAATGGATTGATAAATGTAAATATGAAGTTGTCTTTCTTGAATCAAACTACCCGTTTTCTGACTCTATAAGTGTAAAACAAAAAACAGAACCTATAGAAGTTGAAATATTGAGTGGAAATAGTATTTATTATTTATATACTGCTAAAAGAAAAAGTGGAAAAGTAGTTTCCGATACTGTTTGGGTTGATTATGCTAAGTAGATTTCTTAATTTTAGATACTTTTCGTTCTGTTGGTACTTTTGGTGCCGCTGTTACCAACAATTGTAACCTTAAATATTAATTCATTTTGTGATTTATCTTTCTAGGAATTTATTTATCTTGCAGCAATGATTAGAAGGTTTAAAGAAAGCTTCGGAGAAAAGCGATTGCAGAGCGCATTAAAAATTCATGTTCGCCAAAAGGAGTTCTTGAATATAGAAGATGTGCGCACTGTAGGGATTGTTTTTGACGCTACTAATGCCGATGATTTCGAAATCGTTAAGAACTACGTTAACAAGCTCAAACAAATGGGCAAACGTGTTCATGGAATTGGTTTTTATGATGCAAAGGTGATTCCAGCCAATATTTATTACACTAAATCTGATTTCGATTTATTTAATGCAAAAGAAGTAAAAGGAATGGGCGAACCCGAAAGTCCATACATCAAAACATTTATTACCGAAATACGTGATATTTTAATTGATGTAAACCTTTCTAATAAATTCCCATTGCGGTATATTTCAGCCATGTCTTACGCCAAATGTAAGATTGGAATTGATATTCCTCAAAACAAAAATATCCATGATATGCTTATCTCAGTAAATCCTTCGGCTGGGATGGATAAATATTTATCTCAAGTTGATTTTTACTTGCAGATGATGAACAAAAAAAACTAATTTTACCTCAAATTATTTTAAATGGCTAAGTATTCAAAATTCGTAGGAACTGGTGTTGCTATTGTTACACCTTTTAGTAAAGACGGCAACGTTGATTTTAAAGGATTAACTAGTTTAATCGAACACTTAATAAAAGGTAAGGTCGAATACTTAGTTGTATTAGGCACAACAGGCGAATCAGCTGTTTTAACGAAGGATGAAAAATCTGCAGTAATAAATCATGTGTTAGATACAGTTGAAGGTCGTGTTCCTTTAGTACTTGGTATTGGTGGAAACAACACGCAAGAAGTAGTTGACACAATCAAACATTCAAACTTAAAAGGATTCTCTGCAATACTTTCAGTTTCTCCATATTATAATAAACCTTCTCAAGAAGGGATTTATCAGCATTATAAAATGATTGCTGGCGTTTCTCCATTGCCAATTATTTTATATAATGTTCCGGGAAGAACAACGTCTAACATGACTTCAGAAACTACTTTACGTTTAGCAAATGATTTTAAAAACATCATTGCAATTAAAGAAGCTAGCGGAAATGTGGAGCAATGCATGCGCATTATCAAAAACAAACCAAAAGATTTTTTAGTTATAAGTGGTGATGATAATTTAACTTTACCATTAATTGCAGCAGGTGCAGACGGAGTTATTTCTGTTATTGCAAATGCTTATCCAAAAGATTTTTCTGAAATGGTTCGTCAAGCTTTAGCTGGAAACATTGCACAAGCACAAAAATTACATTACAAAACCTTTGAAATTACTGAGCAGTTATTTGCTGATGGTAATCCTGGTGGAGTAAAAATTGCATTAGAATTATTAAAAGTGTGCGGTTCAAATGTACGCTTGCCATTAGTAAAGCCTAATGAGAAAGTACAAAAACGTTTGAAGGAATTAGTAGCGGCTTATAAATAATTCTTGTGGTATCGCAAAATGCGATACCCTAAAACAGATTGTAAATGGCAAAAAAAGCTGCAATATTAAATATTGTTCCTCGGGAAGTATTGATGAGTAAGATATACTTGTTAAGGGGTGAAAAAGTTATGCTAGATAGAGATTTGGCTTTACTTTTTGGAGTAAAGGGAATTCGTTTAAGAGAGCAAGTGAAACGAAATATTTCTCGATTTCCTTCTAATTTCATGTTTCAATTAACACAACAAGAAGTCGATATCATGGTATCGCAAAATGCGATACCCTCAAAAAGTCATTTAGGAGGTACTTTACCTTATGTATTTACAGAACATGGGGTTTTAATGCTTGCAAATGTTTTAAAAAGCGAGCAAGCTGTTCAGGTGAGTATTAAAATCATTGAATTATTTGTGAAATTAAGAGAAATGCTTGTTACACATACTGAATTGAAGTTGGAAGTTGAGAAAATAAAGAAGAAATTAGATAATCACGATAAAAATATTGAAATTGTATTTAGATATTTTGATGAGTTGTTAGAAGGGAAGGAAAAAACAAAACCAAGAAAGCAGATTGGGTTTAAAATTCCTGCCAAGAAAAAGTAAATTATGAACCTCAATCAACGACAATTATTTTTACGTCATGTAGCTCAAACGAGTCCAGCGCCAATGGCTTTGGAGATAGAGAAGGGGGAAGGCGTTTATTTAATTGATACAAAAGGTAAAAAGTATTTCGATTTAATTTCTGGTATTTCGGTTAGTTCATTAGGTCATTGTCATCCTAAAGTAGTGGAGGCAATTACCAAACAAGCAAATACATTTATGCATACCATTGTGTATGGTGAGTTTGTTCAAAGTCCGCAAGTTAATTTGGCAAAGGCGCTTACAGATTTATTGCCATCAAGTTTAGATTCGGTTTACTTTGTGAATTCAGGAGCAGAAGCTACAGAAGGTGCAATGAAGTTGGCAAAGCGTGTAACTGGTAGAACTGAGATTATTAGTTTTAAAAATGCCTACCATGGAAGTACGCATGGTGCTTTAAGTATAATGGGAAGTGAGGAATTTAAAAATTCGTTTCGTCCATTATTACCCGATACAAAAATTATAGAGTTTAATAATGAAGAACATTTGCTACAAATAACAGAGCGCACTGCTTGTGTTGTTGTGGAGCCTGTTCAAGCAGAGTCGGGAGTAAATGTTCCTAAAAATGATTTCCTTAAAAAACTAAGTACCCGTTGTAAAGCAATGGGAACACTTTTGGTGTTGGATGAAATACAAACAGGTTTTGGTAGAACAGGAACTTTCTTTGCTTTCGAACAGTTTGGAATTGTACCTGATGTTTTATTAATTGCAAAAGCAATGGGAGGAGGAATGCCAATTGGAGCTTTCATTTCTTCTAAAGCAAACATGGATTGTTTTACTAACGATCCTGTATTAGGTCACATTACAACCTTTGGAGGTAATGCAGTTTGTTGTGCAGCTTCCTTAGCTACATTAAACGAAATCAATTCTACTCAACTATATAAACGTGCGAAAAATATTGAGACAATTATTCACGAAAAAATCAAACATCCTTTAGTAAAAGAAATAAGAAGCTCTGGAGCGCTTATTGCAATTGAGTTTGGTGATGTTGATTTGAATATGCGAATTATTGCAAAATGCATTGAAAATGGTGTAATAAGCGATTGGTTCTTATTTTGTGCAACAGCAATGCGTTTAGCGCCACCATTAATTATTTCGGATGAAGAATTAATAAGGGCATGCGACTTAATCGTCGCCTCTTTAAACGAAGTATAAATCCTATTAATATTTTACAAAGAAATGTTCTTCAACATCAAAGGTTGAATGTACACCTACTTCTTTAAATTCATTGTTTAACCAATGCTCTGCAGCTTCTCTTCCTTTGTTTTTTAGGTTTTCTAAAAATTCCCAAGAAGTATTCATTTTACTTGAATGATTTAATTGACCTAAATCTTTGTATCCAGAAATAGTATGAATGAAAATCTCACGATTCAATGCATCATCTTGTTTTAATGTGCCATTTCTAATTAATTCATTACGGTAATGAATCATTCGCATTTCATTAATCAAACTACTATTAAATGAAATTTCATTCACACGATCAGCAATATCACGTGCAGTAGTTGGAACTGATTTAATGTTGATTGAGTTAATCTTAACTAATAAAATATCTCTAATATGTGTATTGGTAATGATTGGGAAAATAGGTGGGTTTCCTAGGTATCCACCATCCCAATAATGTTCCCCATCTATTTCAACAGCTTGGAAAAGAAAAGGTAAACATGCAGAAGCTAATACTGCATCAACAGTAATATCTTCATTAGTAAAAATTTTTGCTCTATTCGTTTTTACATTTGTTGCACAAACGTATAATTTTTTGGTGTTGTATCTATGTAATTCTTTAAAGTCAATTAGTTCGTTTAATATATCGCGAAGTGGATTGTAATTAAAGGGATTAAAATTGTAAGGCGACATAAACTGACTCATGGTATTAAACATCATGTATCCAGCAGAATTGTAGATGTCACCATTACCCATATATTTATCCCAAGCAGAGGGTTTAAAAAAGAAGCTACCTGATATAGATATTTTTTTCCATAATTGCTCTAATAATTCTTTTGCTTTTGCTGGCCCGCCAGTGTGCAAGCCATAAGCGCAAACAACTGCATTAACAGCCCCAGCACTTGTGCCACACATAGCATCAGCTATTACTTCATCTGCTTCCAATAAACGATCTAACACGCCCCAAGTAAAAGCTCCATGAGCTCCACCACCTTGTAATGCCATTGCAACCTTTTTCGCTTCTGGTTTCATTTGAAATTATATTTTTTAGCTTAATTTGACTTTCAAAATCTAAATTGATTTTGATGTTTTATTCAGCTTTGTTTTTATAAATAGTTGTACAGACAAATATAACGAATAAAGAGGAGTTTCCCAAGTCTAAAAAGTATAATTAGACGAACCTTAGCTTTTTGTTGATGAGTGCTTGTCTTTACTGCAAATAAAGAACAATTCATTATTTTCCCTAGGTTTTATTGAGTTTTTTGCCTGCTCCATTTCAATTATACTGAGGCTAGGTTCAAATAATTTTGAGTACTCTTCTTTATTTCCACCAAAAGGAGGTTTTTCATCGTTGAGTGGAATATTAAAGAGCAAACCTATCAATTTGCCATTTTGTTTCAATAATTCACTCATTTTTGAAACATAATTCTTTCTTAAAGTTGGGTTGAGTGCACAAAAAAAGGTTTGTTCAATTATTAAATCATATTGTCCCTTTTGCTCAAAAAAGTCACCAACAATTAATTGCTCTTTAGGAAAATTAGGCACTCGTTTTTTGAAATTTTCAATTGGTTCTTCGGCAATATCCAACAAAAAAACATTTTTGAAGCCAATATAAAATAAATACTCAACTTCATACGCATTTCCTGCTCCAGGAACTAAAATGGAAATAGATTTATCTTCTAAAGAATCAATGTATTCTTTAAGAGGAGTTGATATATCTCCAACATCCCATCCTGTGTCATTTGTTTTATATCTATTTGCCCAGTATTCTTTATCTAATTTTTCCATTAATGTCCAGTACAGTATTGTTGAATTAAGCGATACGCAACTTGACTACCCAATTGGTCTGCTTTTTCTAAATCAGAGCATGCACCTTTTTTATCCTTTGAAGCCAGTTTAATTGCAGCACGATTTACGTATGCAGGATGATAATCAAACTTTAGTTTTAAAGCCATATCCAAATCTTTTAAACCTTCTACATATTGTTTTAAACCACCTTTTGCAGTTCCTCTAAAGTTATATGCTACGAAACTTTTTTTGTTTATTTCCAAAGCTTTTGTGCAATCATCAACCGCACCAGAATTGTCATTTACGTTAATTCTTGTTCCGCCTCTATATGTTAATGCATCTTCATCTTTTGGGAATCGCTCAATTATTTTAGTATAATCCTGAATTGCAGCTTTAAAATTACCAACTTCAAAATAAGCTTTTGCTCTTGTTCTGTAAATTTCCTTATCAAAGGTTGTGTCTTTGTTTTCTTTTATTCCATCGCTTATGTCTTTAATGGCATAATTATATTCTTTCATTTCGTACTTTATAGCGCCTCTTTTAAGAAGAGCAGGAGCGTAGTTAGCTTTGTGAAAAAGGCAATCATTTAATGAGGCAAGTGCACCTTTGTTATCTTTTCCTATAAGTTTAAGTTCTGCAATGTAAAATAGTAATTCATGGTCATCAGGATTCATTTTTAATCCATCATCATAATTTTTTTTAGCTTCATCATACTTTTGATCAAAAAAGAAAGCGCGACCTAAGTATTTGATACACTCTTCGTTATCGGGTTGAAGTTTAAGCGATTGTTGCAAATCTTTTTGAGCTCCTTTAAAATCTTTTGTTTGCATTTTGCAATAAGCAAGTTTATTGTAAGCAGGAACCATTTCAGGATTCTTTTTAATGGCTTTATTAAGCGTTTTAATCGCTTCTTTATAAAATGCGGAGTCAATTTGTTTTAAAGCAGCTTTATAAAAATCAGCTGCTGGGTCTAAGGCGCGTGTGGTGTCTTTTTGTTGTGCTTGCGCTCCAAAACACATTAGAACAGCCAAAGTTAGGTATATAATAATTCGGTTCATTTTATAAAAGTACTTTTTTTCTATCCACTTACAACAAAAATACAGCCACTTATTAAATTTAATTCCACAAATTCGACTAGTATGTTAAATTTGTAGCAAAATTAAAGTATGAAGCTGTTTCCAATTATTTTATCTGTTTTAAGTTTGTTTTTATTCTCATGTGGAAATTCGGGAAAGAATTCTGAATTGGAAAAGAAAATAGAAGTAGATTCTACATTAAGTAAACTTAATTCACCTGAACTTAAAGCTGTAAATAAGGAATTATTAGCTGACCCAAACAATCCAGAATTGTATTTTAAACGGGGCAAGATTTATTTTGGGAATCATGATTTAGAAGCTGCAAAAAACGACGCATTAAGAGCGATAAAATTAGATAGCTTAAAATCAGATTATTTTATTCTGTTATCAGATTCTTATTTCACTGCTAATGAAACAAGAATGGCAAAGGAAAGTTTGGAAAGATGCCTAAAAATTAATCCTTCAAGTATAGAGGCTAATTTGAAATTAGCAGAGCTTTACTTTTATGTAAAAAAGTATCAAGAAGCAATTAATTATGCAAATAGCGCTTTAAAAGTGAATGAAAATACATCTAAAGCATATTTTATAAAAGGGATGTGTTATAAAGAGAGCGGGGATACAGCTATCGCAATTAGTAGTTTTCAAACCGCAGTTGAGCAAGATAATACTATCATAGATGCTTATTTAGAATTAGGTGTTCTTTTAACTAAGAAAAAAAATGCACTTGCTTTAGAGTATTTAAATAGCGCCTTAAAAATTGACCCTGCAAACGAAGATGTTGTTTATAATATTGGTTATTATTTTCAATCTAAAGGTGATTATAAAGCAGCAATTGAAACATATAAAAAACTATTAGCGAAAAATATTAATTATAGAGAAGCTCACTATAATTTGGGTGCAATTGAGGTTGCATCAAGTAAAAACTACAAAGAAGCAGTTAAATATTTTACGAATGCCATAAACGCGGATGCAAACTATGCAGATGCATATTTTGCTCGAGGGGTTTGTTACGAAGAGTTGAAAGATAAAATTAATGCAGCAGCAGATTATCAAATGGCTTTGCAAATTGAACCTAATCATCAATTTGCGATCGAAAATTTAAATAACATGGATAAGTAATCCAGTTAAAACATTACTTGATATTGCAATATTATTGAACCTCTTCTTGCTGATTTAGTTTCTTTAATTAAACCATTTGCATTTGTATGAAATATTGGCCGACTTTGATAGTCCAATGATACCTTTGAGTTTTGCCCAGCTTGTATCCAATTTAATCCGAGGTCATAAACAATCATTGGGGCATCCAACCTTTTATAATTTCCTACTATGCATGATACATAAGGCTGTAATGTACCTTCGCTTTTAAGTAAATCTTTTCTGAACAAGTATGCAAATTGAGAATAAACTACCTGTCCAGTTCCATAAAGAGGAATTGAATTTCCGTAACCACTGAATGAAACTTTTGAATTTGCCCCATTAGCAGTATTCATTATGCCCGCTGTTCTTATATAATTTGGACCAAAATCATTATTTATATAACTCGCATAAATGGTGATTGCATTTTCTTTTTCTTTATTCAAGTAATAATCAAAAAACACATCCACTCCAATTTGTTGTAGAGCTGTTGAAACGGTATCGCCTAAATTATTTCTATTCCACATTGCATTTTCTTGATAGCTAAAACCTGAGCCAATATTCAAAACTCTTTTTTTTCCTAAGTAAGAACCTGTCATGTAAGGAAGTTGATTGCTTTCTTCTTCTAAAAATTGCCACATAAAATAACCTTGATAGTGAAGTTTAGGAGGATTTGTTGAGAAATAAGAAATGTTTGTGTCGTTTATTGGTAAAGTTGCAGTGGAACTATTTTGTTGAATGGGATAAGGATTAGAAACTGAAACTCTATAATCGAAAGCAGATACTTTCCCTTTTGCGTAAATTCCATTTTTTCTTACAAATTGGTCAATAACATCATTTGTTGGTTCTTGAATAATAGGCAAGTCTAAACATAAAATATTCCCAACGCCCGAGGAAGTGTATCTTGAAACTCCGTTCCATCCGTTCAAACCTAATCCAATGGTTAAATATTTTTTAGCCACTGTATATTCAGCCGTAACATCATGAAAAAAGATAGGAGTTTTTCGCGCAGAAAGATTGTTTGCACTATTTATTCCTATTTGTGAATAAAAGAATACACGCTTGTTTAATTGCGCAAGTACTTGATAACGCATTCGTCTAACCCCAACATCATAGGTTTCTTTAATTTCTTTTCCGTAAACGGTTGAACCAGGATTGTTATCAGTGTATCTAAGCCATAGTTGGGCTAGGCCAGTTGCTTTAATGTATTTGGTGCTATCGTTGCTTAAATAAAATTTTAAGCCGTTTTTTAATTTGTTTTCTGATTTAATTGGTTGTTGAGCATAAACCTTAGAAGTAATGGAAATAAATACAAGTAAAAATGGTAAAGCAACAAGGTGTTTTTTTATCACAAATTTTATTCTACTATTCTTTAATTTAAACAATACTATGTGGAATTGAGATCAGCTAAAATAGGATTTATCTTTAAGGTTTATTGCATCTTCGAATTAAAAAATGTTAATTATCAGAATTTGTAAAAAAACGACTTAATTCAATTAAATTTCAGTTAATTTGTAGTAATTGGATTGATGATATAGTTTTAGCCTTTATAGTAAGATTTCGATTTTTTCGAGTATTATAATTGCCCAGTCCAATTGTAATTTTATTTATTATTTAATTCTTATACTTAATGAAAGTGGATCTTTCGGATAATGAAAATGGTGTTGAGCATTTAGCTGTTTTTAATTTAAAGCATACTTTACATGAGTTAAAACACTATTTACCCGCACAAGCACCTTTAAAAGATTTTATTCATCACAATACCTTACACGCTTTTCAGTCGATGAATTTTTTCGATGCACTAAGAAAGGCTTCTGGGATTTTTGGTTATAGAGTTACTTTATCACTAGATGAGTTTAGAGAGAAATACAATAAAAAAGAAATTTCAGAAACCATCCTTGATTCGTTTATTAAAGAAGAAAAAGGTATTGCAGCTTTTGACGAATGGAAAAAGTATGTAGTAGATAAAAAATACGATACAACAGTTCATGAAAGAATAGGAAGCTTACGTTCAAATTGGAAATCCAGATTCGATTTTGATATGGATTCAAAAGTACATCCTATTTTTTTCGTATTATTTGCAGTTATCTTGATCAAGGAATTTCAATTTGGGATTTCCCCGTCCAAGAACAAGGATTTTTAGCATCTATTAGAGAACTAGAAAGATTAAGCTATTCTAGCTTTTTTAAAACTAAGAAAGTTAAAGATTTACTTAAAAAAGAAAATCTTTCAATTGAAGAGCTTTTAGAACGTTTAGTGGGAAAAGAATCTTTATACGAACAATATTTATTCGATCAACAATTTTCGCATCAAGGTTGGTCGGGAATTATTTCTTCAATCGAAGATGCTCCAGAATCACTAATCAATACAAAACAAATTAGCCTTGAAGACGCAATCAAATTTGAACTTCTATTGGAGTTAGATGCGCTTGAGGTGTATTTTGGAGATGTTTGGTCGCCAATTGGCAGCGGGGCAAGTATTAAAGAAATTAATTTGTTAGCAGATGTTCCTTCAACCGAACTTTCAGATGTAAAAAAGATTTGGCAGAAGGCATTGGAGTGGAGCTATTACGACCAAGTATTAGCAGGCATGAAAATGCAGTCGAACGAAATTAGAACTGAAATTGTAAATAAAAGTTTTCAAGCACTTTTTTGTATAGATGATAGAGAGTGTTCCTTAAGAAGATACATTGAACGCCTTGATACAAATGCTGAAACATTTGGTACGCCTGGTTTTTTTGGAGTTGAATTTTATTTTCAACCAGATGGTGGAAAGCATTATACTAAACTTTGCCCCGCTCCAATAACGCCTAAGTTTTTAATTAAGGAATTAGGAAGAATCAGTAAAAACGAAAAGGATATTTATTACACCAAATCCTCTAGTTCATTATTAAGCGGATGGTTTGTTTCGCAAATGCTTGGATTATGGTCGGGGGTAAAACTATTGGGTACTATTTTCCGACCTTCAAGTAATGCATCAAATGCAAGTTCATATAAGCACATGGATTCTACTGCAAAACTTACTATTGTTAATGAAAACAATCTTGTCGAAAATAAATTGCAAGTAGGTTTCACCGAAACTGAAATGGCAGATAGGATGGAAGGATTACTAAGAAGTATTGGCTTAGTTAAAAATTTCGCTCCTATTGTTTATGTTGTTGGCCATGGTGCTTCGAGCGCAAATAACCCTCATTTTTCTGCCTATGACTGCGGTGCATGTTGTGGTAGACCCGGCTCTGTTAATGCGCGGGTAGCTGCAGGAATGTTGAATAATAAAAATGTGAGAGCAATTTTAAAGGAAAGAGGAGTTGATATTCCAGCTACTACAGAGTTTGTTGGAGCTTTGCACGATACTACAAGAGATGCAATTCGTTATTACGATAGCGATTTACTTTCGGAAGTAAATAAAACTAAGCATAAACAAAATGAAAGCATATTCTCAAATGCATTGGATTATAATTCAAAAGAAAGATCTAGAAGATTTGAGTCAATTGATTCTCATTCCAGTCCAAAAAAAATCCATAAGAAAGTAGAGGCACGTTCTGTTTCTTTATTTGAGCCTCGTCCCGAATTAAATCATGCAACTAACGCACTTTGTATTGTTGGTGGTAGGGAGCTATCCGACCATTTGTTTTTGGATAGAAGGTCGTTCTTAAATTCTTTTGATTATAAAATTGACCCCGAAGGAAAGTATTTGTTTAATATTTTAAAAGCAGCAGCTCCAGTTTGTGGAGGAATTAATTTAGAGTATTTCTTTTCACGTGTTGATAATCAAAAGTTAGGTGCTGGAAGTAAATTACCTCATAATGTTATGGGATTAATTGGCGTTGCAAATGGTTACGATGGCGATTTAAGACCAGGTTTACCAAGTCAAATGATTGAAATACACGACCCTGTCCGTCTTTTAGTTATTGTTGAGCATTTGCCTGAGGTGGTTAGTAAGGTGATTAAGAGTAATGATGCAACATACGAGTGGTTTAAAAATGAATGGGTTAATTTATCTGTTGTACATCCAGAAACAAAAGAGATTTTTGTTTTTAAAAATGAAGAATTTGTTTTGTACAAGCCACTAACACAAAATTTAAGTGAAGCTAAAAATGTGGAAGAGATTATCGAATCAAGTGTGGATAACCTTCCAGTTTATTTATTAAAAAATTAAGTTGATTATGGATGTTTTAATTTTACTCTTAATATTAATTCCCTTTGCAGGTTTTGCCTTAAGCATGCTGCTTCCCAAGAAACACGAAAAACTAATATCCTTGTTTTCTGTTTTTGTGGTTTCAGCGCATGGATTATCCTTAATTGCTTTTATTGTTTTATGGATAATGAACGGGAGCAAAACAATTGAAGTAACAGCTGCAACACTTTTTAAAAGCGAACATTTTAACTTTTTTGTTTGTTATACCTTCGATAAAATTGCGCTTGTGTTTGCTTTTGCAGGTTCATTTTTAACCTTTATTGTTACCATTTATAGTCGGTTTTACCTTCATCGCGAAAATGGTTACAAACGATTTTTCACTACAATTATGTTGTTTTATGTAGGATACAACACAGCTGTAATGTCGGGTAATTTAGAAACGCTGTTTATTGGTTGGGAAATTTTAGGAGTATCCTCTTTTTTATTAATTGCTTTTTATCGCGAACGTTTTTTGCCAGTTCGTAATGCTATGAAAGTATTTTCTGTTTATCGTATTGGCGATATTGCACTTTTACTCGCTATTTGGATGACTCATCATCTTTGGCATGAGAACATCACTTTTCTACAATTAAGTAATGAGGAATTGGTTTTGGAACATATTAAAGGACATTATTTTATAGCGGCATTTATTTCATTTTGTTTTTTAATAGCTGCACTTGTAAAATCGGCACAGTTTCCATTCTCGTCTTGGTTGCCCCGCGCAATGGAAGGACCAACGCCATCAAGTGCAATTTTTTATGGTTCTTTATCTGTTCACTTAGGTGCATTCTTGTTATTAAGAACCTTTCCTTTTTGGGAGCAGATTATTTCTATTCGTGTTTTAGTAATTGTTTTAGGAATTATAACTGCCATTGTCGCAACTTCAATTTCAAGGGTACAATCAACAATTAAAAGCCAAATCGCTTATGCTTCCATTGCTCAAATAGGATTTATTTTTATAGAAATTGCCGCTGGGTTTACCAATGTTGCATTAATTCATTTTACTGCAAATGCTTTATTTAGAACCTATCAATTGCTTGTGTCACCCTCTGTTGTTAGTTATTTGCTAAGAAAGCAATTTTATAGTCCAATCCCTGAAAGAAAAACAATTGAAGATAGTTTACCAAAAAGGATTGAGTATACCATGTATATGTGGAGTATGAAAGAATGGAATTTAGATAATTTTATGGGCACTTATGTTTGGGGACGTATAGAAAGGATTGGAAAGTTCTTTTCTTTTTTACCACCTTTCTTCACCATCTATGCTTCACTAATTGCTTTTTTATTTGGAATAATTGCAATTGCAGGTGAGTTTGTCTTGCCATCTCAAGTTCGCGAGTCATTACCAATTGTTTGTGTAGTAATTAGTCTTATTTTCGTTATTCGTTCCTTCCGTGAAAAGAAAAAGGCAAGAGGTGCTTGGTTATTAATACTGTTCAGTCACTTTTGGATTGCGATGGCAATTTCTTTTAACGGACATATTGCAATTAGCCACTTGTTAGTTTATTTAGGCGGTTTATCTGTATTCGCTATAATTGGATTTTTATGTATGCTTTACCTTAAGTCGAAAGAAAAATCAGCAGATTTAGTAAAGTATTATGGTCACGTTTTTGAATATCCGAAATTGGCTTTTGTGTTTTTTATCTCGTGTTTGGGTTTAGCGGCATTTCCAATTTCGCCATCGTTTATTGGAGAGGATCTTTTGCTGAGTTATATTCATGGCGACCAAATTGTATTGGCTATTTTAACTTGTGTTTCATTTATGATTGGAGGTTTGTCTTTAATTCGAATCTATTCTAAATTATTTCTTGGCCCACACACAAAAACCTATCACCAAATAGCTTATAAATCTTCGTAATTTCAGTTTCGAATGTTAATTTAAAATGCCTAATTTTAGGGCATGTTATGGAAATTTTTAAGAGTAATTCTTAGTACGTATTTTACTTACTATTTTAGAAGGTTTAAAGGGAAGAATATTAAAAACATTCGTGTTGACGGACCAGTTTTACTTTCTGTCAATCATCCTAATGCCTTTGTAGATTCTATTTGTTTATCTATTGTGGTATTTAATCCACGTACATATTACATGGCGCGAGGCGATGCTTTCAAAAAAGGCTTTGTAACTAATTTGTTAACAGCTATTGGTATTATTCCAATTTTCAGAATGCGCGATGGGGGAATTGAAGGCGTGAAAAAGAACAACGCATCTTTTGCCATTGTAAATAAAATGTGGAATAAGAACCAAAAAATAATGGTTTTTTCTGAAGGACTTTGTGTTCAGGAAAGAAGATTACGTCCAATTCAAAAGGGAACTGCACGTATGGCATTTGGTTTTTCTGAAGAATTTAAAAGAGATGATTTAGTAATTGTTCCTGTTAGTGTTACTTATTCGCACCCATCACAATTTGGAACAGATATTTATTATCATGCCGGAGAAGCAATTAAAGTAAAGGATTATCTTAGTTTGTATAACGAGAATCAAGCTAAAGCGGTAAATCAACTTACCAAAAACATTGAAGAAAAAATGTTGGAATTAACTCCGCATTTGAATAATAAAGATAATGACGCCTTAATTGAAGAGCTGCAAGAGATTTATAAAATTCAGTATTTAGAAGAAAATAAATTGGATCTGGATGATTTAGATGATCATCAAAAGTTTTGGTTTTATATTACAAAACAATTAAACTTAATTGAGGAAAATTCGGTTGAGCGTATTACACATTTAAGACAATTGGCTTACAAATACACTTCACTATTAAAGATTAAGAAACTCAAAGACTCAGCTATTTATAATCATGTTACTAATCGTGATAAGAGTTCTTTTGTTTTAGTTTTAAGCTTAATTTTGTTATTTCCTTTTTATTTAATTGGAAAAACAATTAATTTTCTCCCGAAATTTTTAGCTAAAACCTTTGCAGATAAAAAAGTAAAGAATATTGAGTTTTATGCTTCCATAAATTATGGTTCGGGCGCAGTGTTTGCATTTTTATTCATGATTATTGAGCTTTTGGTAATTTGGTTTGTATTTAAGATTTGGTGGTTGCTGCCAATTTATTTTGTAGCTAAGCTTGTTTTTGGCAAAATTGCAATTTTCTATTCTCGATTTAAAAAAGAAGCCTTTGCAAGCGTCCGTTTTAATGGAATCAAGGGCTCTGACCCAAAATTACTCGAAGAATTGTTAGTGCTTAGAAAAGAAATTTTACTTTATTTAACATCTATAAAATAGTAAAAGGTTTATTTCAGCGTTTGGCATGTAGTTTGACTTACTAAGTAAAAAAAACACGAAAATGAAAACAACAAATAAAATAATCACTATTCCTACCATATTGGCTAGTGCGGTTTTAGCTGTTTCATTAATTTCTGCTGGAAACAAAAATTCTAATTATTCAACTGTTCAAAATATACAAGCGCAAAAGGTAACAATTGATTTACCTGTTAAAGCAAACGAAGCTTTTAAAGAAGGTGAAATATTAACCTATCGTTTGCATTACGGAATGATGGAAGCGGCAGTTGCAACTTTGGAAGTAAAACCAAATACCGAAAAAATTGGTCCGCGCGAGTGCTATCATATTGTTGGTAATGGTGTTTCAAAAGGAACCTTCGATTTTTTCTTTAAAGTACGTGATAGGTATGAAACCTATATCGACAAAAATTCTTTAGTTCCATGGATATTTAACCGTAATTGCGATGAAGGTGGGTATAAAATTCATCAAAACTATAACTTCAATCATTTTTCGAATAAAGTAGACGTTGGTGGTGGCGAAACCTATCCAATAACTGCTGGTACGCAAGATATGATTTCAGCATTTTACTCTGCTCGTAATTTGGATTTTTCAAAAGCAAAAGAAGGCGATGTGTTTGCTTTAAATTGCTTTATTGATAAAGAAAACTGGCCACTAAAAATTAAGTATGTTGGGAAAGAAACGATTAACAGCGAAGTTGGTAAAATCAGATGTTTAAAGTTTAGACCAATCGTACAAAAAGGACGTGTGTTTAAAAAGGAAGAAGATTTAACCATTTGGATTTCGGATGATAAAAACCATATTCCTGTTCGTGGACAAGCAAAAATATTAATCGGGGCAGTAAAAATGGATTTAACAGGTTATAAAAACATTAATAACCCAATGGCGAAAGAGCAGTAAAAAAGCAATTAAAATCCCTTCAAAATTGCCCCGTTTTTCTTCAAAAATTACGGTTTCTATCTTAATCTTTTCTTAGTATCTTTGGACTCTATGAGTATAAAGAACGATTTGATATTAAGAGCTGCTAAAGGTGAGCAGGTAGAACGTGTTCCGGTTTGGTTAATGCGTCAAGCAGGCAGAATATTACCTGAGTATAGAGCAGTTAGAGCTAAATCTAAAAATTTTATTGAGTTTGTAAAGAACCCCGAAATGGCTGCTGAAGTTACCATTCAGCCAGTTGATATTTTAGGTGTAGATGCTGCAATTATATTTTCAGATATTTTGGTTATTCCTGAAGCAATGGGATTACCTTATCAAATGATTGAAAGCAAAGGTCCTGTTTTTGAAAAAACGGTTAAAAATAGAGCTGACGTAGAAGCATTGCACGTAAGCAGCGGAGAAGAATTAAACTATGTTATTAAGGCAATTGAGCTAACTAAAAAAAAATTGGATAATCGTGTCCCACTTATTGGTTTTTGTGGCGCCCCTTGGACTTTGTTTGCATACATGATTGAAGGAAAAGGAAGCAAAACATTCAGCGAGGCAAAGAAATTTTTATACACTCAACCTGTTCTTTCACATTTGTTGTTAGAAAAGATTGCTTTATCATCAATTAATTATTTAAATGCTCAAATTGATGCCGGTGCTGATATGGTTCAAATATTTGATTCGTGGGCAGGAGTGCTTGGGCCAGAGCAATACAATGAATTTTCGTTGAGATACATTTCAATGATTTGTGAAGGAATTAATTACCGTGTTCCTGTTACTGTATTTGCAAAAGATGCACACTTCGCTATTGAAGAAATAGCAAAAATAAAATGCAATACCATTGGTTTAGATTGGACAATGAACGCTGCCAATGCACGTAAAATTGTGGGCAATACAAAAACGCTTCAAGGTAATGCTGACCCATGCATGTTATATTCGGACGAAAAAACAATAGAAGCAGAAGCATCAAAAATGCTAAAAGCTTTTGGTAAAGATAGATACATCGCAAACCTCGGGCATGGTTTATATCCTGATACCGATTTTAATAAAGTAAAGTACTTTGTTGATTGTATTAAGAACCACAAATTCTAATAGTTAAAATTCCCACATGAGTAAAATTGCAAAACACCCAAAAGGTTTATATTTCCTATTCTTTGCAGAGATGTGGGAACGATTTGGTTATTATTTGATGATAGCCATTTTTACTTTGTACTTAGAGGCAGATACAGAAAAAGGTGGTTGGGGAATGAACATGAAAAGTTCATCTAGCTTATACGGAACTTTTATTGCCTTAGTATTTCTTACTCCTTTTATAGGTGGTTTGTTGGCAGATAGAAAATGGGGATATCGTTTTTCAATTGTACTTGGTGGTTTATTGATGGGTGTAGGCTATTGTTTAATGGCTGTTCATAGCTTAACGGTGTTTTATATTGCTTGTGGTTTGGTTATTATTGGTAATGGATTTTTTAAACCAAACATCTCTACTTTATTAGGTAATTTATACGATGATGAAAAGTATAAAGCCAATAAAGACTCTGGTTACAATATTTTCTACATGGGAATAAATGTAGGTGCGTTCATTTGTACTTTCATTGCTGCTGCTATGCGTAACCAGTTTGGTTGGGGCGGGGCATTTGTATCGGCAGGTGTTGGAATGTTTTTGGGAGTAATTATTTTTCTAGTCGGAACCAAGCATTACAAACATGCTGATGTAAGAAAACCATTAAAAGAAGGCGATCAATCTCTTGGTAAAATTGTTGGTTACACCATGGTGCCTAGTTTAATTGCAGCGGTTATTGGTTGGTTTATTCCTGGAAATATGTTGGGTGATGATGCAACTGATGCATTTATCTTTGCTTGTTTGCCTGTAATTATTTTTTACTACTCTTTATACAAAAAGGCAGATGCAACAGAGAAGAAACCTTTAGGTGCCATGTATGCGATATTTATTGTGGGTATTAGGTTTTGGGCAGTATTTAAACAAAACGGAACTGCGCTTAATAAATGGATGAAGTTATATACGGATAGAGAAATGCCGGCAGCGGTTCTTCCTTTAGCAACTAAGCTAAGTATTGTTGATACAATGAAAGCAACTGAGAAGCTGCGTCCTATTACTGATGAGCAATTCAGGTTAATCATTAAAACAAAAAAAGATTCTGCTACTGGAAAAATGGTGAAGGATACATTAAAAGGAGTTGATTACCCAATGTACTTTAAAAATGTTTCTTCTGAAAAATTTCCTAAGAAAAATGAATCAGTTTATTTAGTGCCTACGGAAATTTCTCAATCCATCAATCCGGGTTGGGTAATTTTATTAACTCCTATTGTTGTAGGATTCTTTGCGCTTTTAAGAAGAAGAGGTAAGGAGCCAAGTACACCATCTAAAATAGCTTGGGGTTTATTTATAAGTTCGCTTTCGCCTTTAGTTATGATTGCCGCAGTTTATATGTGTGGTGGCGGACAAGAAAAGGCAAGTGCTTGGTGGTTAATTGGAACTTATGGTGTTGTAACTATTGGTGAATTGTTTTTAAGTCCAATGGGATTATCATTAGTTTCTAAATTATCTCCTGGAAGATTAACAGCATTAATGATGGGAGGATGGTTTTTATCAACCTCAATGGGAAATAAACTGAGTGGTATCCTCGCAACCTTTTGGGATAATTACGATAACAAGGCCTTATACTTTATGGTAAATATAGGCCTGTTGTTGCTTGCAACCATTATTATGTTTTTCTTACTGAAGAAATTAAATAAGGTCTTTAAGGATTATGTGAAGTAATTATTGAAGAAGGAAGATTGAATAGTGAAGGATTTATTTGCTGCCACTCTTAATCCTCACAAACTCAATCAACAATTTCCTTACATCGCTAAACTCTGTTAAAGGTAAAGTTTTACTTACATCAAACACATCGTGGTACGCGGTAATTCCGCCCATGGTGTAAATGAAGAATGCAGGAACACCTTTTTCGGTAAACCAATAGTGGTCGCTGTTTGCAGCTTTACCACGAGGCTTAATCAATTTAAGGTAATTGTTTTTTTCGTTGATGGATTTTAGTAGTTCGAACTCGGGTTTAAATTCGGTTGCATTTACAACGGTTATTCCTTCATCACCTGTTCCTAATAAATCCATGTTAATTAAGAACTTAATTTTGTTTAAAGGAAACATTGGATTCTCAGTATAAAATTTAGAGCCCAACAATCCCGCTTCTTCTCCCGCAAAACAAATAAATGCAACAGAGTAATTTGGTTTATTAGCTGAATAATAATCCATTAAACTCAATAGCATAGAAACACCGCTTGCATTATCATTTGCCCCAGGAAAATAGGTTTTGTTGCCCATCATTCCTAAATGGTCGTAATGCGCTGTGAAAACAATAAATGAATCGGGTTTTGTTTTGCCTTTAATGTATCCGCAAATATTTTGCATTTTGTATACAGGCTCTAATTTGTTTTCAATAATTACATCAATGTTTTTTATTCCTTTCGGGAAAGAATCTTTTAATACTTCAATCAAAGTATAATCAGCAACATCTCGAGCAACACTCCAAGTTAATTTTTTTACTTTCTTAACTGTAAGTGGAACTTCTCTTCTTAAGTCAGTTGCTTTGTATGTTACGCTGTCTCCTTCAAATAACATAAAACCACCCATTATTCCTTTGCTTTCTGGACTAACAATGTAGTGTACACCAGGCGTTAGTTCTCGTCCATCAGCAATCACACTCATCTTACCCGGGAAAGTATTTATTGGACTTGTAAAATATTGAGAGAAGGAATGTTTCTTTTTGAAAGGTTTAATCGAATGGTCTTTATAAACATTATTTAAATACGTAGCCGCAGTTTCAATGCCTTTGTTCACATAACCTCGGCCAGCAAATTCTTTTGATGTAAGTTTATTAATTACAATACGTGCAGCAGCAGTATCTTTTTGTGCATTACTAAAAAGAAAAGTAAATAGGAGTAGAGATGAAAAAATAATTTTCATTATGCAAATCGTTTTTGATTAAGCGCATAAATTGTTTTTACAATAGGAGCATCGCTTTTCCAACTATATAAGGCTTTTAGGTTATTTAAATAGTCTTCAGATTCTTCTAAACTCATGCAAACATTTAATTGTTCAATTGCAGTAGTATATTCAACATTGTTTTGAGCAAACAATTCATTAATCATTCTAAACTTATCGTTAATTCCAATTTCCAATCGTTTTGCAAGCTTTGCGTTTGTAATTGCTTGCGCAGTAATTTCTTCTAAGGTTGGTTCTTTCTCAATAATTGGTTCTGCTTTAGTTTCAACGATTGGTTCAATTTTTACTGAAACGGGTTCAGGTTTTACTTCAACTATCGGTTCAATTTTTACAATAACTGGTTCTTCAATTATTGTATCATTTTTTGGAGTAGGGACAACCTCAATTTTCGCTTCTTCTTGTTTTGCAACAACATCCATTATTTTTAAATGCACATTTAAGTCGCTAGACACCTCTTTGTTTTCTAATAAAAAATTGTTTACCGATAATGCGCGATATAATTTCTCAATAGCAACAAGCAAATGCTCGGTGTCAATTGCCGAATTATTCGACTTTTGAGAAAAATCACTAAGCAGTTGTTTTACCGTCTCAATATTCTCTTTTAAGCGGGCATTTGCTATTTTTTCATTCATAATTGGGAATAATTGAACTTATATTTTATTATGTTTAAAATTACGTTTATTTTTACGAACCATAAAGGGAAACAATTCCAGTTTTATAAACAATTAACAACATGTTTTTAGAGAACATTAAAACAGATACGCAAAGAAGAGGTTGGATAGAAGTTATCTGCGGTAGTATGTTTTCCGGTAAAACAGAGGAATTAATTCGTAGAATGCGTCGTGCGCAATTTGCAAAGCAAAAAGTCGAAATTTTTAAACCCGCTATTGATACTCGTTACCATGAGGAAGATGTGGTTAGTCATAACGAAACATCCATTCACAGCACACCAGTTCCTTCAAGTGCAAACATTATTTTATTGGCAAATGATGTGGAAGTTGTTGGTATTGATGAAGCGCAATTTTTTGATGATGAGTTGGTAAATGTGTGTAATCAATTAGCTAATAACGGAGTTCGTGTAATTGTTGCTGGTTTAGATATGGATTACACGGGCAAGCCTTTCGGACCAATTCCTGCATTACTTGCTACGGCCGAATACGTTACTAAAGTACATGCTATTTGCATGCAATGCGGCAATTTAGCACAGTTCTCTCATCGTAAAACAAATGATACCGCTTTAGTAGTATTGGGCGAAACCGATAGCTACGAACCTCTTTGTAGAGCTTGCTTTGATAAAGCGAAGAAGTAGTTTTTCTTCAAGTATTTAGTGCACATTTTTAATTTGTAGTTATTTATTACTTTATACCAATAAAAAAAGCGACTCAATTCTGAGTCTCTTTTCTTTATCATTCAATTTCCAATTAGTCTTTAATTCCGAAAAACTCATTGTAACTAACTTCTTTGTTAGTTAATTTGAATTTTTCTTTGAATAAAGCTAACATCTTAGTGAAATAAAGGTTTTCGTAAATCTTTTGAACTTCGCTTTCCTTTGTTAAGATAGTTTGTGTAGCTTTAAACTCATCTAAGCTATTGATAGTACCTGCACCGTATAATTTATCAAATAATTCTTGGTCTAATTCAGCATCTTCCATACGAGCAATGTTTTTTACATTTACTTGTAAGTCAGCGTTGAATTGCTCTGCAGCTTCTTTATCAATACCTAAACCAATTCCTAAATCAATTGCATTTTCGTAAAGAACATTAGATGCAATAACAACTTTATCTTCTTTCTTTAAACCAGTTAATTTTTTCTTAGCAGCATCATTCTTTAAACGATCGATTCCAATGCTAGTAGATTTGAAAACTCCACCAGCTTTAATTGAACCATCTGCTTCTAATTCATTGATGTCGATATAAAGTACATCATTTCCTTCAGATACTTCTGGGTTAGAAGGTTTACCGTAGTTTCTTCTAACGTCTTTTAAATATTTCTCGATTAATTCATCATCCACTTTTACAACTGGATAATCAAAGCTCATTTTATCAGAAATAGTAACATCAAATTTAGGAGCAATACCTAAATCATAATCAAAAGCGAAATCTGTTTGTGTATCCCAGTTAATTTCTTTTTCAACTGTTTTAGGAAGTGGGTTTCCTAGGATTTCAATTTTATTTTCGTTGATGTATTTGTAAATAGAATCATTTAATAATTTATTGATTTCATCAACCAATAAATTTTTACCATACATTTTCTTAATCATTCCAGCAGGAACTTTTCCTGGACGGAAACCAGGCATTGAAGCTTGGCGTTGTGCCTTTTTTAATGCACCTTCAACTTTATCTTGGTAATCAGCAGGACCAACTTTAATAGTTACAACTGCGTTTAATTCGTCGATTTCTTGTTTTGTAATATCCATTTGTTCTAATTTAATTAAAATTAAAAAAGGCTAAAAAATTAGCCTTTTTGTTTGTTTTGTATGAATAGAATTCCCTCATTAATTTGGGAACCTTTCTATTCCTAAAGAACTAATTACTAATTACTAATTAACTAATTCTCTTTACTTGTGCGGATGAAGGGACTCGAACCCCCACGCTTGCGCACCAGATCCTAAGTCTGGCTCGGCTACCAATTACGACACATCCGCATCCTATACCTAAATAGGGCTGCAAATATACAACTTTTTCTTAAGTATCAAAAATAATTATTAACACAATTTCTCGCTGTTTTTGGGCTTTTCTTTGCCTATATTTGGCGCAAAATTCAATATTTATGTACGGTAATTTCCAACAACATTTACAAAAAGAACTAGCTGCTATTGAAGAAGCTGGTATTTTTAAGAAAGAACGCATTATTACTACTCCTCAAGGCGCAAGCGTTAAAGTTAGCACCGGCGAAGAAGTAATTATTTTTTGCGCTAATAATTATTTAGGTCTTTCCTCTCACCCAAAAGTGATTGAAGGCGCTAAAAGTGCTTTAGATAAGCGTGGTTACGGAATGTCATCAGTACGTTTTATTTGTGGAACTCAAGATATTCATAAAGAATTAGAACATAAAATTGCCAACTTTTTAGGGCAAGAAGATACCATCCTCTACGCTGCAGCCTTTGATGCAAACGGTGGTGTGTTCGAGCCTTTGTTTGGCGAAGAAGATGCAATTATCTCTGATGAGTTAAATCACGCTTCTATTATTGATGGTGTTCGTTTGTGTAAAGCACAACGTTACCGTTACAAGAACTCTGATATGGCTGATTTAGAGGAGCAATTAAAAAAGGCTCAAGCACAACGTTACCGCATTATTGTTACAGATGGTGTTTTCTCGATGGATGGTTATGTTGCACCTTTAGATAAAATTTGTGACTTAGCTGATAAATACAATGCTTTGGTAATGGTTGATGAAAGCCACGCTACAGGCTTTATTGGTAAAACAGGAAGAGGAACAGTTGAATTAAAAAATGTAATGAACCGCGTTGATATTATTACCGGAACGCTGGGCAAGGCATTAGGCGGGGCAATGGGAGGTTTTACTACAGGTAAAAAAGAAGTGATAGAAATTTTACGTCAACGTTCTCGTCCATATTTATTCTCTAATTCATTAGCACCAAGTATTGTTGGAGCATCTATTGCAGTGTTTGATATGCTAAGCGAAACAACTGAGTTACGTGATAGATTAGAGTGGAATATAAATTATTTTAAAGAAGGAATTAAAGCAGTTGGTTTAGAAATTAAAGAAGGTGATTCTGCCATTGTACCTGTGATGTTGTACGATGCAAAATTATCTCAAACCTTTGCAGATAGATTATTAAAAGAAGGAATTTATGTAATTGGTTTCTTTTACCCAGTTGTACCAAAAGATAAAGCACGTATTCGCGTACAATTATCTGCAGCACACACCAAAGAACATTTAGATAAAGCCATTGCTGCTTTTGCTAAAGTTGGGAAAGAGTTGGGGGTAATTAAGTAAATTTTAATTCGTGTTGAATATTGCAAAGCCTCTGTTTATCGGAGGCTTTTTTGTTTGGAGGAAAATATTATATTTACAATGCGAACAGAATATTCATGTATAACAATTACGTGGATGTTACAAATTTAATGAACAATGAATCCTAAAACATTTGACTTATATAATTTATCTAACGAAAGCGAAAAAGAGCTTTGGAAAGAGTGTGTTTTTGTATTTGACTCTTCTGTTTTGTTAGATTTTTATGATTACCCATCTGAAACGAGCAAAGCAATTTTTACAAATATTCTAGAAAAATTAAAGTCAAGAATTTGGATTCCATCACAAGTTCAATTTGAATATTTGAAAAATAGAGAAGCGGTAATTAAGAAGCCTATTACCGAACGATATGAGCCACTTAAAAAGGAATATATAGATGCGCTTCAAGAATTCTGTACTAAGAGCAAGAACAAGATTGATTCTTTAAAACAAAGGACAAGAAATAATAATAAGCACCCTTTTTTTTATCAAGACTTTATAGATTTATTTCAAAAAGACCTTGTGACCTATGAAACGAAATTATCAGACTTTAAGTTGTCATTCGACTTAAATATTGACAGGATGAAGAAAGAAATTAGTGAATTGGAGAAAGATGATTTTGTTTTAAATGAGTTTGTGAAAATCTTGCGAGTTGGACGAGAATATTCTTTCACTGAACAATTCGAGATTTCCAAAGAAGGCAAATCTCGTTACGATTTGAAAATACCGCCTGGTTACGAAGACGCTGCAGAAAAGATCGGGATACAAGCTTTTGGAGATTTGTTAATTTGGAAGCAAATTATTGAATTCTCAGCAGCTGAACATAAGAATATAGTATTTGTTTGCAATGACTTCAAAATGGATTGGTATATAGTTGAAGGGAAGCACAGCGATAAAAAAACAAAAGGCCCGAGGCATGAATTGATTAAAGAATTCAGTGACCAAACTAAAATGAAATTTTGGATGTATGGTCAAGGTGATTTTATTAATAAATGTGATAGTATTTTAAATCTGGCGATTCCAAAGGATGAAGCAGCATTAATTTCAGCGCATATTTCGGAAAAAATCAAGCACTTTTTCAAATACAAATATTTCCGTGCATTTAGACCTGACGGAAGCGAAAAAGATGGAGTTAATCGTATTGAATTTAATTTAAATGGAGAGGAACTAACAAGAGAATATGTTCCTGAAGGCTTTCCAAAGGAATTTGAATGGGCGACAATTGCTGAAATTGACAAACATAATATTATGTATCCAAATAAAGAGAGACAGGAATTAATTAGACCTATAGATTGATAATAGAGAGTTTCATGAAGGAATTGGTTTAATAGTGAGATGGATTAAAAATACATTGGACTATTTAAAGGTTTACAAGAATATTAAGAATTCAAATTTTAATTCTCCCGAATTCGAGGTAATTAAAATAAATAAAATATAGTATAATCAAAATGAACTCAATCCCCACCAACCAAATCTTCAACTCCCGCCAACTCAACACTCCAATTGATAAAGTATATAATGCTTTCTCTAACCCAGAGCTTTTAAAACTTTGGTGGGGTCCGCATGGTTTTACTAATACTATACATGAGTTTGATTTAAAACCGGGTGGCAATTGGATACTTACCATGCATGGCCCCGAGAAAGGAAATTATGAAAATTCAACTGTATTTAAAATTGTTGAACCACAAAAATTAATCAGCTGGACCCGCAAATCACAACCCTACTTTGATATGGATGTAGCATTTGAAAAAATAGATGAAACAATAACTACGATTTTTTTCGTTTAACATTTGATAGCGCTGAAACTTGTGAAAAAATGCGTCCATTTGTAGAACCCAAAAATGAAGAGAATTTTGATAGGTTGGAAAGTTTGCTTGCTAAGGATTAAGTGAAAATAGTTATATTTAAGTAAAATTTGATTTATGAAAAAATTAGCTTTTGTAATAGTAGTGTTGAGCATGTTTATATCATGCAAAAAGGCAGAAACAACCGGTAAGTATTTCGCATTTGGAAGCGCTTATAATTTTTCTATAGGAGACCATGCAACATTCTACTTGCTGAAAAATTGTAATTTATATCCTGATAATATGGAGCGCTATACTAATCAGAAAATGAATTTTAAAGATGACAAGTTATCAAAGGATAAATATAAATTAGCTAAAAAATTACAGGACGAAATCCCTAATTTTTTAAAGGAGCGTCCTTCTGAATACTTTGGTTGCCCAGATTGCGCAGATCAAGGAGGATATCATATTGAAATAGGCGATAATAAATCTGTTAGAACATTTCATATTGATACGGACGTTTCAAAGCAGCCAACTGAAATAAGAGAATTTGTTGCTTTATTAAAATCTGTAATGAACGACTTAGAAAAGTAAGGTGTTGTATTTGTTCGATTATGTATTAACTCGTATGTCCTAGTTTAATTAGTTTGATTTTTTTGTTATATTTGATTAAACAATTAAAAACATTCAATATGACAAAAACAATTAAAACAGCATTCGCAATTCTTGCATTTACATTTGTATCAACTGTAGCATCTGCTCAGCACAAAATGGATAGTGATGGTAAAACATTACGTAATTCAAGCAACTCATCAGTAGGTAAAATTGATAGCGACGGAAAAACAATTCGTAACTCGAGCAACAGCACAGTTGGTAAAGTTGATAGCGACGGAAAAACAATCCGTAACTCAAGTAACTCAACCGTTTTAAAAGTAGATGGTAATGATATTCGTAATTCAAGCAACAGTACCATTGCAAAAATGAGCGATGTAATGAACGACATAAAAGGCGCTAAACCAGAAGCAGTTTACGTTGCACTTTGGTGGTTTATAGTAAAAGGAAATAAGTAAATTTAGTTCGTGATTATATTGAAAAGCCTGTCTTAGTGTAAGACAGGCTTTTTTGTGTAGTTGGAAGAAATGGTTAAATTTACCATAGCTATACAATGTGTTTATATAAGTAAGCTTCGAGCGATTATTAAATGAAAAAATACTTACTACTAATATTATCCTCAATTTTTTTTTCTTTTATTGCCAAGCAATCAAATAGTGACAAAGAACAATTTGTTGAAATAAGGGGCAAAAAACAATTTTATATTAGTAAAGGAACAGCTAAGCCAGTTGTTGTTTTTATAACTGGACTTGGGCCTACAATGGATGATTTTCAAGAAGTTCAAACAAAGATTTCTAAATATGCGAAAACAATTTGTTACGATAGGGCAGGCATAGGAAAATCCGAGTCATTTAATAATGAAAGAAATTTAGAGAATATTTCTGTTGAGCTAAAGGAACTGGTTGAAAAAATTGGATTAGATAAGCCTTTTGTTCTTGTTGGGCACTCAAGAGGCGGATTAATAGCTCGCTATTTTGTAAGTAAATATCCTGAAAAAGTGTGTGGATTAATTTTAATTGACCCAGCAATTCCCGAACATAAATGGAAAAAAAGGGAGTTGAGGACTGAAACGGAAAAAGTTGAGTTTGATAAATTTTATAATTCATTTTGTTCTGACAGTGTAAACTATACTGCTACTATTAGAAATGAGTTTAAAAATACCTTTACAACTGATTCAGCCCTAGTTGAAGGAAAAGGTTTTCCTTTAACTATTCCAATTACCTTGATTGGCTCGAATAAAATTACTAAGGATAAATACAGTAAGGAAGAAAACAGAATTAAAGTAGAATTTTTAAAGAGTTATTTAAAAATTAATCCTCAAATTAAATTAATACTTACCAATAAATCGGGGCACTTTATCCATGACGATGAGCCTAAATTAGTGACTAAGGAAATTGTTGCAATCATAAATAAATTAAAGGCGGATGCCAAAAGGTAATAATTGCTTTGATAAAAAAATGAAACATGAGTAAACAAAATAAAGAAGTAACAACATTTATAGATGAATTAAATCATCCCATGCGAAAAGAAATTGAACAATTGCGTTTGATCATTTTAAACTCGTTAAACGGGCTTACAGAAAATATAAAATGGAATGGTCCAAATTATTGTTTTCAAGAGCAGGATCGTATAACAATGAGGATTCAACCACCAAAAAGATTCAGTTAATTTTTCATAGAGGTGCTAAAAAAAGTTGCACAGCCTAAGGATAAATTAATTGATGATAAATCGGGGCTACTTGAATGGAAAGAGAATGACAGAGCAATTGCTACTTTTGTTAATGCGGCAGATATAGAAAATGCTAAAGTAAATTTAGAGAAGCTTATTATTAATTGGATTAAGGCTTCAAAATAAATTATAACATGAATAATTTAAATACTATGAATCCTAAAGTTGATGAATATTTAAGTAAAGCACAAAAATGGAAAAAGGAGTTAATAGCCTTGCGAAAAATCATGCTCGATTGTATGTTAGTAGAAGAATTGAAATGGGGGAATCCTTGTTACATGTATGGAAAAACTAATCTTATTTTGTTGGGAGAATTTAAAGAGAGTTGCGTACTTAGTTTTATAAAAGGTACTTTGTTAAGCGATGCAGAGGCTATTTTAAGTAAACCAGGAGAAAACTCTCAATCAGCACGCGTAATTAAGTTTACCAATATTAAAGATATTATTAAACTAGAAGCCGTTTTAAAAGCATATATTTTTGAAACTATTGAAATTGAGAAAGTAGGTTTAAAAGTAGATACATCAGCTAATAAGGAATTAGTTTTTCCAGAGGAATTACAAAATAAATTTAAAAAGGATAAAACATTTAAAAAAGCTTTTGAAGCATTAACTCCTGGCCGACAAAGAGCCTACAATATGTTTTTTACCGAAGCCAAACAATCAGCAACGCGTGATGCTAGAATTGAAAAGTACATTCCTCGCATTCTTTCTGGAAAAGGAATGAATGATTGTGTATGTGGCTTATCTAAACGAATGCCTAATTGCGATGGCTCACATAAATTCATGAAGTAAGAACATTGATATTTATGCAACAAATAGCAGCTACTTTTTTTTCAACTCAAACAGCATTTCGAAATTGGCTGAAGAAGAATCACAAAAAAGAAACCGAACTAATCGTTGGTTTTTATAAAGTGGATAGTGGAAAACCATCTATGACTTGGTCGCAATCTGTTGATCAAGCGCTTTGTTTTGGCTGGATTGATGGAGTTAGAAAATCAATTGATAAAGAAAGTTATTGTATTAGATTTACACCAAGGAAACCAAAAAGTATTTGGAGTGCCATCAACATTAAAAAAGTTGAGGAACTAACAAAGGCAGGTTTAATGATGCCTGAAGGGCAGAAAGCATTTGCTTTAAGAACAGAGGATAAATCAGGCATTTATTCATATGAAAAAGAACCTACATTTTTAGATGCAAATTTTTTGAAGCAATTTAAAAAGAATAAAGTGGCATGGGATTATTTTAATACGCAAGCACCTTCTTACAAAAAAGTAATCATACATTGGATTATGACTGCAAAGCAAGAAAAGACAAGAATTTCTAGACTAGAAAAGGCAATTGCAATAAGTGAGCAACAAAAGAGGATGTTGTGATTTGAATAATTTCGGATACTAATTAGTATTAGATCTTTCTTCTAATTAAAACCAATTTCATTAACTTTGAATAAATTTATATTATGAAATCAATACTCTTTGTGTTTTTATTTTTTATCTGCAACTTTATATATTCACAAACAATACAAGTTCTATTTACCCAGTCAGTTGATAATTCTGTTTCAGCTATCACTAATGCCAATATGGCTGTAGATATTGAGGATACAATTATTTCAAGAATAAATTTAGCAAACACTACACTCGACATTGCGGTATGGGATAACGGTAGTGCAAATATTATTAGTGCAATTAATGCAGCTTATACTCGCGGAGTGCAAGTAAGGTATATTTCGAGTAGCAATAGTTTAAATAGCGCAATGAATGGCTTAAATGTTGCTATTCCTGTTTTAGAAAGACAATCGTTAACTAATACCATGCATAATAAGTTTGTAATAGTAGATAATAGCATTTTAATGACAGGCTCAATGAACTTTGGTTTAGGAAGCATGTATGATGATTATAATAATTTCATCATAATCAATAATTCAGCACTTGCATTAAATTACCTTACTGAATTTAACGAGATGTGGGGCGGGAGCGGAGTACAGCCTAATATAACATTAAGTAAGTTTGGAGCGGATAAAACAGATAACACCATTCATAATTTTACAATTGCTTCTATTCCAGTTGAGTCTTATTTTTCGCCAAGTGATGGCACAACTGCTAAAATTATAAATGCAATTAATAGTGCAAATCATACTTTAGAGTTTGCAACCTTTACATTTAATAATAATGATATTGGTGATGCAGTTATTGCCGCAAAAAATAGAGGCGTTGTTGTTAGAGGAATTATTGAAAATGTAAACTATGTGGGTTCTGAATATTCAGGCCTAGTTTCAAATGGAGTAAATGTACTTTCTCATTTAAATGTACCTTACGATTTTCATCATAAATATGGTATTGTTGATGCTGGTTACCCAGCTTCAGATCCATTGGTAATTATGGGCTCTCACAATTGGACAAATTCTGCTGAAAATGATTACGATGAAAATACACTTATCATTCATGACAATGTTATTGCTAGCCAGTACTTAGAAGAATTTACCGAACGTTTTAATGAATTCTCTGTGGGAGTAAAAAATGTAACCACATCAAATCAATTTAATTGTTATCCAAATCCTTTAGGTAATCAATTAACTATTGAGTCAAACAATTCAAACGAATATACCTTTAGCCTAATTTCAAGTGTGGGTAATACTGTAATTAAATCAGAGAATTGTAAAGGTAAAGTTTCTTTAAATCTTGAATTAGAAAATGGAATGTATTTACTTCGAATCAACTCTTTAAATGGAACAACAATAAAGAAAATTATTGTCGCACACTAAAGTTCTAAAACAGAAAGTTCTCCAATTCCTTCACGAATAACTTCAATTTCATTATTGCTGCAATCTATTACCGTTGTTGGATAAATGCTGCCGTAACCACCATCAATTACTAAATCAACGACATCGCCATAACGCTCGTAAATCATTAATGGTTCGGTAAAATAATTCATTAAATCATCTTCGTTATTGTGTAAAGAAGTTGATATAATTGGGTTTCCTAGTGCATTCGTTAACTCCTTACAAATATTGTTTGCAGGTACTCTAATACCAACCGTTTTACGTGATTGCTTCAATAACTTTGGTACATTTGAATTAGCTTCTAAAATAAAAGTATAAGGTCCAGGCAAGGCTTTTTTCATTACCCGGAAAATAGTGTTACTTATTGGTTTCGTATAATTTGAAAGTGAACTTAAATCGGGGCAAATAAATGAAAAAGTCGATTTTTCTGGTTTAATGTTTTTAAGCTTACAAATCTTTTCAACTGCTTTTACATTCATTAAATCGCAGCCCAATGCATAAACCGAATCGGTTGGATAAACTATAATTCCACCATTTTTAAGCACTTCAACCGCCTTATTCAGTTGATTATAGTCGATTTTATCTGGATTTAGTCTTATGAACATGCACAAAGTTAATAGTTTATACTGCACAATAAACTAACAAAACATTCATTTATTAACTTTATGCTTTCAATACTATGATAAAAATCGTTACAATTATAGGCGCTCGTCCACAAATTATTAAAGCTGCGGCTCTTAGTCGCGCTATTAAGCATAAGTTTGAAGGACAAATACAAGAAGTGATTGTTCATACAGGACAACATTATGACGAAAACATGAGTCAAGTGTTTTTTGATGAATTAGGCATTCCTGCTCCTAATTATAATTTAAGTGTAGGCAGTGGCTCGCACGGAAAACAAACTGCAGCAATGATTGTTGGTATTGAAGAGATTTTGGAAAAGGAAAAACCAAATGCCATTGTTTTGTATGGTGATACCAATTCAACATTAGCTGGCGGAATTGCAGCTTCAAAAATTCACGTGCCTGTTGTTCATATTGAGGCTGGATTGCGTTCATATAGCAAAGCAATGCCCGAGGAAGTAAATCGTATTATGTGCGACCATGTTGCTACTTTACTTTTTTCTCCAACAAAAACGGGCTACGATAATTTAGTTAAAGAAGGATTTAATCCCGATTCACTTGCCCCGCATACTTGTGATAATCCAAAAATTTATCATTGTGGTGATGTGATGTATGATAACAGTCTTTACTTTTCAAACATTGCTGAGCAAAAGGTAAATGTTGAAGTTAAATATGATGTTAAAAACAACAATTATATTTTAGCAACCATTCATCGCAATAATAATACAGATGAACCGAAGCGTTTAACTGATTTGTTTGCAGCTTTAAATGAAATTTCATTATCAAATAATATTTCTATTGTTCTTCCATTGCACCCACGTACGGCAAAATTATTGGATACTAATGTAGAAGCTTCTGTTTTAGCATCAGTAAAAGCAAACGCATTATTCAAAATTGTTGCCCCGGCTTCTTTTTTAGAAATGACCGCTTTAGAAAAAAATGCCTTTATGGTTATAACAGATAGCGGTGGAGTTCAAAAGGAAGCATTCTATTTTAATAAGCCTTGTATTATTCTTCGTCCCGAAACTGAATGGATAGAGTTGGTAAATTGTGGTGCAGCTATTATTGCTGATGCTAATAAGGAAAAAATTATTAACGCTTTTAATCACTTTAAAGCAATAGATAAATTGGAATTCCCTTCCTTTTATGGCAATGGCCAAGCAGCAGAGTTTATTTGTAACGAGTTAATTAAACACCTGTAATTGATGTTGCTCATTTATACTCATAAAATAACCTTACGAACGAAGTACATTTTCAACTTCTTTTTTAAGGATATGTATGAGATTCCCTTTCAAATTACTCAAAGTGAAGAAGAGTTTGCTAGCTGGGAAGGTGCAAAAATAAATTATAGTCAGCAGGCATTTGCAAATGAAATCTTTGTGAAGTCGACTGGAATTATTTGCGAACAAGGTATAAAGGAACAAAGCATTTCGATAGGTGAGTGGAAGGGAAATAAAACACTTTTTAAAACGGATACTTCATTTGAAATACCTTTTGATATTTTTTCGGCAGTATTTTATTTAATCACGCGTTACGAAGAATATCTGCCTCATATTCGCGATAAATATGATCGTTTTGAAGCAGAAAGCAGTATTGCTTTTCATCATGATTTTTTAGAAAAACCAATTGTAAACGATTGGCTAATTGAATTTGGGAAGATATTAAAAGGAAAATTCCCGCATTTGAAATTTAAACAACATAACTACAAATACATTTCTACCATTGATATTGATAATGCTTATGCTTTTAAACAAAAAGGTGTAATGCGTACCATTGGCGGTTATGGTAGGTCGATTGTAAATTTCTTTTGGGAAGATTTTACCGAGAGAACAAAAGTTCTTTTTGGTAAAATGAAAGATCCTTATGACACCTATGATGAGCAGCTCGAAATTCAGAAAATGTATGACTTACATGTAATATATTTTTTCTTGTTGGGTGATTATGGAGTAAACGATAAAAATCTTCCTTCAAACAATAAAAAATTCCAATCGCTCATTAAGCTTTTAAATGATTATGCTGATGTTGGAATTCATCCATCATTTGGATCAAATAATTCTACTGTTCAAGTAAAAAAGGAAATCAATCGTTTGTCGACTATTGTGCACCGAGATATTACAAAAAGCAGACAACATTTTCTTAAACTTAATTTCCCGGCAACCTATAAAACCCTTGTAGATAATGGAATTACCGATGATTATACAATGGGTTACGCAACACGAATTGGATTTAGAGCAAGTGTATGTAGCCCGTTTTATTGGTATGATTTAGATACAGAAACCGAAACAACATTAAGAGTGCATCCATTCCCTATAATGGAGGCAACACTAAAGTTTTATATGAAAATTAAACCCGAAGATGTAGTTAAAACAGTTCAAGGTTGTGTAGATGAAGTAAAGCGTGTGGATGGTACTTTAATTACCTTGTGGCATAACGAAACTATGAGTAATTGGCGCGAATGGAAAGGCTGGCAAAATGTTTATGAAGACGTAGTTAAAATATCCTATAAAAAATAGACTGCTTATCAATTAATTTAATAGTTTTGATTCGTATTTCAATTGGTGGAAAAAACTGAAAAAACATACGAGCAATTATTGGCTCGGATTAGAGAGTTGGAAGATGAAAATCTTTCCTTAAAAACTATTGTTCCATCATCTAATGGAGAAACAGTATCTGTTCCTGATGCTTTTAAACCTATTTTTGATAAGGCACAAGCAACTGTTAAAGATTATTTTAAAAATTTAAAATTATTTCCTGAAAAAGGCACTATTGAAATTAACGACCAACGTTATGTGTTGGTTAGAGCTTCTGCACTATCCTACGAGTTTTTTAATAATATAAAAAACATGTATTTAAATAAAGGTGAAGAAGAAGCTTTTGCAATTGGTCGTAATTTTTTATTTGATATTGGCCATGTTTTAGGAATGGAAGATGCAAAACGTTTCCATGAAAAAATGAATTTGCAAAACCCAATAGAGAAACTTTCTGCGGGGCCAGTTCACTTTGCTTATTCAGGATGGGCTTTTGTTGATATATCTCCAGAAAGTTCTCCTTCTCCTGATGAAAACTTTTTTTTAAAGTATAATCATCCTTATTCTTTTGAAGCAGATTCATGGATTAAAAGTGGAAAACTTTCTAAGTTTCCAGTTTGTACAATGAATGCGGCTTACTCTTCAGGTTGGTGTCAAGAGAGTTTTGGCATTCCTTTAACCGCAGTTGAAATTACTTGTAAAGCAAAAGGTGATGAGAATTGTACTTTTATAATGGCTCAGCCCAATCGCATAAACGAGTTTTTAGATAAGGAAGTAAGTAAAAATAATATTAAAGTAAAACCTGAAGTTCCATTTTTCTTTGAGCGTAAAAAAATTGAAGAAGAATTAATCAAGAATCAACAGTTATTAAATACTGCTCAAAAAATGGCTAAGCTGGGCAGTTGGGAGTTTACAATTGCAGATGAAAACTTGATTTGGTCAGATGAGTTGTATAGTATTTATCAAATTGATAAAAATCATGCTAACTCAAATGAATTATATAAAGTTTATCTTTCTCGTTTAACAGAAGTTGATCAGCAAGTCCTTTTTCAAGCTATTAGTTCAGCAATAAATGAAGGTAAAGAATACACTATAAAACATATTATTACTTTGCCCGATGGTTCGGCTAAATGGATCTTGGGAACTGGCGTTCCAATAAAGGATGCAGATGGGAAAGTTATACGTTTGATGGGAATTGGGCAAGATATTACCGATTCTATTTTACAACAAGATAAACTTCAACTTAACCTTAAAGAAAAGGAAACCTTATTAAAAGAAATTCATCACCGAGTAAAAAATAATTTACAAATCATTTCAAGTTTACTTAACTTACAATCAAGTGTAATTGATGATGAAAAAGTAAAAGGATTATACAATGAAAGCCAAAATAGAATTCGTTCAATGGCTACCATTCATGAAATGCTTTACCAATCAAATGATATTGCTAAAATAAATATTAGGAAATACATCGAGTCATTGTTTGAACAATTGTGCCAAGTGATGCTACCTAAAGATAAGGAAATCGTTAGCTTGTTTAATGTCCCTGATTTTTACTTTTCTATAGATACAGCTATTCCATTGGGATTATTGATTAATGAGTTATTTACAAACTCGTTTAAATATGGCCTTGCTGTAAATACTAAAACAATAATTGAGGTTGATTTAAAAAAAGTAGATGGTAATGAATATTCCTTATTAATTGGGGATAACGGAGTTGGTTTTAAAGAAAATTTACCGGAGTATGAAAATAAATCTCTAGGTATAATGCTAATTCATAGTTTGGCCAGTCAATTGGATGGAGAAGCTATTAAAATTGAAAGTGACAAACCTGGAGCAATTTATCAGATTAATTTTTCAGGTATATAAAAACAAAAAAGCCTCCGAATATTCGGAGGCTTTTTTGTTTTATTATTATTATTTATTAGAAAAGAATACCAATTGCAAAAACAATTTGACGCAATTTCATTGCATTAGGAAATTGAGAATAAGTATAATTTGTCCCTTCTCTTTTTTGTCTGATTAAATAATCTGAATCAGCTTTTGTAGCATTCATAAAATGATGTTGGTAATGAATACTTCCATATAATGAAGTAGAACCCGAAATATTGTATTCAGCTCCAGCACCTATGCTTCCACAAGCCGTTAGTAAGTTAACTTGATTAGAAATATTTATTTTATCAATTGGCTCAGCACTTGCATATGTAATCCCAGTTGGAGAAGTAACAGAGTAATTTAATTTTTTCACTTCATCGTTAGCTTTTGCAGAAGTTTTTATAAATAAATTACCTCCAATTTGTCCGAAATAAGTCATCCCACCTAATCTCTTTTGTTCTTAGCTTAAATGTTAATGGTATATTTAAGTATCCGATATTGTATTTTCTTGAAGTAACTTGATAGGTAGATCCTCCGCCAGTTTTATTAAAAACAAATAAAGAAGAATCCGTTAAACCGTCAGATTCAACTACTGCATCATCTTTGTATCTGTACATTGCGGTGTCTTTGTCATACTTTGCCTTTAGTCCTGCACCTGTATATTCTACTCCAGTTTGAAAACTTGCTACATCAGATAATTTAAATTCTAATACTAAACCAATTCCAGCCTTCATTACTGCACCATTCTTATTAACTTTTTTATTTGTACCTGGATTCATCATGTTAATTGCAGGAGTAGTTCTAATACCAAACCGAACGTTCTTTACGTCCTGAGACATTCCGATTTTTGATAATAACAGGCAAGCACCAATAAGTAAAAGTGATTTTTTCATATGTATTTTATTGTTTGTTTTTATTTAATTCTAAAACTTAAAGTTTATGTAACTTTGTTTCGAAGAACAAAAATAACACTTTTATTGATATGCGAAAATTGAAAAGAATATTCTTATGCTTGCCTATGTTAATTTTGGCAGCTTGTGAAGGCAATAGATTGGATGTAGATACTTCTGAAGTAGCTATAAAGCCTATAAAAGTTTTGCGATTGGATAAGGACATTTTTGCTATGGATACCACTAAAATCGCTTCTTATTCTCCCGAAATGTTGAAAAAGTATGGTAATTTCTATTCTACCTTTATATTTGGGATATTGAACCCTGGCGACGTAAAAGATTCGGCCTATAGAGCAATTTCTGCCTTTATTCAGCACCCTGACATGAAGGAAATGAATAAAAACGTAAATGATATTTATAATGAAGATGAAATAGCAAGAATTGAATCTGAATTAACCACCTCATTTACTTATTTCAACTATCATTTTCCAAAAAATCCATTGCCTCAAAAAGTTGTTGCCTTTCAATCAGGATTTAACTACAATATAACAACAAGCGATAGTACACTTGGTATTGGATTAGAAATGTATTTGGGTGGCAATAATAAATTTTATAAAATGTTGCAATGGCCTAATTACAAGGTTAATCAATTAAGTAAAGAATACCTTGTTTCTGACGCAATGAAAGGTTGGATTATTAATAGTTTTGATAATAATGAGCCGGTAAATAATTTGCTTAGTCACATGATTTTTTATGGTAAGCTTTATTATTGCATGGATGCCGTTTTGCCTAATACACCTGATTCCATAAAAATCGGATATACTAGCGAGCAAGCCGCTTATTGCACAAAATTCGAGAAAAAATTATGGGCATATTTTACTGAAAAGGATCGTTTGTATAAAAATGATTTAAAAGAAATTGCCGAATACACTGCAGAAGGCCCTTTTACTTCAGCAATAAGTAAGGAATGCCCACCTCGTATAGCTATGTGGATTGGTTGGCAAATTGTAAGAAGCTACATGAATAAAAATGAAAAAGTGAGTTTACAAGAACTTATGAAGACTAGTGATGCCCAAATTATCTTGTCGAAAGCAAAATACAAGCCTTAATCTAATGTTAATTTTAAGTTAAGGAGTTGTATAAAAATAATGACCAAAGTGTAATTTTCGTGAGTATCTTTATGGAAGTTAAAACTTAAAGCCATGAAAAAACTACTCATTACAGCATTTATAGGTTTACTTTTTGGAAATCTTACTGCACAAGATATTAAAATTGAAAACGGATTGTATTGTAAGGCTGGAGTAGCCTACACAGGTGAAGCTATTATTAAAGATGCAAGCGGGGCAACTGCCGTAATAAATTTAGTAGATGGTAATTTGCAAGGAACTGCGCATTATTATTATGCTGATGGCAAAATTAAAGAAGAAGGAGCGTATGTTGCTGGTTTAAAGTCAGGAATTTGGTTGCGTTTTAACGAAACAGGCCTTAAAGTTGGTGAGGGGCAATATTTTAACGGAAAGAAGCACGGAAAGTGGTTTGTTTGGGACGATAATGGAAACAAACGTTTTGAAATGAATTATCTTAATGGTGATAAATACAGTACTTGGTATAGTTGGGATGAAAAAGGAGAATTAATAGCTTCAATTAGTTACGATAAAGGATAATTTACAAAAATAAATAAAATTTCTAACCGCCATCTTTCATTTGTTAAAGGTTGGCGGTTTTTTTTATCCATAAACTTAACTACTTTAGCCTAAATTTATGATATGAAAAAATTACTTTCCCTTATTGCGATTGTTTTTGTTTTCCAAGCAAAAAGTCAAATTACTATTACATCTTCAAGTATGCCAGGTTCTGGTGATACAATTCGTTATAGCTCTTCGGCTCCTGCTGGTGTTATTTATGCGCCAACAGGAGTAAATTATTTTTGGGATTATAGTAACTTAACTATGGTACGTCAAGATTTGTACGAGTATAAATCTGCCCCTTCAACACCATATGCTTTCTATTTTATTGGTTTAAATAAGTACGGATTAAAAATGGCTGATTCAATTGGAGTTGGCACCTTTCAGTTTAAAGATGTTTACAATTTTTTTCAAAAAACAAGTACGGTTTTTAAAACAGAAGGAATTGGATTTAAATACAACAATATTCCTTTAGCAGGATATTTTTCTGATGATGATGAATTGTATCAATTTCCTCTGAATTATTTGGATAGAGATAGTTCAAATTTTGCTTTTTCTGTTTCAATTGGAACTGGGATTTCTTATGCACAACGTGGTTACAGAATAAATGAAGTAGATGGTTGGGGATCAATAAAAACCCCTTATGATAGCGTTGCTTGTTTACGTTTAATTTCAACCTCATACGGCATTGATAGTATTAATTTTAATGGATTTGGATTTAGCTTTCCTAATATTCAACGTAGTTATAAATGGTTATCTACAACAGAGAAAATTCCGGTTTTAGAAATTAGTGGGCAGTATCAAAATAATAATTTTAATGCTACTCAAGTTCGCTATAGAGATATGTATCGGTCACTAGTTGGTTTGCAAACACTTGATAATACAAATGAATCAGTTATTTATCCAAATCCTTCAAATGGTTTGTTTACCGTTTACTTAACCGAAAATAAATCGGGCGAAATGAGTATTGTTGATTTGAATGGGAAATCAGTTTACACTTCTAATTGTAATGCTGGTAAAAACAGTATAGATTTAAATGCACTTAATTTAAGTAAAGGTGTTTATTTGATTTCTGTATTGGATGAAACGAAAGCAATTGTTCTTCAAAAGAAATTAGTTATCGAGTAGATTTTAATTACTAATCGAATACGAATATACGAATCAATGATTTTTACGAATTAATACAATATATGTTATTCGTACAATTTCGTACCATTAGTATATTCGTAAAAGATTCGTAATCCTAATAGAAGTTAGAGTAATTTAATCCGCTCATAAAACGAATTAGCAATAGTATCACGATTAAACTTTTCAGATACATACTTTCTTCCGTTTTCTCCTAATTGTTTTCTTAGGTTAGTATCAGTGCTTATTTTTATTGCAGCTTCTGCTAAAGCCTTATAGTTCTCAGGTTCAAAGTATAAACCGCAATTACCTTGTTCAATAAACAATTCTTTTGCTTCACCATCTACGCCCAATAAAATAGGCTTTTGCATTGCCAGGTTTTCGAATATTTTAGATGGAATCGCACCTAAAAATAAATCCATTTTTTTAAGTGGGATAACCGAAACATCTGATGCGGCAACAATCTCTGGCATTTCTTTTTTAGTAACACCATCTACAAAAAGTACATTTTCTAATTGTAACTCTGCTTTTAATTGCTGTAGCTTTTCTTTTTCGGGACCACTACCTAATAAAATAAATTTTAACTCAGGTTTATCCTTTACTAATTGCGCTGCATGTAATATAACTTCTAAACCTTGGGCTAATCCTATAATTCCTGCATACAAAAAAAGAACATCTTGTGGGTTGAAATTATTTTTTTCTCTCCAAGTATTTCCGTTTACTGCTGTCGGGTCGTAGTACGAAATATCTACCCCGTTAGGTAACCAATAGGTTGGTACTTCCGGAAAACGTTGGTTGATATTTTTGCAAATGCCTTGGGTTTGTCCGCTCACTAAAGCGGAACGTTTGTATAATTTTTCTTCTAAATTGTACGCTAATTTAAGCATCCACTTATTGGTAACAACACCTAATTTTTCTGCGCTTTCTGGCCACAAATCAGAAACATTAAAAATAAGTTTCGCTTTCTTTTTTCGTTTCAAATAAAGTGCCGACCATCCCAAAAACAATGGCGGTGATTCACACATAATAATATCAACATCTCCAATTTTATTCACACCCGTTCTGCCTGAAGAATACACGAAAGAAAAATAATTCATCAATCGCTGAACGATTGATTTACTTTTAGGAAATATATATTGAACTACGATGAACAGGAATTCCTTCCAATGTTTCAAACACGTACTTTTTCCAACATAGGCCTCATGTATTTTCATTTGAGGGTAGTTAGGCATAGCGGTTAGCACACTTACATCAACACCTGCCTTTTTTAAACGCACCGCAAGTTCAAACAACCTGTTTTGAGGTGCTCCAACTTCAGGTGGAAAATATTGTGTAAGTATTAAAAGTTTCAATGCTTATGCTTTGTTGCAAAAATACTAATATTAATTGTTTGACGATGACTTTCTACCACCTTAAGCCATGAAACAAATTCTTATATTCGCACAAAGCTTTTCGAGTGTTAAAAAATTTTAAGCATTATAAAAAAATCTTGGTCCCTGTTTATTTGCTGGCAGCAGTAAATATTATTGGTATTGTAGGCTATCAGCTTATTTCAGGCTATAGTTTTATTGATGCTTTTTATATGACAGTAACAACAGTTACTACTGTTGGTTACGGAGAAATTCAACCACTTGATACTGCTGGAAGAATTTTTACTGCTTTTTTAATTCTCATTAGTTTTGGTACATTTGCTTATGCAGTTTCTACCATAACTAAGTATGTGGTTGATGGCGAATTCAATAATTATTTTAAGAATAAAAGAATGAATGACACAATTAATAAATTAGATGGACACGTAATTGTGTGTGGCTTTGGTCGTAACGGAAAACAATCTGCACAAGTTCTTAAAAAACACAATAAAAAATATGTGGTTATTGAAAACAAAACCGAACTTAAAGATCAATTAAATCACAAACATGGTGATTTAGTTATTTTTGGTGATGCTACACAAGACGACACATTGTTAAAGGCGGGAATAAAAAATGCAAAAGCATTAATAACAACTTTGCCTAATGATGCAGATAATTTATTCATTGTACTTTCTGCTCGTCATTTAAATCCAACGCTTACTATTATTAGTAGAGCTTCTGATGATAATTCTGATGTTAAACTAAAAATTGCTGGCGCCAACAATGTTATTATGCCTGATAGAGTGGGTGGGGCACACATGGCCAGTTTGGTTATGAAACCAGATGTAATGGAATTTATTGATTATATAACTGGGCAAGGTGGAGACTCTATAAACTTAGAAGAAATTACTTTTGATAATATTCCTGAGCATTTAAGAAACCGCACTTTAAAAGATCTGGAAATAAGAAATAAATCAGGAGCAAATATTATTGGTTTCCGTAAAGGAAATGGCGAATACGTTGTAAACCCAAGTGCCGACACACAAATTATTCCCGATGGAAAAATATTTGTATTAGGAACGCAAGAACAAATTAATAAGCTGAAAGAAATTTTATCTACTACAACAGCTTAATTAGAGCAAGTTCGCTGCTTTCTTCTGCATATAATCCTTTATAATTAAATCACATTTTTTGATTGAATTTTTAATCCATTCAAAAAGTAATTCTTCTTTTTCTTCTTCACTTAATTTATAGTCAACATTCGAATGCCGTAAACGTGTACTTAAATCGTACATACACAAAGCTGCGCTAACACTGATGTTAAAGCTTTCGGTAAAACCATGCATGGGTATTCTTACAAACTCATCTGCACATTCTCTTACATCATCTGTTATTCCATCAATCTCAGTTCCAAAAACCAAAGCCGTTTTTTTTGTGATGTCGAGTTGGTCTAAAGTAATGTCTTTTTCATGTGGAGTAGTGGCAACAATGGTATAACCTTGTGCTTTTAAATCCATTAAACATTTTTTAGTATTATTTTGTTCTTTCCCAGAAATACGATTGATACTTAACCAGGATGAAGCACCCATGTCAACATCCGTGCTTATTTTGTACTTATTCCTGTTTTCAATAAAGTGTACATCTTGCAAACCAAAACAATCGCAGCTTCTTAATACTGCACTTGCATTGTGCTCTTGGTAAATGTCTTCTAACACAACAGTAATGTGACGAGTGCGTTCTTCTAATACCTCATGAAAACGCTGCATACGTGTTTCAGAAATAAACTGACTTAGGTACTGAGATAATTCTTTTTTTTCTACTTCCATTACTTGCCTTGAGATGTCATTACTAAATTCGCTATTCTGTATAATAAACGAGCAGCAACGTTTGCATCCCATTCATCTTCTTCTCCTGGAGCAACTTCATTAATATCAAAAGCAATAATACGCTTACCTGATTTTACAATTTGCTCAATTAAAAATAATATTTGTTCCGCTTCAAAACCACCAGCAACTGGTGTTCCAGTGTTTGGGCAAAGCTTTGGATCTAAAGCATCAATATCAAAACTTAAATAAATATTTTGTGGTAACTCGTGTATAATACGTTTACACGTTTGTGCCCAAGTTTCTCCATTATAACTTTCGTGTTTTAAATCTCTGTCGAAAAAAGTAACAACTCTTCCTTTTGATTCGTTTATAATATTTACTTCTTCTTCACAAAAATCTCTGATTCCAACTTGTACTAGTTTTTCAACTTCTTTTGTTTTTAAAGCATTGTACATAATGGATGCATGCGAAAATTCAAAGCCTTCATAAGCAACACGTAAATCAGCATGTGCATCTAATTGAAGAATACCAAAATTTCCATGGTGCTCAGCTAATGCGTGCATCATACCAAGTGGAGTAGAGTGGTCGCCACCAATTAAACCAACTGTTTTATTTTGTTTTAAGAAATGAAGGCAACGTTCTTTCACCCAAGCGTTCATTTCTGCACATGCAGCATTTATCTTATCAAAATCATCTTTGTCCGAAACATCTTCTCCAATAGCCATTTCATCAATTAGAAATTCAGCCATCTCCCTGTACTTCTCACTTTGTTCGTACAAGTCATCATTTATTTCATCCATTCCAATACCTAATTTCCAAGCATCTTTTTTATTAGGATCGTATAAATCAACTTGAAACGAAGCTTCGTAAATTGCCTCTGGACCATCAATTGTTCCTCCACTATAACTTACCGTTACTTCCCAAGGCACGGGTATTAAAACTGTTTCACACTCATCTAATGTAAATGGTAAACCAAACATTCCCGCAGTTGTATCTCCCACACTGTTCGGATCAAAATTATCTATCTTTTCTTGTTTTGTCATTGTATTTATTGCTAGTTTCTTGTTGCTGGTTTTTTGTGATTACAAATCGATACGAATATACGAATGGTTACGAATTTATACGAATTGCGTTTTAATTCGTATAAATCAATGATTCGTATATTCGTATCAAATTCGTAATACTAATAGTTATGGTGCTAATCGCTCTATCTTCCAAGTATTATCATCTTGCAATGTGTAAGCAATTCTATCATGCAATCTACTTTTTCTTCCTTGCCAAAATTCGTAATAAGTAGCTTTTAAAATATAACCTCCCCAATATTCGGGACGAGGAACATCTTCTGTTTTATATTTAGTATCAAACTCAGTAACTAAACCTTCTAACTCTGCTCTGTCTTTTATGACTTTACTTTGTGGCGAAGACCAAGCTCCAACTTTTGAATAATGCGGACGAGAATAAAAATATTTATCCGACGCTTCCTTGCTATGAAATTCAACACTTCCTTCAATTCGAACTTGTCGCTCTAATTCCTGCCAAAAAAAGTTCATGCTAGCGAAAGGGTTTTCCAATAAATCTTCTGCTTTTTTGCTTTTATAATTGGTGAAAAATGCAAAACGATTATCGGCATACTCACGCAAATACAAAATTCTTCCCGAAGGTTTTCCTTCTTTGCTTGCTGTACTCAAGGTCATAGCTAAAGCTTCAACTACTTTTGCTTCAAGTGCTTGGTGCATCCATTTTTCGAATTGAATAGCTGGATTGTTATCCACATCCGATTCATTTAAAGTTGCCTTTTCAAAATCGTGACGAAGATCGTAAATAGATTTGCCGGATTCTTTCATTCTATTAATTTTGTACAAATATAGTAGATATAATCTCCTTATTTAAATGGAAGTTACTCAAGGTAAAATATTAATTGCTCAACCATTTTTAAACGATGGTAATTTTAAGCGTAGTGTTATTCTCATAACCGAACACAATGAGCATGGAACCATGGGTTTTGTTATGAATAAACGAATGCATGTTCGCTTTAAAGATGTATTACCTGGATTTGATGATATTCATCAGCCTTTGTTTAGTGGCGGTCCAGTTGCAGATAATCAATTGTTTTTTATACACCGTTTTGCAGATGAAATTGCAAACGGAATGCCCATTGGAAAAACGGGTTGGTTTTGGGGTGGAGATTTTCATGATGTAGCACGAATGCTTAAAGAAAAAAAAGCAGGATTTACTGATATTCATTTCTTCATCGGCTACTCAGGTTGGGAAGCGGGGCAATTAGAAACCGAGTTAGAAAAAAAAGCGTGGTTAGTTAGCGATGCCGATTTCTACGACTTATTTAACGAACGCTATGAAGATATTTGGGGAATCGAATTAAAAAAGCTAGGCAGTAATTATTCTGTTCTCTCTAATTTTCCGGAAGACCCAAGTTTGAATTAGTTTATTTTGTTGAATGGTTTATTAGTTTATTTTTGTTTCCGTTATTTGAGTACTAACACTTGTATTAATTACTAATTAACCAATAAACTAATTACCAATCTCCTTGTCAGGCCTCTATCTTCATATTCCTTATTGTCGCAAAGCTTGTTTGTATTGTGATTTTCATTTTTCTACTCAACTAGATACGAAATCAAATTTGGTTGATGCTTTAATTAAAGAAATTGAATTAAGAAAAGATTACGCAAATAACGAAGAAATAAAAACGATTTATTTTGGAGGAGGAACACCAAGTGTACTTTCGGATGATGAATTAAAACGCATTTTAGACGCAATTCATAATACATATTCGGTAAATGTAAATGCAGAAATTACTTTAGAAGCAAACCCAGATGATTTAACAGAAGAAAAAATAAAAGCTTTAAAAGCATTGGGAATAAACCGACTCAGTATTGGCTTGCAAAGTTTTTATGATGAAGAATTACAATGGATGAATAGAAGTCATAATGCAGAACAAAGCATTCAGTCAGTTAAATTAGCTCAGCAAAACGGAATAGAAAATATTACTATCGATTTAATTTATGGTTCTAAATATCAAACTTTAGAAACCTGGAAAAAGAATTTAGAGCAAGCATTTGCATTAAACGTTCCGCATATTTCTGCATACAATTTAACCATCGAAGAAAAAACAGTGCTGGGCAAATTAAATGCAAAAGGTAAAGAACCAGATATTAATGATTCATTTAGTAAAGACTGTTTTGATATCTTAATGCAAGAAACAAAAGCAAATGGATTTACACATTACGAAATTTCTAATTTCGCTAAGGGCGATAAACTCTCGCAACACAACAGCAGTTATTGGAAAGGCGAAAAATACATTGGCATTGGTCCATCTGCACATTCGTTTAACGGTGTTACGAGGCAGTGGAATGTAAGTAATAACAATGTGTACATTAATTCACTAAAAGATAACAAAATTCCTTTTACCGAAGAAAATTTATCTATTGAAGAAAAATACAATGAATATATTTTAACAGGATTAAGAACCATGTGGGGCGTAAATTCGGATATAATTTTACAATTATTTGGAGCAGAATTGCATGCGTATTTTCTTTCAGAAATAAAAAATTATCTAACAAAAGAAATCGAAATTCAAAATAAAAACACCTATGTTTTAACTAATATTGGTAAACATCTTGCCGATAGAATTAGTTCCGATCTTTTTTATGTAAAAATGTGATTTTATTTACTTTTTTTCCTTCATTTTCTCGAATTAGATTTCTATATTTGAAGTAAATAACAATTCTTTCAAAATAGTAGATTTAATGAGGTTTTCGAATATACGTGTTGGTTTATTGCTTAGTGTTTCAATTGCGATTTTTTTATCTAATTGCTCTGGAAAAAAAATAAGTAAAAAAGAAGAACAACACTACATCATAAATACAAATCAAGTAGATTCATCAGCATATTATACCATATTGCCTTACAAACAAAATATGGATAAAACCATGACCGAGGTAATAGGCTTTGTTGAAACTCCACTTACTAAAGAACAACCCGAAGGTAATTTAGGTGATTTTGTTTGCGATTTATTATTTAAGCAATGTAAACAATACGCAGGTAAAGATTCGAGTTTAATAAACGGAGTAATTTTAAATAATGGTGGTTTGCGTACGGCAATTCCGCAAGGTAATTTAACTGTTGGAAAAGTATTTGAATTAATGCCTTTTGATAATGAGTTAACACTTGTTGAGATGACGGGCGAAAAAACAAACGACATGCTTAATTACATTGCAGCAGCAGGTGGTTTGCCAATTGCAGGAATTAGAATGGAATTAAAAGCAGGGAAAGCAACCAACGTAACAATCAACGGTGTACCTTTTGATATAAAAAAGCATTATTACTTTATTAGTTCCGAATACTTAACAAGTGGTGGAGATAAAATGGATTTTTTCAAAGGTGCTGTAAAAAACACTCCGTTAAAAAAATTAATACGTGATGCAATTATTGATTATTGCAGAAGCGAACAAAAAGGTGGTAGAAAAATTAATGTGAAAACAGATGGCAGAATTTCAGTATCATAATAGAAGAGATTTTTTACGTTATATGTTTGGTACAGCTGCTGTATTGGGCGGTTTACAGGTATTTCCAAACGAAGTGTTGGCTAAAAAAGGCTTAACTAAAATTACTATTTTATATACTAACGACACACATAGTAGAATAGAACCATTTCCTACTAACGACCCAAAACACCCTGACCAAGGAGGTTTTGCGCGTAGAGCAGCGGTGGTAAAACAAATTAGAGCGCAAGAAAAAAACGTGATGTTGTTAGATGCAGGCGATATTTTTCAAGGTACTCCGTATTTTAATATGTATGGTGGTGAGTTAGAATATAAGTTAATGAGTGCAATGGGCTACGATTGTGTTACCTTAGGAAATCATGATTATGATTTAGGTATGGATAACATCGTAAAACAAATGCCGCATGCAAGTTTTGATTTTGTAAATGCAAATTATGGTTTTGAAAATACTCCTCTGCATAATAAAATTAAACCCTATAAAATTTATTATAAAGACGGAATTAAAATTGGAATTTTTGGAGTAGGAATTGAATTAGCAGGATTAGTTGAAAAGAAGAACTATAAAGAGACTCAATTCTTTAATCCAATCATAGCTGCCAATGACATGGCAAAAACGCTTAAGCACGAAGAAAAATGCGATTTGGTGATATGCCTATCTCACATTGGATACAGAAGCGACGGAAATAAGCCAAATGACCAAATTATGGCTGAGCAAACAAAAGACATTGATTTGATAATTGGAGGGCATACACATACCTTTTTAGAGCACCCCTAAATGTTATTGATAAACGATTTAATAGTGCCATGTAGGTTTATCAATTGAGCTAAAGATGCGCAGTTATTTTTTAGCAAGACGATGAAAAAAAAAGTTGCATAGTGGTAACTACGGAAGTTTTTTTTGAAGAAGTATTGCTGAAAAAGAACAAGCAGATTGGATTAATTGGTAAATTTAAATGGCACATAGCTCTATTTAAAGAAAAATAGCCTATAAATCAACTATGTAATAAAATTTGACTTACACAATAGAAAATTAATTTTTTTTTGAGGTTTTTTTAGTATTTATTTGTTGTTCGGTACAAAATTAAAAAAGACTTATAAACAAGTAATTGTTTACATACATAAAAAAAAGATTGAATGTTTAACTTAGAAAACGAAAAAATTAGAATGGAGAAGAAATCACACGAATCGGTTTGGAAGAATTGCCTTGATGTAATTAAAGACAATGTAAATTCACAAAACTTCAAAACTTGGTTCGAACCCATAAAACCTGTGAAGCTTCAAGATAACGTACTTACCATTCAAGTACCTTCACAATTCTTCTACGAGTGGTTGGAAGAACATTACATCAACTTACTTAAAAAAGTTGTTCGTAAAGAACTTGGTGTTGAAGGTCGTTTGGAATACAGCATCGTTATGGAGAACTCATACGGTAAATCGGAGAAACCGATTACAATGAAGATTCCTACTTTAACTCGTGATATTAAAAATCCTTCGGTTTCTATGCCGATTGATATCAACAATAGCCAAATCCGTAACCCGTTTATTATTCCGGGTTTAAAAAAGGTTACTGTTGAATCTCAGTTAAACCCTAATTACTCTTTCGATAACTTCGTAGAGGGTGATTGTAACCGTTTAGCGCGTTCTGCTGGTTTCGCAGTATCGCAAAAACCAGGTGGAACTGCATTTAACCCATTATTAATTTACGGTACTAACGGTGTTGGTAAAACTCACTTAGCGCAAGCAATTGGTATCGAGATTAAAAATAATTTCCCTAACAAAACTGTTCTTTACGTTCAGGCAGAAAAATTTACTACTCAATTTATTGAGGCAGTAAAAAATAATGCTCAAAATGATTTCGTGCATTTTTATCAAATGATTGATGCATTAATCATCGATGATATTCAATTCCTTGCAGGTAAAGAAAAAACACAAGATGTATTCTTCCATATCTTTAATCACTTACACCAAGTTGGTAAGCAATTAGTATTAACTGCTGACCGTCCGCCGGTAGATTTACAAGGTATTGAGCAACGTTTATTATCTCGTTTCAAATGGGGACTTTCTGCAGATTTGCAAACTCCAGGTTTAGAAACTAGAATTGCAATTTTAGAGAAGAAAATTTACAACGAAGGTATTGAGTTACCAAAAGAGGTATTAGAATACTTAGCGTACAGCATTACTTCAAACGTAAGAGAATTAGAAGGAGCATTAATTTCATTATTAGCGCAATCTTCACTTAACAAGAAAACAATTACATTGGATCTTGCTAAGCAAATGATTGATAAGTTTGTGAAGAGCACAGCACGTGAGGTTTCTATCGATTACATACAAAAAATCGTTTGTGATTATTTCGATTTACCAATCGATTTAATGAAATCAAAAACACGTAAGCGTGAAGTAGTGCAAGCTCGTCAAATAGCAATGTATTTTGCTAAGAGTATGACTAAATCATCTTTAGCAACAATTGGAATGCACTGCGGTGGAAAAGATCACGCAACAGTATTACATGCTTGCCGTACAGTAAACAACTTAATGGATACTGACAAACGTTTCAGAGCTTATATTGATGAGTTAGAAAAGAAAATTAGCATTCACTCTTAATTGAGACACAATTTATAAAAGAGACCCCAGCTGAGAAGCTGGGGTTTTTTGTTTGAAGGGGATTTGGTATATTTGGGAGAATAAATAGTAGTTAATGATTGAAATTATTCACTATTGATTTATAAGATATTCAATTTTAAAATATAAACAGCTTATATCAATTAGTTAAAATAAACATGAAAAAATTAATAATTATAATTGCATTAAGTCCAATGTCTATTTTTGGTCAAAATGTATTAAATGGTCTATACTATTCTGGACCAAAAGTACATATTCAGGAGAAGCGGTAGATGAAAATAAGGCACTTAGTAAATCGATTAGTGATACTTATGAATCAAATAAGTCTAATTATGAAGAAACAATAAATTTGTTAAGCAAAAACAAATTCAAGTAAGACAAATCTTCAAAAGGATGCGGTGCAGTATTGCTATCATCAATATAACAATGATTTGTATGAATATATTGTAGGTGGTAATTGGCAAGATGCAAGTTTCAAATTAGAAGAAGCAAATAAAAAATCAATAGTAATTATAAAGCATATCTTAATGAAAAGTTAGCCTTAATAAAGTTAAATAATGAAAATGGATTTGATGAATTAGAAAAAAAGAATTATGATGCAGCTATAAAATGGTTTAAAAAATCAGTTCGTGAAGATGAAAATGATTTAATTGCAAATTATGGAATTGCTCTTGCGTTTAGAATGCAAGAAAAATTCAATGAGTCAATTAGTAAATGTGATATTTTGATTGGGTTAGAACCTAAAGAAGCTTCATTTTATTCTTTACGAGGTAGAAATTATTTTGATTTGAAGAAATATGGAAGTGCAGTTACAGACTTAGAATATAGTATATCATTAAAAAGTGATGATAGGGATTTATTTTTTTTGCTGACTACAAGGGTGCGATTCAAGATTGCAATAATGCATTAAGTTTTGATTCATATTTGTCTAATATATACTTTATAAGGGGGAAATCCGAATTAAAACTATCAAAAAAGAAAGAGGCTTGCGCTGATTTAAGCAAAGCTGGTGAATTAGGGAAAATTGAAGCATATGAAGTAATTGAAAAAAGTTGTAAATAGTTTTGCTTAAATGGGAAATTATGGGATTAGTTCTGATTTGCTTATATATGAATGGAGTGAATTACATTACCTAAAATTAGGGAATGATTTAGGAATAGAAGCATATAAAATTTTATTGAAAAATCAAGAGGATTCTCTTGTGAAAACAATAAGTGAACTTGATTTTAAAATAAAAAGTGACCCATTATTTGATTCTTTAAATCAAGATGATTCCCAAAGTTATTCAAATCAAGTTTATGGTATAGAAGAATTAATCAATTCTGAACTTCAATTGCAACAAAGATATTCCCTATGTGTTGCCCTTTTTTCATTTTTGGAAGGTAGATTAAACCAAATTTGCTTGGCTATTGAAGGGAACTCGAATATTAAATTTGATAAGAGAAAAAAGAAAGATGGTGAGTTTGATAATTTATCTTGGTGTATGAGGTATCTAATAAATATTTACGGAATTAAATCAAAAAAAACAATTGTTTCTTTTGAGAGTATTCAAAAATATAAACAGCTTAGAAATCCGATTGTACATAATGAAGGGCTAATATCAAAGTTAAAAAAATTAGAAATAGAGGCAGTACAAGGAATTAATTTAATATCAATTGCAAATAATTTCCAAATTGAAATTAAAGAGACGATTTTTTTTGACAATTTAATCTCTCATATTGATGATTTATTAAATGAAATACTAATTGCTGTGCATTATAGATATATAGAACGGAAGGATAATAGTAAATAAAATCAGTTAGTGCGCAAATGTTGCTGAGTATGTGCGCTCGCTTTTCCGTGCTGTAGAATCGAAATAAATATAGTTTAATACAATTATGTTTGAATTACGTCTATTATAAATGATAAGTTATATAAATAAAATTTTAATTCTTACAGGCATATTTCTCCTATCTGCAATGCATTTGTTTTGCCAAAAAACAGCAGTTTACTTTAAAAACGATGTTTATGTTCTCGATGCTAAAGCCGTTGCTATTATTGATAGTTTGGCAAAGATAAATGGAATCAAAAAAATACTTTTGCATGGACATTGTGACTCAGTAGCAAGTTATAAGTATAACGAAGCGCTTGCTTTAAAACGAGTGAATGCAGTTAGGGCACGCTTTGTTTCTGCTGGAATTAAAGCTGAAATAATACAAACAAAAGCTTCAGGCAAAAGAGCACCATTAAATAATAATGCAAACGAAACAGAGCGCGCATTAAATAGGCGAGTAGAAATTGAACTTGTTCTTACATCAGGAATTACAAATTTGGATGACACAACACCTGTAACAAACTCAAGCAAGTCAATTACAAATGATGAAGTTGAACTTACTATTAATGGAATTGTGGTGAATGATAAATATGAACCTCTTGTTGCTGAAATTACATTAAGTGATATGAATGGCAAAGAGATAAAGACATTTAAAAGTGATAAAAAGGGCAAGTTTAAATTCATATCGGTTTTAAATAAAAGAGAAGATTATTCGCTCACCTTTTATAGCGACTCAACTTTTGTATCTACAAAAACCATTAACGCAATACATCCTGATAAACCATTTAAAAATTTGAAGGCTGTTCTTCCCAAACTAAAAGAGGGAAATAAGTATTTGCTTGAAAACATGAATTTTGTTGGGGATACTTCGCAATTAGTTCCTGCCTCAGTACCTACTATGGAAAATCTATATAAGGTTATGAAAAGAAATAAGAACCTAGTGATACAAATTGAAGGTCATGTGAATTATCCATATCACTGGCCCGACCCACAAAAAACATATCATAAATCTATAAGATACGTTCCGCCAGGAATGAATCAGTTCGAGTTTAACCAATGGTTATCAGATCATCGTGCAAACGCTGTTCGCAATTATTTAATTGAAAGAGGTATTGATGCTAAACGTGTTACTACCATTGGTTTTGGTGCTGCTAAAATGCTTTACCCAAACGCAGTAAGCGAAGATGAAATGGCGAAGAACAGAAGAGTTGAAATACATGTGATTTCTTATAAACTCAAATATTAAAATTAGAATTGATAGTTCTGCAGAATAATTATTTCAGACAATTAACTGACAAATAATCAAAAACCTATTCACACCAATTCGTAACCATTCGTATATTCGTAACACAATTCGTAATCCTATCCCATTCGTATAAATTCGCACCCATTAGTATATTCGTAACACAATTCGTAATCCAGTCAGATTCGTAAAAATTCGTAACCATTCGTATATTCGTAACAGAATTCGTAATCATAAAATATGACTTTTGAAAAAATAACAATTGAGGCAAGCATCAACGCTGATGTAAAAAAAGTATGGGATTATTACACCAACCCAACACACATTGTAAATTGGAATTTCGCACATCCATCATGGTGTTGTCCAAAGGCAGAAAACGATATGCGAATAGGAGGAAGGTACTGTGCTCGCATGGAAGCCAAAGACGGAAGTTTTGGTTTTGATTTCGAAGCCATTTACAGCGAATTAGTAATGGGTGAAAAATTCACATACGGCATGCCTGATGATAGGCAGGTAAGTGTAAGCTTTAATGATAATAATGGCAGTACAGATATCACAATTGTATTTGATGCGGAAAATGAAAACCCAATCCAAATGCAAAAAGGTGGTTGGGAATCTATATTAGATAATTTTAAAAGTTATACTGAGAATAATTGAATTGGTTAAAATCGCACGAATATGAGTAAGAAAATTACAGTTGTAAACACTGAAATATCTATTATTTCTGTTGATGAACAAGATTTTATATCGCTGACCGATATGGCCAATGGAAAAGAGGGTGAAAGTCGTGCTGCTGATATTATAAAGAATTGGTTGCGTAATAGATATACTCTTGAATTTTTGGGTACCTGGGAGTTAATTCATAACCCAAAGTTTAAAGTGGTCGAATTTGACCACTTTAAAACTCAGGCAGGTTTACCAAGTTTTGTCTTGAGTGTATCTGAGTGGGTTGATAAAACAAATGCTATAGGAATTATTTCCAAAAAAGGTAAATATGGGGGAACGTATGCACATAAAGATATTGCTTTTGAGTTTGGTTCTGCTATAAGTGTTCCGTTCAAACTTTATTTAATCAATGAATTTCAGCGTTTAAAAGAAGAAGAACAAAAGCAGTTAGGATGGAACGCCAAAAGAGAATTAGCAAAGCTCAATTACCACATTCACACAGATGCTATTAGAAAAAAACTTATTCCCAAAGAACTTACAATAGCTCAAATATCCATTATTTATGCAAGTGAGGCGGATGTACTTAATGTTGCTTTATTTGGTATAACTGCGAAGCAATGGCGTGAGTCTAATCCCAGTTTAAAAGGAAATATTAGAGACTACGCCAGTATAAATGAATTAATTTGTTTGAGCAATATGGAAAATATTAATGCTCTTTTTATTAATGAAGGCCTTGTGCAACGTGAACGTTTATTAAAATTAAATGCCATAGCAATACAACAAATTAAAATACTAACAGAAGTTGAAAATCGTAAATTATTAAAGTAGTTTTCCACTAGTAAGTTTCTTAATGCTAACTTCTGCTTTCTTGTTTAAATATTGGGAAAATATAACTTTATAATATTAATTTTACCTCATGAAATTTGCACTATTCACCATCATATCACTATTCTTCTTCTCTTGCTCCAACAAAGAACCCGAAACGCAAACTAATCCAATTGTAGAGAAAGATTTTTGCTACAGTATTCACCGTAACGATTCATTAAGTCTTTCAACTGAGTTAGATTCATTAAATGAATTGCTAGCAACTAAATCGGGTGCCTATGTGTTGGAAGATGGGGGCAACTCCATGATTGCTCGTGCTTGGTTAAGTGAGTATGCCGAGAAAACTATTGATGTGCAGTATTTTATTTTCTCAACCGACAATGTTGGTTTAATTGCTTGCGATTATTTAGTGCGTGCTGCAGATAGGGGAGTGAAGGTGCGCATTTTAGTAGATGATATTATGGTGGATGCCAGTGCCCACGATATATTAATGATGGATTCACACGAGAACATTGATATTAAAATTTATAATCCTGGAATTAACTTAGGTAAAAACATCGTTGAAAAACTAGCTAAGTTTAAAGTGGATTTTGTTGGAGCAAATCAACGTATGCATAATAAAACCTTTACTGTTGATGGAAAGGTTGTAATTACTGGCGGCCGTAACATTGCCGACGAATATTTTGATTATGACCACGAATATAATTTTAGAGACAGAGATGTTTTATTATTAGGTAAGATTACCAAATATATTCAATCAAGTTTCGATATTTTTTGGGAAAGTAAATTAAGTGTGCCAGTAAGTAATATTGTTGAAGATAAAACCATTAATGCCAAAGACAGTACACGTTTTAATCAATTGCACCAATACGCATGCAATCCCGAAAACTTTTGGCCGCAAGTACGTGAGAAAATAAAAGCATTACCAGATGTATTTAAGACAATTAATAAATCGGGTGATTTAGTTTGGATGGATAGTATTCAATTCATTTCTGACCTCCCTGGTAAAAACGATGGCACTAAAGGTTTGTCGGGTGGGGGAATACTTACCGATTCGTTAATGAGTTTAGTGAAGCGCGCAAAATATTCCATTGATATCCAATCACCTTATTTAGTTACAACAGAACTTGGAAGAAAATTGTTTGCAGATGCAGTTAAACGTGGTGTAAAAGTTCGCATACTCACTAACAGCCTTGCTTCAACTGATAATCTCGAAGCTTTTAGTGGTTATCAAAGAGACAGAAAAGAGTTGTTGGAAACAGGAATTCGTGTATTCGAATTTAGACCAGATGCAAAAGAACGCTTCGGTATTATGACCGGGGCATTACAAAAAGCGGTTGACTTTAAGCCAATATTTGGTTTACATGCAAAGAGTATGGTAATTGATGGCAACATTACAGTTGTTGGTACTTTTAATTTAGATCCACGTAGTGCAAATTTAAATACAGAGTGTGTTATAGTTATGTATTCTAATAAAATTGCCGAAGGAGTTTTAAAAGGAATGGAAATAGAATTTGGAAAAGATAATTCATGGGAAACTACTAAATCCTTTAATCCCGATGGTTTTGCAGGTGAGGAGAAGAACAAAAAAGTACTTAAAAGAAAATTAGTTCCTAAAGCAATTTTATAAAACATATTAGATGAAAGACTTATTTTATTTAAACCCAGCAATTACTTTTTTAAATTTCGGTTCTTTTGGTGCTTGCCCTAAGCCAATTTTTGAAGATTATCAAAAATGGCAATTGGAGTTGGAATACGAGCCTGTACAATTTGTAGCAGTTAATGGCTTGCAGTACTTAAAACAATCGCGCGAAGCATTAGCAAATTATATTCATTGCGACGCTAATGATGTTGTTTATACTAGTAATCCAAGCTACGCTATGAGTATTGTGGCAAAGAGTTTCGATTTAAAAAGGGGTGATGAAATCCTCACAAATAATCTAGAATACGGGGCAATGGATTATAGCTGGAACTATTACTGCGAAAAGGCGAGTGCAGTTTACAAACGTCAGCCAATTACTTTACCGCTTACTACAAAAGAAAAGTTTATAGAAGAATTTTTTAGTGGATTAACTGCAAACACAAAAGCCATTTTTATTAGTCAGATAACAAGCACAACAGCTTTAATTTTCCCCGTAAAAGAAATTTGTGAAATTGCTAAATCAAAAGGTTTGTTTACCATTGTTGATGGTGCACATGTTCCAGGCCACATTGATTTAAACTTACAAGAACTTAAAGCAGATGTTTATACAGGAGCTTGCCACAAATGGATGCTTACACCTAAAGGTTGTTCTTTTTTGTATGTAAAAAAAGAGCATCAACATTTGTTCGATCCATTGGTAATTAGTTGGGGATTTAAAAATCCTTTACCAAGTGAATCTAAATTTATTGATTACCATCAAATGCAAGGCACAAGAGATTTCTCTGCTTTCTTAACTGTTCCAAAAGCCATTGAGTTTTTAAATCAACACAATTGGAAAGAAAAATCAAAAGCTTGTCACGAATTAGTAATTAAAAATGCACAACGTTTTTACGATTTGTTAGGTTCTTATGCTTTAAGTCCGCTAACGAATGAGTTTGTTGGTCAGATGCTTAGCATCCCAATTAAAACAACTGAGCCAATGAAATTGCAACGTTTGTTATTCGAAAAATACAATGTAGAAATTCCAGTGATGCCACATGCTGATCAGGTGTATTTACGTTACTCAATAAATGTGTTTAATACACAGCATGATTTGGATGTGTTGTATAATGCGGTGGAAGATATATTAAAGACGAGTGATTTGATTAAGAGGTGATTTAGTTAAGTCATGTCTCGATACATTTTTTGTTGGCATTCAATAGTCTGTAAACATTGGTAATTTCGGTGCCACCAAAAAACACTCGACATGACTTATTACAAATAGAGGGAATTTCTGATTTGAACAAATACTTGTTACACATACTAAGTTACTTCTTGATACATTTTTTGTTGGCATTCAATAGTCTGTAAACATTGGTGATTCCGTCGCGACTAAAAAACACTCGACATGACTTATAGAAAAGAACGATACTTTTCTACGCCAATCACTCGAGCTAAGTCCTATGTCAGGGCGAGTGTTTTTTGTAGGCTCAACAATTTTCATTGGGACAGGGATTACAAAAAGCCTACAAGAAATGTTTCGAGCCCCCTCTCGTTGTTCACGCCCCCTTGTTAAAAACAATCCAGTTTGGCACAATTTTAAGGCTTTGCATCAAGTAACTTCGTAAACATGCGTAAAGTCTTTTCAAAACTCACTATATTATCCCTTGCAATCATTTCGGTTTCCTTTGTTTTGCACACTAACAAGGCAAAACCTATAGATGAAAAACCACCCTTTTGGGCTGTTGAATCTAAATGGGTCGATTCTGTTTTTAACTCGCTTACTCCTGATGAGCGTATTGGACAGCTATTTATGATTGCTGCATACTCTAACAAAGATAACAAACACGTACGCGAAATTCGTGAGCAAATTGAGAAATACAATATCGGTGGTTTAATTTTTATGCAGGGCGGACCAATACGTGAAGCTAAGCTTACTAACTATTACCAATCAAAAGCAAAAACTCCTTTAATGATTAGTATTGATGGAGAGTGGGGATTAGCAATGCGTTTGGATAGCACACCGCAGTATCCAAAACAAATGACTTTAGGTGCAATACAAAACGATTCGCTTATTTATTTTATGGGTAAGCAAATTGCTAAGGAGTGTAAGCTAATGGGCATACATGTAAACTTTGCTCCTGATGCTGATGTAAACAACAATCCAAACAATCCTGTTATTTCTATGCGTTCCTTTGGAGAAGATAAATATGCAGTGGTGCGCAAAGCACACATGTACATGGCAGGCATGCAGGATGAAGGTGTGATGGCAACCTGCAAACATTTTCCTGGACATGGTGATACTGATTCGGATTCGCACAAAACATTACCAACTATTAAGCACAGTATGGAACGTTTGGATAGTTTGGAGTTATACCCTTTTAAAGAATTGTTTGCGCAAAACGTGGCAAGTGTAATGGTAGCGCATTTAAATATTCCTGCATTAGATACTACTAAAAACCAAGCAAGTACTTTATCTAAAAATGTAGTTACCGATTTATTAATAAACAAAATGCAATACAAGGGATTAATTTTTACGGATGCTTTAAACATGAAAGGGGCAAGTAAATATGTAACACCTGGTGTGGTGGATGCAAAGGCTTTGATAGCGGGTAACGATGTGTTGTTATTTTCGGAAAATGTGCCTTTGGCGATTGCAGAAATTAAAAAGGCAATTGCTAATGGTGAAATTACACAAGAGGTTGTAGACGCACATTGCAAAAAAATATTGAAAGCAAAGTTTTGGTGTGGTTTAGATAAAAAACAACATGTGCACGATAAAACAATTGCAAAGGACATTAAAACAAAAACCGCTGACTCATTAAATAAATTATTGTCAGAAGCATCTATTACCTTATTACAAAACCAAAATACTATTTTGCCTTTAAAGCGCGATGATGCTTTGAAGGTAGCAGTAGTATCTATTGGTACAGATGAGAAAGATGTTTTCTTTGCTTCTTTTAATACTTACAACAAAGCGAGCTACTTTGGTTTATCGCACAAGGCGAGAAAGAAGGAAAGAGATACTTTATTAGCGCGTATTAAGAAATATGATTTAATTGTATTGAGTGTAAACAAAACCAATAACCGCTCTAACGAAAATTTTGGAATTACACCTGAGAGTTTAAAACTGATAGATAGCATTACACAAATTAAACCAACGGTTTCGGTTTTCTTTACTAACCCTTATTTGTTTGCAAAAGTAAACGGACTAAACAACCACAAAGCAATTGTTGAAGCTTATGAATACAATCGTTTCTCGCAAAAGGCAGCGGTGGATGCGTTATTTGGTGCTATACGTTTAGATGCTAAGTTGCCAGTAACATCAGGAAGCTTTGCTCGTAATACTGGAATACCAATGGAGAAAACCTTAGCAACACAAACTGCTGCTCCTGTTAAAACTACTGGAGCTTCGCTCCAAAAAAAAAAGTTAAACGAAATAGACAGCATCGCACTTCAGGGAATAAAGGATGAGGCTTACCCAGGTTGTCAAATTGTTGCAATGAAAGATGGAGTGGTGTTTTACAAAAAAACATTTGGCCGTTTTACTTATGATCCTTACGATACGCGTGTTACTGACTCTACCGTATATGATTTAGCATCGCTTACCAAAGTATTGGCATCTTCCTTAGTGCTAATGAAATTGGTGGAAGAAAATAAAATAAATATAGACAGCACCCTTGGCCATTACTTGCCCGAACTAAAAGGAACAAACAAAGACAGCATTGTAATACGTAAAATGATTACGCACCAAGCAGGTTTGCAAGCTTGGTTGCCTTTTTATTTGCGTACCGTAAACAATAAAACCCACGAATACAAAAAAGGTTATTACCAAGATAAGCCCAGCAAAGCTTACCCAACGCGTGTTGCAGAAAACTTGTATTTAAAAAAAGGTTATACCGATAGCATTTACAAAAAAATTGCAGAGAGTAAATTAGAGAAACCAGGCGAGTACCTGTATAGTGATTTAGGTTATTATTTTATTATGCGCATTGCAGAAAAAGTAACAGGCACGCCTTACGATAAATATGTGCAAGAAAATTTTTACAAACCTTTAGGATTAAACCTCTGTTACAAACCTCGTGAAGTGTTTAATTTAAAAAATATTGCCCCTACCGAAAACGATTTAAAATTTAGAAAACAATTATTAAAAGGTGATGTACACGACCAAGGCGCAGCCATGCTGGGTGGAGTAGCGGGGCATGCAGGTTTGTTTGGTACGGCAAGCGATGTAGCAACACTTATGCAAATGCTGATGAAAAAGGGAAAGTTAAATGACATTACTTTAATAGATTCATCTATTGTAAATGAATTTACACAACAATGCAGCTACTGCCCAACTAACCGCCGCGGTTTGTGTTTTGATAAACCCGAGTTCGATGAGAAAAAGGATAGCCCCGTAACTAAAAATTGTTCCCCCCTAAGTTTTGGACACAGCGGCTTCACCGGCACCTTTGCCTGGGCCGACCCAGCTAATGGTTTAGTATATGTGTTCCTCTCTAACCGCGTGTACCCCGATGCAGAAAAAAACAAATTAGCAAAAAGCGGGATACGTGGTAAAATACATCGCTTGCTCTATGAGGCTGTTGAAGGGGTGGAGATGGGGAAGTAGTTGGTTTCTTTAATCACAAGTAGGCCAAGGTTTCCATGCTCCTTTTTGGAAAAAACACTTCCATTGTATTTTACTAAAGATTGTTACCTTAACTCCAAAAGAGCGTGGGGTTTGATACATTACCTTATCAAAGCCTTTGTTGAAAATTCTGTAATATGGTTCAATTGTAACTCGGTCTCCTTTCTTGGTTCCAAATTCAAAACCTATCCCAAACTGATAGCTAAGTAAAGATTTAGTTGCAAAGCCAGAATTACGAGTTGTGTTATTGGCGAAAGTAGTTTTGTCTGAAATTGCACCTATAAGAGAATAGGTTGCACCACTGGTAGCGTAAATTGAATAATTTTTCTTTAAAATAAATTTAAAATTATATGATAACGGAAAATCAAGATATCTCATTCTAATATTTCCAGATAGTGGCATATTAGGATCGCCACTCTGATTTACTATCCAGACATAATTAACTTTATATTTAAAACCAAATACGTTGTATCCAGTAGTAACACTTGACCTTCGTGCAAAATTAAACCTAGTATTTACACCAAGAACAAAAGCATACTTGTTACTATATTTATGATTAAATCCATTTTGTGCTTTTATATCACACACTTCGTATGGTGAAAAACAAATACCCATTTCCCAATGGGGTTTAAATTTACTTGTATCCTTTTGTGAATAAACAATTGAGCAAAATAATACCGCAAGAAAAGTTAGAATGAATTTAGCTTTGTAATGGTTTACTTGCATACTATAAATGTAAAAAACATTCATCTAAATATTACTTTTTAGAAGTATTTTAAATGCTTATTTTAAACTAAGCCCTTCACAGCCCACCTAAACTTAGCCGACCTTGCGCGTGGGTTGGTATTTGATTCCTCCGCACTTGGGCGAATTACTTCAGAAGCAATTTCGCTATAAATACCTGCATTAAGTAAAGCTTGAAATGATTTTTTTACTCTTCTATCTTCACCCGAATGGAAAGAAAGAATAGCAACTCTACCGCCTGGGGCAAGTGCATCAGGGAGTTTAGCTAAAAATTTATTTAACACGCCAAACTCATCATTCACTTCAATACGCAAAGCTTGAAAACAACGTTGACATGCTTTTTTAATTTCTTCTTTTTGTTGATTGGCTGGTATAAATTGTAAAGCATCACTTATAATTTCTTTTAAGTGAGTAGTAGTTGTAATTTGCATTCCATTTTCGAGATTGTAAATAATTTCATACGCAATACGATCAGCATACGGATCATCGGAGTTTACTGCAAAAATTTCTTCCAACTGACTTTCGGAAAGCAGCGTTAATAATGTAGCTGCCGATTTACCACTTTTAGGATTCAATCGTAGATCCAAAGGACCTTCAATCTTAAACGAAAAACCTCTATCCGGATTATCTATTTGCATGGATGAAACTCCTAAATCAGCCAAGGCAAAATTAAGTGGTCCTGATTCGGCAACTATTTGATCTATATCTCCAAAATTTCTTTTCTTAATTGTTATTGCATCTGCCCCGTATCCCAAATTTTCTAGTCGCTCACGGGTTTTTGGTAATTCAAAAGGATCAACATCAATGGCGTACAACATGCCAGTGTGATTTAAACATTTAAGCATTTCTAAGCTATGTCCGCCATAGCCAAGTGTTGCATCCAATCCTATTTGCCCCGGTTTAATTTGTAGGAATTCAATTATCTCATCAACCAAAATAGAACGATGCATACCAGCAGGAGTTCGTCCTTGCTGTTTTACTTTATCAATATCCTCAGCATATTTTTCAGGCTGAAGTTCTTTGTATTTTTCCTTAAAGCCTTTTGGGTGTGTACCTGTGTAGCGTACTCTGCGTTTTGGTTTTTGGTTTTGCTCATCCATAAGGTAAAGCTAAGGTTTTAATTATATATTATTTGAAATTTTCTTTAAAGTATGATGATTTTCGGTTTGGGATTCATTTGAGGATATTACTGGAAATGTTAATACATGTAGAAATGGCTTTTTTGTTTATTTACTTTCTTTTACTTGATTAAAAGAAAGTAACAAAGAAAAATCAAGATGCTGCGAATCCCACGCGCCCCTCTGCAATTTCTAAGAAAATCTAAATCGGGGAGTAAACTTCCAATCAATATTTTCTAAGAAATTGCAGTTCCCCGCCACACGGCACCGCGCAGCATCAAGGCCAGCGCTCGCTTCCAATTAAGATTTTGTTTAGAGTGGGAATTTTTATAGAATCACAATTATTTAGTCGTTTCTTCAACACATGAATAATTATAGTTGAATTTAAAATCATTCAACTAAATCCTTTTCCTTTTTTGTTGCCATTAATCCAATCATCATTACTAATGCGCTTATTAGAATTACTTGCAGGATGAGTGATTTATTTACAAATGGTAAGCTGTCTTCGGGTTTTATGGATAGGAAAAGTAAAATGGTAATTAAGCCGCGCGGGGCAATAAAAAGTAAGGGTTTTAGAGGTAATTTAACTAGTTTTAATTGCAAGGCTCTAAATCCAAATATCATTATTACAATAACAATTGCCCATAACAATGTGTCGGTATTAATTATTTCATGCGTCTCTATTAAAAATCCGAACAGAATAAAAAATAAAGCACGAATTAAAAAAGCTGATTCGGCAAGTAGTTCTTTAAATTTATGTACTTCTTTGTTTAATTCATCTGGTTTAAAATAGTGTATGAATTTAAATCGCTTTAATTCATCCAAATTGCCAATAAAAATACCGAATAACATTATAAACAATAAGCTGGGCAAGTGATATGTTTTTGAAACCACATAAATTAATATGATAATAAGTATGATTGGTATAAACTTAATATGATGATCGATTTTACTTAGCAAAAACGATAAACCAATAGTAGAAATAAACGTAACAACAATGATTAACAGTAGTTGTAAACCAAAGTTTAAAAATGAGTGTGAATCAATAATATCATTTAGCGCAAAGAAATTGAATAAGATAACACCAAAAATATCCGACAGGCTACTTTCATACACAACAAATTCTTTATTGCTTAAACTTAAGTTACTTGCACTAGGAATGGCAATTGCGCTGCTTATAACACAAAGTGGAATCGCATTGGTAAAACTATCTTTAAGGCTTGAACCCGAAAAATAGCTGAAGGCATAACCCAAAGCAAACATCATTAACAGCATCGGAAATAATGAACTGCTAATTGATTTCCGTATTAATTTAAATTTTGATTTATTTAATTCAAGTTCTAAAGAACCTTCGAGTACAATTAAAATTAATCCAACTGTTCCCAATATAGGAAGCACAAAATCAAAATTTGGAATCTGAATTTCTGTTGTAAGAACAATTTGCTTCACTAACCAACCTAGCACAAGTAATAATATTACCGAGGGGATTTTAGTTTTTTTCGCACTAATATCAAACACATAGGCAATAAGCAACAACACACAAAAACTTATAATAATAGTTGTAGCCATACTAAATTAGTTTAAGCACAATATACTTATTATTGCATGGAGAAGAATTAATTTGCAGTTAATTTTTCTTAAGCAAAAAAGAAGAATAGTTCTAGTAAATTCAATTTTTTTGAACTTTTGTTGTGCGTTTATAAAGGAATGATAGAATTTATTGAAAAATTTGCCCAGTGGCAACTTTATAAATATAATTTATCATCATAATTGAAGAAGTTGCATAAAATGATAACATCATTCTTCTTCGAGAAGCATCTTGTTTTTTGTAAAGATGAACGGAAAGAAATATCAATGTAATTATAAAAATTAAAGGGGGAAATTGCAGAAATGATTCTGAAAATTCCCCTTCATAAGTAAATAAAAGAACGCTGTAATCCACAACCTGACAATCAAAATGAGTGACAAGTTTAACGGGACAAGGCAGCATTTTCATTTTACATACCCCCAGTTAGAGCTGCAATAATTATAGTACCAGAATAACCAAACTAAACTACCACCGATTAATCCAATTAAACCACAAACTTTTTCCAGCCTTTAAATTTTTTAAAGAGCCTTCTTTGTACATTGATGGGTTTGCATCATATTCTTTTTACCTTTTCCAGCTAATACTAATGCTATTGTTCCTAAAATTGGACCTAGTCCACAGAATACTAAAGAACAAATTCCTAATACTAAAGTTGTTGTTGCATTTGGCACGTCTTGTTGAACTCCGCCGTTTGTTTGATTCATTTCCATACTTCTTTTTTATTGTTTATTATGATTAATTGTTAAAAGTTACTTGCAGCCGAACCTGCTAGGGCAAACGCGAACACGAAAAATAGTATATAGAATAACTAAATTAGTGACCCAATCGTTAAACCAATAATACCGCAAGTACGACCAGCTTTTAAGTTTTTAAAGGATGCTTCTTTGTAAATAGATGGATTTAATTCATAAGCTTTTTTACCAGTACCAGAAAGAACAATCGCAATAGTCCCCAAAATTGGACCTAAACCGCAAAAAACTAAGGAACAAATCCCTAAAACCAATGCCGCAGTTGCATTTGGAACATCTTGTTTAATAGCTGAATTTTGTGGCTGACCGAATTGTTGGTTGAATTGTTGATTAATTTGTTGTTCGTTAGGCGAATTTGTATCCATATTTTAATTTTTTTTAGCTAAGGTAGCATTTTTTTCTTTCAGCACATTTTTTCAGTTCAAATTAATGCATTAATTTAAAAATGTAATTAACTAAGCTAGCTCCCACTGTAAGGCAGAAAAAAAACAGGATATACCACGCCCCTTTTTTTAACCTAAATATTATTTGAATAAAAACAAAATCATTGTTATGAAGAACAACAGAACCCCGGGGTGTAATCGAAAAGACTCTGCTACATTTCCTTCTAATAATGCAATTATAGAACGTTGGGTGCCACAACCAGGGCATTCAAATCCAAAAGTAGATTTTATGCTGCAAGTTAGTTGATGATTTTTAAGCCAGTTAATTAACATTTTACATATTACTCCATGGCAAAGTAGTAATTACTGTGCCCAAAATTATCATATAAATAATTATAATAAGCATTAATAAAGAAGATGTACATAAACCAATAATCGCACAAATTTTACCTGCTTTTAAATTACCATAAGAGCTTTGCGCGTATGCTGATGGATTCTCCTTGTATAAAAGGTTAGCTTTTTTGTAAAGCACAAGAGCAATTATTGCACAAGCAACCCCAGGAATTCCATAGCAAATGCACCCTGGAAAAATAGAACGAATTCCTAATACTAATACGCCAATAGAATCTGGGATTTTTTGATTGTTTGGTCTACCTGATCCAAATTGTTGATTGAATTGCTGATTAATTTGTTGTTCATTAATAGAATTAGACTCCATAAATTCTTGTTTTGTGCTAAATTATGCAATATTTCTATTTATTCAAGAATGAAGTATGAAAATTTAGATTCTAGTTTTAAAAGATAACTAACATTTATCATATTAGTTTGGTAACAAATGTTACTTACATCTCATGAATCACATAAGTAAATTTGTACTATAAATAGTAAAGATATTTAAGCCATGAGAATAACAAACACACTTTACACCATGTTATTTAATAAATGCCCGCAATGCCATCAAGGGCAGGTGTTTAAATCAAAAAATCCTTATGCAATAGGAAGAATATTTGAAATGCATGAAAAATGTGAGCACTGCGAATTAAAGTTTGAAAAGGAAACCGGTTTTTTTACGGAGCATTGTATGTTTCACGCATTAACATCGGGTTGGTTTTTAACTTGGTTTGTTTTGTACCTTACCGTTTTAAAATGGGATACATTTTATTTCGCTTTATTTATTGCCGGAACCTTAATCGCTTTAAGTCCACTAGCAATAAGATGGTCACGTTTAATTTGGTTAAATTTTTTCTACAAATACAAAAAGGAATTAAACAATTCCAACCATTCGAATCACATACATAACTTATCAAGCTAACAAATGAAAACATTTTCAGAATTAATACAATCAGAGAAACCCGTACTTGTAGATTTTTTGCCGAGTGGTGTGTCCGTGCAAAACAATGGCACCTATTTTATCAAAATGTAAAATCTAAACTAGGCGAGGGGGCAACTATCATAAAAATTGATGTAGATAAAAATCCTCAAGCTGCAGCTGCGTATCAAGTTAGAGGTGTTCCTACATTAATTTTATTTAAAAAAGGAAACATCGTTTGGCAGCAATCTGGTGTAGTTGCAGAAAAAGAGTTATTGCAAGTGATTCAAGCTAATACATAAGCTTACTGACGAAAGTCATTTTTTATTTTTCAAATTTGTTTTAACTTGTGGTATGGAAACAGCTCAAGCTCAAAACGATTTTGAAACTTTATTAGATTTTTTAAGAGATGCAGAACATCGTTTAGGAGATTTAGAAAAGATAAAAAATGAATTAAATGCTAAATCAACCGATTTGGAATTAAAATGATAAAGTGTTTCAATATTTTAAAAAGGAATACTATGCCCACAAAAGAAAAGAGGGATTATCAAAATTGGTTTGGGCTCTTTAATTATTTTAGCCGGCTTTTGCATTACCTGCTTTAATTTTCATTCTAATCAATCTTTAATTTTGCCATGTATGGTTTAACCTCAATTGGCATTTGTGTCGTTTTTTGGGGATTTTACAAAATTATTGGTTAATTTACAATTTCTTTTTCTTGATTTCCCTTAGTTTTATTCTGAAAAAACCATTTAAACAAATTTATGTTGAAAAAAATGAACATTTCATTTTTATACCTTAATTAATTGGTTATTTTTGTGGTAATTATGAAAATAAGAATTCTACTTTTTCTTTTTGCGTTGCCATTATTAAATTTTGCACAAAGCAGGATAAGATATAAGTATGAACTACTTGGTGGGGCTGGTATGACTAATTTTCTTGGAGATTTAGGTGGAGCAAATCAGGTTGGTAGACATTTAATTCAAGATTACGATTTTAGAGCTACTCGACCAGTAATTTCGGCAGGGTTTAGATACAAAAACCATAGACTTTTTGCTTTTAAAGCAATGTTGGAAATGGGCTTACTTGCTGGAAATGATGCTTTCACTAAAGATATATATCGTCAAAATAGAAATTTAAGTTTCCTTTCTCCAATTGTTGAACTAAGTGTGCAAGGAGAATGGTATTTTATTAAAGAGAAAAGGACCAATGTTTATAGAATTAGTGGTGTAAAAGGAAAAAAGAAAAGAAAATATACCATGTATTTGTTTGGTGGGGTTGGTGGATTCTTTTACTCACCCAGTGCTAGAGGCTTTGATGGAACAAGACATGGTTTAAGGAAGTTGCATACTGAAGGACAAGGTTTACCTGGTGGACCAAAAAAATACTCGAATTTTAATTTTTGTATTCCTCTTGGTGTAGGGTATAAATATAATTTCACAAAGCAATGGAGTATGGGTGCGGAACTCGGTTTTAGAAAAACATTTACTGATTATATTGATGATGTTAGTGGAGTTTATTATGATAATGCGGCAATAAAAGCAGCTTATGGAGATGTTGCAGCAGAAATGGCCGACCCAAGTTTAGGTAACATAAAAGGCGCTACATTGCCTAACGGAGATGGTACTGGAGCTCAACGCGGCGAAACTAAATACAAAGATTCGTATATGTTTTTAGAGTTTAATGTAAACTACAAATTCACTAAAAAACGTAGAACGCGTTCTAAATTCTAACAGATGTATCAAGCATCTATTCCAATTACTTCAGAGGATTTTAAGGCATATTATCAATTACGCTTTGATGTATTGCGTAAACCGTGGAATCAGCCCTTAGGTTCTGAAATTGATAAGGATGAAGATATTTCTCATCATGCTTTTATAAAATACAATGATGAAGTATTGGCAGTTTGCCGAATGCAGCTTAACACTCCTGAAATTGCCCAGCTTAGATACATGGCAGTTAGTCCTAGTATGCAAGGAAAGGGTTTGGGTAAAATCATTATTCAGTTTTTGGAAGAAAAATCTAAAGAAATGGGTGCAGAGAAGGTGATTTTACACGCTCGTGAAAATGCTGTTCCCTTCTATCAATCATGCGGCTATAGTATTGTAGAAAAATCCTATTTGCTTTTTGATGAGATCCAACATTATTTAATGGAAAAACACGTTAAATAACTAAATTCTGTTCTATAATAACTAAAATAAGTTATTTACTCATTAAACAAAGTTTGGCTTCGGAATTTTCTTACCTTTAATAAAAATCTTTAGGTATGAAAAAACAATTATTTATTCTTCTATTTTCAAGTATTACATTTCTTGGTTTTTCAACGGGACATGTTGTTAACACATTTGTAATTAACAATACAACTTGCGGTAATCCCAACGGAAGTGTTAGAGCAACCGTTAGTGGTGGAGTTGGTCCTTTTACTTATAGTTGGAATACAAATCCAGTACAAAATAACGATACAGCTTTTGCTGTTATGGCTGGTTCGTATACAGTAACTGTTACCGACCAAAATGACATGAGTACTTCAACAGGGGTTATTACTGTTACGAATACATTTAATCCCATCACAGTTATAGCAAACGGACAAAGTGTAATTTGTGAAGGTGGAATGGCAACTATTGTTGCAAATGCAACTGGGGTACAGGTGCTAGGTTATACTGGGCAGGACCTAATGGTTTTACATCTAACTTTCAAAATCCTATTCTTAATGCTTGGCTAGGAGCAACTGAACTTATACCGTAACAGCAACTGATTTAAACGCTTGTTCTTCTACAAGTACTTTCTTTTTAATGGTTAATCCAATGCCTATGATTGCGTTGGCACCACAAAGTGTTACTTGTTTTGGGCAATGTAATGGTTCAATTATTTCTTCGGTAAACCCTCCTGGTGGGTATACCTATCAATGGACACCAACCAACTCACCCACGCAACACTTAACTGGTGTTTGTGCAGGCGCTTATACCTTAACAGTTATTGATCAAAATGGTTGTATGAATTCAAACACAACAATAGTCAATCAGCCAGTAAGTTTAACTTCGGTTGTTTTTCCAACGCCAGCTACTTCATGTAATGCATGTGATGGTTATGCAAGTATTGCTACAAGTGGAGGAACACCTCCATACAGTTATGCTTGGAACACGGATCAACTGTCCAAAATTTAAGTGATTATGCCCCGGTTTTTCTGATAAGTATTGTTGATGCAAATGGTTGTTCTGATTCGAAGGCGCTTAATAACGCCTCTGGCAAATACAAGCCACATTTAATGTAATTAGTGATACTTGTAATCAAGGTGTTGGTCTGGTAACTGCAAACATACAAAATGCGGTTGGTACGTTACTTATAACTGGATGCCGGGTAGTTACACTACACAATCTATTGCAGCATTGCAAGCAGGAACTTATATAATAACAGTAACTGATTCTTTATGTTCTTTTAATCAATCTGTAACAGTTCCTAATCAAAGTCAAGTAGTTGTTTTTGCTAGGTCGAGTCCTTTAACTATTATGTGGCAAATGCAAATGGTTTCATTGTACTTCCTGGTAATGGAGTCAATCCACCCTTTCAATATTCTGTAAATGGTTCTGCTTTTCAACTAATTCAACCTATCTCAATCTTATACCTGGAAACATATACTGTTGTTGCAAAAGATGCTTCTGGTTGTATGAATGCAACTCAAAATAGTCGTAATAAAGTCTGAATGGAGAAATGGTATACTTTTCCACAGGTAATTCAACTTGTACTAATAATAACGGAACATCATCATTACGCATTCAATGTAACTGGTCCCTTCACCTATTTATGGTGTCCAGGCGGAGAAACTATACTCAAACAATTTCGAATTTAGCGCCTGAACATATACTTGTAATGATTACGGTAACGTTGGTTGTGCTGTTACTTTCTGTACAATAAATAGCACACAACAAAATAATTTTACTTAGCTTACGATTACAGATTATTACAATTGTGGCACCATTAGTTTAACAGCTACTCGTCATTTGGACAAGCGCTTCTTATACTTGGCTGATTGGCAACCTGGTGGACAAACAAATCCTACTATTACTAATCAAAATGCAGGTAACTATATATGTACTGTTATACATGCTACTGGTTGCACTGCAATTGGTACTTGTGGAAATTTTCTATAATAAATAATTCAAATATGATTTCGGGTGTTGTTTACAATGATGTAAACGCAAACTGTGCTTATGATGCAGGTGATTCATTATTACCTTATTGGTCAATATCTGCAAATGCTGGTCCCAATGGTGGCTGGGTTTGG
>JADJDM010000024.1 GCA_016702705.1 Bacteroidota bacterium | reverse complement strand
TTACGGAATTGCCAGTTATTTCCACTTATACATTATGGGAAACAAGCTGCAAATACGCTGATGATAGCACGAGCTGCATTACCTTTATCTTCAGCTCACTGAGGTTCAAAAACAGCTTTTCCTAACGCATTTGCTCCAAACTTACAGCCCATAAATGTAAAATTAGGTGTAACAACTTCTGCTAACGGATAGTTACTTCTAACCTCATTAACATCAATAAATTTTGTCGGATAAATGTGATGTTGGTCATTATACTCAGGTAATTCTGGATTATCAGCAGGGTTTGTTGGCATCCAGTTGTGGCAATAAGTATGCTCTCTACTAAAGTCTGTATTAGACCAACTTAATGGGCCTGTATATAATGCTTTGTATCCTGAATAAGCACAAGTAATTGCACTTTGACCTGCAGTAGTATCATAAGCTTCAAACAACTTAACCATTGTGTTAGCGTAATTGCTATAAAAAACAGACGAATGTGGGTTAATTTTAGCTTGTAATTGAGTTAAAAAAGACGCACTTGATGTTGAAACTGTTGAGTATTCAGTATTGTAATTTATATATGTATCTGCTCCATTATAAGGGAAAATAGCTAATTGATATTGAGTACCTGCCCAAACATTCATTAATGTATTGCTTAGTCCAGTTCCAACTGAAACAACTTCTGAGCCACCAACAGCATCTCCTCTTTGATAAGTAACGCCATCAACAGGAACATCGGTAATTGCAGTATTACTAGTTTTTCTAATTATTATATATCCATCAGGATTGCCACTAGCAGCGTTAAAAGAATAAACTGCTCTGTACGACTTAACATTAGTAAAATTTAATCCAGAAGGAATTCCTGTAGGTTCTGAAGCTAAATTTCCACCCACCGCATTTAAATGAATTACATAAGACCCTTCATCTGAATCATCATTTGCTATAATCATATCTGCTACACGAGTACCTGATGCAGAAGGATTAAAAGACACAACTAACGGCACATTTGATGTTGCTGCAACAGTAAAAGAACCTACAGGTGATGTAACAGAAAAATCTCCAGCATCAGTACCTGTAAAACTAATAGAATTAACAGTTAAAGTAGACAAACCCGTATTTTCCACTACAAAATTCAAAGCAGTAGGAGTTCCTACAGGAGATCCAAATATTGGAGTAGTTCCTCCACTTAAAACTGATGTTGTATTGTACTTCATATTAATATCAGCAGCTGTAGAAACTCCAGCAGTAATATTTATATCTTCTATTTTCACATTAAATCCAGTAATCTTATTAGTAAACTCCCAACGTATATATCTCGCTGGTGCAGAAGGTGTAACCGTATATTGCGTTAATGTTGATGTTAGATTATTTGTATAAGTTGCAATGTCTGTCCAAGCCGAGCCATCTGCTGATTCTCTAACTTTAAACGTACCTTGCCAGCTAGTACCTGTACCTGCCAAATAATAAGTTGATGCGCCCATTTGTCCGCCAACAAAAACCTGAATGTAATCTCCAGTTTCATCTAATCTACCAGCGGTTGTTAAAGCCAAACCTGTACCTGGATAAGTGTAATTAGGTGTTCCAGTTGGATTTTTCATTGTATGTCCATCCTGTTTGAGAAAACACTCCTGTAAGGGCGTCGAAATTCTCAAATGTTGGAAGTGTTTGCTAGTGCAAACCCATTTTGCGAACAATGATAGCACAGATGTAATTATTCCTTTTTTCATTTATTATTTGTTTTAGTTATTATTCATTAAAAAGTTGCTCTTACTCCAATTACAAATCTACGCCCTTGACCAAAAAACACGGTAGAGGTTCGTGAATTAAATCCTGTAGACAAAGTATTAATAGAAGTGGTGGACGGAAACGCACCATTATTTTGTGCATCAGCAATATACATTGTATTTAAAATATTTGTTATTGATAAATTTAAATTCATTTTTAATCCTTGATATAAAAATTCGTAACCACCATTTAAATCTACTGTGCATAATCTGGCATTTTTTCAAAAGTTCGTCCACGTCCTTAAATCCAATAAATTTAGCAACACCAACTGTAGGGGTCATATTTGTAAACAAGAGAGTTGCATCTAAATTAGCAAATTGCTTTCCAAAGTAAGTGATTCGAGGCTTCACATAAAAACCCTTAAAAAGAATATCTTACAGAATACCCAAATTGTATTTGTGCTGCATTTCCAACTTGCACACCTTTTGCATCAAAATTTAAGTATCCAATATTGTCCCAACATCATTTACTCCGTAAACAACATTTCCGCTATTATATCTCCAATCACCAATAGATGCGATTAGTTCAACTTCCATGTTTTTAATTGGCTTATACATCGCATCTGCCTCAATTCCCATATGAAGTGCATCAATACCATTAATATTATAATATTGCACAATCCCATCGGAATTAGTTACTTGTTTGGAGTTTTCAGGCTTATTCTCCAATCTGTATAGTGACACTTATGTTGTCTGCCCACTTACTAATTTAAACCATGGCCTAATTCAATGCATATACATGCTAGGCTTAATCTCAGTAAAAACAGTATTATTAGAAGCGAGGACATTATCAAACCTTGCGGCCATTTGCATTACACCAAAGTTTGAGTATACATTTTGATGATCATTAATATTATAATTTGCACCTCCCTTAATAGTATAACCTAATTGCCATTTATACGAAACTTCAGAAGTTCTTACGCCCTTACTGTTATTATCGTATTTATCGTATCCAATAAGTGTTTTCTTTAGAGTCGTTCCGTTACTAGCATAAACTCTAGCCGTATCTCCACTATATCTAATAATATCATTATAAGCTGTAGTATAATTTAAGTCCAAATCAGTATTAACAAAATAGGTTTCGTTCCAACCCAGTTTTTGCGCATAAACTTCTCCATTATCTAAAACAATATCTTTCTTTTTAGCGTAATCAACTCTTTTGTATGACGTTTCAGAAAAAGTTGCTGTTGCAAACGCTGCCCCCTTTTCTGTCTTATATTCTAATTGATTAAATACACCCGCCCAAGTTACGTACCCTTCATAATCACGATTACTATATTTATCACCTTCACGTTTAGCTTGACTCGTAAAATAGCCTCCTAGTCCCCTTGGAGAATTTGGATTATATCCTGGGTTGGCCCAATAAAAATCCGCATATTTAAATCACAATCTTCCAAAAGTAGTCCTTTATAATGTCTAATATCCAAACCTCCAGTATATGTAAAATTTGAATCAATATTATAAGTGAAAGTTGATAATCCTCCATACCATTTATGATTATTTTCATTCGCTACAATTTGGTATTTAGATTTATGCCCTGGGCTATACAATTGTGAACTTGCATCAATAAATTTGCATTAGCGTTCGCATCATAAGCATCTTGCATTGTTCAATAATCCCATTGAATCACGAGCAAAAGCAGTCCCTCCGAAAGTGTTATTACTAGTTCCTCCTCCAGTTCCATAAGAAGCATAAGCAACAGTAGATAAATTCATTTTATCACTTATATTCCAATAATGTGAAAAAGAAAATAATGGTTTGTGATAGTAATTAACCCTTTCATTAAATTTTTCTCCATTTAAATTTCCCCAATGAGAATTATACCTTAAGCCTTTTTCTCTTTGAGTAATTGTCGTATACCCAACAGATAATTGTTGTTGATAAAACGAATCTACTTGAGTTTGACTTACCCCATTTTCTAAAGCATTTTTTTCACTATAAAAGGCAATTGGCAATTTAAAAGATCTTTGACCATGTTTCTGAGGTGCTCCGTTAGCCCCTACACTAATTAAATGCCTACTATTAATTTTCCATTGAAATTTAGGCAAAATAAGACCAAGCTTTTGTCCAAGTTTGGTCAACCCATCCATCTCCAGTTTTATAAGAACCAGCTAATGTTACTCCAAATTTATTTTTTATAAAACCAGAAGTATAAGCTAAACCAATACGCTGATAATTATTATTTCCCCAATCCTTTTTTACAACAAAACTCTTCTTTGCATCTATTCCCTTGGTGATAATATTCATAGTACCACCAACAGAAGAAATTGCAAGCTTTGAAGCTCCCAACCCTCTTTGAACCTGCATTGTTCTGGTTATCTCTGATAAACCATCCCAGTTACTCCAAAAAACTTGTCCGTTTTCCATGTCATTAACTGGAATTCCATCAACCAACACTCCAATATTTCTTTGATCAAATCCACGCAAAGTAACACGAGAATCTCCACTACCTCCCCCTTGCTCAGTTGCATAAGCTCCCGGTGTAGAGTTAACCATCATCGAAATATCTTTGCCTGCCAATTCTTCATTAATTTTGGTTTGGCTAATATTACTAAAAGCAACTGGTGTTTCTCTTATTTTAGCCACATCGGCAACAATTTCTACTTCATCAAGCGTTTTGCTTGACATTTTAATATCTAACTTTAAATCCTTATTTAATTTTACCTTTTGTTTTTGAGTATCATAACCAACAAATGAAATAACCACTTCATAAGTGCCAGGCTCAGCTTTAATTGAAAAATTACCATCTAAGTCAGTAGCTCCACCAAGTCCTGCTTTCAACATAACAGTTGCTCCAATAAGCGTCTCACTTGTTTCTGCATCTTTAATGGTTCCAGATAAAGTAAATTTTTCCTGAGAAAATGTACTTATCGAACTAACTAAACAGATAATCAACAAAAATTTCATATAAAATACTTTCATAATCTCGGTAAAATAGCAAACTGCCTTCGATAATGAAGGCAGTTTGCTTAAAATTAATTTATTATTGAACGATTATCTTCTGAACGGATTCTAATGCACTTCCATTATTTCTAACTTTAACAAAATAAATCCCTTTTGCTAAGTTTAGATTTTTCATTGCCACAATTTCATTAACTGTAGTAGTTGTTTTTTCTAAAATCGTTTCTCCTAAAGCATAAATTAAAACAATAGAATTTGAAACACCAGTTGTAACAATGGTTAAATCATTACCATTATTGGATTAGGAATACTGATAAAGTATTACTTTTAGTTGCACTATTTAATCCAACCGTTCCACAAGCACAACTGTGTATGTTTAGGTTTGTCCAAGTATTTTTAGGTAATGTATCCCATTCTGCAAATGCATCAAAAAAAGTAGGATTTGTTGTTACACCGTGTTTGTACTGTTGATTTTCTAATTAAGGTGTGGTCAACAGTTAACTGGTACCTGTACCACCATTAAAAGGAAACTCATCTGTCCAAGCTGTCCCTGGGTCTTCACCAATTCTACCATAAATATGAATTATTTGATATGGAGAAATTTTAACTAAACAGATTGCATCATCTCCATTAGCATAGGTTGAAGCAGGGTATAGAGCATCTAATTGATCAGCCATTGCCTGTAAAGCAGGACTACAAGCTGGAGAATTAGGGGCAGCGACAGTTTGCCCATTAACTAAAGTAAACACATCGTAAGCACCAACAGTACCAACCAAAGCTGAACTATCTACAGGAGTAGGTGAACCATTTGAAAATCTAACTACGCGGTAGTTAGATAAATTAATAGGATTTGCAGTAGGATTGTAAATTTCGAATGCTTTATCATTTCCTGAACCTTCAACGATTTCAGAGAAAAATAATTCAGTACACTGTGCCTGAGCAGCTGCAAATGAGAAAAGCGTAGCGCCAAAAAGTAAAAGTTTTTTCATGTTTTTGTTTTTAAATGTTTTTGTTTTTTAGCGAAGGTGGTTTCGGAAAAGGATTTCCTGTAGGATTTTCACTCGCTTTACTTATTACAAAAATAAGATAATTATGTGTACTACAAGCATTAATTAATCGAATTAACACTTAAATAATGCTCAAATCACAATTTTTTTACACCTAAACCCTTATTTTCAAAGATTAGCCTTACTTTTGCGTTCCTAAAAATAATTCTAACAAGTTAATAACATATAATTATGAGTTCAAGCGCAAACAAAGGTCCTATCTCCCAATTTATGGAGAAACATTACTTACACTTTAACGCAGCAGCAGTTGTTGATGCAGCTAAGGGGTATGAAACACATTTAATGGAAGGTGGTAAAATGCTAATTTCATTAGCTGGAGCTATGAGTACTGCCGAGTTAGGTAAGTCATTAGCAGAGATGATACGTCAAGGAAAAGTTGATATCATCTCTTGTACAGGGGCAAATTTAGAAGAGGACATTATGAACTTGGTTGCTCACTCACATTACAAACGTGTTCCTAATTACCGCGATTTAACTCCGCAAGATGAGTGGGATTTATTAGAAGATGGTTTTAACCGTGTTACCGACACATGTATTCCAGAAGAAGAAGCTTTCCGTCGTTTACAAAAACACATCTACGAATTGTGGAAAGATGCTGATTCTAAAGGCGAGCGCTACTTACCACATGAGTTTATGTACAAAATGTTGAACTCAGGTGTTTTAAAACAATATTATGAAATTGATCCAGCAAACAGCTGGATGCTTGCTGCAGCAGAAAAGAATTTACCTATCATTTGCCCAGGTTGGGAAGATAGTACAATGGGAAACATTTTTTTCTTATGTAATTAAAGGCGAATTAAAAGCTACCACAATGAAATCAGGTATCGAATACATGGTTTGGTTAACCGAGTGGTATCGTAATAATAGTGCAGGAAAAGGTGTTGGTTTTTTCCAAATTGGTGGTGGTATTGCAGGTGATTTCCCTATTTGCGTTGTACCAATGATGTATCAAGATTTAGAGTGGCATGATGTTCCATTCTGGGCTTATTTTTGTCAAATCTCTGATTCAACAACAAGTTATGGTTCATACTCTGGCGCAGTTCCAAACGAAAAAATCACTTGGGGCAAGTTAGACAAAACAACTCCTAAGTTTATTGTTGAAAGTGATGCAACCATTGTTGCCCCGCTTATTTTTGGTTGGATTTTAGGCTGGTAGGGCTTCGACAGGCTCAGCCTGACTTTTGGGAAAGTTAGGAGAATTGTAGAATTAAAATTTGAAATGAAATTTATAGTAAAATTGGTGGTATCAACATTAGCAGTGCTTATTACTGCTATGTTGTTGCCTGGAGTTGAAATTGCAGACAATAGTTTTTAACCGCATTAGGAGTTGCAGTTGTTCTTGCGTTTTTCAATGCAATTGTAAAACCAATTCTTGTTCTCTTAACTATACCTGTTACTATCTTTAGTTTCGGATTGTTTATCCTTGTTATCAATGCTGTAATAATATTATGGGCTTCAAAAATTGTGAATGGATTTCATGTAGATAATTTTTGGAGAGCTTTATTATTCAGTTTAATACTATCAGTTGTAACTTGGGTGCTTGAAGCGTTTCAAGGCAATGATGATAAAAGAAGAAATAGAGAGTAAGGAAATTGTTTAAAAAGAGGTAAATTAAGTTTATTCCATTAAATTGGTTTTATTTATATTTGCATCACGTTCTTTAAGGTACTTATTACGAAAGGTGGAGGGACACGCCCTATGAAACCTTACCAACCCTGATTTAGTAATTGGAGAAATAGATAGTAGTTATTAGTTTTACTCATAACCTTAATCAACTAATTAACTAACGCTGAAGGTGGGAAATCGTTTTTCATTCTTGCAAAAGAATAGAATACAAATAAGTTGGAAAAAATTAGTTTAAATAATATTATCAAAATAAATTACTAATCCCTTCCGCTTGCGTGTGAAGGGATTTTTTTATGAATACAAATGCAGAAAATAGATTTTCGGACCGTGTAGAAAACTACATCAAGTTCCGACCACACTACCCACAAGGTGTTGTGGACGTGCTATTGGAAAAAAATCATTTTTCTGCAAACACAACTATTGCCGATATTGGTAGCGGAACAGGTATTTCGGCTGAACTCTTTTTAAAAAATAATTTTAAAGTTATTGGTATTGAACCTAATGATGCAATGCGTGAAGCTGCTGAAGATATATTGAAAGAATATAAAGAATTTACTTCTGTTAATGCAAACGATGTTGCTACAACATTAGAAAACAATTCAATTGATGGAATTATTGTTGCGCAAGCATTTCATTGGTTTGACAAAGAAAAATTTAAAGCAGAATGCAAACGCATTTTAAAACCAAATGCTCAAGTTGCTTTAATATGGAACGATAGAAAAACAGAAGGCAATGATTTTTTAAAACTATACGAAGAGTTCCTTCACATGTTTGCAACCGACTACGCACAAGTAAATCATAAAAACACACAATCCGCAGAAGTATTTAATACGTTTTTCGGAAAAGGAAATTATCAAGAATATACATTACCAAACTTTCAAGATGTTGATTTGTTTGGTTTACGTGGTCGCGTGCTTTCATCAAGCTATATGCCCAATGCAGATAGTAAAGAATACGAATACATGATGTATGTGCTGCGTAAAATTTATCAGCGCTATCAAGAAAATAATAAAGTAAGATTAGAATACAACACGAAAATATATGTTGGAACAGTCAACTAAAAAACTGTAAATGATATGACACAAATTGAAAAAGAATTAGAAAAAAGAGTATTAGTAATTGATGGTGCAATGGGCAGCATGATTCAGCAATACAAACTAGAAGAAAAAGATTTCAGAGGAAAGCGTTTTGCTGATTGGCCAAAAGATTTGCAGGGTAATAATGATTTATTGTCGATTACTCAACCACAAATTATTAAAACCATTCATAAAGAATATTTAAAAGCTGGTGCTGATATTATTGAAACCAACACTTTTAGTGCAACAACTATTGCTATGGCTGATTACGACATGCAAAGTTTAGCTTACGAATTAAATTACGAATCGGCTAAAGTTGCTAAAGAAGCAATTAAAGAATTTTATGCTGAATTCCCGCAATTTGCAGGTATTCCAAAATTTGTTGCTGGTGCACTAGGGCCAACAAATCGTACTTTGTCATTATCACCAAACGTTAACGACCCAGGATTTAGAGCAATAACATTTGATGAATTAGTTACTGCATACACTGAGCAAGTAAAAGGATTAATTGATGGCGGCGCAGATTTATTATTGGTTGAAACCATTTTCGATACATTAAATGCAAAAGCTGCATTGTTCGCTATTCAAAATTATTGTGAATCGATTGACAGAAAAATGCCAGTAATGGTTTCGGGAACAATTACAGACGCAAGTGGAAGAACTTTTTCGGGACAAACAACAGAAGCATTTTTAAATTCTGTTTCTCATGTTAATTTATTAAGCGTTGGTTTAAATTGTGCATTGGGTGCAAAAGATATGCGCCCGTATTTAGAAGAACTTTCTAATAAAGCCCCATTTTATGTTAGTGCATATCCAAATGCAGGTTTACCAAATCAATTTGGTGAATACGATCAAGATGCACACGAGATGGGGCATCAAATAGAAGACTTTTTAAAAGCAGGCTTTTTAAATATTGTTGGTGGTTGCTGTGGAACAACTCCAGCACACATCAAACGTATTGCTGAATTAGCAAAGAATGCAGCTCCACGTAAAAACCAGAAGCTGACCATTTAATGCACTTAAGCGGATTAGAACCTTTTACACTAACACCTGAAAGTAATTTCATGAATGTGGGTGAACGTACAAACGTTACTGGTTCTAAAAAATTCTTACGCTTAATTAAAGAAGGAAATTTTGAAGAAGCATTATCTATTGCCCGCGAACAAGTGGAAGGCGGCGCACAAGTCATTGATGTAAACATGGATGAAGGAATGTTAGACAGCGAACAAGCTATGACTACCTTCTTAAATTTAATCGCATCCGAACCTGATATTTGTAGAGTGCCTATTATGATTGACTCTTCTAAATGGACAGTGATAGAAGCAGGTTTAAAATGTGTACAAGGAAAAGCAATTGTAAATTCCATTTCATTAAAAGAAGGCGAAGAAAAATTCATTGAACAAGCATTAAAAATTAAACAATACGGTGCAGCAGTAATTGTAATGGCTTTTGATGAAGTTGGTCAAGCTGACACATTAGAAAGAAGAAAAGAAATTTGCAAACGTGCTTATGATGTTTTAGTAAACAAAGTTGAATTCCCTGCACAAGATATTATTTTCGATCCAAATATTTTCCCTGTTGCAACAGGAATGGAAGAACATCGTTTAAACGCATTAGACTTTTTTAATGCAACAAAATGGATTAAAGAAAATCTTCCATATGCAAAAGTTAGTGGTGGTGTAAGTAATGTTTCTTTCTCTTTCCGCGGTAACGACCATGTTCGTGAAGCAATACACGGAGCATTTTTATACCATGCTATAAAACATGGAATGGACATGGGAATTGTGAATCCATCGCAATTACAAGTGTACGATGATATTGATAAAACATTATTAGAGTTAGTTGAAGATGTTTTATTAAACAGAAGAGATGATGCAACAGAGCGTTTGGTTGAGCATGCTGAATCATTAAAAGGAATTACAAAAGAGAAGACAGAAAAAGATGAAGCTTGGCGAAAAGGCACAGTGGAAGAGCGTTTAAGTCATGCATTAGTAAAAGGAATTGTAGAATACATTGATGAAGACACAGAAGAAGCACGCTTAAAATTAGGAAGACCATTACACGTAATTGAAGGTCCATTAATGGATGGAATGAATGTGGTAGGTGATTTATTTGGAAGTGGAAAAATGTTTTTACCACAAGTAGTAAAGAGCGCACGTGTAATGAAAAAAGCAGTTGCGTATCTTGAACCACATTTATTAAAAGAAAAAGAAGATAATGCTAAAGCTGGTATAGTTGGAAACGGCAGAACAAATGCTGGAAAAATATTAATGGCAACCGTTAAAGGTGATGTACATGATATTGGTAAAAATATTGTTGGTGTTGTACTAGCGTGTAACAATTATGAAATCATAGATTTAGGTGTGATGGTTTCATGCGATAAAATTTTAGAAGAAGCTAAAAAACATAACGTTGATATTATTGGATTAAGTGGATTAATTACTCCATCATTAGATGAAATGGTTCACGTAGCAAAAGAAATGGAGCGTTTAAATTTTAAAACTCCTTTATTAATAGGTGGTGCGACTACTTCTAAAGTGCACACCGCTGTAAAGATTGCACAAAATTATTCGGGGCCAGTTGTACATGTAAATGATGCAAGTAAATCTGTTCCTGTTGCAAGTAGTTTAATTTCTGAAGAATTACGCGGTGCGTTTATGGCAGAAGTAAATAAAGATTATGAGCGCGTACGTGAACAAAATAAAAATGCACAATCACAAAATAAATTTTTATCATTAGCTGAAGCAAGAGAAAATAAATTCCCAATTGATTGGAGCAAACAAGAAATTGTAAAACCAAGCTTTACAGGCAACAAAGTGTTTACCAATTACGATTTAAACGAAATAGCTGAATACATTGATTGGACGCCATTTTTCCACAGTTGGGAAATGAAAGGTTCGTATCCTAAAATATTATCGGATGCAACACGCGGCGCTGAAGCAACTAAATTATTTAACGATGCGCAAGCAATGCTTAAAAAAATCATTTCCGAAAAATGGTTAGAAGCAAGAGCTGTAATTGGAATCTATCCTGCAAATACAATTAATGAAGATGATATTGCAGTTTATGAAAACGAAAAACAAATTGCAACTTTACACACTATTCGTCAGCAAAGTAAAAAACCAGCGGGGCAATACAATGTTGCCTTATCTGATTTTGTAAAACCAAAATCATTGGCCCCTGAGGCACTCGAAGGGTCCAATGATTTTATCGGAGCTTTCGCATTAACAACCGGCATCGGCATCGATGCACATGTGGCGCGTTTTGAAGCTGATCATGACGACTATAGTGCAATCATGTTGAAAGCTTTAGCAGATAGATTAGCCGAAGCATTTGCAGAATTAATGCATAAAAAAGTTCGTAAAGAATATTGGGGTTATGCAAAAGATGAAAATCTTAAAAACGAAGACTTGATTAAGGAAGAATACGCAGGTATCCGTCCAGCTCCAGGTTATCCAGCACAACCCGACCATACTGAGAAACTAACTCTTTGGAAATTATTGGATGTAGAAAAAAATACAGGAATCATTTTAACTGATAGTTTAGCAATGGTGCCAACAGCCGCTGTAAGTGGGTTCTATATTGGAAGCAAAGACTCTCACTATTTTGGGACAGGTAAAATAAATCAGGAACAAGTTGCAGATTATGCAAAGAGAAAAAACATGAGTGTTGCTGAGGCAGAAAAATGGTTGGGGCCTATTTTGAGTTATTAGAAATTTGTATATTTACAATACAAATTTCTAATACTTCTTATGAAAACCTTTGAGACTCCTTCCTTTAAAATGCATGTGCATGATGATTTGCTAATAGAGTTTATAGTAAAGAAAGATGTGAAGTTGCAAGAAAAAGATATTTGGGAATCAAAACAATTATCGCTTGATTACCTTCCTGGTAAAAAATTCGTTGTTTTAATGGAATCGGAAGGCTACATGGACGCGAGTGCTGACGCCCGAAGAGCAGGCGCTTCGGAAGAATATAGTCACCATGTTAAAGCAGTTGCAATGTATAGCACTAAATTACACGAAAGTATTTTAGGGAAATTATACCTTCAAGTAAGTAAACCTTTTGTTCCTACTCGCTTTTTTGATAACCGTGAAAAGGCATTAGCTTGGTTAAGAGAACAGCAATCCAAATAATTAATTGCTTAGATATTGAATTATTGTGTTTTAAAATAAAGGTCAATAATTCAACAATTCTTGAACTCAAAAAACAACAATTTTCTTAAGTAATTACTTCTACCTTTTAATAAAACGTTTTGTAATTCCAAGAACAAAAATACCAAGCATTGCAACCAAGGCTGCTTTTGCTAAAAAATCTCCAAAACGAACGAAAAAAGTTTCGAATGTATTTGGATAAATAGTTGATTGAATAACCGCTTCTTCCCAATACGGTGTTTGTTGAGACAACACACCTTGTTCATTAATAAAACATGAAACCCCTGTATTAGCAGACCTTACAATTGGCTTACGAGTTTCAATAGCCCTTAATGCACCATAAGCTAAGTGTTGTTTATACCCTGGGGTTTCTCCCCACCAACCGTCGTTGGTTATGATTGCTATAAAATTTGCCCCGTTTTTAATGTAACCAGTAACATATTCTGGATAAACACTTTCGTAACAAATAACTGGCGCTACTTTAATTGCATTTTTTTTATTTAAAAAAGCTATTCTTTCTTTTTGAGTGCCTAAACTTCCGAATGTACCGCCTAATTTAATTGCGTAATCCTCAAGTGGTTTTAATAACCATGGGAATGGCATTATTTCTACGCCAGGAACTAATTTTGATTTGTGATACACTTGGCAATGTTCCGAATTATCAATTTGCAATCCAGTATTAAAAAAGTCATAATAACCCGGTCCATCTCTAAACTTATGAGCCGACTCGGGAATATACTCATTAGCCATATAATCTTGTAAAGTATTAGCACCAGTAATAATTACCAAATCTGGATTTACACTCAATAGCTTTTCTTTTAAAAACAATATGGCACTTGCTTGCTCCAGTTCTGCTTCCCAAACATTCTCTGTTAAAAAAGTTTCGGGTAAAACTAAATAGTTTGCCTGTCTAATTAAACTCGAATCCTTTTCAAAAACCAAGCGCATTAACTTATCCAATTGTGTTTGCTGATCAGATGTAAATTTTTCGTTGTAAGGGTCAATATTGGGTTGAACAATTAAAACATTTTGTGCTTTTAGTTGTGAACTTTTAATTCGTGAATCAACGGTATAAAATAAAACAAATGAAATTAAAACAGGAAATACTAACACGCAACTTGCTTTTATTAATTTACTTTTATTCCAAGCACTTGCTATTGATTTCTCTTTTAAAATTGAGAATACAAGAATATTAATTAACCAAATCCACAAAGTGCCCCCCGAAACACCGGTAAACTCATACCATTGCACCCATGAGGATTGAAAAGCAAACACATTTCCTAAGTTTAACCAAGTCCAACTTAAATCCCACTGCTGATGAAGATATTCGAAACTCAACCAAAACGGAATAATAACAAATAGTGCCAGTGATTTTGGAACATAACGTCCAAACCAAACCGACAAACGAAAAACCCATGTCATAAATAATGCATTCAGTACAAATGCTAAAACGGCAGCGGGACTTGCATTATAAACCCACCAAGTAGTTAAAAGATTCCAAAGTAAAAGTGATAAAAATATTAGTCCAAACTGCTTAATTTTTCGGCGCTTAATTGCGTGACGTGAATCGTAATGTTCAGTAATAAAAAACAAAGGAACAAAGGCTACAAAAATAAAAATAGTGCAATACGGTAGCCACGAAATGCTCAATAGAAAAGCGCTTAATAAACTTAAAACTATTGGATGTTTAATTTTCACAATTATTTCAAATCAAATAAATTATCCACTCCAGGGTAACGAGTAACTGTAAAACCTTCTGCATACTTCACTCCCATTGCTCTTCCCCATATGCTCATTTTAGCAAATAAACTCTCTATAAACTCCGCACTCGAAATTGGGGTTTGAGGCTCTGTACTTTTAGGGTCAAAAAATTGAGAGGAAAAACACATAATCGCTTCACGTTTTTTTTCTGCATAATTTGTAACATCAATTACAAAATCAGGGTGAATATAATGATCTTGTATGTAGTGATAAACAGCTTTTGGCCTCCAAGCGCCTTGTTTAACGCCATTAAATTCAGTTTCATTTTTTGAAAGCCCCGAATAAAAGCATGCGTCGGCAATTAATTTAGCTGCACGCCCATGATCTGGGTGCCTATCTTCTACTGCATTTGCTAAAACAATTTCTGGTTGCGAAGCTCTAATGACTTTACATATTTCTTTTATACTTTCCTCATTGTTTAAGAAAAAACCATCTTTTAAGTCTAATTGATAACGAAATGTAAGTCCCATTAGTTTTGAGGAGTTGTTTGCTTCAATAGTTCGTAGCTCAGCACTACCCCTAGTTCCCAACTCTCCCTTTGTTAAATCAAGAATCGCACATTTTTTACCAGCGGCAATGTGTTTAAGTAAAGTACCGCTGCATGATAACTCAACATCATCAGGATGAACTCCAATTGCCAGAATATCTATTTTTTGCATCATGAAATGTTAAAATGTAAAAATAAGTATAAAAAAGGCAGGAAATTTAGTGTTGTAAAGAAAATTTAATTTTATCTTTACCTCCAAATTAATTTTAAATATAAACACATGAAAAAAATCTACTTATTAGCTTTTTCAGTTTTGTTAGCCGGAGGTTCTTTCGCGCAAACAGCTAAGAAAAAAATGACCAAAGGTACAGGTTTCAGAAACAAAAACGTTTCTGTAGCAAAAACTAAGGTTACAAACCCAAATGAGGTTCAAGCAATTGTTTGGTCTGATGACTTCTCAACTCCTGCAAATTGGACTTTCGTTGATAATTTAAGTTTAGGCCAAACTTGGGTTATTGGAACTACTGGTCCTAACCAATCGCCTACAGGATTTTTAATTAACTCTACTTCAGGTGGTAATTTTGCGATGTTTGATTCTGATGGAACTAGCCAAACGGATCCTAACGATGCTGAAATGAGAACTGCTACTCCTATTAATTTAACTGGTCATCCTAATGTTAACTTAGTGTTCGAACAACATTATATGAGATACTTAGACTCTACATTTGTTGGAGTAAGTACTGATGGTGGAACTACTTGGACAGAATACAAAGTTAATGGTTCTTATGCAACAGGCGGAAATGCTGAATCAGCTGATCCTGAAACTGTATCTGTTGATATCTCTGCTGCTGCAGGTAATGCTGCTGCTGTTTTAGTAAAATTTAGATACATTGGTTTTTGGGATTATTGGTGGTTAGTTGACGATGTTAAAATCGAAGACCAACCTTCTGATGACGGTTCTGTTTCTGGTGTAGTTCTTCCTGATGCTTCTTGTGGTTTATCTGCAACTTCTCCAGTTAGTGTTACTATTAACAATGTTGGTATGAATCCAATCGTTAATCCTGGTGTTAGTATGTCAGTTGATGGAGGTGCTCCAGTAAACGAAACTTACACTGGTACTATTAATGCAGGTAGCTCAGTTACTTATACTTTTACTGCTACTGCTGATTTAAGCGGTGTTGCAACTCACACTGTTGCTGTTGGTTTAGTTGTTACTAATGATGCTTCTTTAGCAAATAATGCTACAAGTGCTACAGTTGAAACTTACCCAACTGTTTCTACTCCAATGACAAATAGCTTTGAAGCTGCTGATCCAGATTTAACTAACTATTTAAATTATAACACTGATTTATCTACTAGTGGATGGCAGTGGGACAACAACTTCCCTAACACAGGAACAAACAATATGTTAGTTTATGAGAACGATGGTGCAGGTAATCCTCAAGCTGGTTTAAGTGAGCAAACTTTAATCACTGGTTGTTTATCATTCACAGGTGGAACTACTTACCGTTTAAAATACTGGAGATGGGTTCCTAATGCTTTACCAACATTAGCTGCTCAATTAGAAATTAACATGGGTAGCGATAATACTCCTGCTACTTTAACTACTAATCTAATGCCATTAACTGCTATTGCACAATCTGCTGCTTATGTTCAAGATTCAGTTGATTTTACTCCTGCTACAACAGGTACTTATTACCTAGGTTTCAGAGCTGTTAATAACGATGCTGCAAAGGCTTGTGTTATTGCTTTAGATGATATCGAAATCGCTGAGGCTCCATTAGTTGGTATCAAATCTAACGTTGCTTCTGATGTAGTATCTATTTTCCCTAACCCAAATGCTGGTGTTTTCACAGTGAAAGCTACTGAAAACAACTCATCTGTTGCTGTTTACAGCATCATCGGAGAAAATGTTTACTCTTCTAAATTAGCAAAAGGAAACAACTCTATCGATTTAACAAACTTAGCTGCTGGTTCTTACATTGTTAAAGTTAACAATGGTGGTACTTTAGTTACTAAGCGTGTTGTTATCAACAAATAATTATTGATTCATCAATAACTGAAAACGGCTCAACCTAGGTTGAGCCGTTTTTTTTGTGATATACTCAACAAAAAAAGAGGGAAGCTATTGCTTCCCTCTTTTTTTGTTTCTGAATTAATTAACCTTTAATACTTGGCAAAACTTCAATCCGCACTTTCGTTAAACCCGCCTTTATGAAATTAAGCTGTTTTGCCGCTTTTACGCTTAAATCAATACTACGTTTAGATTTATATGGTAAACGATCGTTAATCTTAACGTAAACAACTGAATCGTTCTTTAAATTGGTTACCATTACAAAAGTTCCTAATGGTAATGTTTTATGAGCTGCTGTTAAACTATCGTTACTAAAGCGTTCGCCCGAAGTAGTTTTTCTGCCATTAAATTTATTGTGATAATAACTCGCTGTTCCAAATTCTACCCCTATTTCCTTCTTTGAAGAGAAAGAAAATAAAACGAGACCTAGGGATAAAAGTGTAATTGTTTTTTTCATGTTTTTGTAATAGACACCAAAAATACCCCGAACTAGCCAAAGGTAACCCTGCATTTCGACCAAGCGAGCTGTTAAAATAGTTAAAATGAAATTTAAGGTCTAAAAAACAGCTCTTTATGAAATTATTGACTTAGTTGATTAACATATTTTAACCGCCCAAAAAAGACAATTAATTCCGATTTCTGCGTTATTGGATATTAGTTGTATATTCGCATCCTAAGACGCCGTGGCAAAAAATTTAGTAATTATATCTATTTATAATGAAAAAGAAAATGTAGAAAAAATGCTATGTTATGTTTTTTTATTATTCAAAGAATTTCATGTCCTTATTGTTGATGACGGTTCTCTTGATGGTATAGCTGAAATTGTAAAAAAACTACAACAAGAATATCCTTCACAATTATTTATTGAAGAACGCAAAGGTAAACTAGGCTTAGGAACCGCATACATTCATGGTTTTAAGTGGGCAATTAAAAATCAATACGATTATATTTTTGAAATGGATTGTGATTTTTCACACAACCCAGATGATTTAATTCGTTTATTAGAAGCTTGTGAAACAACTTGCGACCTTGCTATTGGCTCTCGTTATACAAAAGGTGGAAGCGTAAAAAACTGGCCACTAGGAAGAATTATGATGAGCTATTTTGCTTCAGTTTATGTGCGAATGATTTTATGGTTGCCCATTAAAGATACAACTGCAGGTTTTAAATGTTATAAACGTAAAGTATTAGAAGCAATTAAACTTGATTCGATTCGTTTCATGGGTTATGCATTTCAAATTGAGATGAAATATAACGCTTACAAAAAAGGGTTTAAACTTCAGGAAGTTCCAATTTCCTTCAAAGATAGAGAAGAAGGTTATTCTAAAATGAGTACAAAAATATTTAAAGAAGCTTTTTGGGGCGTATTACAAATGCGTTTTAAAAAAGTTGAATAAATTAAATGGCATCAAAACAAAACTTAGCATCATTCTCGAACTCTTGGTATAATCCAGGTGCAGGTTTTATTAAACGTTTTATTTGGTACTACACAAATCTTTGCTGGATAAAATCAGGTTTCCCATTTAGCGGATGCAAAGTTTTTTTATTAAAATTATTCGGAGCAAAAATCGGAAGCGGTGTTGTAATTAAACCCCACGTAAACATTAAATATCCTTGGCGCTTAACAATTGGAAACAATGTTTGGATTGGTGAATAAGTGTGGATAGATAATTTAGATGATGTAATTATTGAAGACAATGTTTGCATCTCACAAGGCGCCATGCTGCTTTGTGGTAATCATGATTACAAAAAAGAAACCTTCGATTTAATTATTGGAAAAATACATATTAAACAAGGTGCTTGGATTGGCGCTAAAAGCCTTGTTGGGCCTAATGTTACAGTAAATGAAAATACTGTTTTAGCCGTTGCATCTATTGCAACAAAAGATTTAGATGCGAATTCAATTTATAGAGGTAATCCTGCTGTTAGAATAAAAGCAAGAGATTAAATCATTCTCTTCACTACACGAAGTAAGTGAGAATATTTTTTTCTTTCCGAATGAAAAATTCCGTAATGATCAAACTTATCAATTCTAACTTTTCCTGAGGCATGAATGATATGATTATCGCTCATTACAATTCCAACGTGAACAATTTTTCCTTCTTCATTATCAAAAAAAGCTAAATCTCCAGGTTCTGCTTCTTCAACAAAACTTAATGGTGTTCCTAACTCTGCTTGTTGGTAAGCATCACGTGGTAATTGAAAACCATTTAATGCAAATGCCATTTGCGTGAAACCAGAACAATCAATCCCCCAGCATGTTCTTCCTCCCCACAAATACGGAGCATTTAAAAACAATAAAGCTGTTTGAATAATAGTATCGTACGTTTTTTCTTGAGCTGATTTTAAATTACCATCAAATTCATATTCACTACTTTCTTCTAATCTAAACTTCCCCTTTTCACAAAAAGGTAATGAACTTCCCATTGCAATAGGAAAAGACTCATTGGCAGTTTTATTTTTTACAATCGAAAAAAGTTCGTTTGATAGCGGAGCTTTGTGTTGCTCAAGAGAAGTAAATGTTTTTTCTTTTATTGGAGCGTATTGCTTGTGGTTAATCCAACACTCGTAACCATCATGTGCAATTTTAATTTTACGCCATTCTTCTGTTTCTTCAAGTATAGTAAAATGCTCTCCCAACAAAAGCTGTGTTACCATCTCGCTTTTATTAGATGCTTCTGCCCTGCAGGGAACTATACTTAAATTACAAATACCGTACATAAAAGAATTTGGTAATTTGAAAATGGGTTGATTTGAAAATGTAAATTAATTTCCAAATCAACCCAGATTAATTATTTAATGTTTTCGATTACAACTGCGCTTGCACCACCACCGCCATTACAAATAGCTGCTGCACCGTAACGCGCGTTGTTTTGTTTTAATACATTTATTAAAGTAACAATGATACGAGCGCCTGAAGCTCCTAATGGATGTCCTAAAGAAACAGCACCGCCATTAACGTTAACTTTTGCAGGATCTAAATTCATTAATTTATTGTTTGCACAACCTACAACAGAAAATGCTTCGTTTAATTCAAAAAATTCGATATCCGACATTTTTAAACCTGCTTTTGCAACCGCAGCTGGTAAAGCAATACTTGGAGCTGTAGTAAACCACTCAGGAGCTTGTTCAGCATCAGCGTAAGAAACAACTTTTGCTAAAGGCTTTAATCCTAATGATTCCATTTTTTCTTTGCTCATTAAGACCAATGCAGCTGCGCCATCATTTAATGTTGAAGCGTTTGCAGCAGTTACTGTTCCGTCTTTTTGAAACACTGGACGTAACTCAGGAATTTTTTCAAACTTAACTTGTTTGTATTCTTCATCTTCTTTCACAACTAGAGCATCACCTTTCTTTTGTGGAACTTCTACCCCAACAATTTCTTCGTTAAATTTTCCTGCTGCCCAAGAAGCTTGTGAACGTTTGTATGATTCAATTGCAAAAGCATCTTGCTCTTCGCGAGAAATATTCATGTCCTTAGCACATAACTCCGCGCTATTTCCCATGTGGTTATTGTGGTAAACATCTGTTAAACCATCTTTAACCAAGCCATCCGTAACAACACCATTTCCTAAACGGTAACCGTTACGTGCGTTATCTAAATAATAAGGAACATTACTCATATTCTCCATTCCGCCTGCAATTACTACAGAAGCATCACCTAGCTTAATAGCTTGTGTTGCTTGTGCAACTGCTTTCATACCCGGAAGCACACACTTTATTTACTGTAGTACAACGTACTTCATTTGGTAAACCTGCAAACTTAGCTGCCTGACGTGCAGGTGCCTGACCCAAATTAGCTTGAAGAACACAGCCCATAAGAACTTCTTCAACCTCTTTACCATCTAATTTAATTTTATCAAGCGCACCTTTAATAGCTGCTGCTCCTAATTTACCCGCAGGTACCGAAGAAAGAACTCCGTTAAAACTTCCGATTGGCGTACGAACCGCCGAAACAATATATACTTCTTGCATAGTTTATTTTTTAGAACAGTCCAAAAGTAAGTATTTACAGTTAAGAGCCGCTTTTTTTAGATGAATTTGATTAACAATATAACCAACTAATATATATCACCCATAAAGACACAAACAACTTAATATCAAATAATTATGACCCGAAAACACGTCAAATTGTCCTACACACTAAATGAATGTTGAAAAATTATATTTCCATTCGTAAAACATACATTGCTTTATCTGAAATTTGAGTCAAATATAATTACGTGTCGAGTTTAATAGGATTTTTAAGAGATAAACATGCGCTTTGGTACAAAGCATTATTATTTAGTATTTCTATTTTAGTAATTGTTTGTTTATTACCAAAACAAAATAGATACAAATACGAGTTTAATCAAGCAAAAGGAAAACCTTGGAACTACGAAAATTTAATTGCCCCGTTTGATTTCCCCATTTATAAAACCGAAAGTGATTTTGAGAAAGAAAAAACGAATGCAACAAATGAATCGAAATTATATTTCGTTAATAATTCAACTTTACTAAAAGAGAAAATAAATTCGTTCGACACTATTATAAAAGACAAAAGCAACGAATATTTAATTGGAAAAGAAATCCTTGAAACAATTGCCAACAAAGGGATTATTGAGAATAACGAATTACTTCAAAACTCAAAAGAAGACAAAAGTATTTACGTATTAAACAATGGTATTGCAGAAGAAAAAGATGCGAACGATTTTTACAACTTATCAAGTGCTGATAAATTAATTGTTGAACGAGTAAATGCTTCTACCATAAAAAATAAAAACGAACTAATTAATCAGTTAGAAAACTGCATTGCTATTTCTGTTTTTTATGACGATTCATTAACTAAAAAATTCCTTAGTCAGGAACTGAATAATATTTTACCTACAAAAAATAAAATTGTAAAAGGGCAAATTATTATAAGCCGCGGGGAAATTATTAGTGATGAAAAATATGAGATACTAAACTCATTTAAAATAGAACTAAACAACGCAGAAACCAGCACTGCTGATGATTTGCTGCTGCTACTAGGACAGTTTATTGCAGCATTTTTATGTATGAGCATGATATTTTTATTCTTGGCTTTTTTTAGAAAAAATATTTTCGCACAGAATACGCATGTATCATTTATTGTGCTTGTAACGTTGCTATTTGTGTTTTTAGCAAACCGAGTTTCATTAACCGATAAAGTAAATTTATTCATTATTCCGTTTACCATTGCCCCGATTATTATTCGAGCCTTTTTTGATACACGTACTGCATTGTTTACCCATTTAAATATTGTATTACTTACTTCGTTTTTTGCAGGAGATAAATTTGAGTTTTTCTTTATACAAACACTGGCTGGTATTGCTGCTATTTTCAGTATTGCCAACATGGTGCGTCGTTCGCAACTTATAGTTTCGGGCATTGTTGTGTTACTTGTTTATTCATTTGCATATACATCATTATCGCTTATTTTAGAAACACAACATAGTGCGATCACCCTAAGTGATTATTATGCTTATGCAGCTTCTTCGCTTATGATCTTGATTGCTTATCCAATGATTTTTATTTTCGAAAAATTATTTGGGTTTGTAAGCGACTTTACTTTGTTAGAATTGGCCGACTCCAACTCTACCCTACTTCGAGAACTTGCTACGCGTGCTCCCGGAACGTTTCAACACACCTTACAAGTTGCTAGTTTAGCTGAAGAGGCGATACAAAAAGTTGGTGGAAATCCTTTACTTATTAGAACTGGCGCTATGTATCATGATATAGGTAAAATGGAAAACCCTCGCTATTTTACTGAAAATCAAGTTGCAGGTTCAAACCCACATGAAGAATTAAGTTATGAAGAAAGTGCTCACCTTATTATTAACCACGTTATAAAAGGTGTTGAGCTTGCACGTAAAAACAGAATACCTGAACAAATTATAGATTTCATAAGAACACATCACGGAACAAGTTTAACACGTTATTTTTATAAAAAATCGGTTAATGAGTTTGGCGCAACACAAACTGACGAAGAAAACTTTAGATATCCTGGCCCTGTTCCGTTTAGTAAGGAAACAGCTGTATTGATGATGGCAGATAGCATTGAAGCATCATCCAGAAGTTTAAAAAATTACGATGCAGTTACTATTGATGAATTAGTTGAGCGTATTATTAATTCGCAAATTGAAGAGCAGCAATTTATTAATTCGGATATTACTTTTAGAGATATTAACGTTATTAAAAAAATATTCAAAAACGTTTAATGAATATTTATCATGTGAGGATTGAGTATCCGAGGTAATTTTTTTTCACTCGTCTAATTCCGTTGCTTTTACAAGTAATTAACCTTATCTTTACTTTACTAAGACCTAGCTTATGTTTAGATTTTTATTTTCATTACTATTACTATCATCCATTGGCATTGCGCAAATACCAGCAGGTTATTACAACTCAGCGCAAGGATTAACGGGGCAGCCTTTAAAAACGGCACTCCATAATATTATCAAAAACCACACGGTTGTAAGCTACAACGGATTGTGGTCCGCATTTAATACAACAGATAAAAAATCGAACGGGAAAATTTGGGATATTTATAGTGACATTCCTAGTGGAACACCTGCATACCAATTTACCTACAGCAGCGACCAATGCGGTAATTACACAGCAGAAGGTGATTGTTATAACAGAGAGCATTCTTGGCCACAAAGTTGGTTTAACTCGGTTAGCGGCCCGCAAAGTGATTTATTTCACATTTATGCAACGGATGGGTATGTTAATGGGCAAAGAAGTAGTTGGCCTTTTGCTAACAATGGAACTATATTTTGGACATCTACAAACGGAAGCACCTTAGGTATAGCTACAGACCTAGGATATAATGGAAGTGCTTTTGAGCCAATAGATGAATACAAAGGAGATTTAGCTCGCTCCTATTTTTATATGAGTACACGTTATGAAAGTGAAGACGCTGGTTGGACAACATCAGCAGCAACCAATTTATCTACCATATTACCTTGGCAATTAAACGTACTAATTGGCTGGCATCATTTTGACCCAGTTAGCACAAAAGAAATAAACAGAAATAACGCTATATACAATTTGCAAGATAATCGTAATCCTTACATTGATAACCCACAGTGGGCAGATAGCGTGTGGCTTGCGCAAGTGCTTGCTTTTAAAAATAATTTAGAATTAGATGCAAACCTACTTGTTTACCCAAATCCATGCGAAGATATTTTACGCATAGATAATTTAAGTACTACTTTAGAAATTGAAAATATTGAAATTAATGATGTATTAGGAAAAAGTATTTTGCTAGTGAGCAAAGATGAATTAACGAATGCTACTACAATTGATATCAGCGAATTTACAGCTGGCATCTATTTTATTGAAGTAAATGCAGTGCAGGGTAAGAAAACATTTAAGGTAGTGAAGAAATAAAAAAGCATCAAGAAAATCTTGATGCTTTTAATCTATCTAATAATTTATTTGATTATTAAACCGTAACCTCAATCGCATTCTTAACTTTCTCCTTCAACAAGGCGAACTCCAACACTTCCTTCATTTCTGTTACATAATTAAAGTTCATTCCTTTTAGGTATTCGGCTTTAATGTCATCTACATCTTTACGATTATCAGCACACAAAACAACTTCTTTAATTCCTGCGCGGCGAGCCGCTAGTAATTTTTCTTTTATTCCACCAACAGGTAGAACTTTACCACGTAAAGTTATTTCACCCGTCATAGCTAAACTCTTTTTTACTTTGCGTTGTGTAAATGCAGAAGCTAATGCGGTTAACATGGCAATACCTGCGCTTGGGCCATCCTTTGGAGTTGCACCTTCGGGTACATGTACATGTATGTTCCAATTATCAAACACATCAGGATTTAATCCTAACAAATTAAAATGAGATTTTAAGTATTCGTGTGCAATGGTAACACTCTCTTTCATTACTTCACCTAAATTACCAGTAAGGGTTAACTTGCCGCCCTTACCTTTGCTTAAGCTAGTTTCAATAAATAAAATATCTCCACCAACTGGTGTCCACGCAAGGCCTGTAACAACGCCTGCAACATCATTACCCTGGTATTTATCTTTACTATGTGATGGACCTAATACCTTTAAAAGAAAAGCTTCATCAAATTTAATTGCCGATTTTTTATTCATCGCAACATGCATGGCAACGTTACGAGCTAATTTACCAAAACGCTTTTCTAATGAACGCACGCCACTTTCGCGTGTATAATCTTCAATTACTTTTTCAATAAATTTATCGCTTAACTTAAATTGATTTTTTGTTAAGCCTGTATCTTCAATTGTTTTCGGAATTAAATGGCGTTTTGCAATTTCAATTTTTTCTTCTGTAGTATAACCTGTAACTTCAATAATCTCCATACGGTCGCGCAAAGCAGGCTGAATGGTAGATAAAGAGTTTGCTGTAGCAATAAACATTACTTTACTTAAGTCATAATCTAATTCTAAGAAATTATCATAGAACTTTGTATTTTGTTCTGGATCCAATACTTCTAATAATGCAGAAGATGGGTCGCCATGGTAATCACTTCCTACTTTATCAATTTCATCTAATACAAATACAGGATTGGAACTTTGCGATTTCTTTAAATTTTGTAGTACACGACCCGGCATTGCACCAATGTATGTTTTACGATGCCCGCGAATTTCGCTTTCATCTTTTAATCCACCCAAACTCATGCGGATATATTTTCTTCCTAATGCTTTTGCAACACTTTTTCCTAACGAAGTTTTACCAACTCCTGGAGGCCCGTACAAACAAAGGATTGGAGACTTTAACTCGCCACCTTTTAATTTAATTACAGCAAGATGCTCAAGAATACGCTCTTTCACTTTCTCTAAACCAAAATGATCTTCATCTAAAGTTTTACGAGCATGACGCAAATCAAAATTATCTTTTGTGTATTCACCCCAAGGCAAATCTAATAATAACTCTAAATAATTTGTTTGAATAGAATACTCAGCAGCATTGGGATTCATGCGTTGCAGCTTTTGCATTTGTTTTTCAAAAATATCTGCAACTTCTTTGGACCATTTCTTATTTTTTGCTTTTTCTTTAAACTCACCAATCTCTTGCTCGTGTTGGTTTCCACCTAACTCTTCTTGAATTGTTTTAATTTGTTGGTTTAAAAAATACTCTCGTTGTTGTTTATCTAAGTCTGTTTTTACTCTGTTTTGAATTTGATTTTTCAACTCAAGCATTTGTAATTCCTTTGTAAGATGTGCTAACATTAATGTTGCACGTTCACGCAAATTCGGAAGTTCTAACATCTTTTGTTTCTCTTCACTCGAAACATTTGAGTTAGAAGAAATAAAATTAATAAGGAACGAAGGACTATCAATATTGTTTAATGCAAAGGAAGCTTCTGTTGGAATTTGTGGAGATTGCTTAATAATCTGCACAGCTAAATCTTTTAATGAAGAAACCAATGCTTCAAACTCTTTATCTTTTTTATCAGGACGTGCTTCTGTAAATTCTTCTGTCTTTGCTTTAAAGTAAGGTTCAGTTTGTGTGAACTCAACAATTTTAAAACGCTTTTTTCCTTGAATAATTACTGTTGTGCTACCATCGGGCATACGCAACATTTTAATGATGTAAGCAACCGTTCCAATCGAATTTAAATCTTGTGCTTGTGGATCTTCGATGCCATCATTTTTTTGAGAGATAACACCAATGATTTTATTACCTTTATTTGCCTCTTTAATTAAGTTGATGGATTTGTCTCTGCCAACCGTAATTGGTATTACAACACCTGGAAAAAGCACAGTATTACGTAGCGGTAATATTGGCAGTTCGGCAGGTACAGATTCTGCGTTCATGCTCTCTTCGTCTTCGGTAGATAAAAGAGGTATTAAATCGGTTTCTTCGTCAATATCAGGATTAACGCGGAAGTTAGCGTCAAATATGTTCATTTTCTATAAAATTTACATAAATATAACGAATAATGTGCCAATGAGGATAATCTGACAGAATTACTTCGAGGGAAAGAGATTCAGGACGGCAAGAATCAAGAGGCAGGACTTGGATTTTGGGTATTGAAATGAGTATCTTTAGGCATGAGATTTTTTAGATTTATTATTATTGTTTTTATTTCGATTGGACTATTTAGTTTTAATCAAAAGGAGCAATATAAAATACATAAGCCTTGTACTTTTACTGTGAAATTGCCCAGCTCATTTTCGATGAAAGCAATGGAAGAAGAAAATAATTTTGATTATTGTGATTATGTTGCAAAAACAAAAAATGGGAAACAAGTTGCAGAATTTCATTCGTTAGTGAAAGGAAGATTCCCGAGTGAAGATGTGAAGGAATTATATACTGAAGCCTTAAAAACAAATGACATTGAAATTACCTACAAAACACAAAAAGATAATTGGTTTGTAATAAGTGGGATTGTGAAAAGTAACAAGAAAATATATTATTGGAAACGCAGTGTTGGCAAGTATTTCATTAGCGATTTAAATATTGAATACCCTAAAGAAGATGCTAAATTAATTGAACCATATTTAGGGAAAATATCGAGTTCATTTGTAAGTGATTAATATCACACCTATTATTAAAACCATTCAAATTAGTATCTTTACATTTTATAATTCCCACGTATGAAAAGATTCCTTTTTTTATTAATTGCCCCGCTTTCTTTGTTTGCGCAAACTACAAACGAAAAACATTTAAAAAATTTAAAACAACTTACTTTTGGTGGAGATAATGCCGAAGCCTATTTTAGCCCGAATGGAAAGTTTCTTACCTTTCAAAGTAACAATGCTAAATGGGGTTTAAAGTGTGATCAAATATTTAATCTTGATATTAAAAAAGCAAGCAAAGACAGTACTTACAAACCAAAAAACATAAGTAATTTAGAAGGCAGAACAACTTGCTCTTATTACCTTCCTGGTAATAAAGAAATACTTTTTGCATCAACACATTTATCAAGTAAGGATTGTCCGCCAGTGCCTGAATCGAAAGGAAAATACTTGTGGGCAATTTATGAAAGCTTCGATATTTTTGTTGCAGATGTAAATGGAAAAATTAAAAAACAATTAACTACAAACAAAGGCTACGATGCAGAAGCAACGGTATCTCCAAAAGGTGATAAAATTGTTTTTACTTCTACACGTAGTGGAGATTTAGAATTATGGATGATGAACATTGATGGCACCAATCAAATTCAAATAACCAATGAATTAGGGTACGATGGCGGAGCATTTTTTTCACCTGATGGAAAAAAAATTAGTGTATCGCGCATCTCGTCCTAAAACTGAGGAAGAAATAAAAGAATACAAAGAATATCTTGCTAAAGGCTTAGTTGCACCAACCAACATGGAAATTTACACATGCGATGTGGATGGCAAAAATGTAAAACAAGTTACTAAACTAGGCAAAGCAAACTGGGCACCTTTTTATCATCCAAGCGGAAAGAAAATTATTTTCTCAAGTAATCATCATTCAACAAAAGGCTACGACTTTCAATTGTTTATGGTAAATGAAGATGGAACTGGTTTAGATCAAATAACGAATGAAAGTAAATTTAATGCTTTTCCAATGTTTTCTCCTGATGGAAAAAAATTAGTATTTTCATCCAACAGAAACAATGGTGGAACAAGAGACACGAATTTGTTTATTGCTGATTGGGAAGACTGAGGCTATTGAAAATTGAAGAATGAAGATTAAAAAAGTAATAATTAAACAACTTAGTGTCTCTTAGTGAACTCAGTGCCTTAGTGGTAAAAAAAACAAATGCTCAAAATCTCAGTCATAACAACAACTTACAACAGCGCTTCAACTATTGAAGACACGCTGAAATCGGTTATTGAGCAAGATTACCCAAATGTTGAGTACATTATTATTGATGGTTTATCAAAAGACAATACGCTTGAAATTGTAAATAAATACAAAGACAAGATTGCAAAAATAATTTCAGAAAAAGATTCAGGTATTTACGACGCTTTGAATAAAGGCATAAATGCTGCTACCGGCGATATCATCGCTTTGCTGCACTCCGATGATTTTTACATGGATAAAACCGTGTTAAGTAAAGTTGTCGCTGAGTTTGAAAAAACAAAAGCAGATAGCGTTTACGGGAATTTATATTACGTGCATAAAGACAATACAAATAAAATTGTGCGCAAATGGGTTTCGGGAAAATACAAACACGGAATGTTTTTAAATGGCTGGATGCCTCCCCACCCTGCGTTTTTCGTGAAAAGAGCATGTTATGAAAAATACGGAATGTTTAATCTTCAATTTCGTTCGGCTGCTGATTATGAATTGATGTTGCGCTTTTTGCACAAACATAAAATTACCACATCATATATTAAACAATACCTCGTAAAAATGCGCACTGGCGGACAAAGTAACGCTTCAGTAAAAAACCGTGTTAAAGCAAATCAAGAAGACCGTGAGGCTTGGGTAGTTAATGGCTTAAAGCCGCGCATTTATACACTTACCTTTAAGCCATTGAGGAAAATAGTGCAGTTTATTCGTTAAATCAAATATTGATTTATTGTAACCACTTAAAGGCACAATATTTGCTTTTAAGAACGCATGACGAAAAACACATTCATAATTTTAATTTTCCTACTTGTCAATTCTCTTCATAGTCAACCAAAATTAGAAATTGTAAATGCTGATAGAGAAGTAGGATGTATAGCGTTCAATTCTAACAACGAATTCATTTACAAAATAAAGAATACTGGTAACGAGCCCTTGATCATAACAAATGTTTATGGTGGCGACCCTTTTTATGCAAGTGGCATTCCAAAAGAACCTATAATGCCTGGGAAAACCAGTAAAATTATAATGAAATATGACACCAAACGAGTTGGAAGGATATACAAAACAGGTACTATATATTCCAATTCAATCACTAGGGTTCAAACAATAAAATTAAAAGGAGAAGTGCTACCTTTTCCGGCAATTGAAATAGAAGCTAATAGCGCTTACTTTCGTAAAGATGATTATATACAAGCGGGAGACACTCTTTTGTGGAATATTAATTTAGTAAACAATTTTCCTGATAAAATTAAAATAGAAAAGCTTGAAGGATTAGATGAAAATTTTCAATCTTCATTTTCGCCAACAATAGTTTATCCTGGAGAAAGTACAGAAATAAAAATCAAGATAATAACTAATACGTTAAGAGAACAAATTACAAAACAAATCTTCATCAAGCATTCAGGTGATACGACCAAAATACCAATTAGCGCCAACTTCAAAATAACTACTTCTCCTTTTATTTTTAAAGAAAATTCAAAATCTGTAAAAGTAGATGATAAAGATACTAGTGGGTGGTACGTAACCTTTGAATATAAAAATACCTACATAAATAACTATGAAATTAAAACCATTAGAGAGTGTAAATATCAGGATGATTTACGCAGGACATATATTGAAGACTACAAAAAAACAGAATGGTCGGTGCAGCCTAAATCATTTATGACCAATAATTACTATAAGATAACAATGAAAATAAAATATGACGCGGAAATTAAATACAAAGGTGAAATTCATAAAACTTTAGAACTTAATATAGAAGACTCAAAAACAGGGATAAACCAAATCCACTATATAGATTGCCACATTAAACGATAAATTATCCGTCTATCCCTAAAATCATAAATCCTTCAATCGTAAATCATCAAATTCCCAACAAAAACCTTATTTTTGTTGGATAACATAATTATTATGAAGAACTCATTTATTGCCATTGCACTATTAATTTCTACTAGCTTTTCATCCTTTGCTGATGAAGGAATGTGGTTGCCTTATTTATTGAAACAACTCAATGAAAAGGATATGAAAAAAAATGGCTGCAAACTTTCGGCAGAAGATATTTATAGCATTAATAAATCAAGTTTAAAAGACGCCATCGTTCAGTTTGGCGGCGGTTGTACTGGAGAAATAATTTCTGACCAAGGATTATTATTAACTAATCACCACTGTGGTTACGGACAAATAGCAAATCATAGTACAGTGGAAAAAGATTATTTAACCAATGGTTTTTGGGCAATGAATAAGTCGGAAGAACTTCCAAACCCAGGATTAACTGCTATGTTCATCATTCGTATGGAAGATGTTACTGAGCGCTTAAGCAAAAATGTTCCTGTTTATTTTACTGCCATGCAAAAGGATTCAGCAATGAAAGTAAATATGAAATTGATTGAAGCTGAGGCAACAAAGGGGACACATTACGAAGCATTTACTCGTCCGTTTTATTATGGGAATATGTACATTATGTTTATTACCGAAACATTTACGGATGTGCGTTTGGTTGGAGCGCCTCCTTCATTCATAGGTAAATTTGGTGGAGATACGGATAACTGGATGTGGCCACGCCATACTGGTGATTTTTCTATTTTTAGAATTTATGCAGGTAAAGACAATAAACCAGCAGCTTATTCAAAAGACAATGTGCCATTCGTTCCGCGTAAATCATTAAAAATAAACATTAAAGGAACAGAAGAAGGTGATTTTACTATGGTGTATGGTTTCCCAGGAAGAACACAAGAATATTTATTTAGTGATGGTGTTGATATGCTCATGAGTAAAAGTAATCCTGTAAAAGTAGATTTACGCGAGAAGCGTTTGGAAATTATGGATAAATATATGAAAGCAGACAACCAAACACGTATTAACTATGCAGCTAATTACGCATCTGTGGCAAACTACTGGAAAAAATGGCTAGGTGAAATGACAGGCTTAAAAGCATCCAATGCAGTAGAGAAAAAGAAAGCTTGGGAAAAACAATTTTTAGAGCAAGTTGCAAGTAATGCAGAAGATAGTAAAAAGTTTAACGAACTATTTGATGAATACCATATGCTTTACGAAGAGTATACAAAATACACCAGACAACTTGATTTCCTAAGTGAAGGGCTTTACGGAATAAATGCATTTATTTACGCTCGTAATTATGAAAAAGTAATTAATGATACCAAAGATTTTAAAGCGGGGAAAAACGAAAACTTTAAAAAGAATTTCGAGAAAACGAAAGTAACGCTTGTTGGCTTTCATAAAACCATTAACAGAGAAATGGATATTAAGTTGATGGCAGCAATGTTAGATGCGTATGATAAAGGATTAAGCAAAGGAGAAAAAGTCCCTTACATTGATTCGCTTATTGTTGCGCATGAAGGAAATACCGAACGCATTGCAAAAGACATGTATGCGAATAGTGCATTACTTAATAAAGATAAACTTCAAAAAATTGTTGATGATATAGAAAACAATATTGAAACAATAAGTAAAGACCCTTTGTACATGTTGTACAGCAAAACAATGGCGTATTACAATGTGCAAGTTCGTCCATACACATCAAAGCTTGACCAGCGCTTAAATGAAATGTATAAAGAATACATGGCGGGGCAAATGAAATACATGAAAAACAAAAGTTATTATCCAGATGCTAATTCAACATTACGTTTAACTTATGGTAAAGTAAAAGGTTCTGAACCAAAAGATGGAATCGTTTATAAACATTATACAACACTTGATGGTATAATGGAAAAAGAAAATCCAGCTATTGATGATTACATTGTATTTCCTAAACTAAAAGAGTTGTATGCAAAAAAAGATTACGGACAATACGCTGATAAAAACGGAAAACTTAGAGTTGCCTTTATTGGAACCAACCACACAACAGGCGGTAATAGTGGTAGTCCGGTATTAAATGCAAAAGGAGAATTAATAGGAACTAATTTCGACCGCGCTTGGGAAGGAACAATGAGCGATGTAATGTACAATGTAAACATTTGTAGAAACATTACATTAGATGTGCGTTATACTTTATTTATAATAGATAAATACGCAGGTGCTGGATATTTAGTAAACGAAATGAAAATTGTAAAATAGAAATCATGAAAAAAATTCTTTTATTTTCAATCTCACTTTTATTTATTCTTTCTGCCTGTAAAAAAGGCCCTAATGATCCAGCTATTTCATTATTATCGCGTAAAGCAAGGGTTGTGGGCGAATGGACAATTAACTCAGGAACATCAACTAGCAGTGAAATCAGCTCACTAAATAAAAAAACAAACCACCGATTTACATTCACAGAAAATACTTATGATTACTTCGGAACAGATGAGGATAATATTAATTATGTAGCTAAAGGCAGCTACTTTTTTAAAATGAAATTCGAAAAAAATGGAAATGTAAAGATTACTGAAACCTACGACAATCTTACTTACATTGCAAATGGAACTTGGGATTTTAATACTGGTATTGGTGCTAGTAAAAGCAAAGAACAAATCAACATTCACATTACTTATGCAAGTTACCCAATTGGCTCCACTAAATTTTCGGGCAACCAAACAGAATTAACATACACACTTACGGAACTTAGAAACAAAAAAATGATTTTGTACCAAAGTAAAAAAGAAGAAAATAGCGATAACTCTTCGAAATCAATTACTAACTCCTACGAAATGAAACAATAATACTAACTTATTATTCAATTACAATTTTTTCTATTCTGATTCCTGCTCCCGTATCTACTTTTACAAAATAAACTCCACTTATTAAGTTCATTGTGTTTATTGAGTTGATTTGTTTATTGGTTTGCATTTCGCAGGCCACTTGCCCCAACATATTTTCAATTCTGATGGTTGCTCCCTTTTCATTAAGTAATGAAATTTCAACATTCAATACATCTGTTGCTGGATTAGGATATACTTTTATTTTAGACGTAATATTTTTTATTTCAGATTTAATCCCAACAGTACGATTGTTTTTAATATTCGATTTTGATTTAACAATAACAGTTTGCGTTTGATCTTGTCCGTTAATTCGTAGGGTTGGATTACAGCCAATACTCCAATTTGTTTCTACGCGCCAATCAGCAGTATTATTAAATGAGAAATATTGTCCATCAGTAAATGTATTGCTAGTTGTACTTCCAATAACCGTTTCAAAAATACCATCCAAATCATTATCACGAATAAATAGATAGCTTACTAATGAAGGTACTGGTTGTGGTTGCCCTTCAATTTCATAATGCGACCACATGAAATTACTATTGAGCTGGTCTTGCAAAAACATGGTCTTATGATATAAACTCATTGGACTAAGATTTCCACAAGTATCTTTTATTTGAATTTTATATTTAAACGATGAAAACCTTGGGTCGCCAGTGTTTGGAAAGTATAAGGTTCTAACCGTATCAACAAATAAACTCAATTCTGCATATGGAATTTTAGCAACAATTTGGTAATTATTAAGTGTTATTTCACGATAAACAAAAAAGTATCTGCATGGCCATAATTTGTTTTATCCCAATAAATAATATTATTGTTTCCTAAGTCATCAATATCAACAGTGCAAATTTCGGGCACTATTGGGCTAGGCATATTAACTGCAAGAGTAGTAGTATCAGAGCAACCACTACTAGCAAATCCAACAACAGTATAAGTTTGATTGGAAGTTAAAGTAAAAGGAACACCATCCGTAATGCCACCAGTCCAATTATATGTTGAAGCACCAGCACCAGAAACTACTGCACTTACATCTGTACATGACTGACTTGTAGCATATGATGCCGTTACAGTTGGATAGGGGCTAAAATTTATAGTTTGATAAGCTCTATCGTTGCAAAGTGAAACAGTATCTGTTACTGTTAACTGATACCATCCACCTTGGGTTATTATGGTTGATATGGAATCTGGGGTATTACCGCCAGGAAGATTTGCAATAACCTCTACCCAATTATAAACCTGCCCGCCAGTTGAGCTTGTAGCATAAAGTGTTGCAGGTGCACCTATACATATTGGTGTACTCGTAGTAATTATTGGAACAGGTAAAGGAACAACGCTCACAAAAACAGAATCGGAAACTACGCAACCATTAAAATTAGTTCCAGTAATATGATACATAGCAGATGAATCAGGTGTGAAAGGAACCCCTGCTACTACACCTGGATCAAGTGTATAAATATCTGCTTGGCAACAAGCATTAATTGAAATAGGTTGTCCAGCACAAACAAAATAATCATCTGGAAGATACACATACGGTTTTGGAATTGTTGAAATTGTTATCGTATCTGTGTTTATACATCCGTTTATTGTACCTGTAACAGTATAGGTATATACTCCATAAGCTGCAAAATTTATTCCGTCAGAAACTGATGAAGGCTCCCAAGTATAACTTGTAGCGCCAATACCTATAAGTTTAATACTATCAGCATTACATACTATTGTATCAGTTGCAGAAGCTTGCACATCATAACCAAGTTTATTAATTAATACAGAAGCTGTATTGGATGTGTAATTCGAAGTAACAATATCAGGTCTTCCATCATTATTATAATCGCCAGAAGAAATGTAACGAGGATAAACATCTGTTGAATACATAACGGGTATTTTAAAACTTCCCATTCCATCGCCTTCTAATATGCAAGCCTCGTATGTAGGAAACGTAAACGAAACTGCAATGTCCGGCTTACCATCTAGATTAAAATCAGCAGTGGTAATTCCAAATGTACCTGATGGAATATTAAAAACATTTGAGGCACTAAAAACTCCAGAACCATTATTTTCAAATATTGCAATGTTTGAAGAATTCCAATTAGAAACAACAACATCTTTATCTCCATCTAAATCTAAATCCACACAAACTAATGCGCCTGGACTATTAGTTAATGTAGGATAATTAACTCTTGGCGCAAAGCCTCCTGTTCCATTACCAATTAATACCGAAATGTTGTTTGAACTAAAATTAGCAGTTACTAAATCTAATTTATTATCTCCATTAAGGTCAGCTGCTACAACATCGTATGGGTTTGTACCTGCATTAAAATTAGTATTTGTTCCAAAATTACCTGCTCCATCACCTAAGTACAAAGAAACATTTGCAGTAGAATTACAAGTAACAACATCAACAAATCCATCATTATTAAAATCGCCCGTAGTTACATTTCTAGCATTTGCTCCAAGGTATTGATCGGTAGCAGCTAAACCACCAGTACCATTATTTAACAATACATAGGCATTATTACTGGTTGTTACATATACTAAATCCAAAAAGCCATCAGCGTTAAAAAAACCTGCTGCAATCCTTACTGGACCTTGCATAAGAGATACAGTAAAAGTACTTGAAGCAGCCAATAACACTCCAGTTCCATTTCCTAAATGAACTGAAATTGTAAGATCGTTTTCATTTGGTACAATCAAATCTAAATTTCCATCATTATTAAAGTCAACCGAAATAGCTTCATTTGGATTTGATCCGGTTAAATAATCAACATGTGTTTCAAAGCAAACTTGAGAATGTGCTTCTTGCATCATGAAAAAACTAAGACAGAAAACTAAAATTCCTTTAGTTAATATTGATTTATTCATTCTATTTTTTTTCATTACTTTCTATTCAATAATTATTTTTCCCACGTACACTTTATTATCAAAACTTAGCTTAACAAAATAAACACCACTTACAAGTGTAGAAGTACTAAGTTGATTGAATTGTTGAGTTGTTTGTTTTGTGTAAACAACTTGTCCCAACATGTTTTCGATTGTAATTGATGCAGATTCATTTTTAATTTCTAATTCTACATTTAGAATCGTACTTGCCGGATTTGGATAAACTTTAAGCACTGATTCATGATTCTCATTGTCTTTAATCCCAACCGTACGATTATTTTTAATGTTAGATTTAGACCTTACAATTACCGTTTGTAAATCATTATTTTCGCTCAATCTCAACGTTGGATTGCAGGAAATTGACCAAACAGTTTCAATTCTCCAATCAGCAGTTGTGTTGAAGGAAAAGTATTGTGGATCAGTTGCAAAATCACTTGATGTGCCACCAATTGTAGTTTCATAAATACCATCCAAATTATTATCCCTCAACATTAAATAATAAGAAAGCTGAGGCACAGGATCAGATGCTGTATTTAGACCCTCAATTTGGTAGTGAGTCCAATTAAAATTACCATTTAATTGATCTTGCAAAAACATAGTTGCATGATAAGGACTTAAAGGACCAACGTTTCCACAAGTATCCATGATTGCAAGTTTGTATCTAAAGGATGAAGATCTTGGATCGCCAGTACTTGGAAAATACTGAAACCTAACTGTATCTACAAACTGACTCAAAGAATCATAAGGAACTCTTCCTATAACTTGGTAATTTCCATTTGTAATTTCTCTATAAACAAGAAATGTATCAACTCCCGAATACAACGTTTTATCCCAATAAATAACATTATTATTTCCTGGGTCATCAACCGTTACCATGCATAAGTTAGGAGCAACAATACTTGTAGTATTAACTTGTATTTGAGCAGTATCATAACAGCCTGTATTTGTATCTATTCCGGTTACAGTATAATTAGTTGTGGTACTAATATTAAAAGGACTATTATCAAAAACACCATTGCTCCAATTATATGAAGTAGCATTACCACTACCATATAATGTAATTTGATCATTTGCACAAGTATAAGTAACGCTTGCATTTGCATTTACAACAGGAAGCGGATTAAAATTAATTGTAACTGTTGCAGTATCATAACAACCCATATAATCATGTACAAACGTTAAAGTATAAGTACCAGATGAAGTTATTAGAGTAGTATTTGAACTTGGACTGCTTCCTGCAGGAGTGCCATTTGTTGGGCCTGTCCAAATGTAAGTGTTACCGTTTCCTGAAAGAGGTGAACTATTGGAAGTTAATAAAAAATCAGTTCCGATGCATGGCTGGTAAGATGGTGTGGTTATGGATGCAGTTGGGTTATCCATTATTTGAACATTCATCTGACTTGAAACTTGGCAACCATAAGTAGAAGTGGCTGTAACAGAAAAAGTTTGAAATGACAGAGTTGGCATAAATGGTACATTATTTATTACACCATTTGTCCAAGTGTATGAAGCAGCGTTCCCCGTTGCATTTAATACTGCTGAATCACCTTCACAAACGGCAATGTAAAATCCAGGGAGATTAAGAGTAGGATTAGTCACTGTAGTTATTGTCAATGTATCAGTATCTATACATCCATTTACACTACTACTAACTGTATAGGTAATAACTCCTATTTCAGGTGGAAAAGGAACTCCATTAAGAGTATTAAAGCCAGGAATATATTGTGGGGTCCAAGTATAGGTAGTTCCTCCAATACCATTAAGTGTAATACTTTGCCCTAAGCACACTAAAGTATCAGTAGCAGAAGCTTGAACAACTGGAACAGGGTTATTTAATAAAACGGAAACTGAATTAGAATTATAATTAGATGTTGCTATATCAAACCTACCATCATTATTAAAGTCACCCGAACAAAGAAAACGAGGAGCGATATCGGTTCCAAAAGTTACTGCGGTTCCAAAAGCACCTAAACCATCTCCTAAAAAAACGGCTATTAGATTGGTGTATTCTATGTTTACAACCACATCTGGCTTGCCGTCTGAGTTAAAGTCTTTAGTCACAATGCTACTCATATTATTATTCGGAATTCCAGTTGGATATGAAGCAACACCACTATAAACACCTGCACCATTATTTAGTAATACAGAAATTACATTAGAGTTCTGATATCCAACAACAATATCTTTATCACCATCCAAGTCAAAATCCGCAGCCGCAATATCCGTTGGGCCACTTGCATTAACAGCATAATTAACACTTGTTGCAAATCCACCAACACCATCTCCTAATAATACAGAAATATTATTTGCACTTACATTACAAACAACAACATCAAGAAAAACATCGTTATTAATATAGTCGCAAATAAGTGCTATGGGGCCTGCATCTGTAGTAAAATTAATTGCAGTACCAAAAACACCTGCGCCGTTTCCTAAAAACAAAGCAATGTTTCCAGTAGCCTGGTTTGCAGAAACAATATCTGTAAAACCATCTCCATTAAAATCACCACTTGCAAGGTCCATTGGTCCGCTGTTACTTATATACATTGTTGGAGCTCCAAAGCCACCCGAACCATTATTCAACATCACGTAAACATTGCCATCAGTAGTATATACTATATCTGGAAAAACATCTGCATTAAAATTTCCTGAACCAATAGCCTGCGTATAGGTACTAGTTGCATAATTAGTTGGTGTAGCAAAAACTCCATTACCATCGCCAAAAGAAACCGAAATATTGTTATCCCCCATGTTTGGGTAAGCTAAATCTAAATTACCATCTTTATTAAAATCATCTGTAACTATTTGGTAAGGTTGACTACCAGCCGAATAATCAACATGAGTTACAAAACAAACTTGTGCCTTAGTTGTTATTCCGATAAAAAGAAACGCAAAGATTAAGAGTAAATATTTTTTCATTTTTAAAGCGTGCTAGTATATTAAAAGGATTCTAAATAAGCATATAAAGATAAAATATTTAATTGAAAATCAACACATTTGATTAAATATAAGGTCAATACACTGCTAATTCTAAAACAGAATCTTCTATTAAACAAAAATCCCCCCGAGTACTCGGGGGGATTCCAATTCATCAAGTTATTCTACTTCTTCAAAAACTTAAAATCTTTTCCAAGATATTGAGCGCTTTCACCTAACTGCTCTTCAATTCTTAATAGTTGATTATATTTTGCAATTCTATCACTACGACTTGCAGAACCAGTTTTAATTTGCCCGCAACGTAATGCAACAGCTAAATCAGCAATAGTAGTATCTTCTGTTTCACCTGAACGGTGGCTCATTACAGATGTATAACTATTTGTTTGTGCCATTTGAACTGCATTAATTGTTTCAGTTAAAGAACCAATTTGATTTACCTTAACTAAGATTGAATTGGCAACACCAGTTTCAATACCTTTAGCTAAACGAGTTTCGTTTGTAACAAATAAATCATCACCAACTAACTGAACTGTTTTTCCAATTCTGTCTGTTACTTGTTTCCAACCATCCCAATCATCTTCTCCAAATCCATCTTCGATAGATAAAATTGGGTAACGCTTGCTCCAATCAGCCCAAAAATCAACCATTTGAGAAGAAGTTAATTTATCTCCTGTTGATTTTTTAAACACGTAAGCATTTTCTTTTGCATCATAAAATTCGGATGCAGCAGCATCCATTGCAATATAAATATCTTCACCCGGACGGTAGCCTGCAGATTCGATTGCTTGCAATACACATTTTAAAGCTTCTTCATTTGATTTAATGTTGGGTGCAAATCCACCTTCATCACCAACGTTAGTTGATAAACCTTGTTTCTTTAACACTGCTTTTAAATGATGGAAAACTTCCGTTCCCATTCTTAATGCTTCAGAAAAACTTGGAGCGCCAACTGGCATTACCATGAATTCTTGGAAATCGATTCCATTATCAGCATGCGCACCACCATTTAAAATGTTCATCATTGGTATAGGAAGTAAATTTGCATTTACACCACCAATGTATCTGAATAATGGTTGACGAGCCTCTTCTGCTGCGGCTTTTGCAACAGCTAATGAAACACCTAAAATTGCGTTAGCACCTAACTTAGCTTTGTTTGGAGTGCCATCAATTTCTAACATTTTTTTATCGATACCATTTTGATCGAAAATGTACATTCCTTTTAATTGCTCACGCAAAATGGAATTGATGTTTTCAACTGCTTGATAAACGCTTTTTCCCATGTACTGAGTTTTATCGTTATCACGCAACTCAACTGCTTCGTGAGTTCCTGTTGAAGCGCCACTTGGCACTGCTGCTCTACCCATAATACCGCTATCTGTGTACACATCTACTTCTACAGTAGGGTTTCCACGACTATCTAGTATTTGACGAGCGTTTATTGTTAAGATATATGACATAATTATAAATTGTTTTTTGTTACTCTTTTATTTGAAAATTTGAAAATGAATTAATTTGAAAGTGAAAGAGAAATAATTTTCAAATCTTCAAATTAATTCATTATCAAATTAGTTTAAGCGAATTTTTTCGCGTCTTCTAAAAATGTTGCTAAACCTGTATCCGTTAAAGGATGTTTAGCCAAAGCAATAATTGCAGAAAGTGGTCCAGTCATAACGTCAGCGCCAATTTTAGCACACTCAATAATATGCATTGGGTGACGAATAGATGCAGCTAAGATTTCAGTTTCATAACCATAGTTATCAAAAATTAAACGAATATCTTCAATTAAAGCTAAACCATCTGTACTAACATCATCTAAACGACCGATAAATGGGGAAACATATGTTGCTCCAGCTTTTGCAGCTAACAATGCTTGCCCCGCTGAAAATACCAAAGTACAATTTGTACGAATTCCTTTGTTTGAGAAATATTTGATTGCTTTAATACCTTCTTTAATCATAGGAATTTTAACAACGATTTGATCATGTAAAGCAGCAAGCTCTTCACCTTCTTTTACCATTCCTTCATAATCAGTTGAAATAACTTCAGCACTTACATCTCCATCAACAATATTGCAGATATCTACATAATGTTTAAGAACTGGTCCTTTGCCTTTAATTCCTTCTTTAGCCATTAATGAAGGATTGGTTGTTACACCATCTAAAATACCTAATTCTTGTGCTTCTTTAATTTGAGCCAAGTTAGCTGTATCAATAAAAAATTTCATATGTGTTTGGGATGTTAAATTAAGAACCTAAAATTACGATGTTTGAAAGGATGTGAGCAATTAAATAATTAACAAATTATCAAAACTCAAAAAAATCAATACTTTTGACTTGTTTTGTGAAACGATGCGCCTTTTAAGTGAATTAAATAAAAGCTTATTACTAATTCTGATAGTTATCAGTAGCACTTTTCATTTTGTGCAGGCACAATCCAACGAAAATGCAGATAGCTTACTAGATAACTATTATGCACAATTGCCCGATGACTCGAGCAAAGTAATGGAACTTTATAATAAAGGTTTTGCTGCTCGCACATATGATATGACAGACGCCTTTACGTTTGCAAATGCTTGTGCTGAAGCCGCAAAAAATTTAGGCAAACCAATTTTAATTGCTAAATCAAATAATTTATTGGGAGTTTTAAATTTCAGATCGGGGAAATTAGAAAAGGCTCTTGCGTTCCATACAAAAGCATTAGAAATTAGAGAACAACTAAACGATAAAGAAGGAATTGCTTTTAGTCGCCAAAATCTGGGCAATGTACTCAGCGACATGAACAAAAAACAAGAAGCAGAAAGCTCTTACTTAAAAGCATTACAATTGTTTAATGAGTTGAACAACTTAAAACAAAAATCAATTACATTAAATAATTTAGGTATTTTAAAATTTGAAGCTAAACAGTTTGATGTAGCAAAAAAATATTTCACCCAATCCTTAGCAATTGGCGAAAAACTTAGCGACCACGAATTACAAGCATTTTGTTATAATAACATCGGTGCAATTTATGAAGCAGAAAAAAATTACCCTGAAGCACTCGCTTATTATGAAGATGCATTTGAGTTAAGAGAATTAATGGGCAATGAAATAGACATTGTAGATAGCTACAACAACATTGCCTCTGTGGCTTTTGAATTAAAAGATTTACAAAAAGCTAAAGGTCTTTTATACAAAGCAAAATTAATAAGCGAACAAAATGAGTATGCCGAAGGAAATTTATCTATCTACAATTTTTTGAAAGATATTTATGTGCAAGAACAAAGATTTGATTCTGCCTACGTTTATCAATCTCTTTACTATAAGCAAAAAGATGCCTTATTAGCTGAAACAGATGAAGAGGAAACAAGTGTTACAACACAAAACAATATAGAAGACAAAATCAGCATTGATAAATTAAAATCAGAAAACTACACACTAAAATACTTGATTGGCGTTCTATGTGTATTTTTATTAATGGCCGCTTTATTACTTTACAAAAGAAAAAATGAGTAAAAAAGATAAAAACAAAAAAGACATTGTGTATAGCACAAATCCAAATTTTAGTTACGAATCGGAAGACAATGATGATTTGGAAACACTTGCTCCTGCTCAACAAAATCTAAAAGTATATTTAGATAGATTAGGTGGTGGAAAAATGCTAAGTAGAGTAAATGGCTTTATTGGAAAGGATGAAGACTTGGAATCACTTGGCAAAATGCTAAAACAAAAATGCGGCGTTGGTGGTACAGTGAAAGAAGGAGAAATTCTTATTCAAGGCGAACACAGAGATAAGATTGTTGACATACTTACTAAAGCTGGGTATAAAGCGAAGAAAGCGGGAGGATGATAGTTTATTGGTTGAATAGTTTATTAGGTTCATCAGTTAATAAACTCAATGAACCACTTACACAATAAACTAATTACCAAACACGATAATCCAACACCAAATTCTCCGACCTTGCTGTAGGAACTTGTTTTCCTTTGCTTAGTTTACGAACCTCTTCGGTTAAATAATTTTGTAATTCAGACAACCATACTTCGCCATCTTTGTTTAAATCAGCTGCTTTATCTTTTAACCCGTGTAACATACAATAAGTAAACAATCCGTTTTTCCAATCGGCACTTTCCATTGCAAACTCGGCTCCACCTGCGCTGCTTATAATTGTTGCTCCTGTTCCTCTTCTTAAATCAGTGAACATCTCTTTCATTAACTCCGATGTTTTTTTAAGACTTGCGCTTTTTTCTTTTACTGTTGCACCAACTGCTCTAAACATTACATTGCCTTGTTCTGTTTCGGTATTTGCAACTGCCACTACATCATCCTTATCAACTTCACCGCTATGACAAGTATCCATGAATAACATTTTTTTAATTGCTTTTATTCCGTCTAATAATGATTCAATTTCTTCATAAGCAATTCCGTTAATTCCAGGTTTATTAAAATCGATATTATGCGTTGCGAAATAATAATCAAACTTCTCATCCAACAAACCATGCCCCGCTACAAAAATCATTACTACATCATTTACCTTTGCACCTGCCAAAGTTGTTTTTAATTGCTTAATACTTTCTTTCGTTACTTGCTCGTTAGTCAAGGTTTTAGTAACAACATTTGCATACGGACTGTTTGCACCTTTAGCATCTGCAAACAATTTAGCAACATCTTGCGCATCCTTTGCCGCATAATTTAAATTGTAGTTAGCGTCTGTATATTTACTTGTTCCTATAGTTACAATGTACAATGTTGGTTTTTCATTATTATCAGCAGTTTTGTAAAAAACAGAAATTGTTTCTTTCAACGATTCAACACCTTTTACATTAAGCGCAGAAACTTGTATTTTATTCTTTCCAGGAAGCAATTCAATAGAAAGATTTTGCTTGGTTTTCTTTATTGCTTTTGCTTTTAAAGAAATTCCATCTTTACCATAAATTGGAACATCATTAACATAAACATTTACTCTATCTAAATCATATTTTTCATCTACCGCATCAAAAATAAGTTGAAAATTTTTCTCATTTACTTCCTTCGACTCTGATTCAATAATTACTTCAGGAACATGCATATCACCAGAAAGATCTTCTTCTTTCATTCCCATTTTTTTTACCCGTTTATTATGCGCGGCTAAAAGCATTTCGCTGTATTCCTTATCTCCCAATGCTAAGCGTTCATAAATAATATCTGGGCGGTTTAATTTTAAATCGAATTGCTCGAAAGGGTAAAATTTTGCTTCCTTATCACTTCCTTGATTTACATGAAAACCAATATAACGTGAACCTTTTCTTGAACTTGTAAAATAACCATCGTTGCTCCACATTACCCATTCGTTATCTGCTCCAATAAAAACACTTGCTATTGGCTCGTATGTTCTAGGCTCACACAAAAACCAGCTGAGTGTTGTCATTGCCCCGTTGTCTCTTAATGCATTGTAAATCTTTTCTATTCCTTCACTTGTTTCAATATCAAAGTTTGGAAATAATTTTTTATAGGTTGCTTTTGTTGCTGGCAAAATTTTATCGGGAGGCAATAATTTTACAGTATTCGAAACCTTGGTTAAATCCCAAATGCGCATGGTTTGGTCGTAACCTCCACTTATCATTCGTTTACCATCTGGCGAAACCCATAGTGCAATTACTTCTCCTGCATGCCCAACAAATTCACCCAACAAATCGCCTCGACCCGAATACATGTGTATGTTACCTGTGCCACCCGAAACAATTCGTGTTTGATTGGTGAATGTGTACGATGCGTGATTAAATCCCGAAAAATCATTTCTTAAAATACTTAAAACTGGCTTACCATCTTTTACTAATTGTAACATAGCATCAGCTAAACCAAATTCATCGTAATATGCATGTTTCAACTCAACTCCTTGCAGCGTAAGCATAATATCACCATAGGATTTTTCTTCTGCCGCAGGAATTTTTAATACTTCGTGTGTAAACAAATTAAAGGAAGTAGTTAAATCAGCTTTACCTCTTTGGTCGGAACAATAATAATCTGCAAAACCAATTTTTTCATCTTTAAAACCTACTGCACAAATTTGTTGACCGTAACCAACCAATTTAGCTGATTGCTGAACCAATGCAATATTGCCATCTTCATAATCCTGATAATTCCAACAGTGAATTTCATTATTTAAACCACCTGCTGTTGCAACCATTTTATCTTTTACAAAAACGCAAGAAGGAATAGTGTGGTCGTGGCCTTTGTAAGCACTAACTAAAACCCACTTATCATTTTTCTTTAAATACACTTCGCATAAAAAAGGTTTGCTCCAACCTCCTACCAACATTTTTAAACCATCATCCGATAAAGTCAATGATGAAACCATTTGTGTACTATTAATAATAGTTAGTTTTTTTAAATCTTCATCGTATTCTATTATCTGCTTATCTTCACCTGAACTGTATATTCTTTTCCCGTCCTTGCTTGCAGCAACTCTAGTAATCATGCCGGTGTGCAATTTTTGTGAAGCGATTTCTTTTCCTTTTTCTGCATTCCATAATTTCACTGTCCCGTCCAACGAACAAGAAACTACTTTTTTATTTCCTGCAAAACAAAGGTGCCACACTTCGCGCTCGTGACCTTCCATTGTTTTTTGTAACTTAAAATTATCCATACTATAAGTACGAATTGTTTTTCCCTTGTTACCTGTAGCTAATAATTTACCATCGGGTGAAAACGCAAGCGTATTAACAGGTAAAGCATTATCAGTTAATAGGGCAACTATTTTTTTTGTTTTAAAATCATAAATACGCACATCACCTCCGCCTTTCATAGAAGTCATGTCGGTTGCAAAACTTCCTCCAACTGCTAAATATTTATTATCGGGAGATAAGGCAATACTGCTTATAATTCCAGCAGAACCTAAACCAATTTCCCCTAGAAATTCTTTAACCACTTCACCCGTTTGCAAACTCCATACTTTAACTGCCTTATCGTCACCCGCAGCAACAATATAATTACCATCATTGGTAACCGTCATGGACCTAATAAGTGCAGTGTGTCCACCTGGTTTAATTGTAAGTATAGGTGATTGAGAAAAAGAAACAATGCTTAAAAACAACAAACAAAATAATATGAAAATACGAATCATGAAAACTAGATTAAAAAATAATTTATTCTACTAAAATACAAATGTTTATTAAACTTAAAACAATTAATGTGCTATTAACAAAAGAAGATTTAAATTAGCAACAAAATACTATTCTCTCATTCTTTGATTCTACAACTGATTAACCAAATGGAACAATTCATAAAATATTCACTCTTTGTTCACGTGCTAGCGGGCTGCGTTTCCTTACTTGCTGGTTTAGGCGCAATTATTTTTAGAAACAAAATCAAGCAACATCGTCCCTTTGGCTCAGTTTATTTTTGGGCTATGACGGTTGTGTTTGTTACGTCACTTTATGTTTCATTATACAAACAAAATTGGTTTTTGTTTTTCATTTCCATTTTCACTTATCATTCTTGTTTTACAGCCTTACGTTCGCTTAAACTAAAAAAATTGCACCTCGAACAAAAAGCAGCTTGGTATGATTGGGCAACTGATTTCGTAAATATTTTAATAAATCTTTCCTTAGTTACACTTGGTGTTTTAATTATTAAAAATCAATTGCAATTTGCTATCATTTGTATAGTATTTGGTTCTATTGGAATTAGAGGCTCCTACTCCAATATACAACGCTATCGTGGGAAAATAAAAGAGAAAAACTATTGGCTCATGCAACACATTGGCGGAATGTTGGGCAGTTATATTGGCGCATTTACTGCATTTTTAGTAAACAATAATAATCGTTGGATACATGCACCAGAAATTGTTGCTTGGCTAGGGCCAACCGTTTTATTAGTTCCTTTAATTGTATACGAAGTAAATAAAAGAAAATCAAAAAAAACAATTGCCAAACAATAACAACATAAAACATTTTAAAACAAAAAGCACAGTTACATTTTTATTATGCTTGCTTTTTGCTTGCACTAATTTTTCCTTTGCTCAAAAAACAAGTTACAATATTGATCAAAAATATTCGCCATCACAATTAAAACAAGATTTAGATGTTTTAGAAAAACGATTAAAACATTTTCATCCCGATCCATATCATTATATTTCAAAAGACTCTTTGCATTTATATGTTGAGAGCATAAAAAGTAACATCACCGATTCCTTAAACGAGTTTCAATTTCGTTTTTATGTGCGACAAATAATTGCAAAAATTGGTTGCGGACACACTGCTGCTATTCCTTCAAAAAAGTACACCAAAAACATAAATTCAGTTAACCGCCCAATGTTCCCAGGCAACTTGTGGATAATTGACACGAACAAACTTTATGTAAAACAATACATACTTAAAGACAAAAAATTACAGAAGGGCGATGAAATTATTTCTATTAATGGAAATAAAGCAAAAGATGTAATCGAAAAATGTACAGCACTTTTTCGAGCGATGGATTAAACACCACTTACAAAAAACAAAATTTAAGTTTAGATAGGTTCAAGTATTTTTATGCTGCGGCTTACAAACCTGATTCTACATACGACTTACAAGTTCGCACTTTGAAAGGAGACACACAAAATATAACTGTAAATCACATAGGTTCAAAATTCGACACCTTGAAATTGCAAGTTGTGCACGACAAGAGTATTATCTTCAAAAACTCAAAAGCTAAATTTAAAATCGACACTGTTTGCAAAAACCTAGCAATATTAGATATAGATAATTTTGCCGGTAAAAAATGGAGGAGAGTTATTAGAAAATCATTCAAATATTTAAAAAAGCATCCCGAAATTACTAACCTTGCTATTGATGTTCGCGATAATGGCGGTGGCAAAGTAGGAAAAGGAACCTACCTCCTAACCTATTTATTACCAAAGCCATTTAGCTTTCCGTTTGGAAGAACGCCAAATCTCTTGCCGCTTAATCCTAAGATAAAAATAGGCTTTGCTTCACGCTTAACTATCTTTTCATTTGGCATTTATCCAATTTCTTGGGTTAAAAAAGGTAGGTGGACACATTATTTTTTGGCCTTGCCCCGTTATCGAAATCACTATAACGGAAACGTTTACGTTATAACAAATGGCCGTTCCTTTTCAATGTCGGGTGTTACAGCTTCCTACTTAAAATTTAAAGCAGGAGCAAAAACGATTGGCGAAGAAACAGGAGGCACACAAACAGGAAGCAATGCAATGATTAGTGGAAAAGTAATTTTACCAAACACAGGTTCTATTGTGCAAATTCCTTTATATCATTTAACACACGCCATAAAAGTACCCGATACAAAGCGGGGCATAATGCCTGATTACCCCGTAAGTTATAGTGTTTTTGATAAGATAATGAATAAGGATAAGGAAGTGGAGAAATTGCGAGAAATATGCAAATAAAAGGCAAAACTGAGTAAATCCCCTAAAATTTTGCATTTCCCAAAAAAACACCTATATTTGCAGCCGAAATAAGAAAAATGACAGAGGGGACCGAAAGTCCCCTCTTTGTTTAAACATGATTACAGTACAAAGCATAACACAACTCGTAGAAGAGAAATTAAAAGGAACCGACCGTTTCATTATTTCTGTAAAAGTAAGTCCTAACAAGCGCATCGAAGTGTTGTTGGATGGCTTGTCGAACATCGCTATTAGCGATTGTATTGATATGAGCCGCCACATCGAATCATCATTGGATCGTGAGCAGGAAGACTTTGAATTAATGGTTTCTTCGGCTGGTATTGATGAGGCTTTTGTGGTTGAAAAACAGTACCAAAAAAACATTGGACGTGAGGTAGATGTGGTGAAGAAGGACGGTAATAAAATAAACGGCAAGTTAATTTCATACAAAGAAGCGGATGCAATTGTAGTGGAAAGTTCAAAAACCGTTAAGGACGAAAAAAAGAAAAAACAAATAATAACAGAACAAATAACAATTCCTTTACAGGAGATAAAGGAAACTAAATTAGTTTTATCATTCAAATAACAAAAAGCTATGCTACAGGCAGTTAATCTAATCGAATCGTTTTCTGAGTTTAAGGACATCAAAAACGTAGATCGTGTTACCTTAATGTCAATTATCGAAGATGTGTTTCGCAGTATGTTGATTAAAAAATACGGAAGCGACAAAAACTTCGATATCATTGTAAACCCTGATAAAGGGGATTTAGAAATCTGGAAAAACCGCGTTGTGGTTGATGATGAATTTGCAGAAGATTCATTCGACTATGATGAGAGTAAACATATTAGTTTAACCGATTCAAAAAAAGTTGGTGACGATTTCGAAATTGGCGAAGAGGTTACAGAACCAGTACGTTTAGAAGATTTCGGTCGTAGAGCGGTATTAGCTGTTCGTCAAAACTTAGTTCAAAAAATTCTTGAATTAGAGAAAAACGAAGTATTCAACAAGTACAAAGAACGTGTTGGAGAAATCGTTACAGCAGAGGTTTACCAAATCTGGAAAAAAGAAATTTTATTATTGGATGATGAAGGAAATGAATTGTTGTTGCCAAAAACAGAACAAATTCCTTCTGACTTTTTCAAAAAAGGTGATAACGTTAAATCGGTAGTATCACGTGTTGATATGAAAAACGGAACGCCAGCAATTGTACTTTCTCGTACATCTCCAGTTTTCTTGGAGCGTATGTTTGAAATGGAAGTTCCTGAAATTGCTGATGGTTTAATTACTATCAAAAAAATTGTTCGTGAGCCAGGTGAGAGAGCAAAAGTTGCTGTTGAATCTTATGACGAGCGTATTGATCCAGTAGGTGCTTGTGTTGGTATGAAAGGTTCTCGTATTCATGGTATTGTTCGTGAGTTGAAAAATGAGAACATTGATGTTATCAATTTCACAACAAACCCAGTGTTATTTATTCAACGTGCATTAAGCCCAGCTAAAATCACAACTATTAAGTTAGATGAAGATACTAAGCGTGCTTCAGTATATTTAAAGCCTGACCAAATTTCGTTAGCAATTGGTAAAGGTGGTTTCAATATTAAATTAGCTGGTAAATTAACAGGTTACGAAGTAGATGTATATCGTGATGTGGAAGATGCAGATGATGAGGATGTTGATTTAGTAGAATTCTCTGATGAAATTGAAGCATCAGTTTTAGAAGAGTTGAAAAACATTGGTTGCGATACAGCAAAATCAGTATTAGAACTATCTATTGAAGAGATTAAACGTCGTACTTCAATTAGTGAAGAAGAAATATTGAATATTAGAAAAGTATTAGCTTCTGAGTTTGAAGATTAATAGGTTACTATTTAGAAAAATAGGTATAAAGAGTTTAGATTTAAAAGAAGAAAAGGAAGCAGACAAACATGTCAGAAAATCAACAATCATATCGTTTAAGCAAGGTTGCTAAGGAATTTAATTTATCGTTAAGTACGATAGTTGATTTTCTTTCGGCTAAAAGTTTCAAGATAAAAGCCGATCCTAACGGGAAAATAGGCGAAACTGAGTACAAACTATTGCTTAAAGAATACCAAGGTGATAAGTCAGCTAAAGAAGAAGCTGCGCAAGTTGGGCAAACCATTCGTGAGAAGAAAGAAGCTGTTGTGCTTGATGATTCTAAGTTGGTTACGCAAAAGAAAAAAGATGATAAGGATGATAACGTTATCATTAAAGATCATTCTGGACAATCTGCAACTGATAAAGTTCTTGAATCACTTAAGAAAGAACAAAGAGATCGCATTGCTGAAGAACTAAAAGTTCAAGAATTAGCAAAAGCTGCTGAGCAAGAAAAGGCAGAAGCACTTGCTAAAGAAAATGCAAAAAATGAAGTTGTAAAAGCTGAAGGCGTAACGCTTGATGGCCCTAAGGTGTTAGGTAAAATGGATTTAAGTGCATTAAATCAAAAAACGAAGCCCGACAAAAAAACGAAGAAAGAAAAAGACGACGAAAAAACTGCAAAAGCAGATGCTGAAAAAGCGGAAGTAGAAGCAAAAAAGAAAAAAGGTAAAGCTAAAAAAGAAGAGCCTGTTGTTGAAATCCCAAAAGTAGTTGAAGAGCCTAAAGTTGAAACGCCAAAGGTAAATGAAGAACCGAAAGAAGATTTCTTAGCTACTAAATTCCAAAAATTAGAAGGACCAAAAATCCTAGGTAACATTATACTTCCGGTAGAGAAAAAACCTACGTCGTCTGCTGATCAGCACAACGCTGATAGAAAGAAAAGAAAACGTATCAAAAAAGGAAGTGTTTCTCCACAGGAAATTAAAACGCTTGGACAAAAACAAGCAGTTGCTGCTAAAGATAAATTTAACAAAGACAGAAACGACAGAAGCCGCGGACCAGTTAAAAGAGAAGCTAAACCTGCACTTACTGACGAAGAAATTCAAGCACAAATTAAAGAAACCCTTGCGCGTTTAAGTCAAAAAACCGGTTCGAAATCTAAATCTTCTAAATACAGAAGAGAGAAGCGTGAAGAGAATCGTGAGAAAATGCAAGAGGATGCAGATAATGCTGAATTAGAGAAAAAAGTATTACGTGTAACCGAATTTATTTCGGCTGCACAATTATCGCAAATGATGAGTGTACCGGTTACACAAGTTATTTCAACATGTATGCAATTAGGTTTATTCGTATCTATTAACCAACGTTTAGATGCTGAAACTATTTCGATTGTTGTTGAAGAGTTTGGATTCCAAGTTGAATTTGTAACTGTTGAAGCGCAAGAATCTATTAAAGAAGAAGAAGATAAACCAGAAGATTTATTACCTCGTCCGCCAGTTGTAACGGTGATGGGTCACGTTGATCATGGTAAAACATCTTTATTAGATTTTGTTCGTAAAGCAAATGTAATTGCTGGTGAAGCAGGTGGTATCACTCAACATATTGGTGCTTATAACGTAAAATTAGAAAACGGAAAAAATATTACGTTCTTAGATACTCCTGGTCACGAAGCCTTTACAGCGATGCGTGCACGTGGTGCTAAAGTAACGGATATTGCAATTATTGTGATTGCTGCTGACGATAGCGTAATGCCTCAAACAAAAGAAGCAATTACGCATGCACAAGCAGCAGGCGTTCCAATGATTTTTGCAATTAATAAAATTGATAAGCCAGGAGCAAATCCTGAAAAAATTAGAGAGACCTTAGCGGCAATGAACATCCTTGTTGAAGAATGGGGTGGTAAATTCCAGTGTCAAGAGATTTCTGCTAAACAAGGTAAAAACATCGACTTGCTTTTAGAAAAAGTATTGTTAGAAGCAGAGATGTTAGAACTAAAAGCAAATCCAAAACGCCGTGCAAGCGGAACTGTTATTGAAACCAAATTAGATAAAGGTCGTGGTTATGAAGCTACTATCCTTGTTGAAACAGGTACATTAAGAGTTGGAGATGTTGTGTTAGCAGGTGCATTTCACGGTCGTGTAAAAGCATTAAACAACGAAAGAGGAGTAAAAATAAAAGAAGCAGGCCCATCGATTCCAGTGATGTTATTAGGTTTAAACGGTGCGCCACAAGCAGGTGATAAATTCCACGTATTAAGCGATGAAAGAGAAGCGCGTGAATTAGCAACCAAACGTTTACAATTACAACGTGAGCAAGGAATGCGTGCTCGTAAGCATATTACATTAGATGAAATTGATCGTCGTTTAGCAATTGGTGATTTCAAAGAATTAAACGTGATTGTAAAAGGTGATGTGGATGGTTCGGTTGAAGCATTATCCGATTCATTATTAAAATTATCTACTGAAAAAGTTCAGGTAAATATTATCTTAAAAGCGGTAGGTGCAATTAGCGAGAGTGATGTAATGTTAGCATCAGCATCTAACGCTATCATCTTAGGTTTCCAAGTGCGCCCTACTTTAAATGCACGTAAGTTAGCTGAAACAGAAGAGATTGATGTTCGTTTATATTCTATTATCTACGATGCAATCAACGAAGTTAAAGCAGCGATGGAAGGTATGTTAGCTCCTGAGTTTGAAGAGAAAATTACTTGTAACATCGAAATACGTGAAGTATTCAAAATTACTAAAGTTGGTACCATTGCAGGTTGCTATGTATTAGATGGTAAAGTAAATCGTAATACTAAGGTTCGTATTATTAGAGATGGTATCGTTATTCACTCTGGTGCATTAGGTTCTTTAAAACGTTTTAAAGATGATGTAAAAGAAGTTGCAACTGGATACGAGTGCGGTTTAAACATCGATAAGTTTAACGACATCAACGTTGGTGATATCATTGAAGGATACGAAATGGTTGAGATTAAAGCAAAACTTTAATTAACAGTGAGGCTTCGTCAAACTCAGCCTGACTTTAAATAAATATTCAAATAGTATTAAAACCCTGAAGCGTGCTTCAGGGTTTTTTAATTAATTAATTTGGATGTAATTGAGTGAATAAATACTAATATTGTACTAAATAGTCAGCCTAAAACAAAGTACCAATGCAAGAAGACAACTCAACAAGATTAAATAAATACATTAGCGAAAGCGGGATATGTTCGAGACGTGAAGCTGATAAATTTATTGAGCGTGGTCTTGTAACCATAAACGGGAAAAAAGCTGGTATTGGCGACCGTGTGTTAGCAAAAGACCTCGTGAAAGTTAATGGTCAAGCCATCGAACCTAAAACAGCTGAAAACAATATTTACATTGCATTTAACAAACCTGTTGGAGTTACCTGTACTACCGAAGAAGGAACTGATGGAAATATTATTGATTATGTAAATCACAGCTCACGCATTTTCCCAATCGGAAGACTTGATAAAGATTCGCAAGGATTAATTTTGCTTACTAATAATGGCGACATCGTAAACAAAATTTTACGCGCCTCTAATAATCATGAAAAAGAATATATAGTTACAGTAAACAAATTGGTTACTGATGAGTTTTTAGCTGGCATGTCGAGCGGTGTTCCTATACTTGGAGAGCGGACAAAAAAATGTGTGATAAAAAAAGAAGCGCCATTTATTTTCCGTATAATTTTAGTGCAAGGTTTAAACCGACAAATACGCAGGATGTGCGAGTACTTTGGGTATGAAGTAACAAAGCTTGAACGTATACGAATAATGAATATTCCGCTTAAAGGAATTCCATTAGGAGAATGGAGAGAAATTGTTCCATCAGAAATGGAAGTAATATTTAAACTCATCGAAAATTCTTCTTCCGAAGCAAAAAATACGGATAACAATAATAAAGTAAAACGTCCTTTCAAAAAACCTAGTCAAGGAAGACCTTTATCAGGTAAACCAAGTGCTGGAAGACCTGCGCATGGAAAACCAAGTACAGGAAAACCTGCACATGGAAAATCATCGCATAAAACAAAATCAAAATCAGCAAGTGCGGGTAGCAGAAATTCTTTTTCACCCAGCAAAAAAAGACCTCCAGGAAGAAAAAAGAAAACGAGGAAGTAAGAACTTCTCTTCCAAACCAAATCACGTTAAACACTTCTCGACTGCGCTCGAATTGCCACTTAAACCAAATGTCAAGTCGAGCGCAGTCGAGACATAGAAAACGAAAACACTAAGCGAATTGAAAATTCCGAAACATCTGTATATATGGACGTATCGACTCCGCTCGGTATCCATCCTGAATTATTTCTTCGTGTTGGTCAAGTAACATTCAACAAAAAACGTCCCGAGAATTCGGGACGTTTTTTGTTGAATGTTAAATACTATTAAAATTTCGCTCTAATTTTTCTTGGTTTAATCTTCTCTGCCATTTGAACAGCATTGTATAAATTAACCATTCCACCTGTATTACTTAATTCAGAAAACTTTACTTTGTCTTTTTCATCCTTAGCACCTGGACGCATTACTTGTAATTTTTTATAATCTTTACTTACAGATTTTTGTAGGATTTTTTTAATGTCCTTTGCACTTAAGTATGGATAGTAAGAGCGTAATACTGCTGCAACACCTGCTGTAACTGGGCAAGCCATACTTGTTCCGCTTTCGTTAATATAACCTCCACCACTCTTAGTTGAATAAATATCTACACCAGGTGCAAATACATCAACTGTTTTTTTACCGTAGTTAGAAAATACCGCTGGCACAAAAGCACTATCTCTCCAGCTTAATGCGCCTACATCAACAAAGTTTTTTGCATCTTTTCCCGACTCGTATTTTTTGCAAGGGAAATGTTGTACCTGGTCAATGTTCAACGCTTCATTACCCGCTGCATGAATAATTAAAACATCTTTACTTTCTGCATACTTAATAGCATCGTCAACAATTTTTTTGTTGTACGAATACTTTTTCCCAAAGCTCATATTAATAATACTTGCCCCGTTGTCAACTGCATAATAAATAGCGTTTGCAATATCCTTATCGCGCTCATCACCATTAGGCACTGCACGGATTGCCATAATTTTCACATTATCTGCAACACCTTTTGTCCCTAAATTATTTGTACGAGCAGCAGCAATAATACCTGCAACGTGCGTGCCATGCAAACTACTTGGTCCGTTACAATCTGCATTACCATAATATTTCTCTGTTTGATTTTTATAATCGTCTCCAACTATCGAACGTGGATCAAATTCTAAATTCAAATTAAATTTTAGTTGCTCATCATAATGTTCAACCCCTTCTTCCATTTTCTCCAGCAATTCATCCATATCATTCGCTTGCGCCATCATCTGTTTTATAGCGGGAATAAATTGCTTTTGCTTTGCATCCTCTGGTTTAAATCTTGCTAAATCTTCAGCAGTTACTTTATCAATTTTTAATTGGTCTTTAATTTTCAGATTCATGTTCTCAATCAATTGTTGCACAAAAGCTATTTGAACACTATTTTGTTGCGCTTCGTTATATTCAGCTTCGTAATCTAATTTTATTTGCTGATATAATTTGAATTCTTTTTTATCTTTTGATGCAATATCCTTTTCTGTTTTCCCATCGTATTTAGGTTTTAATTCGCGGTACAAACGAGTAAGTTCCAATGTTTCTTTATCTACGTTTTTACCATCTTTCCCACCTAAAAAATTCCATCCATGTATATCATCTATGTAGCCATTTTTATCATCATCAATTCCGTTTCCTGGAATTTCCTTTTCGTTGGTCCACATCACATCTTTTAAATCTTCGTGATTAAAATCAACACCACTATCAATAACACCAACAATAATGGTCGTAGATTTTTTACCTTTCAACAATTCCTCATAAGTACGCTCGGTCGCAACACCATTTACTTTTGAAGTTTTGTAATCGAGGTTATACCAATTTTCGGGTGCTTTTGTTTGAGCAAATAATGAGGTAAATGCTAAGAACAGGGAGGCAATTATGCTTATTTTCTTCATGATTGAAATATATTTAATACAATAATACGAACTTATAGAAGTTTACGTTTCTTAATAAATGTAAACTTCTATAAGTGGTAAAATACTTAGCTTAACGGGAATTTTTAATTACTGATTGCCTCAATTATATCATGTTTAGTAATAATATGAACGCTTCCACCCAAATCTTTTACTAAAACCGCGCTATTTTCACGTGTAATTTGTTTTGATACATCTTCTAAACTTGCATTACCATCAACTACCGGGAAAGGCTTTTGCATTAATGTTGAAACATTACCTTGCTTTAAAGCATCGTTTAAAATTAATTGAGAGAAAACATAATTATCGCTTAAAGACCCAACAATCTCATGTCCTTTCATTACGGGGATTTGAGAGATATTAAATTTCGTCATCAATGCAACTGCATCACTTATTGGTGTTTCAGGAGAAACAGTAATTAATTTTTTGTCTTTATGATTTTTAATTAAGTCGATTGCTTTTGGTTTTTTAACTTCTAAGAAACCTCTATCGCGCATCCAATCATCGTTAAACATTTTACCTAAGTAACGTGTTCCATGATCATGAAAAATAACAACAACAACGTCGCCTTCTTTAAACATGTGTTTCATTTGCATGATTCCTGCCATTGCTGAACCTGCAGAGTTACCAACGAATATACCTTCTTCGCGAGGGATACGACGCGTCATAACTGCAGCATCCTTATCGGTAACTTTTTCGAAATGATCGATTAAATCGATATCCACATTTTGCGGTAAAAAGTCTTCGCCAATTCCTTCAGTTATGTATGGATAAATTTCATTTTTATCAATGATTCCAGTTTCTTTTAGCTTTTTGAAAATAGAACCATAAGTATCAATTCCTAAAATTTTAATATTAGGATTTTTTTCTTTTAAATATTTACCTGTTCCGCTAATCGTTCCACCTGTACCAACACCAACAACTAAGTGAGTAATTTTACCAGCTGTTTGTTCCCAAATTTCTGGACCAGTTTGTTCGTAGTGAGCAACTGCGTTACTTGGATTATCATATTGATTCGGTTTCCAAGAATTAGGTATTTCATTAACCAAACGTGAAGAAACTGAATAATATGAACGAGGATCTTCAGGTTCTACATCAGTTGGGCAAACAACAACCTCAGCGCCAAAAGCACGAAGTGCATCTACCTTTTCTTTACTTTGTTTATCAGTAGTAGTAAAAATACATTTGTAACCTTTAATTACAGCTGCAATTGCCAAGCCCATACCTGTGTTACCAGAAGTACCTTCAATGATTGTTCCACCTGGTTTTAATCTTCCATCCTTTTCTGCATCCTCAATCATTTTAAGTGCCATACGGTCCTTAATAGAGTTGCCTGGGTTAGTAGTTTCCACCTTTGCTAATACCAATGCAGGTATATCTTTAGTGATTACATTAATTTTTACCAATGGTGTATTTCCAATGGTTTCTAGAACGTTTTTACTGTACTTCATTTAGCTGTTTCGTTAATTTTTAAGAAATGCTAATGTAAGTATTATAGTTTTATTGCTAATTGGTAAAGCTTTAACAATATGGTGGATTTATTAACTAAGTAATATTTTTAGATACCTTAAGTTATTGTTATCAAGACATAAATCCCTGCTTATGAAATTTCGATTTTTGTTTTTTGTATTAATCATCACTAGTGTTTTTTTCTTGAGACAATTTTTTAACGGAGTAAAGTCTACTTCGCTTTAACTTTTATAAGTCCGTGGCCATCGTCAGTAGAATACCAAAAATTTCCTTGACTGTCCACTGATCCTCCGCGAATTGAATAGCCTTTCAAAGTCGGCTCATCAGTATAAACCGTTCCATCGAACCATGTCAGCCCTTTTTGAGTACCAATCCACATAATGTCATTTGCGTCAAAATTAATTGCACTCAATCCTCGTGGCTGATTGCCATCCATAAAGCATCGATGATGAGTCCATACTCCGTTTTCAAATGAAGAGAGATAAGCTGCGTAACCAACCCAAAGCTTGCCCTTGGTATCGAATGCAATACATCCTACCGATTCTGAACCAACAGCATTATTTCCGTGTTTGTATAGCGTAAAATTATTTCCATCAAACTTTAACAAACCTTCATAACATCCAACCCATAAATTCCCTAAATTATCAAAAGTCATAGCAGACACCGAATAGACATTAATATTCCAAGGCCAATGTTGAACAGTGCTACCGTCATATTTATAAAGCCCATATTCATTGCCTATCCACAAGTTGTCCTGCGAATCGATACACAGCTTTTGTTGAATTGCAGCCCCAAAGTTTTTATTGATCTTTGTGAATGAGACACCATCAAACTTATACAAATCACCGTTCCTTCCACAAAGCCATTTATTATTGTGAGAATCTACAACCATATCAAATGCATTACAGTATGCAAAGTCAGGAGGAACCGGAAATCTATTTGTAATTCCATCTTTACTTACTCCACCCAAACCACCGTCTGATTGAATCCAAACTGATTCATTCTGGTCCACGATAGGTTCATTATAAGCCCGAGTACCTGAAAAATAGGTCAGAAAAACTGAAGTGTCGGGCTGTTGTTGCTCAGAAACTGAATTAGAATGTTGTGCACTTGGCACAGGGCTTTCTTTTTTTTTGCAGGCACTGAAAGCGAGAAAAAAAATAATCGAAAAAAGAAGTAAGTTAATTTTCATTGGTCTATATTTATAATACTAATGTAATAATAAATATAAACATTGTTTCCAAGAAAACAATAAGTGGCGCGTTTGACTTTATAAGTGGTTAACAAGTATTTTAACTATTATTTCCTTAGAAAACCATATCAACCAAAATGAACTAATTGTGCTTCAAAAAAGAGGTAGTCCCATGGGATTTATGCATAAGTTTTTAAGTTGCAGTTTACTAAGTAATAAATATAATTAAATCATAAAAAAAGAGAGGCTGTTTTTTAACTCCTCTCTTTTTTTATAACACAATCTTCTTATACTTATTCTTCTTACACCACCCTCTTATCAAATCATTGGTATCTGGATAATGGTGTTTTAGTTTTACTAAATCTTTTATTTCTTCTGCGCTATTCGCTTGTGAGTATTGGTCGAGGTAACCAAAGCCAGCATACTTTCTATCTTCAATCAAAATTACCGAACGCTCTTCGTGTGTGCGTCCTTTGTCGAGGATAACAAAGTTTGCATCTTCAAATAAATACTCGCTTAAAATAGTTCGTGCGCGTTCGTTATACTCTTCAATTTCTTCTTCGCCACAACAAATACCATTGCATTTTTTTATTTGATGATTAAAACAAATACTTCCTTCACTTGTTAAAGCACAATATTGTAAACATAAAGTTTGCGTATCTATCCAACTTTCTAATCGCTCGCGAGCTGTTGAATAAGTAGTAAAAGAAAGCAAGGCATTTTCCGATTCATCATACGGGACAATTTTAAAACTGATGATTCCTTCTTTATTTGTGCACCAATCTATGCTATGTGTAAACACGTCTGCTTTGCGCATTCGATTATAAATGGGTTTGTGCTTTTTTATTTCGTCAGCCTCTAAAAGCAATGCTATGAGCTCACTTCCCGTTTCCACAAAATCCACATTCATTAAATCGTTCAGCATTTTCTTTCCCTTTTTTTCATCGGTATTAAAATGACTCAGTGCACGATTGTACATGTTTATGCTTTTGCCAATGTAAATTATTTCTTTGTCCTTGTTCAAGAAATAATATACTCCGCAGCTTTCGGGCAATTTATCGAGAATGTATTTTTTAATATTGTCAACTCGGCGGGTCATAATATCTAACACGCCTTGATTTTTATATTGGGGGTGATTTGCCTTTAACTCCATCAACAAATCAAAAAGTTTAGCGGTTGCAACCGCATCTCCCTCTGCCCTATGCCTTCCGTTAATTTCAATTCCGAGCGAAGCACACAAATGACCAAGGCTATAAGAAATTCTTCCTGGCATTAATTTTCTGCTTAAACGAACAGTGCAAAGTGTTTCTTTTTTGTATCGATATCCTAATGATGCAAATTCATCTTTCACAAAACCATAATCAAAGCCAACATTATGCGCAACAAAAACACAGCCTTCGGTAAGTTCAATTATTTTTTTCGCTACTTCATGAAACTTTGGTGCATCGCGCACAATATCATTATCAATATGAGAAATATTGGTGAAGTAAGGAGAAATATAACACTCGGGATTTATAAGCGTAGTATAAACATCAATAACACTCAAACCATCATGTCTAACAATGCAGATTTCAATGATTCTTCCCTTCTTAAAGTTAAAAGAACCACCGCAGGTTTCTATGTCTATTATTGCGAACAAATTCTAATTCAAAAGTTAAAATTTAAAAGAAATATAATGGATTTAATAAACAAGGGGCTTTTAAATTTTAACTTCTCCCTTTTAACTTTTCCTTATCCCTTCAATCTCCACTTTCATACTCTTCAGCATATGCATTACACTATCTAAACTAATTTCCTCATCTTTTTTATCGGAAGTGTGCAAGCAGCATACAAATTCCCAAATTTCTAACACATCTTTTGCTTTTACTTTATATGGTTGGTAGTTTTTGTTATCCGAATGTAAATCTATTGTACTTAAATTGTTGCCTCTGTAAACTCGTTTGTAAACAATGCCTTCATCTTTTGTGATTAAAATATAGGTGTTGCCATTTTTAATTTCATCCAAGCTTTCCATGTATTTGCCCACTACAAAAGAACCTGTTTTTAAAGGCGGCATCGAATCGCCTTGGATTGGAAAAGTACGATGTTTACCCGTTACTTTAAAAGGCAAATTCATCATTGGTAATTTCTCAATGTATTCGGGATCAGCATAACCATTCAAATAACCAGCAGAAGCGCGAGCTGTAACCACTTCAATTAAATCGTTATTTTCCTTATCAATTAAAACGGGGAATAACACCCTGTTTTTACCCACTTTCATTAAAGCATCCAAATCAGTTTTGCGCAAATCAGCTCTTAACAAAGCATCTATAGAAATATGAAAATAATCCGACAGGCGAACCAAAATCTCAATTGGCGGTTCATTTCTACCCTCTTCGTATGCGCCTAAACGTGGGCGAGTAATTACCAATGCCGAAGCTAAACTCTCTTGCGACAATCCTTTCGACTCTCTTAAAACCTTTAAATTGGATGCTATTTTCTTCATAACTATAATTTATAGACAAATATACTATATATTGTAGTTAGTGCCAAATGTATTCATAAATAAATGAAACCGAAAACCAAACATCTCGTACACAGATAATAGAAACGATAAATAAATTCCCGAATAATGTTGATATAACGTGAATAAATTTAAAATGAAAACATAAGGATTAACTACCTTTGCAGAATTATTAAACGCTTTAGCTTTTAAACTAAAAATGAACCGAATCTGCATAACACTAATTAGCATCTGCCTTTTAAGTTTTGGCTTGAGGGGACAGTCGGTTGGTGGCACAACTACAGGTTCAACTTCATATTGTTCAACATCAAACGCAGGTTTTATAGGTTTATCGGGGCAAATCGGAACAGTTTTAAGTTGGGAAGAATCAATAAACGGCGGCACAACTTGGACAACTACAGGCAACACAGCCACAAACCAAAGTTATTTTAATTTACCTCAAAGCACCTGCTACCGAGCAATTGTACAAGATGGTGTTAATCCACCTGACACTTCAACTATTTCTTGCATTTATGTTTTTAGTCAAACAGTTGGGGGAACAACAAGCGGGGCAAGTACTTTCTGTTCTACCTCAGCAACTGGAACAATAACACTTAGCGGTAACACAGGCAATGTATTAAATTGGCTAAGCTCAACGGATGGAGGTATTAACTGGACAACCATTACAAATGCAAGTAATACACACAATTTTATTGGACTTACTCAAAACACCACTTTTGCTGCCATTGTCCAAAATAGCCCAGCATGTTTAGTAGATACCTCAACTGTGTCGCTTATAACACTTCAAACTCCATCTATTGCTGGTACATTAAGTTTATTGGGAAATGACACAGTGTGCTATGGTTTTAATAATGATACTTTACAATTAACAGGTCAAACAGGAAATATATTAAATTGGGTTGCATCGCCTGACAATGGTGCAACTTGGATTAACATTGCAAATACAAATTCCATCTTGCTTCCAATTGGTATTACGCAAACATTATTATTTTCTGTAATTGTTCAAAGTGGTGCTTGTCCTGCAGATACAGCAACGGGAATTACAATCAACGTTCTGCCGCCTCCTGCTCCAGTAGACGCAGGAACGGATGCAACCATTGCAGCAGGGCAAACAATTCAACTAAATGGATCTGGAACAGGGACGCCTTTTTGGATTCCGGTTGCTTCATTAAATAATCCTGCTATTTTTAATCCAATTGCTAGTCCGCAAACAACAACCAATTATGTGTTTACTATAACTGATTCAAACGGATGTTTAAATGCAGACACTGTTTTAGTAACTGTTACTCAAACAGAATTTACAGGTACAGTTTCGTCCTACTTCTCGCCTAATGGCGATGGTATAAACGATAATTGGTATATAGAAGACATTTTATCCTTTCCAAAAAACGAAGTTCATGTTTACAATATATATGGACAAGAAGTGTACACAAAAAAAGGATATGCAAACGACTGGAAAGGAACTTTTAACGGAGCAGATTTACCTGATGGAACCTATTATTACGTATTAACTATTGAATCAGAAAAAATAATAAATAAAGGTTCGGTTGACATATTGAGAAAAAAGTAAAATGAAAAAAAGTTTATACATAACTATCATATTACTTGCCACGCTTTCTGCAAAAGCACAGCAAGTAGGTATGTATAACCATTACTTTTACAAACCATTATTTTATAACCCTGCCTTTTCGGGAAACAATGAAGCAACCGAAGCAATGATGCTTAACCGCACACAATGGACCAGTTTTAATAATGCCCCGCAGTTAAATATTTTAACGATTGATGGATTACTGCAATCACAAAAAGTAGGATTAGGCTTAACATTGATAAGCGATAGACGTGGAATTAATAAAAGATCAGGTGGAAATATTTCTTACGCTTATCGTTTAAAAATTGGAGAAGATGCGAAATTATTATTTGGAATATCAGCTGGAATGATAAGTCATACCATTGATTTTTCGAAAGCATTTTCAGAAAGCACAAATGATCCAACCTTATTTACAAGCCAACAACAAAAAACTAGCTTTGATGGAAATGCAGGAATTGTTTTTGTGTGGAAAGGATTAGAAGTAGCTGCATCGGTTCCACAAATTATTGGCAATAAATTTTCTTATGTAGATAACACTTCGGGTGTAAGAACATCGTATGTGCATTCGAGACATTTTATGAGTTCGGTTAAATATAAAATTCCAATTGTAAAGGAAAAAGAAATTTCCTTAAGTCCTCTTGCTTTGATAAGAATTGTTCCAGGAGGCCCAATGCAATACGATGCTAATTTAAATTTAGATTGGAAAAATAAATTTTGGCTGGGCGCAACTTATAAATCCAACTACGCTGTTTCCGCTAATGCAGGTGTTTGTTTATACAAACAACTTTCGATAGGTTATTCGTATGAATTTTTAATGGGGAATTTATCAAAGTATGCGGGGCTAAGTCATGAAATAATTGTAAACTTTTCGTTTGGCAAGAAAAAGAAATCGGAAGAACCAGAGCCACAAGCTAACAACAATAACGAAACCTACGAACATAAAATTGATAGCTTAAACACAGAACTTACCGAGTCGCAACAAAAGGAAATAGAAAATCAGAAAAAAATCGCTGAATTATCTAATAGACTAAAACAAATTCAAGAACAACAAAAAAATCAAGTAGTAAATAATACAACAACCAACAATACTAACGAAGGTAATCAAACAAATACTGGAATAAATAACGAAACTAAAAACGTTTCGAATGAAACAAATACTGCCGCAAACAACAATACTGGAAATTCAAAAACCACTAATACAAACAAAGCTGAAAATAAAAACACTTCAAATCAAACAAACTCAAACAATAGTAATAGTGAATTAAAAAATAACGGAAACACTTCAACGGAGCATAACAACAGTAATCAAAACACAAATGCAGTTGCTCAAAACAAAAACAAAACGAAGGAAAATAACACCTGGATTGTAAGCTCAGCGCAACCAGAATTTAGTACAACTAATAATAAAGAAGTTAAAAAAGGCTACTACATTATTGCAGGAACTTTCTTCTATCAAGACTTTGCGCAGGAAGAAGCGAAACGTTTTAAAGAAAAAGGCTTTAGTACAAGTGGAGTAATTTATTCGAAAACACAAAACTATAATTACGTATTTATTTATAAGGTTTCTTCAAAAGAAGAAGCACTTTTGGAAGTTAAAAACGCTCAAAATAAAGGAATTAAGGATGCATGGATTCAAATCATCGAATAAGAATTTCCTCCTTAACCCTTTTAGATTAAGGGGTTCAAGAAAGTAGTTTTGCTAAAGTAATTAACATTTAGTAACATATTCAGAAGAAATAGCGTAATATTATTGACTCAAAACCTTAGTTAAAATTAAGTGTGAAGTATGACTAAACAATTACGAAACTTAATCTTATTTATTTTTTTAAGCTTGCCAAGCTTAATGTTTTCCACGCATATTGTTGGAGGCAGTTTAACGTATGTTTACAATGGAGGATCTAGCTATACAATTACTTTAAAACTTTTTAGAGATTGTTCTGCTGGTACAGCAAGTTTTCCTGGCACAGTTAATATTTCAGTACTTGGTTACAATGGTCAACCTTTTACTCCGAGTAGAGATATTACTATGAGTTTAGGCCCTGTAACGCCAGTGCCATCAAATCTTCCTCCATGTGCACAACAACCTACACCTATGCCTTGCACGCAACAAGGAATTTACACTACTACTGTAAATAACCTCCCCCCTAACCCTGGTGGTTACCACATGTATTATCAAATTGTTGCGCGTAATTTAAGTTTAACAAATGTAAATGCCTCTGGTAATAATATTGGAGAAAGTTTTTACGCTTACATTCCAGGTAACTCAGTAAACTGGCTCGAAAATTTCACATTTGCAAATGGAACAACAGTTGACAATGGCACAACTGCTTGGTCAACCATAGCAGGAACTCCTGCTCCAGCAAGTGCTAGTGTCAACGGAAACACTTTTCAAATAACAGGTGCAGATAATGCATCTCAAACTTGGACCTCACAATCAATAAACATTTCGGCTTTTACTTCAGGTGTAAACATGAGTGTAAACCTTTCTGAATCAGGCACACTTGAAGCCACTGATTCAATAATGGTATACTACCAATTGAATGGAGGTCCGCTTATTCCTTTTGCAACTAATGGAGTAATTACAGATGATTTTGGGAATGCAATTGCGTCGCAAAGTAATATCATTGGAAATACAATAAGAATAATAATTCGAGTACATTATAGCACAACATCCCCTAATAGTGAAACATATAATTTTGATAATGTAACATTATTCCAAAATGATTTTATTGCAAATAGCAATCCTACTTTTACTATTTTTCCTCCACTATTTTTATGCGTAAACACACCATTTACATTTGACCATTCAGCTACTGATATAGATGGCGATTCATTGGTTTATGATTTTTACACTCTTATAATGGAGAAAACAATGCTGGTCCATTAGATCCAACTTTTACAAATAATACAGCCGTATTTACGCCTATTACCTTTTTACCAGGTTATTCAACCACCTCACCATTAGGTGGCGCCCCGTTAACATTAAACTCTTCAACTGGATTATTAAGTGGAACACCTCCTTTGCTTGGTCAATTTGTTGTAGGTATTTTAGTTAAAGAATATAGAGATGGTGTTTTAATTTCCTCTACCCTCCGTGATTTTCAATTTAATGTTGTAAACTGTCCGCAAACACTTGCTGTAACAATTGGTCCACAAAATCCAACTATTTGTTTTGGAGGAAGTGCCACCACTATTACTGCGAATGCAACTGGTGGAACATCACCTTATACTTATTTATGGAATAATGTAAATCCATCTCAAAGTATACAGACAGGTGTTGGTACATTTTCGGTAACAGTAACTGATGCTGCAGGATGTCAAGTATTCGCATTTGTAAATGTTACCGCATTCCCGTCTGCAATAACCGTAAATATTGGTCCAGATATAAACCGGTGTAATCAAATTCCCGTCGCCACTTTAACAGGGACAGTAACTGCAGCAAGTGGAGGATTATGGTCGGGAGGAACCGGGACCTTTAGTCCAAATACTACAACACTTAATAATGTACAATACACTCCGTCAGCCGCTGAACTAACTGCAGGATTTACTGAACTCTATTTAACATCAACTGGCAATGGAACTTGCCCCGCTGATAGAGATACTGTGCGAATAAACTACGCTCCATTTCAAGGTGTTGTTACACCTACAGCAACACCTATTTCATGTTTCGGAAATACAAACGGAAGTATAAGTTTGGCAATTACTGGAGGCAATGCTCCATTCACTTATGTATGGAATACAGCACCTGCGCAAACAACACAAACGATAAGTAATTTAGGAGTGGGAAGTTATTCTGTTACTATTACAGATGCTACAGGATGTACCTCTCAAACAAATGCAACAATAACTCAACCGGCGCAATTAAATGTTAGCACAGCAGTTACAACAGGTGGTTGTGCTGCAGGAAATATCACCACAACAGTTAGTGGCGGAACTGCACCTTACACTTATGCATGGTTACCTGGCGGACAAACAACCGCATCATTAACTTCGGTGCCAACTGGTGTTTATACAGTTACAGTTACAGATGCAAGAGGATGTCAAAGAACAGTTACAGCAAATAATACCCAACCTTTACCAATTACTGCATCCATAGTTGGAGTAAGTCCTTCTTGTTTTGGTGGAAATAATGGCAGCGCTAATTCGACTGTTAGTGGAGGAACTTCGCCTTATACTTATAGTTGGAGTGGTTCAGGCGCAACATCTCCAAATGTTACTGGACTAACGGCTGGAAATTACACATTAACTGTTACAGATACCCGCTCTTGTTCTACAACTGCAACTGTTACTATTACTCAACCAACTATTTTAGGCGCGACAACAAATGTTGTTAATGAAACTTGCTCTTACTCAAACAATGGAACTGCAACAGCTGTGCCTACAGGTGGTACAGCGCCATATACATATTTATGGCAAAGCGGCGGGCAAACAACAATTGCTGTAAATAATTTAGCAAGTGGTACACATACAGTAACTGTAACTGATGCAAGAGGATGTAACACAACCGCTTTTGCAGTAATAACTGAACCTGCTTTATTAACAAGTACGTTTGGAAGTCAAACAAATGTAAGTTGTTTAGGAGGAGCTAACGGCAGTGTAACAGCAACGGGAACGGGCGGAACCGCAGGCTATACATATAATTGGATGCCAGGAAATATTAATAATGCAACCGCAAATGGTTTAGCGGCTGGCATTTATACTGTAACTGTAACCGACACAAGAGGTTGTACAGGACAAAATACAGTAACTATTACTCAACCTGCAGCTGCATTAGCCGTAAATGCAACAGTTAATAATGCAACTTGTTTTGGTGGAAGCACTGGATCTATTGTCGCAGCAGCTTCTGGAGGAACTTCACCTTATACTTATGCATGGCTTCCTGGAGGACAAACTACAGCTACTATAAACGCACTTCCAATTGGCACCTATACTGTAAACGTAACAGATAGTAGGGGTGGTATTACTTCTGGAAATTACACTGTGAACCAACCAACTCAAATAGTTATTAATTTAACCGGGACAAATCCAACTTGTTTTGCTACTACAAACGGATCTATTACAAGTTCAGTATCGGGAGGAAATCCAGCATACACATACACTTGGACTCCTGGAAATATTCAAAATGCGAACATTACAAACATTGGAATTGGAACCTACACATTAGCTGTGAGAGATAATTCAAACTGTCGTGTAACAGCAACATTAGCAATTACACGACCACCTAATTTAACTGCGACAACAACAAGAACAAATGAAACCTGCAACTATTCTGATGATGGAACAGCAACAGTTGCTCCAGTTGGAGGAACTCCACCATATACATACAGTTGGGCACCCAGTGGGCAAACAACAATTACAGCAACAGGATTAGCAGCTGGCATTCAAACTGTAACTGTAAATGATAATAATGGCTGTATAAGAACTGCAACAGCTACAATTACTCAACCTAATCCTATAACTGCAAATTTTATTAATCAAGTCAATGTGAGATGTTTTGGTGGGAACACTGGTTCGGTAAGAGCGGTTGGTGCTGGCGGAACTCCGAACTATACATATTCTTGGGCTCCAAATGGTGCAAGCACATCATTAACAAATGGATTAGCCGCAGGAGATTACACGGTAACTATTACTGATTCGAGGGGTTGTACAGGACAGGACACTGTAACTATAAGTCAACCTTCTGCTCCATTAACAGTAACAGCTACCTCAACACCTACAACTTGTTTTGGTTCAACAAACGGAACCGCAAGTGCTCTGCCTTCAGGTGGTACAAGTCCGTATGCAAGTTTTACTTGGACACCAGGAAATATTGTTGGTCAAAACATTTCGAATTTGGCTGCGGGTAACTATACAGTTACAGTTCGTGATAATTTAAATTGTTCTGCAACAGGTACTGTTATAGTAACTCGGCCTTCTCAAATAGTGCCCGTTTTAACTACAAATGGTGCTGTGTGTGGAAACCCTAACGGTGATGCTTCAGCTTCGGTTACAGGAGGCACTTCACCTTATTCATATCAATGGTTCCCAACTGGTGGAACCGGAAGTACAACTACACCAATAGGAGCTGGTTCTTACACGGTAATTGTTACAGATGCAAATAATTGTACTGGTTCTCAATCAACCAATGTAAATAATACTAGCGGCCCAACTGCAACTATATTTGGTGTAACTAACGTATCATGTAATGGTGGAAATGACGGTTCAGCCTCAGTTGGTGTAGTTGGAGGCACAGGAACTTTAGTTTATCAATGGTTGCCAAGCGGAGGTAATGGCCCAGTTGCAACTGGACTTACAGCTGGTGTTTATACAGTTTCAGTTACTGATGCCAATGGATGTCAATCTTTAGCTACAACTAGCCCACCAATTTCTGAACCTTCTGCGATAAGCATTACAATTTCAACAACTGACGCTGGTTGTTTTGGAGATGCTTCAGGAAGTGCAATAGGAGCTGCAAGTGGTGGAACAGGTACTTTAGATTATTTATGGCTTCCAAATAATACTGTTGGAACAACAATTTCAAATCAACTTGCTGGTACATACACTTTACAAATAACTGACGATAATAATTCTGTTGGTACACAAACCTATACCATTAACCAACCAACCGCAGCTTTATCAGTAACAGTAAATGTAACTCCTGCACTATGTTTCGGAAGCTTTGATGGAACTACAACATCTTCTGCATCTGGTGGAACAGCTCCATACAATTATACTTGGATGCCAGGTAATATTAGCAGTCAAAATTTAGGTGGATTAAACGCAGGCACATATAGTGTTAGTGTTACAGATGCTAATGGATGTGCAACTAATAATAGTATTTCAGTAAGTGAACCGAGTGCACTTTCATTAATTACTTCAACAAACAACTCTACCTGTGGCAACTCAAATGGAACAGCATCCGTTGTTGCAAGCGGGGGAACAGGATCTTATTCCTATTTTTGGGTTCCTAACAATCAAACAACAAGTATAATAACTGGTGCACCGTCTGGAAATTATTCAGTATTAGTTACCGACGCTAATGATTGTTCATCAACCTCAGCTATTACAATTAATAATACAGCCGGGCCAATTGTTACTGTTACCTCAGTTAATAATGTAAGTTGTAATGGAGGAAGTGATGCAACGGCAACAACAAATGTTGTGGGTGGTACGGGAACAATTGATTACTTATGGTCTCCAAGTGGAGGAACAGCTTCAATTGGAACTGGATTGGGAACTGGAATTTATTCTGTTACTGTTACGGATGATAATGGATGTCAATCAACAGCTATTACTTCTGAAATAACAGAACCTAGCGCACTCACAGTTAATGTTAGTAGTATTGATGTTAGTTGTTTTTCGGGCAACAACGGTTCTGCTACAGCTGCGGCGGCTGGAGGAACTGCTGGATACACGTATCTTTGGTTACCAAGTAACACTGTGGGTTTAAGCATAAGTGGACTTAGTGCTGCTAATTATTCTGTTCAAGTTACTGATGCTCAAAATTGTGTTTTAACACAAGCCTTTTCCATTTCTCAACCAGTAATCCCATTAAATGTAGTAATGAGTGCTACATCTGTTTCTTGTTTTGCCGGAAATAATGGAACAGCAACTGCAACTGTTTCTGGTGGAACTAGTCCATATACTTATTTATGGAATCCAACAAACTCTGCAATGCCAACAGAAACTAATTTAGCAACAGGGACCTATTCAGTTTTAGTTACTGATTTTAATGGGTGTACAACTAATGGTTCAATAACCGTTCAACAACCTACGCAAGCATTAAGTGCTATTGGAACTGGCGGAGCAACATCTTGTTTTAATGGCAACGATGGAACAGCCTTTGTAACTGTTAATGGTGGAACTCCAACTTATAGTTATGTATGGAGTCCGAACGGAGGAACTGCACAAACAGCTAACGGACTTACTCCAGGAGATTACACTATTGAAATTACTGACATTAATAGTTGTACAACAAACACTACAATTACAATTTCACAACCTTCACAATTAACTGGCTCATTAAGTGTTGTTGATGCATCTTGTGGCTTAGCAAATGGAATAGTTAATTCGCAAATTTCAGGAGGTACAAGTCCTTATGCATATTCATGGAGCAATGGAGTAAATAATAATTCAAGTATCACTAATTTAATACCAGGTGCTTATTCATTACAAGTTACTGATGCGCAAAATTGTATTCAAACTTTTACAACAAGCTTAGTAAATATTCCTGGCCCAACAGTTAATGCAACAACTAGCACTCCTGTTTCTTGTTTCGGCGGCACCAATGGAACAGCAAATATTACTATAACACAAGGTACTGCTCCTTACATTATTAATTGGCTACCATCTGGCGGAAGTACAACTAATGCAAGTGGATTAGCTGCGGGTTCATATACTGCCGTTGTTACAGATAATTTAGGTTGCGTTAATTCATCGGCAATAACTGTTATAACAGAACCTAGTTTATTAAGCATTGGAATAAGTAATGTAACAGATGTTTCATGTAACGCTGGAAATAATGCTTCCATAACTGTTACTGCTTTAGGCGGAACACCTAATTATACTTACTCTTGGTTGCCAGTAACATCTTCATCACCAACTATAAGTAATATTGCTGCAGGAACTTATACTGTAAATGTAATTGATCAGAACGCTTGTTCAACATCTATTTCAATTTTAGTTGAAGAACCAACACAATTAACGTCTTCTCTTTCTAGCACAACCAATCCGCTTTGTTTTGATGGTTTAGGAAGCGCTTCTATATTAGCAGGTGGTGGAAGTATTCCATACACCTATTCATGGAATACTTCGCCAGTTCAAACAGGAAGTAGTGCATTAGATATTCCAGCTGGTAATTATACAGCAACTGTTACTGATGCCAATGGTTGTATAGTTACAACAAACGCTACCATAACACAACCTGCACAAATTATAACAACTGCTGGACCAAATACAATTGTTTGTTTAGGTAACTCAACTAGTTTAACAGCAAGTGCAACAGGTGGTTCGGGCATATATCAATACACTTGGGTATCGCCAGCAGCTTTAAACAATGGAACATTAACTTTTACTCCAACCGAAACAATAACATACACGGTAACTGCTTATGATCAAAATAATTGCCAAGGAACAAGTGATACTTTAACTGCAACAGTATATGATTTAAATGCAGGAAGTATTGATGTAGTAGCCGACACATTAATTTGCCCAGGCGCAAGTACAGGTGTGTTTGCTCAAATAAATGGTGCGCCAGGTCCAGTTACAATTACATGGAACAATGGATTGCCAAGTGGCCCAGGAGCTTATATTGTAACTCCATTTGCTCCAACAACTTATATTGCAACAGTAACAAACCAATGTGGAGCATTGGTAAGAGATTCTATTCGAGTTAAATTTAATCCTCCCCCAACCATTTCTTTAAATACGGATACAACTTCAATTTGTGTTCCAAGTTCATTAGATTTCACTGATGCTTCTATAACTGGAAATGTGAATGACCCTATCAATTCGTGGTTGTGGAATTTTGGCGATGGCACTTTTTCCAACTTACAAAATCCTTCTCATCAATACACAACGCCTGGTTCTTACAATGTAAGCTTAACCGTTACTACATTTGGTGGATGTACAAACAACAACAATAGCGCGCCAGTTACAATTTTTGGATACCCAATTCCTACAGCTGCATTTACAATTAATTCGAGTACATTAAATTTACCTGCCGATCAACTGATCTGTACAAATCAATCAAGCGGGGCAACAACTTATAATTGGAATTTTGGTGATGGTTTAACATCAACATTACTTAACCCACAACATTTATATAGTGTAGTAGGTAATTTTCAAGTTCAATTAATCGCAAGTAATCAATTTGGATGTTCAGACACCGCTGTTAGAACAGTGACAACTGATGCTGATGTTATTTTCCCTAATGCATTCTCGCCAAGTACCAATGGCCCGAATGGAGGAGCTTATAATTTAAACAATACAGATAACAATGTTTTCTTCCCTTATACTGCGGGAGTAAGTGAATATAAAATGCAAGTATTTAACCGTTGGGGTGAATTAATATTTGAATCAAATGATATTAATATAGGGTGGGATGGATATTATAGAGGAGTTATTTGTCCGCAAGATGTTTATGTGTGGAAAGCCTATATGAAATTAAACAATGGTAAAACTTTTAATAAGACCGGGGATGTTACATTGTTACAATAATAAAATATTTATAATACTACTCGCATTTGTTATTGGAACAAATGCCATTGGGCAAACGAAAATGAATCGTAAGCAAAGACAACTTATGTTTAAAGGCGACAAAAAATTTGAAGTAGCCGATTATCCACACGCATTAAAAATTTATAAGGAGCTTCTTCCGATTGACAGTTTGAGTTTCGAGTTAAATTATAAAATCGGTGTATGTACATTTGAAGATAAAAAAACTCGAATCGAATCAAAAAAATATTTCTTTAAAACATCCAGCGAAAAATATCCTGAAACAACTTATTATTTAGGGAAGATTTATCATATTGAAGGAAATTTTGACAAATCAATCGATTATTTTCACACCTATATTAAAATGAAAGGTGAGAAAGAGCACACGATTAAAGAAGTAGAGGATTTAGTTGAGAAATGTTATTACTCCAAACTTCAAATGCAAACACCACAAAATGAAGTTAAAATTTTTAATCTAGGCCCTGACATAAATACTGAATATTCCGAATACGCACCGCTTATTCCTGCCTCTGAAAACGCATTATATTTTACATCTCGCCGCAAAAATCCAACTTGGAGTAACCTTGATGTATTTGATAATTTTTATGAAGATATTTATGTTTCATACAGAAATGCAGATAGCACTTGGGGCAAACCAACTATAATGGATACTACCATTAATTCTTCTTACCATGATGCAGCAACGGGTTTGTCGGCTGATGGAGAAAAATTATTAATTTATCATACAAGTGAAGATCATGTGCATGGTCATATATACATTAGTGAATTAGAAAATGAAAAATGGATTAAACCACATAAACTAGATGCAAACATAAACTCTGCACATCATAACGAAACAAGTGCTTGTTTTTCTCCTGATGGTGAAATTATTTTCTTCTCAAGCGATAGACCAGGTGGTTATGGAGGCAAAGATTTATATTCGATAAAAAAAGCGCCAAGTGGAAAATGGGCGAAAGCGATGAATTTAGGTCCAATGATAAACACTGAATACAATGAAGATGCTCCTTTTATTCATCCACATGATAGTATTTTGTTTTTTAGTTCAGAAGGGCATCAAAACATGGGAGGTTATGATATTTTTAAAAGCGGCTTTGATGAAGCTGAACATTTTACAACTCCTAAAAATTTAGGTTACCCAGTTAATACAGTTGATGATGATATTTTCTTTGTTTTAAATGCAAGTGGCGCAACAGGTTACATGTCATCAAAACGCAGCGATAGTTATGGTTTGTATGATATTTATGGAGTTAATTTTGCAATCAACAATGCACCTATGAACGTTTATACGCTTCATGTTTATGATGAGAGTAGCAAGGACGTAATTAAAAAAGTGGAAGTTGTTGTTACGAATATTGATAAAAAAACAATCAGCGGTATTTACAAATCTAATTCGCTTACAGGTAAAACTATTCTTATTTCAAAGCCCGAACAATCTTACCGAATTGCAATTCAAGCAGTAGGATATGAGCCTTTAATTTTAGATAATTACTTTTTAAATAATGAGACCAGCCTTAATTTTAAATTAGTGAGAAAGCAACATGATTAAACTAATCAAACATATTGGATTTATTATTGTGTTTTGTTATTCCATTGCATCTGCACAGGATATACATTTTACGCAATTTTACGCAACACCAATGTATTTAAATCCTGCATTTACAGGTGCCAACGCTTGCTCACGTGTAACACTAACTTATCGTAATCAATGGCCAGGAATTAATAAGACCTATCGTACTTACATGGCTTCTGCAGATCATTATTTATCACAATTCAATATGGGTATTGGATTGCTAGTGGCTAGTGATGTTGCAGGAACTGGAAATTTAAAAACTACTATTATTAATCCCCAATTTGCCTATGAAGCAAAATTAGGGAGAGATTTTGGGATGCGGTTTGGTATGCAACCCGGAGTAAATATTAGAAGTATCAATTACAATAATTTATTATTTGGCGATCAAATTGCAAATGGTGGTGCAGCTTCCTCAGTTGAAATTCCTATAGCAACTAAAACTTATTTTGATTTGGGTAGCGGGGTATTGTTTTATTCTTCGAAATACTGGGGAGGTATTTCTCTTTCTCACATCAACAAACCTGCTGAATCATTAGTTGATGGAGGTGAAGCTGTTCGACCGATGAAATATTCTTTTCATGGTGGAGGTAAATTTGTTATTAATCCTGATGAAAAAGATGATTTGCAAAAAAAATCAGTAACTGCTGCATTTAATTACAGAGGTCAACGAAAATTTGACCAATTAGATATTGGCTTTTATTATATGCAAAGTATTGCCACTATTGGTGTTTGGTACAGGGGCTTACCAATTAAACAGTATCAACCTGGTTATCCAAACAATGACGCTATCGCATTTATTATCGGGGCAAGAACCAAAAGAATGAATGTTGGTTATAGTTATGACATTACAATTTCCAAGCTAGCAGGCGCTTCAAAAGGCGCGCATGAAGTAAATATTTCGTATCAATTTTGTGTTCCAAAAAAGAAAAAGAAGCGAATTGAGGTTGTTTGCCCGAAATTCTAAATTACTACAATTTATAGCTAAACTATATCTCTTTTTGTAGTACATTGCAGTCGCAAATGGACCGTAATATTGTACATATAGATTTAGATTCCTTTTTTGTTTCAGTAGAGCGATTAATTAATCCTAAACTCATGGGGAAACCCGTTTTAGTAGGCGGTTCGGGCGACAGAGGTGTTGTGGCATCCTGCAGTTACGAAGCACGTGAGTTTGGAATACACTCTGCCATGCCCATGCGAATGGCAAAACAATTGTGCCCCGAAGCAATTATTGTTAAAGGTGATAGCGGGCAATACAGTTATTATTCCAATATGATAACTGATATTATCCAAGAAGATGTTCCACTATATGAAAAAACTTCGATCGATGAATTTTACATTGATTTAAGTGGAATGGATAGATTCTATGGTTCCTACAAATTAGCTACAGAACTTCGACAAAAAATAACCCGCGAAACAAACTTGCCTATTTCATTTGCTATGTCTGAAAACAAAACAGTTTCTAAAATTGGTACAGGCGAAGCAAAACCAAACGGACAAAAACAAATTTTAAAAGGAACCGAAAAAGAATTTCTTGCCCCGCTTTCTATAAAAAAAATACCAATGGTAGGTGATAAAACCTATCAGCTATTGCGTGATATGGGCGTAATGTGGATTCGTACATTACAAGATATGCCAATCGAATTATTAGAACAAGTGTTGGGGCAAAACGGAAGTGTAATATGGAGAAAAGCTAATGGTATTGATAATTCACCCGTTGAGCCCTATTCTGAACGTAAATCCATTTCATCCGAACAAACATTTGAAAAAGATACAATTGATGTAAAAGCTATAAAAGCGATATTAATTAGTATGGCCGAAAAACTTGCTTTTCAATTACGCACCGAAGAAAAATTAACTGCATGTGTAACTGTAAAAATTCGTTACTCTGATTTTAATACGTATACCATGCAAGCAAAAATTCCTTATACATCTCTTGATCATACGCTTATTGAAAAGGTAAAGGAATTGTTTGATAAGCTTTATCAAAAACGTATGCTTATTCGTTTAATTGGAATTCGCTTTAGTCATTTGGTACAAGGCAGTTATCAGTTTAATATGTTTGAAGATACTACCGAGCAAATAAAATTGTATCAAGCAATGGATGCCATCCGAAATAAATTTGGTAAAGATGCTATTAGCAGGGCTGTTGGAGTAGATGTAAAGCATAATGATTTTAATCCTTTTAATGGAAAACAGCGATAGTTAAATAGTTTACTTAGTAAATGGTTCATCAGTTAACTCAATAAACTAATCAACACAATAAACTAGTATACTAAATTGCTCCTTAATTGCCACACATATTACAGTTTTTGCTACGGAACCATTCCAACAGATGAATTGCTAGAGCAACTACCAAAGCATGGTTATACAGAGTTTGTAATTAGTGACATTAATAATACTGCTGCTTGTTTGGATATCATCCGCAAAAGTAAGGAATATGGTTTACGCCCAATTGTTGGTATAGATTTTAGAAATGGTGTGCAACAACAATATGTTGCTATTGCAAAAAATAATGCGGGCTATAAAGAGATAAACGATTTTCTTACCAAACATTTACATGCAGAAAAAGAATTTGCCCCGCTTGCCCCGCCTTTCAAAAATGCATTTGTTATTTATCCCTACTCCGCTTACACTGATAAGGAATTAAAAGAGAATGAATACATTGGCGTTTCTACCAAAGATATTATCAGTTATAAATTTCTTTCGAGTAAAATTTCGCACAATAAACTAGTGATATTACAACCCCTTAGTTTTTTAGATAAACGAAGTTTTAATGCTCATCGTTTGTTACGCGCTATTGATAAAAATGCATTACTAAGCATGTTACCCAAGGAAGAACAAGCGACATTAACAGAGGTAATAATCAGTAAAACTGAATTGATTGAGGCATTTGTGGAGCACCCACAAATAATAAAAAACACAGAAGAACTTTTAGCTAATTGCAGCGTACATTTTGATTTCGGGAAATTTGCAAATAAAAACTTAGCCTTTTATACCGACTCGCTTGCTAATGATATGAAGCTCTTGCGCAATGAGTGTGAGAAAGGAATTGAATACAGATATGGTAACAACCCAGATAAACAAGTTTTAGAGCGAATAGAAAAAGAATTGCAAATTATTGAGCAAATGAATTTTGCTTCTTACTTTTTAATCAATTGGGATATTATTAAATATGCGCAACGCCAAAATTATTATTACGTTGGAAGAGGAAGCGGCTCTAATAGTATACTTGCTTACTTATTACGCATAACAGATGTTGACCCAATTGAATTAGATTTATACTTTGAACGTTTCATTAATCCACATCGTGCAAATCCACCTGATTTTGACATTGATTTTTCGTGGACAGATAGAGATGATATTACACGATATATTTTTGAACGATTTGGGCAAGACGGGAAAGCTGCACTGGTTGGCTCGTACAGCACTTTTCAAAAAGATGCAGTAATTCGTGAGTTGGGTAAAGTATTTGGTTTACCACCAGGTGAAATTGACCGCTTGCAAGCTGCGCATAAATATCCCGACATTGATAAATTAGGGCAACAAATATTACGTTACTGTGATTTAATAAAAGGATTTCCAAGTCATGCAAGTGTGCATGCAAGTGGGATTTTAATTTCGCAGGAACCTATTACTACATACTGCGCAACCAATTTGCCACAAAAGGGTTATCCTACAACGCAATTTAGTATGCTGGAGGCAGAAGATATTGGCTTGTATAAATTTGATATTTTAAGTCAGCGCGGTTTAGGAAAAATAAAAGATGCAACTGAACTTGTAAAACAAAATCAAGGGGTAGAAATTGACATACATGAAATTGCAAAATTTAAACAAGATGAAAAAGTAAAAGCAATACTAAAAAAAGGAAACACCATTGGTTGCTTTTATGTTGAATCGCCTGCCATGCGCATGTTACTAGCCAAATTGAAAGCAGATGATTATTTACGCTTAGTTGCAGCAAGTTCTATCATTCGCCCAGGAGTTTCCAAAAGTGGAATGATGCGTGAGTATATTATTCGTTTTAGAAACAAAGAACTGCGCGAAAAAGCAAGGGCACAATTACCCGAATTTTATGATTTACTGCATGAAACATTTGGCGTGATGGTTTACCAAGAAGATGTAATTAAAGTAGCGCATTTTTTTGCTGGACTAAGCCTTGCTGAAGCTGATTATTTAAGGCGGGGGATGTCGTGGAAATTTAAACAACGGAATGAGTTTGCCACAGTAAAAGATAACTTCTTTAAAAACTGCGCAGCTAAAGGTCACGACTATTCTTTCATTGAAAATGTATGGAATCAAATAGAAAGCTTTGCCAACTTTGCTTTTTCTAAAGGACACTCGGCAAGTTATGCGGTTGAAAGTTATCAAGCATTGTATTTAAAAGCACATTATCCATTAGAGTATATGACTGCCACATTAAACAATGGAGGTGGCTTTTATAGGCAAGAACTTTATATACACGAAGCGCGCATGCACGGGGCAACAATATTAGCACCTTGTATAAACACTAGCGATATAAATTGTGTAATAAAAGAAAAAACAATTTACTTAGGCTTACAAATGATTAATGAATTGGAAGACGAAGTAAAACTGAACATTATTGCAGAACGAAATAAAAACGGAATTTTTAAAGACACAAAAGATTTTATAAAACGTGTTCCTGTATCAATAGAACAAATGCGCCTATTGGTAAGGGTTGGTGCTTTTAATTTTACGAAGAAAAATAAAAAGGAATTGCTTTGGGAAATACACACATTAATTTCACCCATAAAAAGAAAAGATACTAGTAACGAATTATTTGAAGTTGTGCATAAGGAATGGAAACTCCCTAACCTAACAAGCAGTGCACTGGATGAAGCTTTTGATGAAATTGAATTATTGGGTTATTCACTGTGCTCACCTTTTGAATTACTAAGAGAGAAAATAACAACTACCTTAACTTCAAAAGAATTTGTAAATTATCAAAACCAAAGCATAACCATAGTAGGCTATCTAGTAAATACGAAAAAAACTCAAACCAGTTCGGGAAACAGTATGTACTTCGGGACTTTTATCGACATAGAAGGCAATTGGATTGACACGGTTCACTTCCCTCCTTCTGCAAGACAATTTCCTTTTAATGGTCCAGGTTGTTATACAATAACAGGCAAAGTAGTTACTGAGTATGATTTTACTACTATTGAAGTTGAGCAGATGAAAAGGTTAGCTGTGGTTGATAGGGAGATTTAGAAACTTGAATCAGCCATCACCTCCCAAGTATGATCACTAACAGTTTTACACTACTTATAAATTCCAGCTTTTCATTTTTACTTCTGCCCCACTCATTTGGCGCAATCATCATTAAAGAGTATTCGTCTTCCTTTTTGTAGAGGTGATAAATTTGCCCTACAAATGGTTCAAAGGACATTTTTGCTTGGTATATTTTTTCGCTTATTTCTTTCCTTGCTTTAATTTCATTTGCTTGTTTAACCAACAATTCCAATTGCTTTTGTATCTGCAATAATTGAGCATCTGTTTGCTCATACATAGAAGAAAGTGCGCGCGATTTTATTTTCCCGACATCCTCAGGCTTTACTGCAATACTACCAATGTTATGTGGGTATGGCAATAAACCAGGGTTTTCAGCGACTTTATCTTTATCGATTGGATTAATGTACATTAGTAATCAGTTTTTAAAGAAACGTATTTTAAAAATTCTTCTTTTGTTTTTTCTTCTAAAAATTTTCCATCGTAAAATGAACTTACAGTAGCTGAGCTGTTATCTTTAATACCACGAGAAGAAACACACAAATGTTTTGCGTCAATTAAAACCGCAACATCTTTTGTTCCTAATATTTCTTGCAATTCTTTTGCTATTTGCATAGTAAGACGCTCTTGAACTTGAGGGCGCTTTGCAAAATAATTCACAATGCGATTTAATTTAGATAAACCAATAACTTTACCTGATGAGATATAAGCCAAATGCGCCTTACCAATAATTGGAACAAAATGATGCTCGCAATTACTGTAAAAAGTAATATCCTTTTCAATCAACATTTGATTGTATTGGTATTTATTTTCGAATAGAGCAATCTTTGGTTTGTTTGCTGGAGAAAGTCCACTAAAAATTTCTTCCACATACATTTTAGCAACTCTGTGCGGTGTTCCATTTAAACTATCGTCGCTTAAATCCAAACCTAATGTTTCCATTATTTCTCTAAAATGACTCTCGATTTTTCTGATTTTTTCAGCGTCACTTAAATCAAATGCATCTCTTCTTAAAGGTGTATCAAGTGAAGTACTGATGTGTTCATCACCAATATCTTCTGTAGTAAGTTCGCTAAGAATAATTTTATTATTTTTAAGAAGTGTATTAAGTAATATCTCTTTGCTTTCCATAAATAAATCAGTTTAGTAGTTTAAGAATATGTAAACCTGTACGACAAATGTAATTTATTTTTGTTTAACTTATCATTAAATTAGTTAAACAAATATAAAATAAACTAAATACCTGATAATCAATATACAACAACACGAAAGTGTAAAGAAATTCTCAAACCTACAACTTAAGAGGATGTAATTTTGTATCTCAGAATAGTGTATTAAACACTTTTCACAAAGACAATTACTGAATTCAGTATTAATTTTAGATATTGCCTCCTTGCTTAATATAATCGAATAACAAAAACATTTTTCTATTTCATTTGCGTTGCATGAAAAACTTGCCCCGCATTTTTCGCATATTTTTATTATAGGTAAATTATCATTCATAAGAATAAAATTAAAACAAAGCCGCCAT
>JADJDM010000023.1 GCA_016702705.1 Bacteroidota bacterium | reverse complement strand
ATTTAGGGAAATTTAAGGAGGGTGCAAATAAACAATTTGGTGACCAACATTTTAAAACAGCTATTTCATTAATCGAACTTCATAAGATTCGTTTTGGTGAGTATCCAGCAACGCTCGATAGTATAAAGTATTCAGGTGAGTTGGGATAAAATTGTTTGGACATCGGTAAAGTATGAAAAATTAGATACTGGTTATGTACTTAACCTAACCAATGGTTGGATAGGAAAGCCAAATACATTAAAGTATCCTGATGAATTTTGGAAAGGATTGGGTTTGATTAAATCTAATTTGAAAAAATAAAAGTGTTATTTGGACTTTAGCTATTAAAATTATATAAATGAAAAATGCGATTGTAATAATATTTTTACTGTTTTTTAGTTACTTTAAGCCAAGGCTTTGCAGCAAACAAAGATGGATGTTACAATTCATTCGAGGGTGGATACAACGAATAAAGAAATAAAAGATGTGGTAGAGCTTGGATAAATTATTTAAATACTAAGCCAGATAGTATATACGACAATCCTTATTGGAATACAAGTGAAAAACTCAAATTCAAAAATTTTGGACTTTTCTAAAAACTATCTATATCAGTTTTCATCAAATCAGTTACTCGGCTATTACAAACCTACAATACTATCTATCGAAAAGAAGGAGATAATTATGGGATTAGAACAATTTTTTCGGCAGACGGATTGGGGGAGACTATCGTCAGTCGAACCCATGTGTATAACTAAACCTGTATGCTGTTAAGGAAAGTGGTGAGTGGAAATTAAAAATGCACTTCCAATCATAACTCAAAAACTGGAATAAAACAACACTTGGAAAAATCAACTTTATTTATCCATCATATCATAAATTTAATAAAGATCTTGCAAAAAATCAAGTTTATTTTATGATAAAGTTGCAAAAGAGTTTCAGTTTCCCGAATGGAACCATTTGATTTTTTATATTACGGATAGTGGTGATGACCTTGGTAAACTGCTAAACTTTGATTTTTTTTATGCGGGCTACACCACTGGTATTGGGATGAATGATAATCGAATGCTTTTAAGTGGACAGGGTTCGGAGTACTATCCGCACGAGTTTATACATTTGATTGTTCCCAAATATGAAAGACATTGGATGATTGAAGAAGGTTTTGCAACTTGGAAAGGTGGCACTATGGAAAAAACATTCGAGGCAAAATGCTAGTGCTCTTGCAAATCAGCTTTACGCTAACGAAACTGTAACATTTACCGAAGTGTTAAACAAAAAGTGGGGCTGGCAATATGCAGCTTTTTATACAACAGGTGCGGTTTTTTGTAAAGCGGCTTATGATAAAGGTGGAGTAAGTGCAGTTAAAAAACTGTTAGAGACACGGAATGACGATGAAAAACTAGTTGAAACAATTTGCACACTATTTAAAATTGACAAAGAAGAAATAAACGCTTTTTGGAGAAACGAGGTACTGAAATTTAAAACTAAATAGAGCCTAACACGTTGGCTAAAAGTAGCAGGGGATTTAGAGTGATTGTAATGATATTGTAAAACTCCCAAACCACTCAGATAATCGGCTGAATGTTCTGTTTTTTAGTGTACTATTCCTATATGCTTTGTTTCTCCAACCACTAAGCAATAAACCTCACAATACCAACTTGTGAATAATGTGAGGTTTATTGAAGTAACAATTAATCATCATTACCTGCGCCCGTATCTCTTTTTACTTTTTTAAGGAATGCATCTTTTTTATTTGCCCCGCATAAATTGTATTGGTAAGATGGACCTTTATCAACTTCTTGCTTTCTGTTCTTAGTTTTAACTTCTTTAATAATAGTATTGAATTCTTGATTACTAGATACACAATTCATTACACCTTTAAAATATGAAAAATAATACCAAGTACTTTGATCCAATTCAAAATAAAGAGTAAGCATATCACCAGCTTTTTGCTTTTTTAATTGAATAATGCCACCAACATATCGGTTAAATTCGTTTTTGTAAATATTTCCCACCCCAATTTTACCTTCGCTAACAAATGAACGACTGGCTTTATCGTATCGCATGGTAATATCATTTAAGAACATTGTTTTTTCAAGTTCATCAGGGAAACGTTTAAAACCACCGTTTAAGTTGAGATCAGAAATTGCTTTATCACCTTTGTCTTTTCCTAATATTTCACGCAAACCTTTTTCAAATAATGGTTTTCCAAAATCAACAGCTGCAAATGAGCCTAGGTAAACTTCTAAATCTTGAAACATCTTTTTCATCGCTCTATTTTCAATAAAAAAGTCGAGTGTCATCATAATATTGAATGCAGATGAATCGTTTACAGTATAATGTGTGGCAGAACCTGCAGTAACTACTTTTACTTGCCCAAGTTCAGCCCCCATATCTAATTTTCCTTCACCGTAAACCGAACAATTTGTTGTGTTCAAACTCATGAAATTACCTGGCAAACTATTTTCCTCAAGTTTTTCTTTCGTCGAAATTTGATATTCATTTGTTTCTTTATTAAAAAACATATAACCATCTGCAGAGATTACGTATTTGTCTTTTCTTCCTTCAACCGGTGATATAAAGGCCGAATACACTTTACCCGAATCATTGTTAAACATAATACCAGTTCCTACTGCGGCATTATTTATATCTTTTAATTCACCAGAAATAGGAATGAAGATTTCTTTAGGATTAATTTCTCCCGCAAATTTCAAGTATGATTTGCCTACGCGACCACAATCATGAACTATTTTTGTACCACCATCAAAGGTTAAAAATTCGTTAGAAGCAAAAAGTTTAACCTTGCCCGCAAAGCTAAAATAAGGGTTGAATCTGAAGTTTGCAGTATCTGGAATTATACCTTCTGAAACAGTTTGGCCAGTAGTATCAGGAGAAATTTTGGCTAGTTTAATTAAGAATGGTGAATTATTTTCATCAAGGTATGTGTATTCACCTTTAGCTAAGTAAGATTTTTTTCCGTAGATATTTGCTCTTACATTTTTTATGTGATGATATTTGGTTACTGTATTTGCATCAATCAAGGCATTTTTTAATGTATCGATTACTGCTGATTTAAAAATGGTAACCTTTCCACTATCAGGATATAAACGAGCATCGGCAACATTAATAAATGGAACATTTAAACAATTTATAATATACTTTCTTAAGTTGTAATTTGCTGCTGGAGCAAAGAAACGCAGTGAATCCTGTTTTGGGTGAACCGAAATAAATTCAGGACCTTCTAAATCCAAAGCATTTTCAACGTTTGCATTGATTTTCTTTTGGTCGTCGCCCATTTGAATGTTCTCACTATCCATAAACCACTTAAATCGATCCATGTAAGCGATGTATTGGTTTTTATCAAATCTAACGAAAGAGCCAGCACCGTTACTAATAAATTGTCCTGTGCGTTTTTCAAAATCAATAGTTGCATTTACGTTTTCAGTTGAGAATGTAAAGCCTTCTTCATCAAATGCCTTTAAATGGAAATTGGCAGTATCAGAAAAAAACTTTTTTTGTTTAAAAAGAATACGTTTTGAAAGTAAATCAGCTTTTTCAAAATCAACTTTTCCTTTACCATACAGCTCGGTAGGTGATAAATCAAATGTACCTCTAAAATCAGCTTGTTTATTATAAGCAGTAAAAGGAGTTGTTTTATCAGTTGCTTGCATTATATCTTTGTATGGCATCCAATGAATGTATACGTTTTCACCATGTGCCTGAGGGAATTCGTCAGGAGTTTCAGTTTCTTTTACATCGAATGTCTGAGCAATACCATTCATCGAATCAGGGTAGAAAATAAAATCATCCGAATGTGTTTTTGAAGGTCCAAAGTCCACATCACCATCGGCACGCAAACCTTTATTACTTAACTTAATCTCATTTTCGAATTTAGCTTTGCCACCATAAACTTGAAAACCACCTGGAGGGGTTTTGCGAATAAATCCTAATGAGTAATCTTGCTGTAGTGAAAGTTTTTCTCTGAAGGTTGGAAATATTCCAGCAGATGCAAATTCACCATCAAACTCTAATGCTTCATTTCTAAAATTATCTACACTATCAATAACAAAGGGGTCTAACTTAAAGTAGAACTTATCTTTATTATAAGCTCCACGCTGAATGCTTCTTTTGTCATAAAAAGCATACGACTCTTTAAAGCTTTTGAATATTGGGAAACTTGGAGCTTTTTTCCATCCCGCATGATTTGTTGCTCCATCAACTAAAAGTTCTCCATTAATGTTTTCAATTACAGTTTGAACGCGTTTAAAACCAAAATTACCATTAATGTCAGCTTCACGTGCATTAACATAAATACGCAAGGAATCAACATTTTTTAAAGCAATTTTATTTTGATCGTATGAGTAAGCAAATTCTTTTCCATGAAATTCAAATTTACCAGCGGCAACAACTCCAGAAAATCTGAAATCTCTTCCCTTTTTTAATATTATTTCTTGCTTTGCAGGAAATACAAATACTTGCTGCGTATCACTTAATAGTATTTGTTTTACACCTCTTATTTTTAAATCAAAGCTATTGTTTAATAAATTTAGGGAAGCATTAGGGGCTCCAGGAATTGTTGAGTGAAAAGTAATAATATCGTAATCACTTTTCTTTTTGTTTGCAGCAATGTATTTAAATAGTTTGTCTTTTACATTAATTTCATCTGTTTCTGTGTTATAATCTATTAATCCATATTGCGCAACTTTAAACAAGATTGGTCTTAAATCAACTGCTAACCATTTCATGTGTTTTGCTAAGTCAACCGAAGTAAATGTCCTTGCTTTACCATTTTTTTCGTAGTAATCATTTATTTTAGAAATTGGATTTACATCACCAGAAGAAAGTTTTTCGTATCGGTCAGCCGTAAAAAAATCTTGTGATTCAAAATAAGCCTGCCCTTGAAAATTATTGGCAATAAATCCCATATCAATTTTTGCAGAGTCAATTTTCCATTCCAATTCCTCAAAATACATATCTATTTTATGGTACGAATCGTAATAAGGGGCTTTTTGCATTCCATCATCCGTTCTAATTAAAAGCACTTTTCGAGTATCGGCAAAATACTTGAAGCTTAGTCCTGGATGAATGATTGTATCTTTATCTATAAAGAATTTTACCGCAGCGTTTTCGGCTGTAATTTTATCGGAACTCATTGCGAAGTTACGCGATGCAAGTTGTAAAAACACTTGTCCATTCCTTCTAAATAATATTTTAGCTGGATTTTTTGCGTCACCACTACCAACAAATTTTGCTCCGCGCATGGAAAAACCGCCTTCGTAATCAACATCTTTCAACACGTTTTTTACAAGAATACGTTTTGTATAAGTATCAAAACGAGGATATGTTTCAGTTTTATTTTCTGAAATAACCTTGTCTATTATTTTTCCTAATTGTGGCTTATCAAAATAACCAGGATGATAAAACAATACAGAGTCGCTGGAATAACCACCTGCCTTACAGTCGATACTCACCTTTTTTAGTTCAACATAAACGTTATTGTCTAAGCCCGTTCTTTCCCACGTTTCTTTCCCGCCTTTACCAACAAATCTTCCTGTTGAAGGATAAAATGTTCCACTTATTTTTTCTATTCTTAAAGAGTCTTCTCTTGCATTACGGCACTTTAAAGTGAAAATTGGAAACACAACCTTTGGTACACTGTCGTACTCAAATTTATATTCCCCTTCTTCTGTTGACCACTCAAATGCTGTTGATTTATAGAATACATTATTCTCAAATAGGTTTAAACTTGTTTCAAGTAATTCTCCATAAGCCTTAGTGTTTTTTGTATTTAATCCTTTATCAATACAAACCTGCCAACTTTCAAAACCTTTAAATTCTTTTGCATTATCAATGTAGTTTGCAACAGCAACTAAATAATCTCTAAAAAAAGGATAAGGTTTCATTCGTTTACTTAGCATCTTATTACAAGTGCGATAAACGTAATCTTTGTATCCATTTTTAAAATCAGGAGTTTTCCAAAATTTAGCGAAATCATCTGTGAATTTTTTCGCCTCTTCTTTGTTAGGAGTATTCTCTTGAAAGTAAGTATCTAATTCTTTAACAAACTTTATTGAGTCTTCTGAAAACGCTGTAAATTTTTGCGCTTTTGAATTAAATGCAAAAGCTAGCAGAAATAGGATTACAAGAAATTTTATTTTTTTCATGCTTGTTGAATTAGTATTTATTAGTTTGCAAATGAATTATAGAATCGAAATTATTTTCTGTTGAATACTTTCATTGCAGCTTCTACAATGTTGCTAGTATCTAATCCGTATTTAGTCATTAATTCATCAGGTGTTCCGCTTTCTCCAAAGCTATCGTTTACTGCAACATACTCTTGCGGGTACGGAGTATTTTGAGCAAGCAATTGTGCAACACTGTCACCTAAGCCACCATGACGTTGGTGCTCTTCAGCAGTTACCACGCATTTTGTTTTTGCAACGGAAGCTAAAATTGCATTTGCATCTAATGGTTTAATTGTGTGGATGTTTATTACTTCTGCATTAATTCCTTTTGCAGCTAATAACTCAGCAGCTTCTATTGCTTTCCAAACTAAATGCCCCGTTGCAAAAATAGAAACATCTGCTCCTTCAATTAAATGTAATGCTTTTCCAATTTCAAATTTTTGATCGGCAGGAGTAAAGTTTGGAACAGTTGGTCGACCAAAACGTAAGTAAACAGGTCCGTGATGTTCAGCAATTGCAATAGTTGCAGCTTTTGTTTGATTATAATCACAAGGATTAATTACTGTCATTCCTGGAAGCATTTTCATTAAACCAATATCTTCCAATATTTGATGTGTTGCCCCGTCTTCGCCTAAAGTTAAACCTGCATGTGATGCGCAAATTTTTACGTTCTTATCGCTGTATGCTACTGACTGACGAATTTGATCATACACACGGCCAGTACTAAAGTTAGCAAATGTTCCTGTGAAAGGAATTTTTCCACCAATAGTTAAACCCGCTGCAATACCAATCATGTTTGCTTCAGCAATACCAACTTGAATAAAACGCTCTGGATGATTTTTTTTGAAGTCATCCATTTTAAGTGAACCAATTAAGTCGGCACAAAGTGCAACCACATTTGGGTTTGTTTTTCCTAATTCAGATAATCCTGCTCCAAATCCTGAGCGTGTGTCTTTTTTTTCGGTGTATGTATATTTCATAATACTAATTTACTTATGATGTGTTTTAATAAAACTTAATGTTACTTCCTTTTCCTGATTCGATTGTAAATTTACTTTCAACTGTTTTTTCTGATTCTAATTGAGAACGCAAACGATATTCAGCTCTGTATTTTCCTGGTTGTAAAAAAATAATTTCGTTTTGTGCATTACTGCTTATATTGTAAACCCAAGTTAATTTATTTCCTTCATCCAAATAAATGCTACCGTATCCTTCACTTCCCTTAATAATTTGCAGTTGACCGGCAGCAGGTATTTTAATTGTGTTTGTTGTACTTTGTTTAATTTCAATATCTTTCATTAGTATACGTGGAATAGTAAGTATTTCAATATCGTATTTACCAACTAAATATTTTTCAGTTTTACCAACTTCTTGAACGTTAGGAGTTTTAGTGCTTTTAATTTGACGGATAACACAACTCACATTTTTATTTGGTGAAGCACCTACTAATTGAACATTTAAAAAACCTTGTGGAGCATCTATTGGAATTATATTGTGTTTCCCTTTTTCAATGCTAATATTTTCTTTTACAATTTCAGGAATGGTATGTACAACAATTTTATATTTTAAATCGGGATCTAATACTAAGGTATCAGGATTACCTCTATGATTTAATGTATGCAAATAATCGTATTTAATGTTTCCAGTTGATTGCTCATAAAAGGTCATGGTAACATCCGTTTCAGTTGGCTTTTTAGTAATGTTATTTAAATTCACCTGCACCGTTGTTTGAGTTAATGCTTCGGTCATTACAAGTCGCATAACGTTTTTAAAATTGGCTTCGTTACTTACATCGTAAAATTTACCCATGCAACCAAACACATCTGCAAACTCAACATTTAGTCCAATACCAATTACAAATGGACGAAGAAAAATGTTTTTGCTTTGCAATGCTTTTGAAACTGCACACGGGTCGCCACCGCACTCTTCAATTCCGTCAGTAATTAAAATAACAACGTTTCTTACTTTATCATCAACTGGAAAGTCGGCAGCACATTCTCCTAAAGAGTAGGCAATAGGTGTTGTGCCAGTAGGAGTTAATTTATTAATACGATCCTTAACAATTTTTGAGTTAGTTAATACAGGGGCAAATGGAACTTCTAATTTCGAATCTTCACAATTGCGAACAGGTCTAAATGGTGTTTGATGTCCGTAGCAACGTAAAGCAATTTCTAAATTTTTAGTGTTTTTTATACTATCTAAAAACTCGCTCATTAATTTTTGTGCTACTTCAATTTTAATTCCTGTGTTCCAACCACCATACATACTGTATGAATCATCAAAAATAAAAAGAATGCGAGTAAGTGCATTAGGGTCAAACTTTTTACCCGCAGTAAAATCCTTTGTATTATCCTTTTTTACTTGCGTGTTTACCTGAGCATTTGATTGAAAAGAAAACAAAAAGAACATAAGCAACACTAAGCACGAAGTGCTGAATCGTATACTGATATTCCAACTATTCCTTTTGATAAATTAAATTTTTAACTTTTAACTTTTAATTTTTCACTTCTTCAATCTTCAATTTTTCTTCTTCAATAATCACCAAGCGTTTCCTCATTTTGAGCTAGCGCTTTCGCCAATTGCTCATCGTTAGGAGCAGAGCCATGCCATTTGTGAGTACCCATCATATAATCAACACCGTTGCCCATTTCGGTTTTTAATATTATAACGACAGGTTTACCCTTTGCTACATGCGTTTTTGCTGTATTTATACCTTTTAACACTTCTTCCATGTCATTTCCTTTATTTACTTCAAGCACATCCCAGCCAAAAGCTTCGAATTTTGCTCTCAAGTTTCCTAACGAAAGAACAACTTCTGTATCACCATCAATTTGACGGCCATTGTAATCAATCGTTGCAATGTAGTTATCTACTTTATTTGCAGCAGCAAACATTGCAGCTTCCCAAATTTGCCCCTCTTGTAATTCTCCATCACCATGCAAAGAGTACACCAAAGAATTATCACCATTCATTTTCTTAGCCAATGCAGCTCCAATTGCCACGCTCATTCCTTGTCCCAAAGAGCCACTAGCAATACGAACACCCGGAAGATGGTCGTGTGTAGTTGGATGCCCTTGTAATCGAGTGTTTAGTTTACGGAAAGTAGCCAATTCTTTTACAGGAAAATATCCTGAATGTGCTAAAACGCTATAAAATACAGGGGAAATGTGCCCGTTACTTAAAAAGAAAAGGTCGTCGCCCTTTCCATCCATGGTCCAATTTTTAGGATCATGCTTTAAAACATCGAAATAAAGAGCTACTAAATATTCGGTGCAGCCCAATGAACCACCCGGATGTCCCGAGCTTACTCCATGAACCATTCTAACGATATCTCGTCTAACTTGTGTGCAAACTTTGTTTAAATGCGCTGTATCTGCCATAAATAGTGTATTTTGTGCAAAAGTACTATTAATAACTGGTAGGCATTTTTCTTGTTAATAAAGAACTTGTTATGTTAAAAACTATGTTCATTCTAAATATCAACAAGCTCGCAAAAACGTGATTGCAATAGTATATTTGCAGGTTTTAAATTAGGTTTAGACTGTACGCTAACAAAAAAGTGCTGTTTAACCGCTAAACTATTGAATTTATGGCTTTAAAATGTGGAATTGTTGGGTTGCCAAATGTCGGGAAATCAACCCTTTTTAACTGTTTAAGTAATGCAAAGGCTCAAGCTGCGAACTTTCCTTTTTGTACTATCGACCCAAATGTTGGTACAATCACTGTTCCTGATGAGCGTTTAAATAAATTGGCAGAATTTGTAAAACCTCAAAATATTTTACCAACTACGGTTGAGATTGTTGATATAGCGGGTCTAGTAAAAGGGGCAAGTAAAGGCGAAGGCTTAGGAAATAAGTTTTTAGGAAACATTAGAGAGTGTAACGCAATTTTGCATGTGCTTCGTTGTTTTGATGATCCAAACGTTGTTCACGTTGATGGTTCGGTTAACCCAGTGCGTGATAAAGAAATTATTGATACCGAACTTCAGTTGAAAGACCTTGAAAGTGTTGAAACTAAAATGAAGAAGTTTGAAAAAATCGCAAAAGTTGGAGCTGATAAAGAAGCTGTGAAAACATATAATACTCTTCAAAAAATAAAAAGCACATTAGAAAGCGGACAATCTGCAAGAGCTGCTGTGCTTGAAGAAAATGAACTTCCTTATATCGAGGATTTACATTTACTTACTATTAAGCCAGTAATGTACGTGTGTAATGTGGATGAAGCTTCTGCAAAAACAGGAAATGAATATGTTGAGAAAGTAAGAGAAGCGGTTAAAAATGAAGGTGCTGAAATACTTGTTATTACTGCGCAAATGGAAAGTGAAATTGCTTCTTTAGAAACATATGAGGAAAAACAAATGTTCCTTGCAGAAATGGGATTAGAAGAGCCAGGTGTAAACAAACTAATTAAGTTCGCTTACAAATTATTGGATTTACAAACTTATTTCACAGCAGGTGTTAAAGAAGTTCGTGCTTGGACAATTACAAGAGGAATGAAAGCTCCAGAAGCTGCTGGTGTTATTCACACTGATTTTACAAAAGGATTTATTAAAGCTGAAGTTATTGCTTACAACGACTTCATTACTTTAGGCTCCGAAGCAGCTTGCAGAGACGCAGGTAAATTAAGAATTGAGGGAAAAGAGTACACTGTTGCTGATGGCGACGTGATGCATTTCCGTTTTAATGTGTAATTATTTCTAGTTTCTGGTTCCTTGTTTGAGGAACGTTAAACCAGAAACTATGGAGGTAAAAACGAAAATTTGTTAAGTGAACAGATTCAACCAGAAACTAGGAACCAGAAATAGCAGGTATGGCAACAATAAGAAAATTCGAGGATTTAGAAATTTGGCAATTAGCTAGAGAATTAAATTTAGAGATTTTCCCAATATTGGAAAAGTTGCATGAGTTGAGAATGTTTGAATTAAAAAATCAGTTAGAAAGGTCAGCAGGTTCGGTTATGGATAATATTGCTGAAGGCTATGAAAGAGATGGAAATAAAGAGTTTAAGCAGTTTTTGGCAATATCGAAAGGGTCACTAGGAGAAGTTAGATCGCAATTGTATAGAGCTTTGGATAGAAAAGTAATTGATGAGAAGACAAATGATTATTTACAAGAAAAGTGTTTAACACTCGCATCAAAAATTGCAAAATTCATGACTTATCTAAACAACTCAGATATGAAAGGTAACAAGTTTAAAAAGGAAAATAAAGTACAAATAATTTCAAGTAAGGATTTATAATCAAATTCAACGCGAAATAATAAACCAGAAACTAGGAAGAAGAAATAAAGCAATGGCAAAACAAGGGTCAAGTTATAACGAAGACAGTATTAAATCCCTCGATTGGAAAGAGCATATTCGTATGCGACCTGGGATGTATATTGGAAAATTAGGTGATGGCTCGGCATTCGACGATGGTATTTATGTATTACTAAAAGAGGTAATGGATAACTCTATCGATGAGTTCATGATGGGCGAAGGAAAGAAGATAGAGATCAATGTAAAAGATGGTGTTGTTTCTATTCGTGATTATGGTCGTGGTATTCCATTAGGTAAAGTGGTTGAGGTTGTTTCTAAAATCAACACGGGTGGTAAATACGATAGCGATGCCTTCAAAAAATCAATTGGTTTAAATGGTGTAGGTACTAAAGCGGTGAACGCATTATCAAATCAATTCAAAGTTATTTCTTTTCGTGATGGGCAATGCAAAACTGCAGAGTTTAATAGAGGAGAGCTATTGAAAGAGAGCAAACTTCAAGCAACTAATGAAGCAAACGGAACCTACGTAGAGTTTACTCCTGATGATAGCATTTTTAAAAAATATCATTTCATTCATGAGTACATCGATAAGATGTTGTGGAATTATGCTTTCTTAAATACAGGTCTTACACTACATTTCAACGGTAACGTTTATAAATCGGATAATGGTTTAAAAGATTTATTAGAGAAAAATATTTCTGGTGAAATTTTATATCCTATCATCCACATGCGTGGTGATGATATTGAAGTAGCAATGACTCACAGTAATGAGCATTTCTCTGAAGAGTATTATAGTTACGTAAACGGACAATACACTACACAAGGCGGTACGCATCAAGCTGCATTTAGAGAGGCAATGGTGAAAACCATTCGTGAGTTCTTTAAAAAGGATTTTGATCCAACCGATGTTCGTAAATCTATTGTTGCAGCAGTTTCTGTAAGAGTGCAAGAACCAGTTTTCGAATCACAAACAAAAACAAAATTAGGTTCTCATGAAGTTGCCCCAGGCGGACAATCGATGCGATCGTTTGTGAATGATTTCATGAAACAACAATTGGATAACTACTTACATCGTAATCCTGAAACAGCAAAAGCAATCGAAGCTAAAATTATAGCAAACGAGCGTGAGCGTAAGGAATTATCAGGTATCCAAAAATTAGCAAGAGAAAGAGCAAAAAAATCTTCTCTTCACAATAAAAAATTAAGAGATTGCCGCGTTCATTTAGATGATGCGAAAAATCCTAGAAGTGTTGAAACAACCATTTTTATTTGTGAGGGTGACTCGGCAAGTGGATCTATTACTAAAACACGTGATGTAAATACACAAGCTGTATTTAGTTTAAAGGGTAAGCCTTTAAATTGTTTTGGTTTAGGAAAAAAAGTGGTTTACGAAAACGAAGAGTTTAACTTACTTCAGTCAGCATTAAATATTGAAGATGGCTTAGATAATTTACGTTACAACAATGTAGTAATCGCAACCGATGCCGATGTGGATGGTATGCACATTCGTTTATTGTTACTTACTTTCTTCTTGCAATTTTTCCCTGACTTAGTTAAAAATCGTCACGTTTATATTTTGCAAACTCCTTTGTTCCGTGTACGTAACAAAAAGGAAACTGCTTATTGTTATAGCGATGAAGAGCGTAAAGCTGCCATTGCAAAATTAGGTCCTAAGCCAGAGATTACACGATTTAAGGGATTAGGTGAAATTAGTCCGGATGAGTTTAAACACTTTATTGGTAAAGACATTCGTTTAGAGCCAGTGTTGTTAGATCAGCAAGCTTCGATACAACAATTGTTGAATTACTATATGGGTAAAAACACACCTGATCGTCAAGAATTTATTATTGATAATCTTCGCGTTGAGTTAGATGTAGAAGATGATTTAGTGAAAGCATAAAATTTGAGTATCAAATATCGAATTAGAAAAAAATGGAAGACAATAGTTTATTTGAAAATAACGAAGAGCAAGCTAGTCACAACGAGTTGAGCAGCATTACCCATGTTTCGGGAATGTTTAAAAACTGGTTTATTGATTATGCGAGTTACGTTATTTTGGAACGTGCAGTTCCAGCAATTGAAGATGGATTAAAACCAGTACAACGCCGTATCCTACATAGTATGTGGGAATTGGAAGATGGTAGATATAATAAGGTTGCCAACTTAATTGGTAACACTATGAAATATCATCCTCATGGTGATGCAAGTATTGGTGATGCTTTGGTTGCAGTTGGACAAAAAGATTTACTTATCGATTGCCAAGGCAACTGGGGAAATATAATGACAGGTGATAGTGCTGCTGCGCCACGTTATATTGAGGCACGTTTATCAAAATTTGGTTTAGAGGTTTTATACAATCCTAAAACAACTAATTGGGGTGTAAGTTACGATGGTAGAAATAAAGAGCCTATTACTTTACCTGTAAAGTTCCCTTTATTACTTGCACATGGTGTTGAAGGTATTGCGGTTGGTTTAGCTTGTAAAATATTACCACATAACTTTATCGAATTAATTGATGCTTCTATCCAAATTTTAAAAGGAAAGAAAGCAATGATTTACCCTGATTTTCCTACAGGTGGTATTGCTGATTTTGCTGAATACAAAGATGGTTTAAGAGGAGGGAAGATAAAGATTCGTGCTCGTGTAAAAGAGTTGAATCCTAAAACTTTAATCATTACTGAAATTCCTTTTGGAACAACAACAAGTTCGTTAATTGATTCTATCCTTGCTGCAAACGAAAAAGGAAAAATTAAAGTTAAGAAGGTTGAAGATAATACAGCTGAAACTGTTGAGATTTTAATTCACTTACAACCTGGTATTTCTCCTGATAAAACAATTGATGCATTGTACGCATTCACTAATTGTGAATTAAGTATCTCGCCAAATGCTTGTATTATTGAAGATAAAAAGCCAAAGTTTATTGGTGTTAGCGAGATTTTAAAAGTTAACACACACAATACCTTAGCTTTATTAAAGAGTGAATTAGAAATTGAGAAACATGAATTAGAAGAGAAATGGCATTTCGCTTCCTTAGAGAAAATCTTCATTAAAGAAGAAATGTACATCGATTTCAAAAAGTATGGAGATAAGGAAACTTTATTTACTTATTTATACGAGCGCTTTGCTCCATTCAAGAAAAAATTAATTCGCGCCATTCAAGATGAAGATTTAAATCGTCTTACTCAAATTCCAATGATTCGTATTACTCGTTTTGATAGTATCAAAGTAGAGGCGTACATGAAGGAATTGGATGAGAAAATTGCGCAGGTAAAACATCATTTAGAAAACCTTGTTGAGTATGCTGTTGACTATTTCAAGAACTTAAAAAAGAAATACGGGGCAGGTAAAGAACGTAAAACAGAAACCAAACAATTAGAAACCATTATTGCTACTGAAGTAATTATGGCGAACGAAAAATTGTATGTAAATCGTGAAGAAGGATTTGCAGGTAAGAGTTTAAAGAAAGACGAATTCGTTTGTGACTGTAGTGATTTAGATGATATCATTGCATTTACAAAAGATGGTAAAATGAAAGTGTTTAAAGTAGCCGATAAAGTATTTATTGGTAAAGACATTGTGCATATTGCCATCTTCAAAAAAGGTGACGAGCGTACTACTTATAACATGATTTATACTGACGGACCTAAAGGAATCACCTTTATGAAACGTTTTAATGTTACAGGTATTACCCGAGAAAAAGAATACGATTTAACTAAAGGAACTCCAAACTCTACTGTTCACTGGTTTACAATTAACCCGAACGGTGAAGCAGAAAAAGTTCAAATCATATTAAAACCTGTTAGTGGCTTACGTAAGTTTGAAATTGATGTGAACTTTGCCGACTTACAAGTGAAGGGAAGATCATCACTTGGTAACATCGTTACTAAATATGCAATTAAAAAAGTTGTATTAACTCACAAAGGAACTTCTACACTGGGCGCTGAAGATTATTGGTTTGATGATGTTACACACCGTTTAAACAGAGATGAGCGCGGAACATACCTAGGTAAATTTGCAGGTGATGATAAAATTTTAACAATTACTTCCAAAGGGTTTTATCGTTTGTACACTTACGATGTATTAAATCATTTTGATGATGATATCATTATGATTGAAAAGTATTTCCCTAAGCAAGTATTAAGTTGTATTTATTTTGATGGATAAAGCAAAGCGTATTTTACTAAGCGTTTCACTCCTGAAAATACTACTACTAAAACCTTAATTATTACTGAGCACGAAAATTCTCGTATCGAATTAATAACGGGGCAAGTAAGTCCAGTTGTTGAAATTAAGTTTGGTAAGGAAAAGGATAAAGAAATTCCGGATGAAGAATTAAACTTAGTTGAGTTTTCGCCAATGGTGAATATGAAGGCAAAAGGAAAAAAACTTACTTCTTATAAAGTAAAAGATATTTCTTTGCAAGTTCCTCAGGAAATACAAGATGCTCAGGAGTTTTTAGATGGTGATGATAGTGGTTTATCTCCAATGGAATTACACCGTAGAGCAATGGAAAAATAAGTAAGTCAAGCGCTCAAGATTTTATGAGTGGCGACGGACAAATAGGAATTAGTTTTGATTAAATTATTACTGGTTTCTAGTTTCTTGTTGGATTGAGTTAAACAAGGAACTAGAAACCAGCAACCAGAAATAGTGTATGTATCATATCATAGAGAATAAAAAAAAGTTGAGTATTGCTGATATTAAAAACATCATCGATAAAAACTTGAAGTTAAAATTATCGGATGCTGCGGTTAAAGAAATTAATAAGTGTCGTACTTACTTAGATAAAAAGCTGAAGTCGAACAAAGGGCCTATTTATGGTATTAATACAGGTTTTGGTTCATTATGTAATGTGGCTATTCCTGATAAGGATTTAGAACAATTGCAAGAAAACTTGGTAATGTCGCACGCATGCGGAATGGGGGAGGAAGTTCCTACTGAAGTAGTACGTTTGATGTTGTTACTAAAAATTCAAGCATTCAGTTACGGAAAATCTGCTATTCATATTGATACAGTTGAGCGTTTAATTTATTTATATAATAATTCTATTTTCCCTGTTATTTATCAATTAGGTTCATTGGGTGCTTCGGGTGACTTGTCTCCATTGGCACACATGTCATTACCCTTATTAGGTAAAGGAGAAGTTTATTACTTAGGAGTAAAAACGGAAACAGAAAAGTTTACAAGCAATTAAAATTAAGCCCACTTAAATTAAAATCTAAAGAAGGTTTAGCTTTACTTAATGGTACTAAGTTTATGAGTGCGTATGGTGTTTCATGTTTAATTAAATCTGAACATTTAAATAAAGCAGCTGATACTATTGCTTGTGTTTCGTTAGAAGCGTTTGATGGTAGAATAGATCCTTTCAAAAATCATTTACATACTATTCGTCCGCATAACGGGCAATTGCAAACATCTGAATTTGTAAGAGAATTATTACAAGGAAGTTCTTTAATCGAAAGAAAAAAGGAACATGTACAAGATCCTTACTCATTCCGTTGTATACCTCAAGTACATGGGGCAACAAAGGATACATTTAATTATGTAAAAGGCGTTTTTGAAACTGAAATAAATTCGGTTACCGATAATCCAACGGTGTTTCCTTCAGAAGATGAAATCTTATCGGGAGGAAATTTTCACGGACAACCTTTAGCATTAGCCTTGGATTTTCTTTGCATTGCAATGGCTGAGTTGGCAAGTATTTCGGAACGTAGAACGTATCAATTAATTTCGGGTGTAAGAGGATTACCTCCGTTTTTGGTTTCTAACCCTGGTTTAAATTCAGGATTAATGATTCCTCAATATACTGCTGCAAGTATTGTAAGTCAAAATAAACAATTGTGTACTCCAGCTTCTGCTGATAGTATAGTTTCATCAAACGGACAAGAAGATCACGTGAGTATGGGCGCAAATGCAGCTACTAAATGTTATCAGGTGGTGGCTAATGTACAACGTGTTTATGCAATTGAATTATTAAATGCTTCATAGGCAATTGAGTTTCGCCGTCCAGGTAAATCTTCGGCACGTATAGAGAAATTGTTGAAGAAATTCCGCACTACCATTCCTTTGATTAAGGAAGATAAAATCATGTATCAAGAGATGGAAGCTGCATTGCAATTTGTAAAAACCATGGCTGTTTAATAATGAAGACTAAAGCAAAACATACCTTTTTGGTTTTCATCTTAACGGTACTTTGTTTTGTAAATTCATTTGCTTGCGATTGTCCCGCTGTTCCTAAGCTAGATGCTGGCTATGTAAAAGAGCATAAATTGGTTTTTCGTGGTTCGGTTAAAACAGTAAGTGAATGCAACGAAATTAATAAAGCACATTTTTTAGTTCAGGAACTTTACCTTGGCACTAGCACTTCTGAAATTGATGTGTATTTTGATTGCACTGGCGATTGTAAAATGATATTTAACCCCGGTGAAACGTGGATTATTTATGCAAGCCTTGCCCAAGTTGGTAAACCAAAGGTGAGTATTTGCTCACGCAGCCGTAAATTGGTGGATAACGAAATGAAGCTGGCAACTAATTTTATTGCAAGTGACTTAAACTTTAACGAAGAGTGTTTGTGGTTAAGAGATAATATTGGAACAAAAGAATTTATAGAAAAGAATGAAAATTCTGATTTACAACATAGAAACGAATTGCCTTCTAAAAGCAGTTCATTAATTTTAATAGCTTCCTCATTTGCTGGATTACTTTTAGTTTACTTCTTAATAAATAAATTTTTAAAATAATGAATATACCTTTGTTTAAGCCACATCCGTGGCACGGAATTACCCCAGGAAAACAAGCTCCCGAAATTGTAACTGCTTATATCGAAATTGTTCCAACAGATACAATTAAGTATGAAATAGACAAAATAACAGGTTACCGTAAAGTTGACCGCCCTCAAAAGTTTTCGAATATTGTTCCTGCATTGTATGGTTTCATACCACAAACTTATTGTGGTGAAACAGTGGCAGAGTATGCAACAACAAAAGCAAATAGAGCTGCGGCAAAAGGCGATGGAGACCCATTAGATATTTTGGTCTTAACCGAGCATATTATTACTACAGGTGATATCATTATGGAAGCTAAGCCAATTGGAGGTTTCAGGATGTTTGACAAAGATGAGATTGACGATAAAATTATTGCTGTAATGGCGAAGGATGAAATTTATTCACGTTACAATGATATTTCTGAAGTTCCCGAATCCATCATTAAACGTTTAAAACATTATTTCCTTACCTACAAAAATTTACCTGGTGCAAGTGAGCCTATGTGTGAAATAACACACACTTATGGAGTAAAAGAAGCTCACGAAGTAATTAAACGCAGTTTGTTCGATTAACAAAAGGAGATTTTAGAGAAGAATGTGATGTTTAATAATGGGTAGGGCTGTTTTGAGAATTGTTTGAATTTAGTATGTTTTTTAGGCGACGTGAAACCTTTTGAATAAGATTATTCAAAATTCCTCTTCTAAGTAAAATTTTATATGATTAAAAATGCTGTTGACAATGCAATTAAAAACAATTCAAAGGCAGATAATTTTTCTTTTTTTAGGTTTTAATTTTCTTGGTGCTAATTCTCAAACACTAGGTGGGCATTCTATTGCGGACTATTTAATAAGTGCAATACATCCAAATGGTTGTTCTTCTGACTTTGTAACTGGCGCTCCTGATGACTCTACGTGGGTAAATTTCTCGGATGGGGATGTAATGAAAGGGTATTTTGAGTTTTCTTGGACGGATTCAATTGGTGATGAATTATTGTTGGAAACAAGTTATCATCCAGATAATTATAATGTGAGATTATTATTGTCAACAGGTTTGTATTCAACTCCTTACGTTGTTCATGAAGCAGATTGGATCCAAATAACAGATACGCCATGGGTACATATTTTTCCTGATTGTACAATAGGCATGGAAAATGTACAACGGTACATTTTACCTTTAGATTTCGATTTACATTTTGGTTTAAATGCATCGGATGTAGTAATTGGAATTGAAATTACTTTTTTATCAACTTTGGGAAGTCCAGATTTAGCTGGAGTTTACATAATTTCAGAAAAACCTTGTGGCATTAATTTAGGAAACGACGTGACTTTATGTTTAGGAGAAACATTGCTTCTAGATGCGACAACTTTGAATGCAACTTATAATTGGCAGGACAATTCAATAAATCCTACTTTTGTCGTTTCTCAAGAGGGAGTCTATTGGGTGGTCATAGAGAATAACAATTGTACTATGACTGATACTATAAATGTTTTATATGAAAATTGTGAAATAATTCTTGAGACTCCAACTGTATTTACTCCTAATAGTGATGGAATAAAGGGCTATTTTCAGCCAAAACAAATAAAGGGTATAATGCAGTCAACTCTTTCAATCTATAACAGATGGGGTCAAAAACTTATTGAAACAGATGAGTTATTAGCTGGATGGGATGGAAAATATAATAATATGTATTGTTCCGATGGGACATATTTTTGGGTAATAAAGTATATTACAATTGCAAATGAATCTATTACTTTGAAAGGATTTCTAACGTTAATAAAATAGTATAACCAAAAGTACTATATCTATAATTGGAAGTAGTTGTTTTTTCACTACAGTAGTTTATACTTATAGTAAATAGGCCATTTTATATCAGCTTACTTGTTCTTAAATCATTACATCTGGCAGTTCTAAATCTTTTGTTTTCAAACACCCCCTTCACTCAAACACAATATTCCCCGGTATAGTCCCCGCAGTAAAAATACTTTGGTAAACACCTTGCTTACTGTAAATCATTACTTTTCCTTTTTGTAAAAAATCTATGCATTGTATGTTGAAATGTATTGTATACACTTTAAACCCCTTTTGGTTTGGTTTATTATTTTAACCCGAATCTAATTCTGTTTTATTAATGTTCAAGTTTTTCAGGCTTTTCCTATATTTAGCTTATTAATCGTTTGTATGAAAAGAAGTGGTAATGCTGTAAAAGTATTTTCTTACAATTAATTCTTAACTTGTTTGGGAAATGAATTTTTGTAACATTAAGTAGCCTTTGTCAAGTTTAGGATGACTTAGTGTTTCAGGTCTAACAGTTCATTTGTTTCTTTTCGTACTTTTTCTATAAGCACTTCATCTTTTGCTAAACTTATTCCGTAAGATGGAATCATTTCTTTTAGTTTCGCTAACCATTCATCTGATTCCATTTTGCTTTTAAAGCAGCGATGTAACACATCTAATATAATTGAAACGGAAGTGGATGCTCCTGGAGATGCGCCTAATAATGCAGCAATGGTGCCATCAGCAGCATTTACTATTTCAGTTCCAAATTCTAATTTGCCACCTTCTTCTTCATCTTTTTTAATTACTTGTACTCTTTGCCCCGCATTTTCTAACACCCAATCTTCTAATTTAGCATCTGGTACAAATTGTTTTAAAGCTTCTAAACGCTCTTCAGGTGATTGACGAACTTGGTCGATTAAGTATTTTGTTAATGGTAAATTGTGCCAACCTGCTGATAGCATTGGAAACAAATTACTAAACTCAAGCGACTCTAATAAATCAAAGCTTGAACCATGTTTTAAAAATTTAGTTGAAAACCCTGCAAATGGTCCAAACAACAATTCTTTTTTACCATCAATAATTCGCGTATCTAAATGTGGTACCGACATTGGAGGTGCGCCCACACTTGCTTTGCCATATACTTTTTGATTGTGTTGTTTTATTACTTCTTCGTTTTTACAAACTAACCATTGTCCGCTAACAGGAAATCCACCATAACCTTCGGCTTCTTCAATATCTGCTTCTTCTAGTAATGGCAAGGAACCTCCGCCAGCACCTATGAAAACAAATTTGCTTTCTAGGGTTCGTTTTTCTTCAGTAATTAAATTTTCTACTTCAACTTCCCAATGCCCAAATTTCATTTTCTCTAAGAAAACCACATCGTGAGATAGATGAATACTTACACCATCCATTTTTTTGAGACTTTCAAACATAGAGCGCGTAAGATTTCCGAAGTTGATATCAGTACCAATTGCCATGCGCGTTGCGGCAAGTGTTTCCGATTTGTCTCTATCTTTCATTATCAAAGGCATCCACTCTTTTAAAATCGAATGCTCTTCACTGTATTCCATACCTTTAAAAAAAGCATGTTTACTTAAATTATCGAAACGTTTTTTTAAGAAAGCTACATTTTCATCACCCCATACAAAACTTAAATGTGGAATGGAATTAATAAACAAATGTGAATCGATAATGTATTTTTTCTTTACTAAGTAAGACCAAAATTGTTTTGATACTTCAAATTGTTCAGCAATTTTAATTGCTTTGCTACAATCTACTTCACCATTTTCTTTTTGTGGTGTGTAGTTTAATTCGCAGAAAGCAGAGTGGCCAGTTCCTGCATTATTCATTGCGTCCGAACTTTCAGCAGCAATGCTATCTAATCGTTCGTAAATTTCTATTTTTAAACTTGGATGTAATTCTTTTAAGATTAATCCAATGGTTGCACTCATAATTCCTGCGCCAATTAAAACAACATCAGGATGTGAACTCGGTTTGTGGTGAATGTGAAATAGGTGCGACATGTTTCCGTTTTATTTATTTAGGAAACTAAGGTAGAAAATTATTAATTAAGGATTTTACATCCGGGTAAAAGAATTCTTAATTCTTCCAAATCATCAGTAGAAATGGTGTTCCCTCTTAAATCAAGCTGAGTTAAGCTTGTAAGTTGGCAAATGGTATCTGGGATTTTTGTAATTTTATTATTTTTAAGTGATAAATACATTAGTTTTTTACACTTATATATTTCTCGCGGGATAGAACTAATTGCATTGTAATCTAAAATTAATACTTCTAAATTATTCGCTTTATCTAATTGTTGTGGTAAAGCTTGTACTTGTGAATTAGAAATAGAAAGGTATTTTAAAGATGGAATTCGGAACAATTGTTTTGGGCAACTATCAAGTATAACACTTTCACACGAAAGTTCTGTAAGATTTTTCATCCATTTCATTTGTTTACTAAAACGCAAAGTATCACTCATGTTTCCAACTCGTAGTACTTTTAGTTTGTTTAAATAAGCAATTTGGTCGGGGATGGAATCAATTTTACAACCAAAAAACTCTAAATACATTAAGTTACTTAAATACTTTATATCGTTTGGTAATGTTGTAAAATCATTGTTGGTAGAAGATAAGTAAACTAAGTTGGTGAGTTTATTAAAATCGGAAGGCCAAGTGTTTAAACCATTCGAAGAAAGTTGCAAAGCTTGAAGGTTTTTTAGTTTACTAATTTTGGAAAAAAGTTTAGGCTCAATCGTTTGATAACTCAGATCCATCTTATACACATCATCACTAACTTTCAGGGCTGCTTTTAAGTCTTTGTACACTTGAGACCCAAAAGGTCCGTATTTGCTAAACTGGCTTTCCTGCCCGTTCGCTAAACAGCAAGAAATAAAAAAAATAAATATGGAAAAATTAATTTTCATGTGTGTTTAGCAAATAAACAAAATAAAAAAGCGACTCACAAGGAGTCGCTTTAAATGTTATAAAGGGAAATTGTTATTTACTAACATTAATTTTTCCCGTTGCAATAACTTTATTGTTTTTATCCTTTACAGAGTAGATATAAAGTCCTTCGTTTAAGTTTTCAGTGTTGATTCTTACTTTGCTATCGTACATTGTTGCAGATGTAATTTTTTTACCTGTTACATCAAAAATTTCAGCAATAACAGCATCTTCATTAGCAACGCTGATGTTGAAATAATTAGTAGAAGGGTTAGGATATATTTTTGCTTGTGTTCCTAATTTAATTGTTTCTTTTAATCCAATAGTAGTTACCGAAGCTTCATCAACCCATAAAGCGCTTCCTACTTGCGCAGGATTTGGAACAGCTGCATTATCTAACCAAGGACGAGCACTTGATAAAAAGTAAACATGTAATGAGTCAGGCATTGTTGTTCCTGGAAACAAAGAGTTGTAAACAAATGGACCAGATGCTGAAGTATAAGTACTAACAACTCCTACAATTGGATATCCAGCAGTAGCAAGTGTATCTCTTGTTGTACCGTTCCATTTAGTTAAATAAGCCATCATTGCTCCATTATCATTGTTAACTGGAGTGTATTTGAAATAAAAATCAACTGAACTTAAACGTGTTGTAAATGGAGTTCCAGATCTTAATGGTGGACTTGCAGCTAAAGAAACTGTTCCAAGCATTAATACACCTAAAGTATCAGGAATGGTTGCTGAAGCTGGATTTGCTACTAATTTAACAGTAGTTATTTTAGCTGACAAAACTCCAGCATAAGCATCAGCACCTGTACCTTGAGTAACTGATGTTGGATTTGAAGTGGAAACAAGCGGAGAAGCAAACACATTTGCACTTACATAACTTGTTGGTCCTTGTGGTTCAAAAAAACTTGCTCCCCAAGATTCCATTCCATTGTTTGGAATTTGTGCAAAAGCAGTTGTAAATGATATAATTGAAAAAATGCTAAGTAATTGTTTTTTCATTGCAATTTAGTTTTTAGTGTATTCAAATATAAGGCTTAAATATAAAAAATCAAAATTTATCGAAGGCGCCAAGGCCAAATAATGCAAAATCATACTTAATCGGGTCTTTTGCATCTAATTTTCGGAGATTTATGGTAATTTCTTCTACCGCTTTCCAATCATTTTGAGTACGATTTAACAAACCCAATTTGCGTCCAACATTACCTGTATGCACATCTAATGGAAGGTAAAGGTCTTTTGGATTTATAGTGTTCCAAATTCCAAAATCCACACCACGCTTATCATTTCTACACATCCACCTTAAATACATGCAAAGACGTTTCGATGAAGAACCGGTTACTGGATTGGAAACGTGTTTTTGTGAGCGGGGCAAATGCTTGGTTTCAAAAAAACGTTCTCTAAATAATGCAATACTATTAAATGAATCTCTTTTGTTAGCAGGAAGTCCATCTGTAAATGCAGTCTCCATCGAACCAAATTTTTTATAAATGTTGCGCAACGATTTTATGAAAAACACACAATCTGTACCATTAAAAGTACGATGTACAAAATTATCTAATCTACTAATTTCTTTTGGGCTTGCATTAGTAATGAATTCATGAGGATTATTATCCATGAAGTCCATCCACTTATTACCATTAGCTATTATAGATTTACGCTGCCCCCAAGCAATGGTAGCAATTAAAAAACCAGCAATTTCAATATCTTCCTTTTTTGCAAATTGATGTGGGATTTGAATTGGATCTGTGCCAATAAAATCTTTGTTATTATAAAGATTGTATTTTTCGTCGAGAAAGGATTTAAGGTCTGTTGTGTTCATTGTTTCGATACTAAAGCTTGAAAAGTAAAAAATAGAACTACTTTTTATGTACTACTCAATCACAATCTTTTTTGTTATAGTTGACATGGATGTTTTTATCTCAAGAAAATAAAATCCAGCTTTAATTTCTGAAACATCAATAGCTGTTTTTATATTTTGATTACTTTGTTTTGTTTTTATTTGTTTTCCGCTTAAGTCAATGATGTTGATTTGTATAATTGGTTCAGAAAACTTTTCAATAAGGATAATTCCATTGCTTATTGGGTTGGGATATACGTTAATATCATTCATTTTATTTTCTTTTAATGAAACTGGACTGCAATTAGGTTGATTGCCAGCTACATCATAAAAAGTTCCATTATCTACATACCAATTTTCCCAAGTCCCGCCCGAACCTGTTTGCCAATCAACTAAACTAAAGGTATTTGCCCCGTTCATTGTTCCTTTTACTCGATACACTTTTACTGCTTCACCGCTTTGATTCCAATTTAGAGGATTTCCTACCACACAATTTTCGGGACCACCATTTGTTAGTTCACAATTAGTTTGCAAAAAATAAATATCTTCATCGTAAGCAGGATATTCTCCATAACAATGTGCAATTCCAAAAGTATCAATGCATACTGCAGTGTATTCATCGCACGCAATTCCTTTTGCTTGTATTCCCCAGTCGTTATAAATGCGCGCTAAAAATGTAACATGTCTCCCTTTTCTATCCGGACTATCATAATGTGTATCGGTAATTACATCTTCTAAATACTTGTTTTTTAGAAAGGCGGCTGAATCAACAGTCATATAAGTGTTGTATGGATCTAATAAGGCTTCGGCTGTTGTGACACTTCCGTTTGATGCCGAAAAATAGAACTTGCCTTGTATTGCCATGCCAGCGCTTGTTCCACCAATTACCATGTTTCTATTAAGTAATCCGTCGTTTATTAAACTATCTATTTTATTATTTCTCCAATATGAAATGTAATTCCATTGGTCGCCGCCAGCAAACCAAATTGCTTCTGCCTGACTTATTTTTTGTTGAATATAAGCCTCGTTAGCAGCTGTACCATCATTAAAAACTATGGTTTCAACTGAGTTTACGGTTATGCCTAAGCCACTATAAAAATAATTATTGTAACCATTAGAACCGCTTGCTCTTAATACTAAAATATCGCCTCCATTACTATTTTGTAAAAACCATTTCATTGCCTCATCGTGCTCGGTAGCTCCACCCATCATGCAAATGCCACCAGCAGGGTTAGTAACAACATCAGTAGCATTTCCGGTAAAGTAAGAAGTGTAGTTTTGAGAAAATGTGTTTAGTTGAAAAAATATAGTAAGAGCAAGTAGGATTTTTTTCATTTGATATAGTTTGTATACAAATTTAGCATAATACTTTGTTTGGCAAATTTAATTGCCCAGTAAAAATAAATTGTGATTTCAAGTTCAGCGTTAGGAAAGTAGAAGCATTATAAATTGGGGCTTTTTTGTTGACAATACTAATCTGAACATTCATTATTTTCATTATTTTTAAATTTCAATCTTAAAATAACTTAGAAATGAGAAACACTATATCAATTGTTACTGGGATACTATTTATTGTTATATATGAATTATTGGCAATTTTTGTTTTTGACTGGACAGGTATCTACAGAACTATTGGTGCAGCCTTAGTTGGTGTAGTGGGAGCAAGAGTAGGAAAATACATTGGTGAAAAAATGGAAAACAAAGATAAATCTTAGAATTAAATTAGCTAAACAATTTATATATTACTTGATGCTCCAACCATATTCCACAAAAGATACATTAATATTAATCGATATTTTCAATCTCAACATCCCAGTTTACTTTGCCCTGCATGAGTTAGATGAATTTCTTTCCTATTTAGAAATAAAGAGTGAAACTTACTTCTGTATTTATCACGATACTAAAATAGTTGGTGGAGTAGGGTATGATTACAAGGAAGAAGATAAATCGGGAAGAATAAATTGGATTTTTGTTCATCCTGATTTTAAAGAAAAAGGCTTAGGCAAAGAAGCAGTTGAGTTTTGTATTGCTAAATTAAAAGAAGATGGTAGAGTAGAAAAACTCATAGTACGTACATCTCAGTTAGCCTACAAGTTTTTCAAAAGCTTCGATTACAAATTATTGAAAACAGAAAAAGACTATTGGGCTACAGGGCTCGATTTGTATTTAATGGAGCGTGAGAAATAGAAAGCACCAATCATAAATGCCGTAAGCTATTACCCCTCCACAACCTGCGCAGTGTGCATAAAAGTGTCTTGCCAATTTTCGAAGCGCTGGTCAAATTTTTCGGCAAACACTAAATATTGACATTTACCAATGCTTTCGGGCAAACGAGTAACGTCGGTAAAAGTGTTCGTTTTAAATAAAGTTTCAGCATCATCTACAACAAAGATTTGAAGCTTGTTTAAATTAATTCCGTTTACAAAATAGATTTTGTTTAAGCGCCTTGGCGTTGCAATAACAACATCTACTCCCTCATAAATTTTTTCTTTTTGTTCGTCAATGGCGCGCTCTTCAAAAGCAGTATATACACGTAAGTCGGTACCTCTTTTCAATTTTTTAAACTCTTCTTCTAAATCTAGGGCAGCTTGTTTGTCTTTCACAACAATTACAGCTCTTGGAGCATCTTCTAATGCTTGTCCTTTTAATTTTTGAATTACACTTATTGCAATACTAGTTGATTTACCTGCACCTTTTGGTGCAATTGCAAATAAATTATGCCCCGCCTTTATTATAAATAGTATTTTTTCCTGAAAAGGTAAAGGCTCTTTAAAACCTCTTGATTCTAGATTAATAGTTAATGATTGTATTAATTTTATGAATGGCATAAGTGTTTTTTATGTTAAATCTATTTATTGATGATTTAGTATATCAGGCAACATTGAAAATATTATTTATAAATTCCAATATACAATTCAGAATCTGAACTTTTCTTAGCGCGATACATACCTTCTGAGTTAAAAGGTAATTCAATGTTTCCTTTTGCATCTAAAGCAATTAATCCACCTTCGCCACCAATTTTCACGAGTTTGTCCATTACAACAAAGTCGCAAGCTTGCTTGAGTGTAAGACCTTTGTATTCCATTAAACATGAAATATCATAAGCTACAACCGAGCGAAGAAAAAATTCTCCATGCCCCGTGCAACTTATTGCGCAAGTATTGTTGTTTGCATACGTTCCTGCGCCAATAACAGGGCTATCACCAACGCGACCAAATTTTTTGTTGGTCATGCCTCCAGTACTTGTACCTGCAGCAATGTTGCCATGTATATCCAAAGCAACACAACCAACAGTTCCAAATTTTTTCTCGCCGTTTTCAAACTTGTCTTCGGTATGATCTAAAATCATGGAGTCGCTTTCTTTAGCTTTTTGTAATTGCTCGTAACGCATTTGTACAAAAAAGTAATCATCATCCGCAAACTCTGCATTTATTTTTTTTGCGAAATCAATTGCGCCTGCTCCAGTTAAAAGCACGTGATCAGATTTCTCCATAACAGCGCGTGAAAGACTAATTGGATTTTTAATATTGGTAACACCAGCAACTGCACCCGCTGTTAAATCCTTGCCATACATAATGGAAGCATCCATTTCGTTTTTACCGTTGTGTGTAAAAACAGCACCTTTGCCTGCGTTAAATAGTGGATTGTTTTCTAAAGATACAATTGCAAATTCAACTGCATCTAATGAGCTACCTCCTTTTTTTAAAACGGCTTCACCAGCTTCGATAGCATCTTGCAAAGCTGTTTTATATGCTATTTCTTTTTCGGCTGTCATCGTGCTTTGTAAAATAGTACCAGCGCCGCCGTGTATTGCAATTGCGTATTTCGACATGTTATTTAGTATTAAATGAAATTTAGAATTGAAACATCAATTCTATTATTTACTGAATTTAAATTCAGTTCTTCTGTTTAGTTCATGTTCTTTTTCTGAACAATTCACATCGTTTTTACAACGATTAAGAACTTTTGTTTCGCCCATTCCTATTGCTTTAATGCGTGTTTTAGCAATTCCTTTACTAACTAAAAACTCCATTACTGCTTTCGCTCTTTTATCAGAAAGTTCTTTGTTGTAGGCATCAGCACCTTTTGCATCTGTATGAGAAGAAACCTCTAACTTAAGAGTTGTGTTTGTTTTCATTGTTTCTGCAATCTTAGTTAATAGTTTAGCCGTTTTATCGGAAACTTTATAATCATCTGTTGCATAATAAATGTTTTCTACTAACAATAATTCTTTGTTGCTTGATTTATTAAATGCGTCCAGTTTTAATCCTGAATCCTCTTCTACAATTTCTGAAAGTCGAGCTACATCCTTATCCAACATTTTATAGTTAAAACCAGATGCACTTTTTGTGAATTTATTTACTATAACACCATTTTGTTTTGCAAGATAAAGGTTATCGGTTTCTTTAATTTCGTTTGTTTTTCCAATACTTAATTCAGTTCCTTGAGTCATTACTTGTTTAAACACAAAATCACCATAATCATCTGTTTCTGCAACATTAAGCGTGTCCTTGTCTAATACTAAATATACTTTTTGATGTGCTAAAGGGTGCAAATTTTTTGGAGTTCCATATAGTAATTTTGCACTTATATCAGTTTGAACGGATGCGTTTTTATTTAAAACAATTAGTCTGGTATGTAAGGATACATCATTTGGGTCAATCAATAAAATTTTCCCGTTTGTGTTAACTAAAAAATCAGTGGGTAATTTTGTTAATTGATAGCTTTTTGCAATCAACGAATACAAACCATTTTTATCCCAAACATTAATTAAGTTACCACAGCCATCTTTTGCTACTGCCATTTCCCAAGACTCCTTTAGTTGTTCTAAACAAACTGAAACTACAACTAAACCATTAGCTTTTCCTAATGGTGTATTTTTATAATCGTTTGCAATTTTACTAAAATAAGAATGTTTTTCTCTGCTTTTTATGTTAGAAGGAGACCAAAAATGAATAAGAACAATTTTATCTTTTAGTTGTTCGGAAAGTGTTATAAACGATTCTTTTTGATCTTTTAATTTAAAATCAGGCGCTTTATCACCAACTACTAATGCTTTTGCGCTTGAAATTGCAAATAACATAATAACAAAAAAAACACTTTTTATAAAACTCATCTTATTTATTTTTTAGAAGGTTCTTCTTTTTTTAAATACTTTTCCAATTCCGCATCTAAAGCGGGACCCCTTAAACCTCTTGCAACAATAATTCCTCTTGGGTCTATCAACCAATTAGTAGGAATTGAATTAACTCCATATTTTGCTGCCGGCTCTGCAGCCCAGCCTTTTAAATCACTTACATGGTATGGCCAATTAAGTTTGTCCTTCTCAATTGCTTTTTTCCATGCTTCTTTGTTTTGATCTAAAGAAACATTAAAAATTCTAAATCCTTTACCAAAATTGTATTTTGCGTCTTTATATTTATTGTAAGCATTTACAACATTTGGATTTTCTCCTCTGCACGGTCCGCACCAACTTGCCCAAAAATCAATTAACACATAATTCCCTCTTAACGAAGAAAGTTTAATTAATGAATCGTTCGGGTTTTTAAATTCTAATTCTGGCGCGCGTTGGCCAATACCTAAACCAATAGGAACATCATCAGGTGGTGTATAGTCTTCTCCCTTCGAAGTTTTTTTTGTTGACGTAGTATTTGTTGTTGTTCCTCCCGAAGATTTACAAGCAACAAATCCAATTGTTCCTAATAGTAGTATTGAAAATATAATTTGTTTCATAATTACTTTCTTATGATTTCAGCACCGATAGCATTTAAACGTGTATCGATGTGTTGATATCCTCTATCAATTTGGTTAATGTTAAAAATAGTGCTCTTTCCTTTTGCCGACATAGCAGCAATTAATAATGATACACCTGCACGAATATCAGGCGATGCCATTTGAATTGCTCTTAATTGTGTTTTACGATCTAATCCCATTACTACTGCACGATGAGGATCAGATAAAATAATTTGTGCTCCCATGTCGATTAGTTTATCAACGAAGAATAAACGACTTTCAAACATTTTTTGATGTATTAGTACATTTCCTCTTGCTTGTGTTGCAGTAACTAAAATGATACTAATTAAATCAGGAGTAAATCCTGGCCAAGGTGCATCCGCAACAGTTAGTATGGAACCATCAATGAATGTGTCAATTTCGTAATGCTCTTGTGCAGGAATGTATAAATCATCTCCTCTTAATTCCATCTTAATACCTAAGCGTTGAAACACTCCAGGAATAACTCCTAAATCTGGATAAGAAACATTTTTAATGGTGATTTCTGATTGTGTCATGGCAGCTAAGCCAATGAAAGAACCAATCTCAATCATATCAGGTAACAAACGATGTGTTGTTCCTCCAAGCGTTTCAACTCCTTCAATCGTTAGTAAGTTTGAACCAATACCCGAAATTTTTGCACCCATGCGATTCAACATTTTGCAAAGTTGTTGCAAGTAAGGTTCGCAAGCTGCGTTGTATATAGTTGTAGTTCCTTCTGCTAAAACAGCAGCCATTACAATGTTTGCAGTTCCTGTTACAGATGCTTCATCTAATAGCATGTAAGCACCTTTTAATTTTTTAGCTTCTACTTTAAAAAATTCAGCTTCATCATCGTAATTAAATGCTGCCCCTAAACTTTCAAATCCTAAAAAGTGAGTGTCAACTCTTCTTCTTCCAATTTTATCTCCACCTGGTTTTGGCATATATGCTCTTCCAAAGCGAGCCAACAATGGACCAACAATCATAATAGAACCTCTTAAGCTTCCGCCTTTCTTTTTAAATTCAGGAGAGATAAGGTAATCAACATTTACATCATCTGACTGAAAAGAATACTCTTCATGTCCCGTTTTTTCAACCTTTACGCCAAGGTCTTTTAAAAGGTCGATAAGTTTCATGATGTCAACAATCTCAGGGATGTTGCCAATCACAACTTTTTCTTTAGTAAGTAAAACAGCGCAAAGAATTTGTAATGCTTCGTTTTTCGCGCCTTGTGGAATAATATCACCTTTTAAATGTTTACCGCCGGTTACTTCAAAAATCATAAATGTTTAATATTTTGGGTTTCTATTGTTGTTATTATTGTTTTGATGCCTGTTTCTATTATTGTTATTCTTGTTCTTGTAATTGTTTTTGTTTCTATTGTTGTTATTATTGTGAACAGGAACACGTTTAACCAAATCACTTGCAGAACTTAATTTAGAAGCATCTTCAAGTTTTAATTCACCACCAGAAAGTTCTTCTAATTGTTTTAAAATAACACCATCATCCATTAAATCTTTTGAGTTCCAAGTGATGTATGATTTTTTAAGGTTGTTTGCGATAATACGAGTCAACTCATCTTTTTCAGCACCTGCAGGATATTCTTTTGCTTTGCTAATGATGTTTTCAATGGTTTTACCGTAGTGCTTGTATCTTATTTTTCCGCTAGGGTAACTTACAAGTTCTGGTTTTGTATAAAGCGTTTCCGCACTTGGTTTTGGGTATGGTGAATCAACATCTAATTTAAATTCGGAAATAATGAATAAATGATCCCACAGTTTATGGGTGAAATCAGCCACATCACGTAAGTGCGGATTTAATGCGCCCATTACTTGAATGATAGCTTTTGCACATAAATTTCTTTCTTCTTTGTTTTCAATTGCACAACAATGATTAATCATGTGTTGTATATTTCTGCCGTACTCGGGAATAATCATTTTGGGCAGTTGTGTGTTATAATCCATTCTAAATGTAAAAATTAATATAAGCCTTAAAAATAGCAATTTTTTTTCATTTTTTTGATACAAATCCACAATAATTTCACCATATTTGATTAACAATTAAACTTCTTATCATGTTCGACCTAAAAAAAACTTTAGATGCTATTTCTGCAAAGTGGAAATACAAATTAGATGAATTAAGTCCTGGTGTTTATCGCATGGATGTTGCCTTAAAAATTGATGAAGATAATTGGCGTTATCAATTTGTGAACATATCGCAAGTTGCCGACCGCTATTTTGGTGAACCTGCGGTTCTTTTAACTAGTCGTTGCGGTGAGTATTCAACTAAAGTTGATTTGTATTTGCTTTTAAAAGAGGCTGGACTTAATAGTCAAAGTACCTTTACAGTAATTCCTGATAAACGTGAAAATGGAAGTCCTTGTGAAGCTATTATTTGCCAAGCCGCTATTCCGGTTGAATGTATTACCGAGGCTTTACTTGATAAAACACTTTACGAAGTGGCTTTTAATGCTGATTTGGTTGAGGAGAAGTATTTCGGCGGCGACGGAAATTAGTAAGTTTTATAAATTTACTAAAACAATATTCATTTGTGAATAGTACATTTGCAATAATGAAATTGGCTTATAGAAAATACGGTGAAGGACAACCATTGCTTATACTGCATGGTTTGTTTGGGCAGAGTGATAATTGGAATACATTAGCAAAACGTTTTAGTGAAAATGGTTTCGAGGTTTATACCATCGATCAGCGTAATCATGGTTTATCCCCACACAGCGATGAGTGGAATTATGATGTGATGGCAAGTGATATTCGAGAGTTTATTGATGAACATCAATTAGAACATCCAGTATTATTAGGTCATTCGATGGGTGGAAAAACAGCCATGACTTTTGCATTAAACTACGATGGAATTTTAGATAAGTTAATTGTTTCGGATATTGCACCAGTTGCTTATCCTGCGCATCATAATGAAGTAATAAAAGCTTTGCAATCGGTTAACTTTGATGTGGTAAAAACGCGTAAAGAAGCGGAAGAAGTTTTATCGCAATACATAAAAGATTTTGGTACAAAACAATTTCTTCTAAAAAATATTTATTGGGAGCAGGGTGGAAGCGAGCGTATGAATTGGCGTTTTAATTTAAAAGTAATTGCAGATAAGTATTCAGAAATAATGGTGGGAGTAGAAAATAAAAGGAGTAATGTAAATTCATTGTTTGTGAGAGGCGATAAATCAAGTTATATTACGGATGAAGATAAACAAGAAATTGAAATTCGTTTCCCTAATTACAAACTGGTAACCATTGCTAATAGCGGGCATTGGATACATGCCGAACAACCTGATTTGTTTTACAATGAAGTAATGGAGTTTATTAAATAAGTGAGAAAACTATTCTACATATCTTTTTTAACTGCACTTGTTTTTATAACAAGTTGCACTAAAGATGTTGATGTAGAATTGCCAGAATACAAACAATATTTGGTGGTGGAAGGAACAATAGAGCCAGGACAAAAGCCCCGCGTTTTCTTGTCTTACACCATTCCGTATTTTGGAAGTAATAATGTGAATAATTTAGAAGATTTTGCAGTGAAAGGTGCAACTGTTATTGTTACTGATGGAATAACAACAGATACATTAGTGGAAGTGTTGCCAAGTACTGGTTATTTTTATCAGGCAACAAATATAACGGGGCAAGTTGGCAGAGAGTATTTTTTAACCATTATACTAAACGGAAAAACCTACACCTCACAAACCAAATTATACAATCCTGTTGCTTTAGATAGTTTATGGAATAAACATGAAGGCAATGACTCTTTAGGATTTATATGGGCAAGATTACCAGAGCCTGCAGGTTTGGGTGATGGATATCGTTGGTATGCAAAACGTATTGGAAAAGACAATGATTTTATTGCTCCTTTTGGAAGTAGTTTTGAAGATAAATTTATTGATGGAAAAACTTTTGATTTTGCTTATGATAGGGGAATAGCAGAAAACTCGGAAGCAACAGATGATAATAATATTGAGCGGGGCTATTTTAAAAATGGAGATGTAATTGTTGTAAAGTTTTGCCATATCGGAATTAAAGAATACAAGTTCTTACGCTCACGCGATGCAAGTACTTTAAGTAATGGAAATCCTTTTGCTGCACCAAGTAATGTAGAATCGAATGTGTATGGCGAGAATGTGCTTGGGCTGTGGTGCGGGTATAGTCCTTCTTATGATACTTTGGTGTTTCAGTAAATTCTAAAACTTAAAATTCCAAGTTACACTTGGTAAAACAGGGAATAAAGAAACTTGTTTAGCCTGCACTTTAAATGTTCCTTGCAACACATCTCCACTCGAATCAAAATATAAGAAGTATGGATTCATACGATTGTAAACGTTGAAAATGCTGAAGTTCCAGCTACTTTGATAATTTTTACACCAGCTTTTTGGAACAACAATAGTTGAAACATCTTTCCCTTTTCTAGTGTAACGTCTTTCTAATCGTTTCTTCCTTTTGTCCATTTGTTTTACTCTGTTTGGAGTGTAGGTTGCAGATAAATCCATTCGGTGGTATGGTTTAAAACGATAGGAGTTTCTTTCTCCATACTGCACATTAACTGATTGCTCAAAATAATACAATGAGTTTGGTAATGTTCCGGTATTACCTGTTGAGTAAACCCAAACACCAGAAAAAGTCCAACGAGGATTTGCATCGTATGTGGCAACTACCGATACATCATGTCTTCTATCGTACTTGGCATAAAATGTTTTTCCTAAATTAATTTCTGGGAAAGTACGTTTGGTCCAAGAAATGGTGTATCCAATCCAGCCTGTAAACTTACCTTCACGCTTTTTTATAAATAATTCTCCTCCGTATGCTTCGCCGGTACCAAAGGTAAAAGCGTTATCGGGATTGTCTTTTACATTATCATCAGGTTGCGCACCTTCTTTGTATTCAATTAAATTTTTCATGGTTTTGTAATAGGTTTCAACAGATGTTTCAAACATATTATTCATGAAATTTTGAAAATAACCAATTGCATATTGATGTCCCGTTTGCGGTTTTATAATAGATGTGCTTGGCATCCAAACATCTGTTGGTAATGAAACAGAAGATAAACTTGCAAGATGAACATATTGTTTATTGAAAGTATAACTCGCCTTTAACGAACTTGTTTTGCTTAGCTTGTAACGTGTTGAAAAACGAGGTTCCAAACCATTGTAGTCCTTTATCTTTTTACCATTAGAGTAATCAATGGTATCGGTAATTTTTCCTTGTTCGTTTTTAATGTAACGAGTAAACGGACCAACTTGTGCAAAGTAACCAAATCGTAAACCTGCATGTACTTGCCATTTTTCGGTTACTTCAATATCATCACCAAAATAAGCTTGCGCTTCGTGGCAATAGAGTTTAATAACTTCGCCAAGGTCAAATTTTACATCACCTTGTTTGGCAGAAGCAGTGGTAGGAATAAAATTGTGGAAAGTATAATTAACTCCAAAGCGCATGGTATGCCTTGAATTAGGGAAATAAGAGAAATCGTGTTTTAAATTATAATCACGTACTCCAGAAAATAATTTGAATTCAAAATTATCTTGTATCGCACCTAAAGTAAAATCATAATAACTAAAAATAGCAGAAGTGTTTGAGAATAGTTTATCGTTATAAATATGATTCCACCTAAGTGCCGCAGTTGCATTACCCCATGGAACTTGAATGTTAAATCCTGCATCTGAATCGGAAAAGCGAAATTTATCTTGGCCAAAATAACCACTTAAAAACAATTTGTTCTTTTTGTTTATTTGCCAATTAAACTTGGTATTTAAGTCATAAAAGAAATAACTTGTTCCTTTAAATGGAGAATTTTTGGCATTGAATATTGGTTTTACAATGGCATCAATGTATGTTCTACGAGCAGAAATGATAAAGGAAGCAGTGTCTTTCTTTATTGGTCCTTGCACTGTTAAACGAGATGATATTAAACCAATTCCACCATCTACTTGAAACTTTTGATTGTTCCCTTCTTTCATTGTAATGTCAAGCACAGAAGACAAACGTTGCCCATATTGAGCAGGCATTCCACCTTTAATTAGATTTACATTTTTAATTGCATCTCCATTAAACACCGAAAAGAAACCCATTAAATGCGATGCATTGTAAACCACAGCTTCATCTAACAAAATTAAGTTTTGGTCTGGACCACCACCACGCACATAAAAACCACTTTGTCCATCACCCGCTGATTTAACTCCTGGAATTAACTGAATGCTTTTCATGATATCCACTTCACCCATAAAAGCAGGAAGTTTTTTTATTTGCTGTATATCCATTTGCACAGCACTCATTTGTGAGCTGTTTACATTTTCGGCAGCTTTACCATTAATGGTTACTTCTTCGGTTGTAATTGCACTTGGAATAAGATATATATCAATCGATTGGTTTTTATCTAATGTAATTTGTTTCTCAAAAAGTTCGTAACCCAAATAGCTACATACCAGTGTATATGTTCCTTTTGGAGCATTTATAGAATAGAAACCATAAACACTAGTAGCTGCTCCAACAGTAATTTCTTTTAAATATACATTTGCACCAATAGCAGTTTCACCATTCGATTTATCTTTTACAGTACCGCTAATAGTAAACTTTTGAGCCGATGTTTGTATCGCTAAAAATGTTAGGAGTATGTAAAAGAAATTTTTCAAAAATCTATTTTAGTTCATTAGGAATAACACAAACAGGAACAGGTTCCATTTTGTGTTTGTTGGCGCTATTGCGTTGTAAATAAATATCCATTACTTTTTGTTGGCGTTCGTTTAATGAATAGGATTCTTTTTTTAATTGGTATTCCATTGCCCATTCCAGTTCATCATAACTTGCCCCGATTTGATCTTCATCGGTTCTTCCATCTGCAAATAGGCCATCTGTTGGACGAGCGCTTAAAATACTTGATACAACTCCTAATTCAGCAGCTAATTCATATACATCACTTTTCATTAAATCAGCAATAGGACTCACATCCACTCCACCATCACCATATTTGGTGAAAAATCCAATACCAAAATCTTCAATTTTATTTCCTGTGCCAGCAACTAATAATTTATGGTGACCAGCAAATGCGTAAAGAGTTATCATTCTTAATCGGCTGCGTGTGTTAGCCATGGTTAAAAAATCTTGAATTGAATCGGGGAAATCACTTTCCATTTTCCCAAATATTTCTGATAAATCAACTAATTGAGATTCAACATTTGAGTAATTTTTCTTCAACCAATTTATGTGTTCCATTCCACGGTCAAACTCTTGTTTCATTTGGCGAATGGGCATGTTAAGTACAATAACTTTTTTTCCTGTTAAAGCACATAAAGTAGATGTAAGAGCAGAATCAATTCCGCCTGAAATACCTATTACAAAACCTTCTGTTTTTGATTTATCTGAATACTCTTTTAACCAATTAACTATGTGCGAAATAACTTGTTTATTGTTTTTCATTGCTAACAAAAATGAGATTTAAAATTACGAAGGTAAATTTGGGAAGAATTGAGCAGAATACAATAAAATGTTGTTGGTTTTTATGAAACAATAGTTAGAAATGGGCAAAAAAACGGGAATTTCTTTTGAAATGAAAAAAAAGAGGGGCCCCAATTAACGGGCCCCGGGGGGGTATTTACTTCTTCTGCAACCATTGGTCAACCTTCCAAACAAGGAAACCAGAGCCAATACCAATTACCATTCCACCAAGTATATCAGAAGGATAATGAACTCCTAAATACATACGCGAATAAGCAACGCCACTTGCCCAAGCATAAGCAGGAACCGCAACGTACCATTTTTTAGTTGCTAAGGTTAAGGAAGTTGCGGTTGCAAATGCAGTGGATGTGTGGCCAGAAGGAAAGGAATAAGGTCCAACATGCGATTTTTGATGAAACAAATCGGGGTGTTTGGCAAAAGGTCGTTTACGATTAATACTGTATTTTAATCCTACAGTTAAAGCAGAACTTAAAACAAAGGTTGCCCCAGCACGATAACCTTCACGTTTCATGGCATCATCTTTATTAATAAATCCAGTTAGTATTAATGTTGCAGGAGTAGCAATTGCAATGGGTGCGGCAGAAAAAGATAAACCTTTACTCATTTTGTTTTTAAAAATGCTGCTATCAACATGTATTGAGTGCAGCATTTTTACTTCAAAGTTTTGAGCTTTAACACTATTTTTTATTACTAGTATAGTAAAACAAAATAATATGTAGTATTTAAGTTTATTCATTTTATCCTACTAATAAATTACATCCTCTAACATCGCTATTATCAAAGCGACCTAAAATTTCGAATTGGTTTTCGTTTAATTTTTTTCCTAAATCCTGTGTTGCAATAAATGGGCACGAATACCAATTAGCTAAATCAATAATATTTATTCCACCTGATTTTTGCTCAGCTAATATAGTTAAAGGATCGTTTACATCTCTCACATTTATTTGCATCCAAGCTGGTGTTTCGTAAATCCCTTTGCCTTTGCTGTATGCTTGAGAAAGTAGTTCTGTCATTCCATACTCCGAATGTATGTAATTGATTTTAAAAGCATCGCAAAGTGTTTTGTGGAGTTCTTCTTTAATCATTTCACGGCGTTTACCTTTCATTCCACCAGTTTCCATTACAATGATGTTGTCGCTTAAAGTAATTCCCTTTTCAGCTAAATCAAGTAAGGCATAACTAACACCTAATAAAATTGTTTTTTGCTTTTCTTGTTTGAGCTCGTTTAAAACAATTATTAGTTCGTCTAGATTATTTAAATAAAAATTGCTTTTAGGATGTTGGCTATCTTTAATTAAATGCTCGGCCATTAACACTAGGGATGAACCTTCACGCTCTAAATAGGAAGGGAGCAATGCAACTATACAGTATTCTTTTATATCACCATAAAAATGATGGAAGCCTTTTGTAAAACTCTCGATATATAAATTTAAATCACTTACATAGTGCTTTGATGTTTTTGTGCCAGTAGTTCCGCTGCTGGTAAAAATTATTTCTTCCTTTTCCGAAGTACAAATACGATGCGTTTTAAAAAACTCAATAGGTAAACAGGGAATTTGCGAACTATGTTTTATTTCATCCTTATTTATATTAAACAAATCAACATACTGTTTGTAAACTAAATTATTAGCCAACTGATAATAAAATGCCTTAAAAACTATATTTTCAAAATCTTCATTAGAAGTTATAGAAAAGATATTTGTAAACTCTGTGGACATTTCCACAAAAGTATCTAAAATATTGTTTTCTTTTCAATTTTGTTATAAAGTGAAATTACTGTCAAATTACTTTTTTTAATAAATTATTCTTTTACTATTCTTTTTGAAAGATTTAATTTACTGTTTTGTAACTTCAAGATATACATTCCTTGCGCAAAATTATCTGTTGGTATCAAAATGCTTTCTTTAAAAATTGTTTTATATATTACTTGCCCAATACTATTTAAAATCTCAAGGTTTATGTTTTCATTATTTCCACTTAATGAAATAGTTAGTTGGTTACTAATTGGATTAGGATAAATGTTAATCAAATTTGAATCAAATGATTGAATGCCCACAATTGATATAGGAATGCAAGCTGTAGTATCATAACATGCACCATCAGTAATTATTACAGCATAGTTTCCATCAACTAAAGGTGTATAGGTTTGAGATTGCTCTCCAATAATTTGACTATATGAATTATTACAGTCAACCCATTGATACAATCCGTTACTGTTGTTTGAAGTAATTGAAGTACTTGTTGTAGCTAGTGATAAATCCAAAGTGTTAACTGTAAGATTTAAATTATATGTACTATCGCAGCCGTCTATGCTATTATAATTTGTTGAATAATTACCTCCAGCAGCATAACTATTGCCGTGCCAAATATAGCTTTCACCTTGGCAAATGCTAGCGTTTTCGTTAAATAGGTATTTTGAATTTATCGTAAGATTTAAAGTATAAGTGCTATCGCATCCATTTGTACTTGTGTAATTATCAAAAAAAGTTCCGGCTATTGTATAAGTATTACCATGCCATTGATAGCTTTCTCCAGCACAAATGCTTGTGTTTTCAATTATTGAAAAAGAAGGATTGACTATAAGATTTAATATATAAGTACTATCGCATATATTATTACTTGCGTAGTTTATGGTATAAACACCTTGGGAAGAGTAAGTATTTCCTTGCCATACATAATTTTCTCCTGAGCACATAGTATGACTTTCATTAAATTCATAAGTGGGATTTATAATTAAGTTTAATGTATATGTACTATCGCAGCCGCTTGTTGTGGTATAGTTTGCAAAATATGTTCCTGGTGAAGTTAATGTTTGACCTTCCCAATTATAGTTATTACATGCTTGGATATTACTCGTAAATGAATAAGTTGGATTAATTACTAATGCAACATTATTTGAATAAATACTTGTTACTGGGCATGTACTCGAAACTTTACACTGAAAAACATATCCATTTAAATTTGTAGATGGATTAGTTATAATTAGATTGTTTGTATTAGTTCCTGAATATAAAGCATCGTCGGTTATTGCTATAAATCCACTACCTGTATTTACTTCCCATTGATATGATAATCCTTGACCTGTTGCAGTAATTGAGTAAGAAACTTGCTGCCCTGCACAAATTGTTTGTTGAGCTAATTGATTTGTTATTTGTGGTAATTCACAAACCTCAATTAAACCTGCAGCTGGTCTATAACCATTTGCACCATTAAAATCCGTTTTTTTTGTGAAAGTAGATGTTGTTAAATCATATTCAAATAGCACTCCTTTATTATTAGTACCACCAACTTCAGTTGTTCCGTATAGCTTACCATTTGTTGCTTGAATTAGATTACTGCTTGGTAAATTCCCACTAATAGTTGCATTAAAATCAAATTTATTAGCAAAGGAATTAGTTATTGGGTCGTATTCAAAAAGTACTCCACTATTGTTTGCTCCATAAGTAGCTGCAAGTCCATATAATTTGCCATTGGTAGCTTGAAGTAGTCCACTCCTTGGATTGCCTCCTGAAAGTGAACCATCAAAATCAAGTTTTTTTGTAAATGTGTTTGTACTTATATTGTATTCAAAAATTACTCCATAATTATGCCCGCCACCACTAGTTGTTGTACCATACAATTTCCCGTTAACGGCTTGTACTAACTGTCCATAAGGATTTGCCCCTTTTGTAACCGTATTAAAGGCGACTTTTGTAGTTAATGAATTGCTAATTCTGTCATATTCAAATAGAGTTCCGCAGTTATTAACTCCACCCTGATATGTTAACCCATATAGTTTTCCATTTAAAGCTTGCATTAATGTTCCATTTGGATAGCCTCCAGTAATGTTATTATTGAAGTCAATTTTTTTAGTAAGTGTATTAGTTATAGGATTAAATTCAAATAAAGTACCATTACCATAAATGCCGCCAGTGTAAGTATATCCATATAACATACCATCAGCTGTTTGAATAAGTGAGCCTAGTGGATTACTGCCATTATCACTACCATCAAAATCAATTAACTTAGTATAGATTTGTGTTTGAGGATCTAATTCATATAATACACCAAGGTTATTTATTCCTCCAGCGTTAGTTAAACCGTAAAGCTTACCATTCGATGCTTGCATTGGTTTTCCTAAGGGCATTTTCCCATTAGTTGAACCATTAAAATCAAATTCTTTTGTAAGAATGGATGTGCTTGGATTGTATTGAAATAAAGTACCTGAAGCATTTGCCGCTCCCTGACTACTCATGCAATAAAAATTACCGTCATTAGCTAAAATAAGTGAACTATTTGGATAACTACCTGAATAACTATCATAAAAACTAATTTTTTTCGAATATGTATTAGATTGTGGATTGTACTCAAATAATACACCAGCGTTATAGCCACCGCCATATGTTGCTAATCCAAACAAATTTCCGTTTGCGCCAATTTCAAGAGAGCCTTGCGGAGATCTACCTGTAGGATCATTTAAGCTATATTTGAGGGTTATTGTGTCATTTGCAATTTGATATTCATAAATACTTCCATTTTCGTAAATTCCACCACCGTTTGTAAGCCCATACAAGTGTCCGTTTTGAGCTTGAATTAATTTGCCACTTGAGTAGCCAGTTCCAGAAGGTGAGAATTGTTTTTTTACTGTATAACTGAAAGGAATTAAGTCGATTTCAAATAAAACACCTTTGTAATTTAGACCATTATTTGCAGTACCATATAATTTGCCATTAGACGCCTGCATTAATCCTCCATTAGGATTAGAACCTTCTAGTCCACCCGTAAAGTTATGTTTGGTTGTTAATGTATTTGTAAGGTATTCATATTCAAAAATTGTTCCCATATTATTAATTCCACCACTACTAGTCGCACCATAAATTTTGTCATTTGAAGCCAATAGTAGGTATCCAGTTGGATATGAACCAGTACTAATTTCTTCAAAATCTACTTTTTTAGTGAATGTATTTGTTAATATGTCATACTCATACAAAATACCTCTATAATAATCTCCCCCTTGTTCTGCAGTTCCGTATAATTTACCATTTGATGCTTGGATTAAGTTGCCTTTGGGCATAACACCGGAAGTTGTACTGTAATCAAAATTTACCAAAACTTTGTAGTCATTAGTAGTTTTATCATATTCAAATAAAACTCCTGAATTAGTACCGCCATAATATGTGGTTCCATAAAATTTCCCGTTGCTGGCTTGTAATAATGTCGCCTTAGGTTGATTGCCTGTAAAACTTTTCATTTCATGCTCTACGACTAAATTGGTTCCATTGCCATCAGTTTTAAAAATTGTACCAGCGTTATTTGTTCCGCCTTCAACTGTTGTACCCCATAATTCAGGCAAACTTTGAGAAAAAATCTGTAAATTAATTAATATAGATAAGGCAAAAAAAAGTAGTCTTGATTTCATGATTTTGTTTATTTTAATTTAGATTTACTTATCAATAATATTATTTGTTTCCCTTATTATTATTGATTCTACAAATTTGCGTTTGAAAGCAATCTATATTTCTGATGATTGTCAGATATTTTTATGATTTAAATAAGTTTTATCCTTATGGTTGATTTATTATTGAATGCGTATAATATTAAAATTTGTTAATGTTGTAAATGAGTAATTATTATTGTATTTTTATTGTCAGAAATTAAGGAATGAATTTTAGAAACCTCATATTAGTTTTAACTTCAATCGTTGTTGTTTTGTCGTGTAAAAAAGACAAGAACTCGTTTCCTATTGAACCCGTTTTAGAATACAAAAGCTTTGAAGCCTATAGTAAATACGAAGCTTTTATGGTTTTAAAGTTTACGGATGGTGATGGTGATATTGGATTAAAAACATCTGACACTACAGGGATTTACGATAAATCGAGCCCATATTACTACAATCTGTATATAAAAGCTTTTTATAAAGGAAATGACGGTGTTTTTAAGGATACACTTATTTATGACCTTATTACTAATAAAATTGATACTGGTTTAATTACACAACGTATTCAGTTTGTAGAAAAAACAACTAAGGAAGATTATTTAAAAGGCGAATTTCAAATTAATTTAAATGGTTACCGCCAATCAAGTAACCATAAAGTAATAAAGTACAAAATTTATTTTTACGATAGAGCTCAACACAAGAGTAATGTTTTAGAAACGCCTGAGTTGATTGTGCCTTAGTCAGTGTGTGTTAATCCAATATGTATTAAGGCATCTCCTTCATTCACAACTGGCTGATTATTTACACCAACAACATAACCACTAACAGGTGAAATAATTTTTGTTTCTACTTCACCATAAGGATTGCAAATTACTCCAATCAATTCATTTTTATCTACATGTGAGCCGTTTGCTTTATTAAAATGAAATAGCCCTGATGTTTTTGCTCTTACCCAAGTATCTTTAATAATTCGAACTGAAGGATTGTTAGGTACTTCAATGTCAATCATATCATAACTTTTCATTAAGCGCAAACAGCCATTTACACCTTCGTTTATTGCTCCGTAGTCGAAACGCAATGATTCGCCACCTTCATAAACCAATATAGGTTTTCCTTTCTTAGCTGCTTCTTTTCTAAATGTTCCATCGCGATAAACTGAATCAATAATTAAAGGTGCAGAAAAACGTTTTGCAATTTCTTCATTATCTGGAAAATTAAAAACACATCGCAATTGTGGGTAGTTATTAATTTTTGCTCCGCCAGTATGAAAATCAACTCCAAAATCGATGAGCGGAATGATGGTTTTCATTAAATCATAAGCAATACGCGCACCAAATGAGCCATTTTTATTTCCAGGAAAACAACGATTCAAATCACGTCCATCAGGTAAATCGCGTGAGCCAAATAAGAAAGAAACAATATTAATAACGGGCAACACAATTAAATTACCACATTTTAAATTATGTACCTCGGGGCGTGTCATTATTCTGCGAACAATCTCAATCCCATTGGTTTCATCGCCATGCATACCTGCACTTAATAAAATAGTTGGACCTTCTTTTTTTGAACGATAAATGTGAACAGGGATTTCAATACTTGTTTTTGTTGGTAGTTTGTAGGTGTTAAGAATAACAGAAGTGTTCTCACCAGGAAGAATGTAGTTGCCATTTATTAAGAAGTCTTTCATAATATTGATTTAATAAGAAACCAATATTACAAAAAAATATACTGTGTTAGGATGCTAAATAAATACGTAATTCACTTTAAAATGTGAGTAAAGTCCTATATCTTTCTTGCTTTTTACGTCGAAAATCTAATATTTATCCTACATTTATGTCACAAATTTGATTTATGGAGATTACACGTGTATTTGATTTACTTGCAAAGGTTGCAGAAAAAAACTCACCTGATATTTTAGCATCTAAAGTAAATAAGGAGTGGAAAAAAGTTTCGGGAAAAGAGTTTAAACAAAATGCAGACTATACTAGTGCAGCCCTTTTAGATTTAGGACTTGTACCTGGCGACAAAGTGGCAATCATTTCTAACAATCGTCCAGAGTGGAATTTTGTGGATTTTGGCTGTCAACAAATTGATGTAATTACTGTTCCCATTTTCCCTACAGCCAGCTTGCACGATATGGACTTTATTATTAAAGATTCTGGCGTTAAAGCAGTGTTTTACTCTTCAAAAGATATAGAGAAAAAAATAGATGCAATAAAAAATGAAGCGCCAGATTTAAAACATATTTATAGTTTTAATGAAGAAGTACAAGCTGTAAAACAATACTCGGATTTTTTAAAGCGGGGCAAGGAATTAATTGAAAATCCGTTAACTGGTGTTGACATAAAGAAGAAAATTCAGGCCATTTCCGATTCTATAACAGAAGAAAGTTTACTTACTATTTTATATACATCAGGAACAACAGGCAAACCAAAAGGTGTAATGCTTACGCATTTAAACCTAGTGTCGAATGTTAAAAACTGCGACAAGTTTGCTCCCTTTCATAAAATGACACGTGCACTTAGTTTCTTACCACTAAATCATGTGTACGAACGTATGTTGAGTTCATTGTATTTATATCATGGTATAGGTGTTTATTATGCAGAAGGATTAGAAAAAATTGCAGATAATTTGAGAGAAGTTAAACCTCAAATTTTTGTTACCGTGCCTCGTTTATTAGAGCGGGTATATGAAAAATTAGTTGCAGCAGGCGATAAACTTACTGGCTTTAAGAAAAAGGTTTTCTTCTGGGCATTAGATTTAGCTTTAAAATATGAGATGTATGGTAAAAATGGTTTCTTCTATGAAATGAAACGTAAAATTGCCGATAAATTAGTTTATAGTAAATGGCGCGCAGCATTAGGAGGAGAAATTTTAGTAGCAGCATCAGGTGGGGCAGCGTTGCAACCTCGTTTAGCTAGAGTGTTTTGTTGCGCAAAAATTACGGTGTTAGAAGGTTATGGATTAACAGAGACTTCTCCAGTAATATCTGTAAACAGTATGGAGCCACTAGGAATAAGCTTTGGAACTGTTGGTAAAGTGCTTGCTTCACTAGATGTAAAAATTGCTGAAGATGGAGAGATATTAGTAAAAGGTCCATCGGTAATGAAAGGGTATTACAAAAATGAAGAAGCAACAAAAGAAGTTATTGATGAAGAAGGATATTTTCACACGGGTGATATTGGAAAATTTGTTGAAGGTGGTTATTTAAAAATTACGGATAGAAAAAAGGAAATTTTTAAAACATCAGCTGGTAAATACATTGCCCCGCTTATGATTGAGAATATGCTAAAAGAGTGCAGGTTAATTGAGCAATGCATGGTAATTGGTGAAGGTGAAAAGTTTGCCTCTGCACTTATTGTGCCTTCATTTGAAAATATAAAAGATTGGTGCAAAACAAATCACATCGATTTTGTTTCGAATGAGCATATTGTAGAAAATGCTGAATTAAAGAAAGAGATTAATACATTTATTCGTGGAATGAATAAATCATTAGCTCCTTATGAGCAAATAAAACGTGTTGAGCTAGTTGCAAAACAATGGACAGTTGATTCGGGCGAATTAACGCCTAAAATGAGTATGAAAAGAAAAGTGATTAAAGAAAATAATCTAGATTTAATTGCAAAGATTTTTTCTATTGCTGATGAATGCTAATTATCAGCATAATTTTAACAAAAAAAGGATAAATCTTATTGTTTTGAAACGAAATAATCCGCACATTTAAACAAAATTACTAGGTATGAACTATATCTTATTTGAAGATCACAGTAGAAAAGAGCTAATGCCTTTTACCTACACTCGTCCCGTTTCTGAAATCAGAATTGGAATACTTAAGATTACCGAAAAATGGGAGAAACAATTAAAATCTGTTGTTTCTTTTCAAACAGAAGAATACCTCCAAGGAAAGTTCCCGAAGAAATTCGCAAAATCAAAACCCAATATTTGGCTTAATGGAAGGGTTTGTCCAAATGCAATTTTGGTTAAGGAAATTAATTCTTTAAAAGAAAACGAAGTATTACTGTCGAACAAAACAGTTGTTGCAGCAAATACTGGAAAAGGAGAATATTTTGATCCCGAAAAATCAGACCCTAAGTTTAAGTTTAAAGAATCAAAAGCAAATCCTTTAATTGTAAATTTTATTTGGGATATTTTCTCTAAAAATGCAGAAGCAATTGAAGCTGATTTTGATCTAGTAACAAAAGGTAAAAAATCTGCCCCGCTTAGTAAATCAAATAAACATATTGGTAAAGGAAAAATATTTATTGAAAAAGGAGCTTCTGTAGAAGCGGCAATAATAAATACAAATAACGGAAATGTTTATATTGGAAAAGATGCCGTTATAATGGAAGGCTGTTTAATTCGTGGCCCATTTGCAATGGGCGAACATGCAGAACTAAAAATGGGAGCTAAAATATACGGTGCAACAACATTAGGGCCTTATAGTAAAGTTGGTGGAGAAGTAAATAACTCGGTTATTTTTGGTTATAGTAGTAAGGCACACGATGGTTTCTTAGGTAACTCTGTGCTGGGCGAGTGGTGTAATTTAGGAGCAGATACCAACAACTCTAATCTTAAAAACAACTATGGCAATGTAAAGTTGTGGAACTATGCGCAGCAAGAAATGATTGATACAGGCTTACAATTTTGTGGTTTGTTTATGGGTGACCATAGTAAGTGTGGAATTAATACCATGTTTAATACAGGAACTGTTGTAGGTGTAAATGCAAATATTTTTGGAGGTGATTTTCCAATTAACTTTATTCGTTCATTTAGTTGGGGCGGGGCAGAGGAGTTTGTAGATTACAAATTGGAAAAAGCATTAAGCGTTGCCGAAAAAGTAATGGCACGAAGAAATATTCCATTAACGGATGAGGACAAAAAAATACTAACACAAATACATAAACTCTCGAAATTAAAAAGAGTTAAGGAAGATTATTAAGAGGGGACTGAGTGATAATATTTAAGAAAAATATCTCATTTGCCGAGTTGCGCGAATGGGTTGTATATAAAAAACGTAGAGAGCTTTCTTGGTTCAACAAGTTTATGCTATGGTGTAATTACTTAGCTATTTTGTGTTTGTTATTATCGTATTGCGCTGGTTATATTAATCCCATTACCTTTTGGTTGATGTCCTTTTTTGGAATTGCGTATCCAGTACTATTACTTCTTAATTTGTTTTTTGTTTTATACTGGCTTTTGCAATGGAAGCCAATTGCATTATGGTCATTATTTATTATTGGTATTGGCTGGAATTCCTTGTTCTCCTTTTTTCAAATTTCAGCTACAGGCGAAAAGCCCAATAATAAGGATGTTAAAATCATGAGTTATAATTGTATGTTGTTTGATTTGTATAATTGGAGTAAAAACGCACAATCAAGAGCTATTATTTTTAATGATTTGGCTGAAGAGAATCCAGATATTTTATGTTTACAAGAGTACTACACCTCCGAAGAGCCTGGAGATTTTAATAATACCGATACACTTACCAAATTTTTAAAAACAAAGTATGCTCATTGAGTACACCACAACCATGCGTAAGTTTGACCATTGGGGTGTTGCCACCTTTACCAAATATCCAATTGTAAGAAAAGGTGCCATTGATTTTAATACCAAGTGGAACAACACTTGTATCTACACCGATATGCTTATTGATAAGGATACTGTACGTATTTACAATATTCATTTAGCATCCTTGCATTTTGGAAAAAAGGATTACAAATTTATTAGCGATGTAATTGAGCAAAACGAAACAGAGGACATTGAAGGCTCTAAAAACATTCTTCGTTTATTAAAACGTGCGTTTTTAATACGAGCTAAGCAAGCAAGTATTGTTGCCGAGCACATTAAAACATGCAAGTATAAAGTTATTGTGTGTGGCGATTTTAACGATACACCATCTTCCTTTGCTTACAAAAAAGTAAAAGGAAATTTATACGATAGTTTTAAAGAAAGCGGTAACGGAATAGGCTCTACCTACGCAGGTAAAATACCAGCAATGCGTATAGATTATATATTGCACGACCCAAGTATGACTGCTTACAACTACAAAAGGCAAGAAGAAACTATAACAGACCATTATGGTATTTCTACTTATTTGAAGATGAATAAATAAATGGGAATTTAGTATATTTGGTATGAATATCCGACACCTTATGGCAGGAAGCCACCCGAATTTGGGTGTATAGGCGCCATTTTATGGCGGGTATAAACAAGTTAAAGGCGCCGGCAAACGAAGCCCGACACAAATTAAGAAGACCAATGTAAAAAATAATTTCTTTCAGACATATCAGAACAACAACCGCAAAGCGGTTGCTGTATTGTTTCATCTTTAACGAAAGAAATTATGTTGATTTTACAAAACATTTCATATACACACCCAAGCAAAGATTTACTGTTTAGCGACATCAATCTGACAGTAAACAATCACGAAAAAGACAGCTTTAATAGGCAACAACGGGTAGGGAAACTACCTTGCAAAATTATTGCAAGCGAACTTCAACCTTCAAGCGGACAAATAAACATTGACGCAGAGCCGTATTATGTTCCGCAAATTTTCGGACAATTCAATCATTTGACAATAACACAAGCATTGCGAATTGAAGAAAAATTGAACGCTTTGAAAGAAATTTTGAACGGAAACACAAGCGATGAAAATTTCAATTTGCTCAATGACGATTGGACAATAGAAGACCGTTGCAAAGAAGCACTGAGCTATTGGCAATTAGACAATTTGGACTTATCACAAAAAATGGAAACATTAAGCGGAGGGCAGAAAACAAAAGTTTTTTTGGCGGGGATTTCTATTCATCAACCCGAATTGTTTTGTTGGACGAGCCAAGCAATCATTTAGACGTTTCGGGCAGACAACTTTTGTATAGCTTCATTAAGTCCACAAAAGCACATTGATTTATGTTAGCCACGACAGAAAATTACTAAACTTGTTGGACACAATTTGCGAATTAAGCAAACACGGAGTTAAAGTTTATGGCGGTAATTACGACTTTTACAAAAGAGCAAAGACAAATTGAAAACAACGCTTTAAGTTTTCAAGACATTCAAAGCAAAGAAAAGAACTGCGAAAAGCCAAAGAAAAAGAACGGGAAACTTTGGAACGACGGCAAAAATTAGATAGTCGTGGAAGAGGCAAACAAGAAAAGCGGGCGTTGCCCGAATAATGATGAATACTTTGCGAAACAACGCAGAAAATAGCACATCAAAATTGAAAAGTGTTCATACAGAAAAAATCGGTGGCATTTCACAAGAGTTACAAGAACTTCGTTCTTCGTTGCCCGACATTGACAAAATGAAGTTCGGTTTTGACAATTCAGCTTTACACAAAGGAAAAATTTTGTTCACGGCAACAAACCTCAATTTTGCTTATACCACTCAACCACTTTGGACAGAGAACTTGAATTTCCAAATTACAAGTGGCGAACGCATTGCATTGAAAGGACAAAATGGTTCGGGAAAGACGACTTTGATAAAACTCATTTTGGGCGACATTAGACCACAAACGGGAAACAATTTACCGAGCAGACAACAAAGCGGTTTACATTGACCAAGACTATTCTTTGCTTGACAACAAACTAAAAGTTTACGAACAAACCGAACAATTCAATGTTTCCGCATTGCAAGAACACGAAATCAAATCCGCTCAAACCGCTTTTTGTTTACAAAAAAGATTGGGATAAATCTTGCAGTGCTTTGAGTGGTGGCGAAAGAATGCGTTTGTTGCTTTGCTGTTTGACAATTAACAGCAAGTCGCCAGATATTATTATTTTTGACGAACCAACAAATAATTTAGACATTCAGAATGTTGAAATACTAACGGCAGCAATAAATGAATATCAAGGGACAATAATTGTTGTATCGCACGATGAAACATTTTTGACACAAATAAACATAGAACGGACAATTGAACTTGACAAAAAATACAGCCAGTAACAAGGTTTGGCGCAATGGGGGGAAGTTCTTCGTATGAAAATTTGTGCTTAATTTTGAACATTCGGCTTGTCAGAGTATTGTGCTAGAAAACCCCACTACGGCAAGCCCCGAACCGTTACCACGGATAGGTTGCGGACGAGATATACCGACCTTAATAATGTTTAATAATATAACTCAGGCCAAATATTATCAAAGTTACGGGCACGACAATTAGCAACGAATGCCAAAATCAATTCCTATCGCCAAAATAAAATTTTTCTCGACAAAAAAACTCAAAATAATAATTGCGACAATCGACGCTATTGGGTAACTAATGAGGTTAACGAACAAAACGCGACTTATACTGCCTTTAAACTTCGTAAATGCAAAGGACAAAATTACTGACAACAATAAAACTCCTAAAACTATTTTATCAACATCCATCATCGAATACAAATATAGATAATTATACTTGAAAAGTAAGGCGTACACTTAAGCAAGATGTTAGCTGTGTGCACCCCTAAGACTTAGTAGCAGAACCTACTGGCAAGCGGACGGACGTTGTAACAGAAACTTTTGTATCTTTAAATAACCTTTTGTCGGTGTAGACAGTTGAGTTTTCAAAACCCGCCCATCTCAGAACTGCAAAACGTTAACCTTTAAAATAACCTATCAATGGAAATAAAACACAACGATAACGGAGAAAAGGAGCCTTTTACATTGAAGTAAATGGCAAGTCGGTTGCCGAAATGACTTATGTATGGGCAGGAACTGATAGAATTATTATTGACCACACTGGAGTAGGGGAAATACTTAAAGGCAAAGGTGCAGGTAAATTAATGCTGGCTGAGGCGGTTAAGTTTGCAAGAAGTAAAGGAATAAAAATAATTCCATTATGTCCTTTTGCAAAAAGTGTGTTTGATAAAACTCCTGAATATATAGATGTATTATAATTAAAAATAAAATTATGGACTTAGCTAATTTAAAAAAGGAATACACAAACGGGGAAGTAACCGTTGTGTGGCAATCATCTAAATGTTCTCACTCTGCCAATTGCGTTAAAAATTTATCCAAAGTGTTTAAACCAAAAGAGCAACCTTGGTGCAAATGGGAAAACGCTAGCAGTAAAGAAATTATGGAAACAGTTAGTAAATGCCCATCTGGAGCGCTTAGTATTAAATCTTAATAGTAAGACCCACTACTAAACCTTTTTCTTCCAGTCATTCTAATAGATTGTAGCATTTCATCTATAAGTTCTTTTTCCTTATCACCTTTTTCTATTTCTTTACGTTCGGTTCCAATGTTTTCGGCTGTAATTACTTTTTTTCTCATCTATTGGAAGTAAGCCTGTAACATAAATAGAGTAATTATTATCATCTTTAAATTTAGCTTTGTAAAATAAGCATAACCACTATTGTTTTTAATGCTTATTTTTTTTCGTTCCATAAAAACAATAGTGTCTTCTTTCACGTCCAATTTCATGTTTCCGAATAATAAGGCATAAGCAAAATCTTTTTGGTTTAAATGTTTTTTAGTAAACAAACTTTCTTTTTCATACTTCACCAAACGTTTGTACCAGTATGTTCTCGACTCGTTTGATTCGGCCAATGAATTTAAAACTGAATCAGGGAAAGTATAGTTCTCACTTAATAAATAAGAAATAAGCGTTGCTTTAGTACGACTATTGTTTATTCTAGTCATTTTATCAAGCAATTGTTTCGCTATGTTTTCGTCTTTAAACGGATGAATTAACATACATAAAGCATATAAATCAGGATTACCAAAGTACTTTTGGCTTTGTTCGTTGGCAGATATAAATACATCTTTTCTGCCGGTTCCTTTTACTGTCTTCATACATTCCATTATCAACATAACGACTGTAGTTGGTCTCTTCTTTATCCGCACTAAATTGTCGTTTTAACTCATCTTTACACTCTTTGTATAAAAATGGTTTGTATGATGCGTAAACATCTTTGTCAATTATTTTTCTGAAACGGCAAATGCTAATAATTTGTGTATGGCGTTTTTATATTCTGAATACCTTGTTAAATCAAGTAATCGTGGAAATAAATGTTTAGTTAATTGTAAGGAGTCAAAATATGGATAAAGGATATCCATTGCGCCTTCTTTGTCGTAAAGCGGTGGAGTATCATTTATAAGCAAGTCCAATAAACTTTTGTTGAGGCTTCCGTTTTTAATCCGGCTAAGGTTTGCAATATAACCAATTGTATGTCGGTTGAATCGGTGTATGTTTCAAATAATTTTTTTAGGTCATCGCTAATTTCTTTTCGTTTGCTTAATCCTAATTCTCTAATAATGTTAGCTTTTGCACTTAAGCTTAATTCATGAAATTCAGGAGCTTTAATGTTTCTTAAAATAATAGTATCATCCTTTGCTAAAAGTCTACGTCTCTATTTTCTATTGCTTCCTTTGCACTTAAGCTAGTTGCTTTATCTTTACTATAAAAGGTCTTTAAAAAACACATTTGCTTTCGATTCAAAATTCCACTACCAATGGCGGTATCGCTTGGTGTAAATGAACGAAAAATTCAGAAGTAAATTTCCCGTGTTGTCGTGTGCTATCTGTATTTGCTCTTAAAATATAAATCAATTCGTTTTTTAAAATCACACGCATGTTAATTAATTGATTCGTATTCGTATCTGTATAAGTATAATATGCTTCATGATAATCTTTGGTTTTACTTAGTTTTGTTTTTCAAAACAAATCATTTCCATTACCATATTTTCTTGCTCTTCTAACCCAAAACGTATCCACACTTTCAGCATTGCTATATTTTGGAAACCAATTGGCTTCTACCATTACACATTCATTGCTCTCTACTGCTTGAAAATAATGAGTTCTAGAGAAGTAATAATTTTTCGCTTCTGGTTCTTTTTTGTTTGGTTTTGGTTTAGGAGCTTCATACGGCATTAAAAACTTCTTCTCATTGTTTGCTAATTTTAAAGTGTTTACGTTAAAGTAGAGAGTACTATCCGTGTATTTTTCAAATTCCTGAGTATAAGTAGGATTGCTTAATGAAAGCGAATTAAAAAACTTTTCTGAGTTTTTATCTTTGGCATTGGTAAGCATCATGTAGTAATATGGTTGTGCCGTTACAATTTTTCCATAAAACTCATTCTTACCATAGCTTGCTGTAAAAGTTAAGAAAGCATTTTTGTCCTTGGTTAAAACTAGTTTTTTAGAAACTAATTTCATGTCTTGCTCCTTACAAAAATTTTCGGCCAATACATTTAACTCAAATGTATCTTCTTCTAAATATTTAAAATCTAAATAAACCGAGCGTAAAAAAGCATATTGTTTATTGTTTTCATCTAAGCCCAAAGCTATGTAATTGGCAAAAGTCCGATAGCCTAAATCTTTTGCTGTTTGCATTTGTAAGTGCTTTGGCATGTAAACAGAGGCGCCAATAGTATTAAAATTATGTTGTACAAAAGTTTTACTTCTTTGGTCGTTAATTTTAAGTGAATTTAAAAAACGCTGTGCTTCAGCACCTTTAGCGTATTCTGCATTTCCATTTACCTTAGCAATAATAAGTTGTGTAGGTGAGAAAATGATTTTATAATACTGTTGATCACCGCGTTTTGTGGTATTTTCTATTAGATATCCAGTTAAGCCGTTGCTTGTTGTAAAAGAAGTTTTCTTATTTATTTTACCCGGTATGTTTTCAAACAATAAAGAATCCAATTTTTTGGCGTAATCACTTGGTTTTTGACCAAGCAAAGCACTGTAGTTTTGAACGGTCATTATCATATAAAAACATCCATTCACCATATCGGGATAAAAATAGTATTTGTAAGATTTTGTTCTTGCTATTTCATGCATTTTACCTGGCACTTCAACGCTAAACAAACTATCTGGGTCGCTGTAAGTTGAAACTGCAACAGGGAAATTTATTTTCTCCACTTCTTCTTTATACTTGCTTTCTAGTTCACTGTTTAAAAATATCGGTCGTACTTTATACCCAAGTTTAATTAGCATATTAATTACACCTTTATCTCCAGGTAAATGAGCAGCTCCAACACCAGTAAACAATCTTTTTTGTTTCATAATGCTATCCATGCCTTTCACCATAATTTCATTACGAATTTCGAGCATATATTTATTATAGTTTTTAGATGGATAAAATACCTTAGCAATCGAATCCATAAAGTCCAAATCACCTTTGCGATAAGCATCTTCAACAATATCAGAGTAGGTCATTCCTTTTAAAATCTTACTCTTTTTGCTCCATGATATTTGATCTTCCTCATTTTCATCAATGCTTTCACTTGCTTTATCAACAAGCATTTGAGAATGTTTATAGTTTTCTAAACTTGCAATTTCTTTTCCGTATTTGCGACCGCTTTGCATGATGAACAAATCTAAATACGTATTCTCTTCAAAATTATCTTGTCCTTCTCTTTTTCTGTAAAGCAAATTATTTACAATTTGAGGGTAGTATTTTAAAACACCTTTTAAATCTTTATTTTCGGGAATATTAAGGTAAAAGCCATTCTTATAAAACGAACTCGCATTTTGCGGAAGATTTTTAGAAATACTCATTTCATTTTGAGGTTCATCGTATAATTCCTTCATCCAGTTTTCAGGATTGCTTTCTAAAGCAACTACATCCACATTTTTTATTGCAATAAAAAACGAATCACTTAAATGAAATGCAACTTTATTGCTAACATGCATGGTTCCATACAAGTAACTAGGCTTGCTTAAACCATTACCTGATATTTCCCAAAATAAGGAATTGTATTTTTTTTGTGCTGAAAGTATAAATGAGGTGCATACCAAAAACAAAGTAGGCACTAGTTGATAACGAAATTTGAACATAAAAAATGTTTTAAAAATTGTATTGTAAGATAAGAGTTATTCTTTGAATCGTTACATTTGTTAGGTAAAATTGTATGATTTATAACTTAAAATATCTTAAAAGTTACATCCTAATTTGTTTGGTAATGACCAGCTTTTTTGGCTATTCGCAAAACAAATATAAAAACAAGCAGCGCAGTGGTTATTGGGTTACGTATTATGATGAAACTCGGGCAAAACCTCAAGTAAAGGGTAAATATAAAAATGGCAGACAGGTTGGTAAATGGTATCATTATACTCCTAACGGTGATATTGAAAAGAAGGAAATATACAAACGTAAAAAGGTAAAAGTTACCTATTACTATCCTTCGGGCGAAGTGCTTAGAAAAGGGAATGCTAAACTGATTTTATTAGATACACTCTATCGATTTTATTTTACCGGCGAATGGAAATGTTACACAATTAAAGGCGAGTTAAGTAAAATGGAATATTATGAAATGGGTGAGATTAAAAATGTTGTTCTTTTTAAAACTACCGATACACCACAATTTAACGATTCATTAGTAAAGGTAATTAAAGGCTTATATAACGATTTTTATAAATGGAACGACTCCATTACATACATTACCCGAAACTATGGCAAGGCAACTTGGCAATATCAACGCATTAAAAAAATAGAAGCTGCCAACGATTCGAGTATTTTTAGTAGAATGGATTTGATTATTAAAAAATTTGGCTATCCTTCAAAAGAGATGGTAGGCGAGGAGCACACCACTCTTTTTTTTATCATTAGTTCGTATGGCATCGAAATAAAAGACAAGTACTACGATTTAATTGTTGCAGCGGGGCAAAAGGGAATTCTTGATAAAAAAGATGTTTCCTTTTTTGTAGATAAAGTTAAAATTGCTCATAAATTACCGCAGGTATATGGAACTCAATTTGCGTATACTAACAATTACGAAATGCTGTATTACCCAATTGAAGATATTAATACTGTGAACATTAAACGCAAAGAAGTTGGTTTGGAAGATTTAAAAATTAGCGAACTAAAATTTATTAAGTACTAATTACCTAATCTCAATTTTCTTCAAACGCTCAACAATTTCCAATACAGCGGGGCAAACTAAGGTGTTTTTTTGTGTGAGGTCTAATAACTGAAACATCTTTTTTCTATCTGTATGCGGATATTCTCTGCAAGCTGTTGGTCTATCTTCATAAATCATACAGTAGTTTTCGTGATCTAAAAAGGCGCAAGGAGCAGTGTTTAAAACGTAATCACTATCCGAATCTATATGTAGGTACTTATCAATAAAAGCAGAAGGTTTCATTTTTAAACGCTTTGAAATGGCTTCAATATCTTTTTGTTTAAAAACTGGACTCGTTGTTTTGCAACAATTAGCACATGTTAAACAATCTATTTCTTCAAACACTTCTTCATGTAAATCATGAAAATGTTCGTCGAGTTTACGAGGATTTTTTTTCTTTAATTTAGAAAGGAATTGTTTATTGTCGGCTTTGTTCTTTTCAGCTTTTTCGCGAAATTGTTCGAGGTTCATTGATGCTTATTTCTGAGTAACAATAACGAATACATCCTCATTCTCTTTTTTCATCAAGTAATTTTCGCGAGCAAATTTTTCAAGGCTTTTCGAATCGGTTTGCAATTCGTTAATTTTATTTCGGTTGGTTTTAATTGCTTCCAAATAATAATCGCGCTCTGCTTGCAGCTTTTTTACTTTGTTGCTCAAATCCATCTGAGCCGAAATATCGTTTTTATCGAAAAAGGAAACCCACACAGCTAAAGCTACAACTGTGATTAGGTATTTGTTTTTTAAAATGTTTAAAACCTTTTTCATTAAAATAATATTTCCTTTGTGTAAAATGGAATAATAATTGTAAAATTACTATACAAAAACCTTTATTCGTTATGACACTTTCAAAGTTTTCAAAAATCATCCTGTTAACATCTTTCCTTTTCCTATTAACAGGTGTTTCAAGCCTTTTTGCACAGGCAAGTTTAAAGGCAACCCAAATAAAAAGCAAAAAAGTAAAAACGGCCTATACCGAAAAGTGGCCACAAATGAAGAAATTGTTGGAAGATAAAAAAATTGACCCCGCAAATTACGAAATACTTATTCGTGCATTTAAGCAAGAAAAGAAATTAGAAATTTGGGTTAAAAACAAAGCATCTATTCAATACACACATTTAATCGATTATGATATTTGCGAAAGTTCGGGTGAACTTGGTCCAAAGCGACATGAAGGTGATGGTCAAGTGCCAGAGGGTTTTTATTCAATTGATTTGTTTAATCCAACTAGTAGTTATTATTTATCGATGCGTGTAAATTATCCAAATCAAGCAGATGCTAAAAAAGGAAAGAAACCTTTAGGAGGGGCAATTATGATACACGGCAATTGTGTTACCATTGGTTGCATACCCATTACGGATGATAAAATTAAAGAATTGTATATTCTGTGTTTAGAAAGTAAAGCCGCAGGCAATAATGTTAAAGTAGATGCTTTCCCTTGCAAGTTAAGTGATGAAAACATGAAAAAACTAGAAGCATCCTACTCAAAAGATTTAATCGATTTTTGGAAAAACTTAAAAACAGGTTATGATTTATTTGAGAAAAATAAAAATAAGTTTAGCGTAAGTGTTGATGCTAAGGGGAATTATGTTTTTAAGTAGAGTTTAATCTTCTTCCCTATATTTAAACAAGAAAATCGTTAATTGAAGCTATAAAATAAGAGCATGAAGTTATTAATTTTAATATTGAGCATCCTTACTTCGCTTCAAATTTCCGGACAGAATTCTACATTTTTGAAAACCAATGACAAGAAAAATCTTCACTATTTAGAATTAGGTAGCGACAATGTTAAAGTTTATAAAATGGGTAGGTTTTATGATAAAGCAGGAGTTGCTCCATCTATAATCCAAACAGACACATTAGTTTTTATAACAGAAAGTGAGTTTAAGGGGAAATTCTATACATTGTTAAAGAATAAAGCGTTTTATACATTAATTGCCAACAATGGAAAACAGTTCCAGCTAGAACCAGAAAGCGAACTAAAAGTAAACACAGAATTGAATAATGCCTATTGTTTGAAAAGCTATATTGACTTAAGTCACAAATTAAATAGTGAGTTTCCTTTAAATCGTTTCACTTTTAGAAACGGATATATCGCATGGGAAAAGCAAGCCAATAAATCTGTTAATCATAACGAATTTGTTCAACAAATTGACAAAGAAATAGTTGTAGTATTTGATAGCATTTCTAAAAACCAAAACGCTTTTACAAAAACCACAAATTTCATTTTAGATAATGTAGGACAAGGAAGTTACCCAGTATTGAAAGATAGTTTAAGTAAATTACCCATTGACTACAAACCTCGAAGTGGTTATTTTGATAAGGCAGTTTATCAGATGGTTAATTCAAATCCTGAAAACTTTTATAAGTTATTACAAGACTTTCCGAGTAGTAAGACATTTATTTACTTTGCAGTTGACTATGACAAAGAGCTTGTAAAGAAACTCAAGGAAGTCCAAGGTTATGACCTTCTAAAAAAAGAGTTTTTCAAAGACTACAGGTATCGAAAGTCTATGCCATACAGGATTTTTGGTACATATGCTGCTGCGGCTGGATTTATAGCTTTGTTGATAATTATATAAGCTTAAAAGAAAAATACTCACTTCACCTTCTCAGCAATCATAAAATTACTGTTCTTATCCTTAAAGTTATAGCCAATACCAAATCCTATAGGTTTTGCCCCGTTTAGTTTGTAGGCTGAGTCTAAGTCTTTTTGGTATGCTTAGGAGAATAATGAAATTAGCTTATTTAATCAAATAAATAATTAGCAAAACCAGTTTTGATTTCGTATTTTTAAAATAGATTTTGATTGTATGAAGATTATAAAAGTAGTGTGTGGTATTATTTGGCAAGGCGATAAAGTTTTTATTGCAAAAAAAATGGAAGGCAAAGCAATGGCTGGTCATTGGGAATTCCCTGGTGGAAAGATTGAGCACGAAGAGTTTGCAGAGCAAGCACTAGTGCGTGAGCTACGCGAAGAACTAGGGATGGAAGTGCAACTGGGCAAATTACTTGGTAAACACGTACATAATTATGATACCTTCACTATTCAACTGTTTGCCTACCACTGTGATTTTGTTACTGCTACCTTTAAGTTAACCGATCATGATGAGTATTGTTTTGTGAAACCAAGTAAATTAAAGGAATACAAAATATCGCCTGCCGATATGTTTTTTGTTGATATGATTACGAAGTAGGGGAGAGCTCTCTTTTTTATTGCCCGTTCAATTATTTCCAATAATTTAGTATTCAAATTATTAATATGAAATTTAGAACCTGTCTTTTTTTATTCGCAATTGCAATTTTCACCTCATGCGGAAACCAAACAAATGAGCAAGCTGAAACTACTACAGTAATTAACCCTGATAGCTTAAGTGATTTTCCCTCTATCCCTGATTCGGTTGTGTTGGGTGCGCTAAATGATTTTACAGCAAGCTATGAAGGAAGCATAAATGATAAGTATGAGATTACGATGCAACTAATTAAAGTTGGTAACAGCATTGGTGGTTATTATTCTTACAAAAACAAGGGAACAAAAATTTGGTTAAATGGAAGTGTATTAGAAGATGGATCTATTGATATGCCCGAAATAAATAAAGGAACTGTAACAGGAGTGTTTAAAGGGAAAATTGCAAATAATAAATTTACTGGAACATGGAGCAAAGCAGATAATAGCAAAAGTATGCCTTTTAACGTTTCGCAAACAAGTATAGCATCTATGCAAACAAAAGCAGATGTGCTTAGTAATGCAATGGGACAATATTACTTACGTTCCATTTCAGGTAGTGTAGGAGCAAACGCCATGTTTGATACCTATTTAGAAAAGGGTAAATGGCTATCGGTTAGCTCAAGCAATGTTGGAGGAGAGCGCGAAGGAACCACGATTAAATTAACCGAGAAAGATTTAGAACTATTAAATAATTTAAGGGTAGTAGTTGATGACAACATGGATGTTCACGTTTATGCAGGTTTAATTGAGCTAGTTAAAAGTCCTTACACAGCAAAAGGTATGGATTACAGCATTAAGCAAACAGATAAAACAAAGATGCATGAGCGTATTTCATATCTTTCGCCAGATACAATTAAGTACGAAAATAAATACATATTAATTGCTAAGGATAAAATTAGCTTTACACAAACCTTAAAGGGAAGTTTTGATATTGTTACCGAGGACAATATGATACTAACTTATTTCCCCTTTAACAACACCTTCGAACTCGAAATCTTTTGGGGCGAGTGTTGTGATAGTAATGTGCTTATTTTTGATAAGAAGTAGTTTTTTAAACTATTTACGTTTTGCCTTTGTAAATTCCTGTACAATTTCAAATGCTTTTTTAGCAACAGCAGCTTGGTCTTTATCCATACCTGCAATATCATCTTCGGATAAAAAATAATGCTTAGCGCCAGCAACAACATAAATTGTTTTGCTACCCTTATCTTTTATATCTGCTTTTGGGTCTAAGTATCTTTCGTCAGCTTTTAAGCTAAGCCCAAAAAAACCGCAAGCACTAAGCTTTCCATGTAGCTCTTGAATTTCGACTTTGTTTTTACTAGTAAACTTAATATCAAAATCTTTTCCGTTTTCAAAAGCTTTGTAAGTTCCATTGCCGCTAAACAATTTTAAGTCTTCGCGCAATTGAACCATGCCTGCATTGTATTTATATTCTAACCTAAAGTCGGCAGGCATTTTTTACCTTTTGTGCAAATACAAATGAAGTGATGAATGGGAAAAGAATAATTAACGATGCTTTCATGTTTTTAAATATTAATTAAAATTATTTCCCGATACAAAACCTTCCAAAAATATTCCCTAGTAATTCATCTGAAGTCACTTGCCCTGTAATGGTTCCAAGGGCTTCAAGTGCATAACGAATATCAATAGCTAAGAAATCGCTTTGAATATTTTTGTTTAAACCTTCCATTACTTTGTATAAAGATGAGTTTGCTTTACGCAGCGCATCTACATGCCTTACATTAGTAACAACTGTTTCAGTTACATTTATTGTACGACTATCGAACATAGCAACCAATTTTGTTTTTAAGTCCTCTATATATAAATGCTCTTTTGCCGAGATATAAATTAAGTTTTCGAAACCAGCGAATTCCTTTTGTAACTCGACAAGATTTTCAGTATCAATTTTATTACACACAATTAGTAATTGCGAATTGCCAATGTGTTCTTTTAATTTATTAATCTCCACATCAATATCGCGGCTGCTTAATTGGTGTGCATCAAACAAATAAATAATAATGGCAGATTTTTGCATTGCTTGTAATGCTTTGTTTACACCTATTTGTTCAATTACATCTGATGTATCTCTTATACCTGCAGTGTCAATAAATCTAAACAATACACCACCAATACTCATTTCATTTTCAATGGTATCTCGGGTAGTACCAGGTATATCGCTTACAATTGCTTTGTCTTCGTTAATCAATACATTTAATAAGGTGGATTTTCCAGCATTTGGTTTACCCACTATAGCAACGGGAATTCCGTTTTTAATAACGTTACCAACTTCAAATGATTCAACCAAACGTTCAATAATTCGTTGTATGGAGATGACTAAATTTTTTAATTCGGTTCTATCAGCAAACTCTACATCTTCTTCGCTAAAATCTAATTCTAATTCAATTAAAGAGGCAAAGTCGACAAGGTTTTCTCTTAATATTTTAATTTTTCCGCTAAAGCCACCGCGCATTTGGCTCATTGCCACTTGGTGAGATACAGTAGAATTGCTTGCAATTAAATCTGCAACTGCCTCTGCCTGAGATAAATCGAACTTGCCATTTAAAAATGCTCTTAAAGTAAATTCGCCAGGGTTTGCTAATCTTGCCCCGTTTCTAACAAAAAGGGAAAGTAATTGCTGTTGTATAAATTGTGAGCCATGGCAAGAAATTTCTAATACATCTTCGCCAGTGTAGGAGTGAGGCGCTTTAAACAAGCTAACTAATACTTCATCTATAATAGTTTCATCGTCGTTTATAAGCCCAAAATGAATGGTATTTCCTGGCTTATCTTGTAGGGTTTTGCGTTCTTGACTTTTATTGGTGAAAACTTTTTCAACAATACTAATGGCATCCTTTCCCGAAAGTCGCAGCACGGCAATTGCCCCTGTGCCTGGAGCGGTTGCTAAGGCTACAATTGTATCGTTATTTAATTGGTTATTCACAGCTTAAAACTAATAATTTCAAATTTAATTAAAAACTTGATAAATCAGGTATAAAATCTTAATTTAGCCACGTTTTAAAATTAGAACAAAGGAAAAAGTCTAAAAACAAAAATTATATAATTATAACATGAGCGTATTAGTAAACAAAGATTCAAAAGTAATTGTACAAGGTTTCACAGGTGGTGAAGGAACTTTCCATGCAACTCAAATGATTGAGTATGGAACAAATGTAGTAGGTGGTGTAACTCCAGGTAAAGGTGGAACAACGCATTTAGAGCGTCCAGTATTTAATACAGTTGCTGAAGCAGTTAAAAAAGCGGCAGCCGATGTATCTATCATTTTTGTGCCTGCTCCCTTTGCTGCTGATGCAATTATGGAAGCTGCTGATGCAGGAATTAAAGTTATTGTTTGTATTACAGAAGGTATTCCAGTTAAGGATATGATTGCTGTAAAAGAATATATTAAAGGAAAGGCTTGTCGTTTAATTGGTCCAAACTGCCCAGGTGTTATTACTGCAGGTGAAGCTAAAGTTGGTATTATGCCAGGTTTTGTTTTCAAAAAAGGAACAATTGGTATTGTATCTAAATCAGGTACTTTAACTTACGAAGCTGCTGATCAAATTGTGAAAGCAGGTTTAGGAATTACTACAGCTATTGGTATTGGAGGCGATCCAATTATTGGAACTCCAACTAAAGATGCAATTGAATTATTAATGAACGACCCTGAAACAGAAGCAATCGTTATGATTGGTGAAATTGGTGGTAACTACGAAGCTGAAGCTGCACGTTGGATTAAAGCAACAGGTAACAAAAAGCCAGTTGTTGGTTTCATTGCAGGGCAAACAGCTCCAGCTGGTCGTACAATGGGACATGCGGGTGCAATCGTTGGTGGTAAAGATGATACAGCTGCTGCAAAAATGGAAATTATGCGTGAGTGTGGAATTCACGTAGTTGAATCTCCTGCAGTTATTGGTAAAACAATGGCTAAGGTGTTAGGCAAGGTAACAGCTTAAGTTATTGAAGATTGAAAATTTAAAAATGAATATTTAAAATATTAAAAATGAAAAAAGTAGTATTCTTATTTGCCATAGCTTTATCAACAGTTTTTGTTGCTTGCGAAGGAAATGAAAAGACAGAAAGTGTTGGTGTTGGTTTACACGGCGCTATGGATGCTTTGGAGGTGTTGTCTGATACAACAACAGTTAAAGATACTGCTAAGTAATTTATTTTTTATTTTTTTAAGCGCCTCTTCAAATTATTGTAGAGGCGCTTTTGTTTTTCGTATATTTGATATGATGAAAATTCAGTTTAGAAATAAATATGTTCCATTTGCTTTAGTAATACTTATAATTAGTTTCTTTTTATTTACTTCTTGTAATATGCAAAAACGTAAATATGTTAAAGGATTTTACATCGAACATATTAGTAAAAAGCAGGAGAATAAAACATTACTAAGCCAAGCAAATGTTGATATTAAAACAAATTCATTAAATCAATATCAAGCATCTTCATCTGATAAAATCGAACTTGTTTCTGACAATAAAAATTTAATTGTTCCAAATGCTCCAACCGCGAATTGCGATACGATTATTTTAAACAATGGTGTTAAAATGATTGTGAAAGTAATAAGTGCAGGTGAACAAACGGTTATTTATAAAAGTTGCGAAAGTAACAAAGATGAATTTTTAAATATAGAACGCTCAAAAGTAAATAGTATAAGCTATGCAAGTGGAAAAACAGATGGTAAAGATGAGCCAATTAATCCCGCTGATGATTTTAATAAACCACAAAAACCTTTCAACAGTGCTAAAAATGCAGAGGCAGAAAAAGGTGTAAAACAATTAGAAAAGGCTAGTTTTTGGTTTTTGCTTAGCAGATATATTGGTTTTGGATTTATTGTTGGGTTTATTTTTGCTACCTGTGCAAAAAACAATTTAAAAGGCAAAGTTGGGTATGAAAGTGAATTTAAAACAGCTAGGTTTTTACATATACTTGGCCTTGTTTTAATTTTTGTGACGCTAATTCCAATAGTATATATATTGGTAATGGCATTTCTAATTTAAATATTGTTACTTATCAAAACACAACCTAAACAACAAACCATCTTTGTTTTCAAAAGAATATGCCCCGCTTATTTGTTCGCTTAATGATTCAATTAGCAGCATACCCAATGATTCGGTCTTTTTTCTTCATTAATTCCAGGTCCATTGTCCTGAATATTAATATAAATCTGCTCTTCTTTTGTTTTAATCTTTACGATAAGTTTTAATTTTTTACCCGGAATACGAGCATATTTAAAGGAGTTAGTAACCAATTCGTTTATAATTAAACCACAAGGAATGGCTTTGTTTAAATCAATATCAATGTTTTCCGATTGAAAATCTAATTCCAATTGATCATCTCCACCCATGCCATTTATTAACTCATCTAACAATTCGCGAGCATAATCTTTTAAATTAATGGATGAAATATTATTGGTTTGATAAATACGTTTGTGCACCAAAGCCATTGAAAACACACGATTTCTGCATTCTTCCATTGCCACTTGTACCTCTTCCGATTCACTCATGTGTTTTTTAAGATTTAGAATACTTGTAATAATGTTCATGTTGTTTTTTACACGATGAAAAACTTCAGCCAATAAAACCTCTTTCTCCTTTACATATTTAGTAATCAGCTCTTCCTTTTTGTAATTTTCTAAAGAAGAAATTAGCATGAAAATAATAGTTGAAGTAACACTAAATAAAATATTAATCGACTTAACAAGTGGGTCTATTTTTGGCGCAACATAATCTGTGCTATAGTAATACGATATGATACCAATTACAGAAATCAAACACAAAGAAAACAATATAATCATGTGTTTTAATAATTCTTTGCGACCATACATTTGAAGCACACTAATAATAACTGGGAAGTAATTTAGGATAATTAACGAGTCGGAGCCCATTGTTATAGCTAAGGGATTAAGCAGTACAAAGCCAACAAAATAAAACAGGTAAGAAGCTGCTATATAACCTTTAATTCTGTTAACTAAGTAAATGATAGGGGTTAAAATGAGAACTGTAATGCCAATCCACAAAAATGTATACTCTTTAAGTATAATAAATACAAGACTTACAATGAATACATTAAGAAAGGAAACAAGAGAAAGCTGATTTAACTTGCGAGTTAACGCTATTTCCCAAGGTAAATAATCATTATTTACACCAGAATTAGAAAAACGTAATAACCAACTTCTAAAAGAATTCATACTAGGAAATAAAATTAAGAAATTTCTTTTAAAAAGTAAGATTATTTTAATTGTCTCAAGTACAATTGCACAGTATTTTCTAATCCAAGATAAAGTGAGTCGCAAATTAATGCATGCCCAATCGAAACTTCTAATAAATTTGGGAGTTTTTGTTTAAAATAAGCAAGGTTTTCTAAACTTAAATCGTGCCCCGCGTTTAATCCCAAACCAACTGCTTCAGCAGCTTTTGCAGCTTCAATAAAAGGATGAATTGCTTTTTCTTTGTTGCTAGCATAATCTCTTGCATACGATTCAGTGTATAATTCTACTCTATCGGTTCCAGTTTCTTTAGCTGCAGTTACTAATTTTGCATCTGCATTCACAAATATAGAAGTACGAATTCCAGCTTTTTTAAAAACACTAATAATGTTTTGTAAATATTCTTTTTCTGCAATTGTATCCCAACCATGGTCGGAAGTTAATTGTCCAAGTACATCAGGTACCAAAGTAACTTGTGTGGGTTTGGTTTCAAGCACTAAATCAACAAACTTTTGTTCCTTAGGATTGCCTTCAATATTAAACTCCGTTTTAACTAAACTTGCCAGTGAACGCACATCGCTGTAGCGTATATGACGCTCATCTGGGCGAGGATGAACTGTAATGCCTTGTGCACCAAAGCGTTCGATGTCAATTGCTGTTTTAAGAACATCAGGAGTATTATGCCCACGAGAATTGCGCAAAGTCGCTATTTTATTGATGTTTACACTTAGTTTAGTCATGGCTATTGTTCGGTAAATTATAGTAAATTTGTGGATAAATTTAGGTAGATTATTTAATCTATAGCTAATTATTACCTAAATTTAGATGAATATAAAAATATGCTAGTATCAGATTTAATAACGGACGAAGTTCCGCCACTAAAATATAACGACACAGTTGATCAGGCTTTGCATTGGATGGAAGAATTCAAAGTAAACCATTTAGCTGTTATTAAAGGAAATGAACTTATTGGCTTAGTTGCCGAAAGCGATTTGTTAGATGCCAACAGCGACACAAGTGAAGAGATAGGTAAGATAAACATACGTTTTATTAAACCTGTTATTCACCAAACACAGCATGCTTATGACGCATTAAAGTTAATGACCGGCATGAATGTTACTTTATTGCCAGTTTTGGATGATAAAGAAAAATTTGCAGGCTCAGTAACCTACAAAAGTGCTTTGGAAAAATTTACTGGCTTCTCTGCTATTCAGGAACCAGGTGGAATTATTGAGCTAGAGATGTTTAAAAACGATTATTCCCTTACTCAAATTGCAGGTATTGTTGAAGGTAATGACGCTAAAATATTGAGTTTGTATGTTTCTTCATTAGAAGATTCTACGAAAATTGAAGTTACTTTAAAGGTAAATAAAGAAGATTTAAGTAGGATTCTGCAAACGTTTTATCGTTACAATTATAATGTTAAAGCATCTTATCATCAATCGGATTTTGAAGAAGATTTAAAAGGAAGATTTAATGAATTTATTAGATTTCTTAACATCTAATAAGCTAAAAAAGCTTAAGCACGCAATAGCATTTATGCTTGTTGTTGTGTTTACTTTGCCTGTTTTTTCGCAGCACGATGATCATATAGACGCTTCATTGTTAAGTACTAAAAACGAAACAAAGTACCAAGTTAATTCAATTAGTTTAGTTGGAAATAAAAGAACAAAGGCAAGTATTATTACTCGTGAACTTACTTTTGTAGTTGGCGATTCTTTAAGTTTAAAAGAGATAGAAAAAGTAATTGCTCGCTCACAACAAAACTTATTAAACTCATCACTCTTTAATTTTGCAACTATTACTTTTTTGGTTGATGAAAATTTAGGACAAATTAATTTTACTATTGATGTGAAAGAGCGTTGGTACACATGGCCTACACCCATTTTCGAGATTCAGGATCGTAACTTTAACTCTTGGTGGGAAACAAAAGATTTGTTCCGTACTAACTATGGAATGTACTTAACTTTTCAAAATGTAAGAGGAAGAAATGAATCGGCTGTACTCAAATTTAGAAAAGGTTATACGGAGTTATATGGCTTTAGCTACCGTATTCCTTACATTAACAAAAAGCAAACCTTAGGTGTAAATGCAAGTTATAGTTTTCAGCGAAATAATGAAGTAGCATACGCTACTTATGGTAATAAGCTCCAGTTTAATCGCAATTATACCCAATTTATGCGCAAAGAAATTGAAGCTAAAATTGGTTTTATTTATAGAAAAGGTTTATACACAAAACATCTGTTTGATTTAGTTTATAACGAGAGCAATGTTGCAAATGATATTTCTAAATTAAACTGCGATTATTTCGGTAACAAACAACATTATGCAAACTACATAAGCATTCAATATCGCTTTAAACGTGATTTCCGCGACTCTAAAATTTTTCCTTTACGTGGTTCGTATTATGAGTGTTTAGTTGCAAAGGATGGTTTAAATTTATTGAAAAATGAAAACGTGGATAATTTTACTGTTGATGCAGTTGTGAAAAATTATTGGAGTCCGCTAAAACGCACTTTCGTAGGTACCGCTTTACGTGTTAGGTATAAGTTAATGAACACTGGAGGTTATTATTTTAATCGCGCTTTAGGTTACCACGATTTTGTTAGAGGTTATGAATATTACGTGGTAGATGGACAAACCTACGCTATGTTTAAAACTAATGTAAGTTACCAATTGGTAAAACCGCGCGTTGTAAAACTACCTACAAAGCGTTTGCAAAAATTCAATCAAATACCTTATTCTATCTATGTTTCCGCGCATGCCGACGCAGCTTTTGTGCAAGATAAAGTTTTTTATAATGATAATCCTCTTTCTAACTCATGGTTGGGTGGGACAGGTTTAGGATTAAACTTTGTAACTTATTACGATTATGTTTTAAGAGTGGAAGCATCAATGAATAGAATGAAAGAAAAAGGAATTTTTCTCCATTTTAGTGCTCCTTTATAATTTTGTAAAATGACTATAGCCTTATATGCAAGATGTGTAAAAGATAATCACGCTGATTATGTAAAAACACTTAGCACTAAATTGAATAAAGAAAATGTTCAGCTAATTATCCACGATAGTTACTATGCATTTTTGAAAAAGGAATTTCAATTTAATTTAGAAATCCCTACCTACAATTCATATAAATGCATTAAAGGGAAAGTTGATTATATTATTTCCTTAGGTGGTGATGGTACAATACTCGAAACACTTGATTTAGTTAGAGATTCGGGTATTCCTGTACTTGGTGTAAATACTGGTAGATTAGGTTTTTTGGCAAGCGTTTATAAAGAAGATTTTAGTTTGGCAATTGATGGTTTGCTCTCAAATAAATTTAAATTAGATAAACGTTCACTTATCGAATTAGAAACTCCAAGCGGATTATTTGGCGATTTAAAATGGGCGGTAAATGAACTTACGATTCTTAAAAAGGATTCTTCTTCTATGATTAGTATTGATGCCAGTATTAATGGTTCATTCCTAAATTCTTATTGGGCAGATGGATTAATTGTATCTACTCCAACTGGTTCAACTGCATACTCATTAAGCTGTGGCGGACCAATTATGGTGCCTGATGCAGAGAATTTTGTTATTACACCCATTGCCCCGCATAACTTAAATGTGCGTCCAATTATTATTTCTAGTAATAGTGAAGTTAGTTTAATGGTGCATGGAAGAAGTCCGGAATATTTGTTGTCTTTAGATTCTCGTCATGCAACAATTGATAACACATTTGAAATAAAATTAAAGAAAGCAAATTTCACATTTAACTTAGTTAGTTTAGAAACACAAGATTTCTTTAAAACCTTACGCGATAAATTAATGTGGGGATTGGATAAAAGAAATTAAAAATTAAGAATTTATAATTAAGAATTGTTTTAGAATTAAGAATATTATGAAAAAGACATTATCAATTTTATTTACTGCAGCAGTTTCTGTTTCAATTGCACAACCTAATTTTGTTAAGGATAGTTTGGATGCATACATCAACCGCGAAATGAAAAGATGGCAAATACCTGCTGTTTCGGTTGCTATTGTTAAAGATGGAAAAATTGTTGCTTGTAAAGGTTATGGTACAACCGAATTAAACGGAAAAACAAAAGTAGATGAAAATACTTTGTTTCAAATTGCATCCAACTCAAAAGCATTTACAGGTACAGCTATCGCAATGTTAGATGTTCGCAAAAAACTTTCGTTAGATGATAAAGCAACAAAATGGTTGCCATACTTTTCGTTAAAAGAAAAATACGCAAGCGAGCAAACTACAGTTAGAGATTTACTTTGTCACCGTATAGGTTTTCAAACTTTTCAAAGTGATTTTTTAAATTGGAATTGTAATCTTACCCGTAAACAAGTTATTGAAGGTATGCGTAATGTTACACCAGTAAATTCTTTCCGTTACAAATATGGATATTGCAACTCTGCTTTTTTAGCGGCAGGAGAGGTAATTCCTGCGGTTACAGATACTACTTGGTATGATTTTATTAAATACAATTTCTTTGTTCCTCTAAAAATGGAAAGAAGTTCAACTCAACACAAATACATTGTTGCCGATAAAAATGCTGCAAAACCATACACAATTATTTTAGATAAAATGGAAGCGTTAGATTATGCAAATGTTGATAATATTGGCCCTGCGGCATCTATTAACTCTTGCGTTAAAGATTTGAGTAATTGGGTTCTTTGTCAGTTAGACTCAGGAAAGTTTGGAGGTAAACAAGTTGTTCCATATAAAGCATTAGCATTAACTCGTTCACCTAATATGATTTCAGGTGGAAGAGGAGGGAACCCTGCTTATCCTAACAATCACTTTAGCATGTATGGTTTAGGTTGGAGCATTATGGATGTTGGTGGTAAAGTAATGTACGAGCACACAGGCGGGGCAGATGGTTTTGTTACTTCTGTTTGTGTAATCCCAGAAGCAAAATTAGGTGTAGTAGTATTAACAAATACAGATGTAAATGGTTTGTTCTTAAACTTACGTGAGCAAATCGTACAGGCTTATTTTGATATGCCTTACAAAAATTTAAGCGAGGCATCATTTAAAAGAAACGAAGTTGGAAACAAAGAGGCCAACGATGAATTAAGAGATTGGAAAAACCGAACCATGCAAAAGAATTTAGTTCAACCCAAGGCTGATTTGTTTGTAGGTAAATACAAAAATGAAGTATATGGTGATATGGAAATTAAAAAAGAAGGAAATCAATTAGTCCTTAATTTTGCTAATCATCCAATGGCTAAAGGTAAATTAGAATACATGGGCAACGATGAATTTATGTGTACCTATACTTACAAAACCTGGGGTATTACTAAAATGAAAGTAAAGTATGAAGATGCTCAAGTAAAATCGGTTATTGTAAAAGTAAACGACTTTGTTGATTATATGGATTACGATTTTAAAAGACAATAAAATTGTACATTTACAGCCATAAATGAAAAAGTCAACCAGCATACTTTTGCTTATTTTACTGAGTTCATCTTTTGTTTTTTCGCAAAAGAAAGAACCGAGTGAGTTTAGTGTGTATGCATACAAACCAACGCCTCAAGATCGTCTTGTGTTTGAAGTAAATCACACCGGTTGGTTAGGTACACCAAAAGGCATTAAAGTTAAACCAACATCACGTGGGTTTAATTTTCAACTGTTTTTTGATTATCCATTAGGAAAATCTCGTTTTAGTTTTGCTTGGGGTTTAGGCTATAGTTCGCACAATATTCATGGACCAATTGATTTGGCTTATAAAACTGATTCAATAACTGGTACAAAATTATTTACTGGCTTAGAAGAACGTAAAGAATCATATAGAGTAAATAGAATTGCTTTCAAAATGGTTGAACTTCCAATAGAGATTCGTATTCGTTCGCGTACTAATTATCAGTTTAAATGTATGATTGGTTTTAAGGCTGGTTATGTAGTTCAAACTTTTAGAACATTGTTTGATAAAAATGGCAAAGTTAGAACCTATGATATTTTTGGATTTAATCCATTTCGATATGGTCCTACAATTCGAATGGGATGGGAACAAATACATATAACTGCATTTTATTCTTTATCCGAAGCCTTCGAAAAAAACAAAGGGGAAAAGGGAATTATTCCTTTTAGCATTGGTTTAGCTTATACTCCACGACTTGGAATTGGAAGAAAATAGTTATATTTAATCTCTAATTCTTTTATTAATGAAATCATTATTTTCAATTGTTCTATTGCTAACATTATTTGTTAGTTCGTTATCTGCTCAAAACCTTGTTCCAAAAATCCAAAATATTTGGTGGAAAATGGATAAGGGTAAAGTATCCAATTGTTTTTTAGCTAACGGAAAAGCGGAAACTAGAATGCCCGATTCGAAAAATGAAACATGGAAAGATTTAGGAAACAATAAAATAGAGTTTAAAGGAATTACTTACCAAATTATTTCGGTTACTGATACAAAGTTGGTGATGCAAATGAGTACGATTACGTTCACCTTTACATCACAAGGAAAATATGAGCAAGCGAAAGCTGTTGCCAAAACTCCAGCACCTAAAATTGGATTCAAAAAGGATGATAAAGTCACCATCCTTTGGAAAGAAAAATGGTATCCCGGAAAAATCATGGAGGTATTAGGTAATAATATATTTAAAGTTTCTTACGATGGTTTTGGTGCGGAATGGGATGAAGAAGTTGGTTTGGATAGATTGAAAAAGCTTTAATTCACTAGTTTAAGGTTTGATTTTCAGTGATTTATGTTATTAAGAAAATATGTCTAATAGAATTTTCGAAAAAAAGTGCGAAAAATGCATCTTGAAATTGAAAAATGTAGTATATTTGCAGCCCTATATTGATAATTATAAAAGTTAAGATAAAATGTATTTAACATCAGAAGTAAAAAAAGGTTTTTTTAAGACACACGGTGGTGCAGAAACTAACACAGGTTCAACTGAAGCTCAAGTAGCTTTATTTACTCACCGTATTTCACATTTAACTGGTCACTTACAAAAAAATAAAAAAGACTACAGTACTCAACGTTCATTAATCAACTTAGTTGGTAAGCGTCGTAGTTTATTAGATTATTTAAAGAAAAAAGACATTATGAAATACAGAGCTTTAGTTAAAACTCTAGATTTACGTAAATAATGTTTACAAAATAACATTAACAAAAGGCACCCGGTTTATCGGTTGCCTTTTGTTTTTTATACGCATTACAAATAGACATATATAAATCACTCCGATAAACGATCGGGGACAAAACAAAAAAAAGATGACACAATTAGGTACACAACACACATTCGACATTGGAGATGGAAGAATGATTACCCTAGAAACGGGTAAATTAGCAAAACAAGCAGATGGCTCAGTAGTAGTAAAAATGGGTGATACCATGTTATTAGCTACCATCGTTAGTAACAAAGACGCAAAAGAAGGAGTTGATTTTCTTCCTTTAACAGTAGATTATCAAGAAAAATATGCTTCAGTAGGAAGATTTCCTGGTGGATTTTTAAAGCGTGAATCAAGATTAAATGATTACGAAATTTTAATTTCTCGTATCGTTGACCGTGCTATTCGTCCTTTATTTCCTGAAGATTACCACGCAGATACTCAATTAATGATTACCCTAATTTCATCTGACAAAAAAACAATGCCAGATGCATTAGTTGGTTTAGCAGCTTCTGCAGCAATTGCAGTTTCTGATATTCCTTTTAACGGACCAATTTCTGAAGTACGTGTTGCAAAATTAGATGGTAAATTAGTTATCAATCCAACGATACAAGATTTAGCTGGTTCTCCTTTAGATATGATTGTTGCAGCTTCTGCTACTGATATCTTAATGGTAGAAGGTGAAATGAGCGAGATTAGCGAAACAGAAATGTTAGAAGCTATCAAATTTGCTCACGAAGCTATTAAATTGCAAATCAACGCTATTAACGAATTCGCTGTTAAAGCTGGTTTAAAAACAAAAAGAGAATACAATCACGAGAACAACGATTGGGATTTAAAGGAGGCAGTATCAAAAGCTACTTACCAAAAAGTTTACGATTGTGCTAAAACTGGTAATGCTAACAAAGACCAACGTAAAGTTGCTTTCAAAGCAATTTTAACTGAATACTTAGCAACTTTTTCTGCTGAAGAATTAGCAACGAAAGAAGCTTTAATAAAAAAATATTATCACCATGTTGAATACGATGCAATCCGTCGTGTTGCATTAGATGAGAAAATTCGTTTAGATGGTCGTAAAACAACTGATATCCGTCCAATTTGGAGCGAGGTAAATTACCTACCATCTGCTCACGGTTCAGCTGTATTTACACGCGGAGAAACTCAATCATTAACTACAGTTACTTTAGGTACTAAGTTAGACCAACAATTAATTGATGGTGCCTTCATCAAAGGTGAAAGCCGTTTTATTTTACATTATAACTTCCCTGGTTTCTCAACTGGTGAGGCAAAACCAAACCGTGGCCCTGGAAGACGTGAAGTTGGACATGGTAACTTAGCATTACGTGCACTTAAAAAAGTGGTACCAGTTAATTGTCCTTATACTATACGTGTTGTATCTGATATTTTAGAATCTAACGGTTCATCATCAATGGCAACTGTTTGTGCTGGTACATTAGCTTTAATGGATGCAGGTGTTCAAATTGCTAAGCCAGTAACAGGTATTGCAATGGGATTAATTACTGATGATAAAGGAAACTACGCTATTCTTTCTGATATCTTAGGAGATGAAGATCACTTAGGAGATATGGATTTTAAAGTGTGTGGTACTAAAGATGGTATTACTGCTGTGCAAATGGATTTAAAAGTAAATGGTTTACCATACTCTGTAATGGAGCAAGCGTTAAACCAAGCTAGAGAAGGTCGTTTACACATTTTAGGAGAAATTTCTAAAACATTATCTGCGCCACGTGAAGATTACAAAGAGCATGCTCCACGTTTAATCCAAATTGAAATCCCTGGCGAGTTCATTGGAGCGGTAATCGGGCCAGGTGGTAAGATTATTCAAGAAATGCAAAAATCAACTAACACTACTATCACAATTACTGAAATTCCAGGTGAAAAAGGATTGGTTGAAATATTTGGTGCTAATGATGTAGATGCAAAAGCTGCATTAGCTCGTATCAAAGGTATTGTTGCAGTTCCTGAAGTAGGTGAGGTGTATGATGCAAAAGTGAAAACAATTATGCCTTACGGAGCTTTTGTTGAGTTCTTACCTGGTAAAGATGGTTTATTGCACATCTCTGAAGTTGATTGGAAGCGTTTGGATTCATTAGAAGGTGTATTAAAAGAAGGAGAAATCATTCAAGTAAAATACATGGGCGTTGATCCAAAAACAAACAAACATAAATTATCTCGTAAAGTATTGTTGCCAAAGCCTGAAACTACAGAGGCTCCAAAACAAGCTTAATAAGATAAATTAAAATAGTAACAGCCCCGTTTTTTATAAAGACGGGGCTGTTTGTTTAGTAAGAAGTTGGCTTTATTGTTTAAATATTATGTAAAGCAAAAAGACCTGTCACTTATATAATGACAGGTCTTTTATTTATGTTCTAGTTGAATTAGTTGTATGCGAAAATTTTATCGTTCGATCGGTTTTATAAGTCCAATCAACTTTCCAACCATAAGCACAACTATTCGCTTGCACTGTAACTGGATTACCACTTGCATCAACTCCAAAAGTTGCATTTAATACAAAATCTTTTGCATCCACTTTTATTGTTAATTTGCCTTGTATCGGCGCCCAAGCCCCGCATGTTGTATTCCAAACAACAGGAGTTTCTACTTTACTTGTGAAATTATCACCTTCGCGTGTTGTTCCCCAATTTTCCAAACTAGTTTCTCCATTATAACTTCCAATACCTTCACCTGTACAAGTATAAACTGTGCCAGATTTAGTGTAAGTATATTTACGGTTAATGTTCCAAGAAGAAACGGAACCATCATCAAAAGTAACTACTAAGCCATTTCCTGTTACAGTTCTAATAACTGGATTACCACCAAAAATTAATGTCCAGATATTACCGCCTACAACGTTTGTAACATAGTGTGTGCCATTAAACATAAGGCTTTTACTGTCTGAGGCACGTGTAACTTTGTAATTGATATAATCAACCTGTAACACTGCCATCGAGTCTTTCCAACGTTTTCCTTGAGTGTAGTTTTGTAGTGTTAGTTTGATTGAACCACTTCTTTTTCGATTATTACAAACAGTTACACCATCGTAATTAATTTTTATTGTTCCAGTTGATAAACCATTTGTATCAATACTTGCCCCGCATGGAGTAGCTTGTATCTCTGCTGGTTTTTGAATTAATTTACCGGTAAGCGAAACGTAACTACTCATAGCGTTGTCGGCATCACTCATAGCATCATCTGTTTGACTTTGAACATTCCGATTATCTTCCGAAGCTTGTCCGTCTTCGTTTTTGAAAGCTTTTTTCTTTTTACAAGATTCTGCCCCAATAATTACTGAAACAGCTAATAAGGCAATGATTATTTTTTTCATGTGCTAGTTTTTTGCAGAACCAAATTACAAAAATGTTCCAAAGTAAATGTTAAATTTTGGCTTGGTTTATTGAGTTGAGTAGTTAATTGAGTTTATTGTTTGTTAGTACTCTTCACATTAGTTTTATTTTAACCTAAACCATTAATTTAAATAGAAGATAACTATTTACTAATTAACCAATGAACCAAATAAACTTCCTAATAAAATATCTTCCCAGGATTTAAAATCATATTAGGGTCAAAGGTTTTCTTAATATCTCGTTGTAATTGCATTGCTTTTTCGCTAAAAACGATGGGCATAAATTTTTGTTGTATTAAACCAATGCCGTGTTCGCCGCTGATGGTGCCGCCTAATTCGTAACAAAGAGTAAATAACTCTGCGATGGCTTTTTTAATATGCTCTCCATGCCATTTTTCATCGCTCATTTCGTCTTTAATAAAACGTATGTGTAGGTTTCCACCTCCTGCGTGTCCGTAACATACCGAGCGGAACTCGTAGCGTTTACCAATTTCTTTTAGGCCTTTTACAAGCTTTGGTAATTCAGCGCGAGGAACAACAGTATCTTGCTCTTTGCTTATGGAGTTACTTGTAACAGCTTCGTTTATTTTTCTTCTTAGTTTCCACAACTCTTGTTTTTGTGCAGCAGAATCGGCAAATAATATTTCATCAATATCATATTTAGAAACCAATTCAGCAATGGCTTCCATATCTTTCATCAACACATCCACATCATTACCATCTACCTCAATTAATAAATGCGCTTGTATATCATCAGCAATTTTAACTACTGAACTCTCCACATATTTACTTACCCATTCCAATGCATCACGCTCCATAAGTTCCATTGCGCTTGGAATAAATCCTGCTCTAAATACTTCGCTTACTGCACTGCAAGCCTCATCTAATGAACGGAAAGGAACAAGCATTAATAAATCATGTTTAGGTAACGGTAATAAACGAACAATAATTTTTGTTACAATTCCTAAAGTACCTTCGCTTCCAACCATTAATTGCGTGAGGTTGTATCCAGTTGAGTTTTTTAATGTATTTGCGCCTGTTTTAATAATTTCTCCAGTTGGTAAAACAACTTCTAAATTTAAAATATAATCTTTTGTTGTTCCGTACTTCACACATTTTGGTCCACCGCTGCTTTCGGCAACATTGCCGCCTAACATACAACTTCCTTTGCTTGCAGGATCGGGTGGATAAAACAAACCAATTTTAGAAACTGCTTCTTGAAACACTTGGTTAATTACACCAGGTTCCACAGTTGCTTGCAAATTACGCTCATCAATTTCCAATATCTTGTTAAACTTCTCCATCGATAATAACACGCCACCATAAATGGGTAATGCCCCGCCGCTTAATCCTGTTCCTGCCCCACGCGGTGTTATAGGAATATTATGTTGACTGCACAATTTTACTATTTCCGAAATTTGCTCAGGAGTACTTGGTTTTACAACAACTTCGGGCATATACACCAAACGCTCAGTTTCATCACTTGCATAAGGTGTTGTTTTTTCTGTATCAGTAAAAACGTTTTCGTTGCCGCAAATACTTTGCAGTTGTTGAATGAACTCGGGTGTTATTTTATTGTATTGGAACATGTTAATTAATGAGAATGTAAAGGTAACATCAAAAAAAAGTCCGCTAAATAATTTAGCGGACTTTTATTACTTATTTATTAAAATTTACTTTTTAACTAAAACTTCATCAATCATACCGTAAGCTTTTGCTTCTTCAGCAATCATCCAGTAATCACGATCACTATCAGCCCAAACTTTATCATAGGTTTGTCCGCTATGTAAAGCGATGATTTCATAAAGTTCTTTCTTTAACTTTTGGATTTCTCGAGCAGTGATTTCGATATCTGATGCTTGTCCTTCAGCTCCACCTAATGGTTGGTGAATCATAACACGAGCATGTTTTAAAGCTGTACGCTTTCCTTTTTGCCCAGCACACATTAATACTGCACCCATTGATGCGGCCATACCTGTACAAATAGTTGCTACATCTGGTCCTACAATTTGCATTGTATCATAAATACCTAAACCTGCGTAAACAGATCCTCCCGGAGAGTTCAAGTAAATTTGAATATCTTTTTTAGCATCTACTGATTCTAAGAAAAGTAATTGTGCTTGTACAATATTTGCAACTTGGTCATTAATTCCAGTTCCAAGGAAAATGATACGATCCATCATTAAACGAGAGAATACGTCCATTTGAGCAACGTTTAACTGACGCTCTTCGATGATGTAAGGTGTTAATGAAGAAGTAATATGATTGCTGTAGCTATCATAAACAAGGCCATTGATGCCACGGTGTTTAGTAGCATATTTTCTGAATTCGTTATTATCAAACATAGTTTTATAGTTTTTGTTGTGATTCAAATTAACCAAACTTATACCAAAGATGCAAATCGTGTTATCAACTGCCAAAAGTTCATATCCTTGCAAAGGTTTCGGGTTTTGTAGTTTTTGGTTTCGGGTTGGTCTTGAGACTTCAAATTTACTTCAAACTATAAACCCGAAACTCCTAACTCGAAACTGAAAATAAACTACTTCTTCGTTGGTATAAAGAAAACTTCCACCCTTCGGTTCTTTTCTCTGCCTTCGGGTGTATTATTAGTAGCAACAGGATATTCTTCAGCATAACCGTTGGTTTGGAATTTGATTTTGGCTTTTAATGTTGGTGCTTTGGTAAGAATGTACGTTTTAATGGAATTTGCTCTGTCGAGCGATAATTTTTGGTTTAATTTTTTGTTTCCTATACTGTCAGTATGTCCGTTAATAACCACATCATAGTTTGGATTTGCTTTTAACTCACTTACAATTTTATCTAAATCAGTTTTAGCAGCAGGTTTAATTTTTGATTCATTGGTGTTAAATAAATATAGAGCGTTTAATGATAATTGCTTAGCCGAGCCAATAGCTGCAACTGCATCAATATCAGCTCCAGGCCATGATTTATCTTTTGTAAGTGATTTTGCATCAACTAACTTTACATAAGTAAATATTTCACCAATCTTTGTTGAGTCACCAATATCAACTAATGCGTTACCTCCACTTATTTTTCCAACACTAATCCATTTTCTCGCATCTTTCGAAACATATAAGTAAGTTTCTTCAACATATTTTCCCATTTCAAAAATATACAAATCTGGACCATCAATGTTTACTAATGCGTTATCAGTAAAGGCAAGTGTTAATTCGCCCCCACCTCCTAAAGAAACAAAACCTGAAATTTCCAATTGGTTAAAATTTGGTATTCCAACTGCATCAATAGCTTTTGAATTAGCTGCAATTGGAGTAGGGGTCCCTATTTTAAAATCAACAACTTTATCAGCAAATGAAAGGTCGCCTAATGGTAATTTTACTTTTCCACCTCTACCATCATTGTATTCTTTTTCCTGTGATAATAGTTGTTGAGTAAAAAGTAAAAAAATTGATAAAATTAAAGTAGTACGCATATTTTATGTAATTAATATTATTTTGTAAAATGGTTCGAATTCTTTTACTAATGCTTTATTTAATTATTGTGCATAGAATTCTTATTTATTCACGCCTAATTTAAGCAATTTAGTAATATCTTAAATTCATAATGAGATTCAAACAAAAACCTCGCCGTAATACTCAACCAATTTTTATGTACTTGGTTTTAAATCATCATTTGAATCTATTATTTACTGTTTTTAAACACTTCGTTAAGTTTACACTTCCAAATGTAAAGGTCGCCCTCACCATTACTTATTGATTTTTGGTTGTAGAAATAAGCAGTATCGTAAGTCCAACCACATGTGTAGAAATAATTTTCGTAAATGAATAGTTTATTAACTCCATCTTCTCCTTTTCCTTGTATGAGTGCTTTATTTACTATTTCACCTTGCTCGTTTAACTCGGCTATATATACATCATAAATACCTTTTGATCGGAACATTTTATTATTTTCAAATGCTACAAATGCACTATCGTTAAACTCGCTTGATGCATATATTTTCCCATTTGTTACGCATAATCCTTTTGCCCATTCATGTTTGGAAGAGCTGATTGTTTTTATCCAATTTAATGTTTGATTTTTTGAAAACGAAGCAACGAAAGCATCACTATAATTACGATAAGCTAGTTGAGTATTTTGACCCAAAATATTCCATTCTCCATTTCTATATTCTCCAGAAACAATAATGTTGTCATTTAAAACATCAATAGAATTTATCTGATCATAAGCTTTGCTGCCAAAAGTAAAAGAAGATTTAATTGTTAACTGCTCATCAATAGTAACTACCCAATTATCTTCTTTTGTGTACTATCGCAAAACGTAGAGCCTGCAAAAATGGATGTTTTGTTTTCAGTTTTTTTATTGCAGAAAAATTTATCGTTGCCTTTGCCTCCAAAATTTTTAATTTCTAAAATTTCGTCATCTGTACCTAGCTTTGCTATAAATGCATCTACCCCTCCATTTGATTTTATCTGGGGGAATCCTTCCAATTCTAACTCAAAAAAACCACCAACTAGTACTTCGTTTTTATCAGTAATTTGTAGTGTAACAGCTTCATCTTGGCCTTTAGAACCAAACACGTGAAAAGCAATCTCTTCTCCGCTTTTAGATAATTTTAGTAGAAAAGCATCTCCCGCACCTATTGAATTAAATTTTTTGTCGCAAGTTGTTATTTCTTCAGAAAAATATCCTGATACATAAACATTTTTTTTATCTGTAACTATGCAGTAGGCTTCATCATCCTTTTTACCACCAAAGCTTTTTATCCACTCGATGTCTCCGAATTTATTTAATTTTCCAATTACAATATCCAATGCTCCATTACTCTTTATTTGCTGCCCTTTTATTTCATCTGAAAATACTCCAGTAAAATAAGTGTTTCCTAACTCATCAACACTTATGTCGTAACACTCATCAAAATAGGCAGAACCGATTGTCTTTACCCACTCTAATGATTCTATTTTTTTTTGGTTGCAACCTATTAGTGTAGAAAGTACAATAATTATTGAGTAATAATTTAGTATTTTTGTTTTTTTAATTTTATTCATACTACTTATGATAACTCATGCATCTAAATTTTATTCGTTAGTTACGAAAGTAAGTTTATTTGCACTTATAAGCAACTTTTTTATTCGTGCTCGGCACAACCTGATGCAAGCAAACTTTCGAATCAACTTGTTTATCTATACCAAGATTCTTCATTAGTAAATGATTCGGTTGGAAAAAATTGGTCAGGAGCAATTGAAAAAGGAAGTGCACATTCAGGTAATAATGTAGCCTTTGTGTCTGCATCTATTCCCTATGGTTTTTCTTTTAAAAAAAACATTCAAGAAAGTTTTTATTGTAAAAACATTAAACTAATTGTTGAAGGGTGGATAAGTGTTGAAGATATTGATAATGCAGGGTCAATTGCTATTCAAGTACGACAAAAAGATTCTTCATTATATTGGAATGAAATTGATTTAAAGCAAAAAGTAAAGGAGAAAAACACATGGACATTTGTTACCGATACTTTTACCATTCCTAGATGTTTAATGTCGGATTATAAAAATGAAATCTTTACTTTTATGTGGAATAAAACTGGTGTTGGTAAAACACTAGGTGATGATTTTTATATTAAAATTGTGGAGAATAAAATGCCATCTTTTATTCCCGATGTTAATCCACCAGAAAATGAAAATTATTCCGAAACTATTTTAAAAGGAAATTTTAATTCGATCGTGTATGACAAAAAGAATGGTTTAGTATCGATTGCCGATAAAAATGGTAAACTTCTTACCTCTGCATTAACATATTATGAAGATGTTTTGTTAAATAATAAAAGAGGCGAGGTGATAAGTTGTAATCGTTTTTTGATAAAGCAAAAAAGCAATTCTAGTATTATACTTACTACTTCCTCCAAAACTACTGATGTAACAATTGAAATTAGCTCCGATATTAACAGTCCTAAATTAATTTTTAATGCCAATGTAAAATCAAAAGTGGATTTACAAATTAATCGCCGGAGCTTGATACTTGGATATAAGGATGATTTAAAACAAGTATATAGAAAAAACACTCAAATTGATACTACTAGCTTTCAGGACGAATATTGGTTAAATAAAGAAGGTTGCAAAATTGGGGAAGCGAATCGCAGTATTGTTTTTTATAGAAATAATTCTATTTCTTCCACCCAATTAAATGCAAAAAGGAAAATACTTGTTTTTAATTTTGATTTCGCTAGCGATCATTTACTTATGCGTTTCCCTGTTAGGGATGATGATAAAAAAGGAATTAAAACTGACGTTTCGGCAAATGCAGTTAAAAGTGGAAGTGAGCAAACGTACTCTTTGAATCTTTATGTAGGTTCTTCCGTGCAAACAATACCTGTTTTTATGCAGCAGCCAAACGCATACCTTTCTAGTTTCATAATTACCGAACATGCAGATTATACCGATTTGCTAACCAATTACGCTGTTTATTATGGTAGTAGTGATGTAAATTCTTCTTCAAAAGCATCCGGTGGTTTTTGTAAATACAAGATTCCTGTAACAAAAAGTATTTTTTATCATAATCCTGAAAACACAAATAATAAAATTTTTAATGGAGCATTTACGTCTGAAATGTCTTGTTGGAAAGATAACGTGCCGTATCAAAAGTTTATAAACGATATTCACTCTCAAGGTACCGAAATAGCTTTTCATACGCCCGACTATGCTACTAGTACTAGAGAATTTATGAATGACGCATTGTCTGAACTTACAAAAAAAGGGTGCTGTTACTTGGATAGATCATGGTTATGATAATGGGCGAGGAGACAATAGAGAAGATTTGGTGTGTGATGGACTTGTGCCAAATGCAACGAATTATTCCTTAGATTTATGGGAAAAGTATAATGTGAAGTATTTTTGGAATTGTTACAATGAAGATAGCGTAGCTTTTGGTGCTTATAATTTTTCGAACAAATTAAAAAACCCTTACCTCGGTTATGGTGACCAATTTCCTAGTCCGTTTTACTCGAAAAATAAGATAAACCAATCTGAAGTAATTTCATGGCCTGCACATGTTTTAATGGATTTTAAAGATGAAAATTTATGGGATTATTATTTTGATAATAGTGTATTAAGCGATATGGCGCAAAATAGAGAAACTGTTATTAGTCACATGTATCCAGCAAGGGTAGATCTATTACTTGCTTTTATAATTCAAGTTCACCAGGAAAATTTGTTGTGAACCCTAAGTTCGATTTATTTTTAAGCAGACTTGCACAATTTCGTGACAATAAACAAATTTGCTTAACTACCATAAAAGACCATTTAGATTATTCCTTAGCACTTGAAAATATTGAAATGACAATAGATGCTAATGGAACAATTCGATTAAAAAATAAGCTAACAATCGAGATAAAAGGATTTACTTTATATTCAATCAAACAATTAAAAATCAATTGTGAGGCTAAAAAGACTCAATTAAAAGCTACTACTTATTTGTATAGTTTTGATTTTAAACCTGGGCAAGTAATCACCGTCAATTAAAGCGTTTTTTTGTTAGAAATGCTAAAGAATAAAAAAAAGTTCTCTTTTCCATTTAAAATCAAATAAAAAGGAATTACTTTTTTGTGTTCTAATGAAAAATACGCTATTTTTAGCGTCTCGATGAACCTCACAGAAGAAATAAAAAAAGCAATTAGAGATGTCCCTGATTTTCCTAAACCAGGAATTTTGTTTAAAGACATTACTCCCATATTTTACGATCAACAATTGTGTAATGCAATTGTGGAGGAATCAGCAAAAAGCTTGCCGCTGTTAAAGTTGATGCAATAGTTGGTGTAGAGAGTAGAGGCTTTTTATTTGGTTTGTTATTAGCAAACAAAATGAATATCCCTTTCGTATTGGTTCGTAAAGCAGGTAAATTGCCTTATAAAACCTTAAGTCAAGAATATTCATTAGAATATGGCACTTCAAAAATTGAAATGCATATTGATAGCATTAAAAAAGGTTGGAACGTTGTAATTCATGATGACCTTTTAGCAACAGGTGGAACAGCAGAAGCAACGGCGCAATTGATTCATCAGTTTGGTGCAACAGTTTCAGCTTTCACTTTTATTGTAGGATTGGATTTTTTAAACGGGGCAGATAAATTAAGTAAACACTCAAACAACATACAATGTCTAGTACACTATTAAACGACACAATGACTGGAATGAATTTTCAGTTAAATGAAAATCAAGTGATGATTGCGGATATGATTCGCAAATTTGGAAAAGACCATATCTATCCTAAAATGATGGAGTGGGATGAGAGTCAAGAATTTCCAGTTGAAGTATTTAAAAAGCTTGGAGATTTAGGATTAATGGGAGTTTTGGTTCCAACAGAATATGGTGGGTCAGGATTTACTTACACTGAATACGTAACTGCAATTACTGAATTAGGAAAAATTTGTGGTTCAATTGCTTTATCAATGGCAGCTCACAACTCTTTGTGCACAGGTCATATCATGGCTTTTGGTAATGAAGAACAAAAGAAAAAATATTTACCAAAGCTTGCAACTGCGGAGTGGATTGGTGCTTGGGGATTAACAGAAACAGGTACAGGTAGCGATGCAGGTGGAATGCACACAGTAGCTGTTAAAGATGGTGATCACTATGTAATTAACGGAAGTAAAAATTTCATTACTCATGCAATCACTGGTAATGTAGCAGTAGTTATTGTTCGTACTGGTGAAAAAGGTGATAGCCATGGTATGTCAGCTTTCATTATCGAAAAAGGAACTCCAGGTTTCCGTTCAGGAAAAAAAGAAAATAAATTAGGTATGCGTGCTTCAGAAACTGCAGAATTAATTTTCGAAAACTGCCGTGTTCACGAGAGTCAAATGCTAGGAAAAGAGGGCGAAGGCTTTGTACAAGGTATGAAAGTTTTAGATGGAGGTCGTATTTCTATTGCATCTTTATCATTAGGTATTGCAAAAGGTGCTTACGAGTGTGCATTAAAATATTCAAAAGAAAGAACACAATTTGGAAAAGCAATTTCTCAATTTCAAGGTATTGCATTTAAGTTAGCTGATATGGCTACTGAAATTGAAGCTGCTGAATTATTAACTTTCAAAGCAGCGGACATGAAAAACCGCGGATTGAAGATCACTAAAGAAGGTGCTTTTGCTAAGTATTATGCTTCTGAAGTATGTGTTAGAGTGGCTAATGATTCAGTTCAGATTTTTGGAGGTTATGGTTATACAAAAGATTTCCCTGCTGAAAAATATTACAGAGACAGTAAATTATGTACTATCGGTGAAGGAACTAGCGAAATTCAAAAGCTTGTTATTTCTCGAGAGTTATTGAAAGACTAATACATTATCTAAAAAAGAGGCGGATTTCGCCTCTTTTTTTTATAGCAACAAATGATAAATCATACTTGTAAATCTCAAATTAACCTTTATTTTTGCAAGGTTTCAATTAAAAACTAATTATTTCAGAATAAAATGGCACAGTTTGATTTGTTAATGCCTAAAATGGGCGAGAGTGTGGCGGAAGCTACCATTATTAAATGGGTAAAAAACGTTGGTGATTCAGTGAAGTTGGATGAAACCATTCTAGAAATCGCTACTGATAAAGTTGATTCTGAAATTCCTTCACCATTTGAGGGAACATTAGTAAAACAATTGTTTAAAGAAGGTGATGTTGTTCAAGTTGGAGCACTTATCGCAGTTATTTCTTCTGACGCCTCGGCTGCAGTTGAAACGCCAAAAACTGCTGCGCCAGTTACTGCTAAAGTTGAAGCTGCTGTTGTTTCTGCACCAGATGTAACAAACCATGCAGCAGTATCAAACGATTTTTCTCAGTCAAATAAATTCTTTTCACCACTTGTAAAAAACATTGCAAAACAAGAAGGTATTGCAGTTGCTGAACTAGAAACAATTAATGGTTCGGGTAAAGACGGCAGAGTTACTAAATCTGATATTTTAGCATACATTCCTAACAAAGGAAAACAAAATATTGCTGTTGTGGAGCAAGTTAAAGAAGTAGTTGCTCAAGTTCAAACTGCAGCTCCAGTTAGCACTCCTCAAGTTCATAAATCAAATGTGAAAAGCATGGCAGGCGATGAAATCATTGAGATGGATCGTATGCGTAAACTAATTGCTGACCACATGGTAATGAGCAAGCATGTTTCGCCACACGTTACTTCATTTGTTGAGGCAGATGTTACAAACATGGTTTTATGGAGAGATAAAATTAAGTCTCAGTTCGAAAAAAGAGAAGGGGAGAAGATTACATTTACTCCTTTATTTATAGAGGCTGTAGCTAAAGCAATTAAAGATTATCCAATGATAAATGTTGCGGTTGACGGAACAAATATTATCAAACGTAAATCAATTAATATTGGTATGGCAGCTGCTTTACCAAGTGGTAATTTAATTGTACCAGTAATTAAAAATGCTGATGAGAAAAATTTGATAGGTTTAACGAAAAACGTTAATGACTTAGCAAAAAGATCGAAGGCAAATAAATTAACTCCAGATGAAATTCAAGATGGTACTTTCACATTAACTAATGTGGGTGGTTTTGGTAACGTAATGGGAACTCCAATTATAAACCAACCTCAAGTTGCAATTATGGCAACTGGAACTATTAAGAAAAAACCTGCGGTTATCGAAACTCCTTACGGGGATACAATTGGTATTCGTCATATGATGTTCTTATCTCTTTCTTACGACCACCGTGTTGTGGATGGTTCATTAGGAGGAAGTTTTTTGAGAAAAGTTGCTGATTATCTTGAAAACTTCGATATTAATAGAACTTTTTAAGCAACTAATCGTTTTTTAAGTAATTTTTGTTATTTTTGGTCTCCTGAATTTTGGCTCATTGGGCTTCATTATGTATTGGAATAAATTTATTTAGAGTATGAAATTAAAATTACTTATAGTTATTTGCAGTTGTTTTCTTGGTTTAAGATTGTATTCACAATTTACACCCGTAGATAAGGGTTCTTATAGATCAAATTTTTCTGGAGGAAGTCTTTTATTAGAAGAGAATAATCCACTAATTGCCTTAGAATATTTTAAATTTGCTTACAATTATGATTCTACCAATGCTAATATTAACTATTTAATTGGACAGTGTTATTTGGCGCACCCAAGATTTAAGCATGATGCAGAACGTTATTTAGAAAAGGCGGTATTGAATACAACGAAAAGCTATGAGCCATTAGAGCCTACAGTTAAAAAGTCTCCAATTATTTCTTATTTATTACTAGCGCAAGCGTATCATTTGGATTACAAATTTAGTCAATCTGAAAAAATGCTTTCCACTTACGAAACGTTTTTAAAACCAAAAGATAAAAAGGGTGCAGAGGATGTTGCTTATTTAAAAGAGCGTATCAAATATGCTAAAATGTATTACGCAGCGCCTCAGTCTGTAAAGATTACAAATATGGGTGATAGCATTAATGATGCGATGCCTGATTTCTCTCCGGTTCTTACAGGAGATGAACGTATGTTGATTTTTACACATAGAGGAAAAAATAATGTTGGTTTTGGTGAATTAGCTCCTGATGGTTTCCCTTATGAAGATGTAATGGTTTGTTACAAAAAAGATAATGGTGATTGGACAGTGCCAGTATCCATTAGTCCTTATATTAATACAAATGGTCATGATGGCGCAGTAAGTTTAACTCCTGATGGACAAACGTTAACGATTTATAAAGATGATAACGGTGGTGATTTATTTTATTCTCAATTTGATGGAAAGGATTGGAGTATTCCACTTAAATATGGTTCAAATATTAATACTGAATACTGGGAACCTTCAGCCTGTTTATCTCGTGATGGGAATACATTATATTTTGTAAGTGATCGTCCAGGTGGTTTAGGTGGGAGAGATATTTGGAAATGTGTAAAATTACCAACAGGTCAGTGGAGTTTAGCTTCTAATTTAGGCCCTAACATTAACACTCCTTATGATGAGGAATCTCCATTTATGGGAGCAGATGGAATTACATTTTATTTCAGTTCCAAAGGTCATCAATCAATGGGCGGATTTGATATTATGTGGTCAGTTATTGATGATGATGGGCAATTTAGTTTGCCAATTAATATGGAATATCCAATTAACACAACTGATGATGATTTATATTTAGTAGCTTCTCCAGATAATAAGCGTTTATATTATTCATCGGCTCATGAGTCTAATGATAAAATCTTTAATCATGGTGAAAAGGATATTTATATGATAACTTATGATAAAGGTATGTCTAATGATTTAGCATTGTTTAAAGGGCAAATTAAACCAGGGCCTTGTGATAGTTTACCTAGCGACATAACAATTGTTGTTACTAACTCTTCTAGTGGAGAAATAGTTGGTACATATCGCCCTCAGCATGTTACAGGTGCATTTACTGTTGTTCTTCCTCCTGGTTCTAAGTATAGTTTTTCATACCAACAAAGTGGTGAAGAAATTTATACTGAAACAATTGATGTTTCAAATGAATACGCTTACGATGAAATACAAAAAGATTTGAAATTGAAACCTCATAATCTTTGTAACGGGGCAGTTATGGATTATGATACAACCAGAAATGTTGATTTAGTTTTAAATCTTACTGTTCTTTCTGATTCAAAAAGCTTGAAACCAACAGCTAATGTACCTTTTAAATTATTTACTAAGGACGGTTTATATTATGAAGGAAAAACTGCAGCAAATGGTAAAGCTGAAAAGATTTTATTGGAGAAAAATCATGATTATGATGTTGTATTGTCTAACAACGAATCTATTAAATCTCATTTTTCAACGCAAGGTGAGACTGAAGGTAAGGTTTATGACAAAACGATGTTCCTATTAAATAAGGAAAAGACAGATATTGACTTGCTTTTAAATCTTGTTGTTCTTTCGGATAAAAAAAGTAAAAAGCCAATTAAGAATGAAAAAATTAGTTTATTAGGGACAGATGGAAGTAAATACGAAGGGACAACGGATGGTTTTGGTAAGATTACAGGTATTTCATTGGCTAAGGAAACTAATTACGAAATTATAGCCTCTACTGCAAAAGATGTTGTTAGTACTTCTGGATTGAAGAAATCAAAAACAATAACTAAAATTGTATACTTAAATGGTTCAGGTTCTTTAGTGCCGGATAATAGTGAAGTTGCAGGAACTAAATTCAAATTCTATTTTAAGTATAATATGAATGAGTTAGATGAACAGGCTCCTGAATACATTACTTTTATTAATAATTTAATTGCAAATAAAGCTGCGTCAGGAAAAATTAAATTGTCTTTCATGGCAAGCGCATCTAACGTACCTACAAAATCACATGCAAGTAACGATGAATTATCAGATAAACGTGCTAAATCTGCTATGACTAAAATTGTTAATTCATTAAAGCAAAAGGGAATTAACGAATCGGATATTGAAGTGGTAAAACAAAAATCAATTGTTTCAGGTCCTGCTTATGCAAATGATGCATAAATACGAGAAGTTTCAGTATATAAAAGTTGCGGCTTTTTAGTCTCTTATAAAACAAAAAAATACTTACCTTTGAAGACCGATTGACATCAATCGGTCTTCTTTTTTTATATGGAGTTAGTTAAACATAATTGGTTCGAGAAATGGTTCAATACTCCCTATTATCATTTGCTTTATAATAACCGAACACATACCGAAGCTGATTTATTTATTGCAAAATTAATGCAGCATTTAAAACTGAAAGCCCAAAGTAGAGTTTGGGATTTAGCATGTGGAAAAGGAAGACATTCAATTGCTTTAAATAAACTTGGATACAATGTAGTTGGAACTGACTTATCTGAAGAAAGCATTAATGAAGCATCAAAATTTGAAAGCGATACCTTGCAATTTTATAGATTGGATATGCGTTCGCCTTTTAGGACAAATTATTTTGATGCAGTTTTAAATTTGTTTACCAGTTTTGGATACTTTGACAATGTTAATGATGATATTAAAGTTTTTAAATCAGTTAGCACTGCATTAAAACCAAATGGTATTTTTGTTTTTGATTATTTGAATAGAGATTGGGTAATAAATAATTTACAAACTCAACACGAGATTGTTAAGGATGATGTTAAGTTTGTTATTAATAAACGAATAGAGAAGAATAGAGTAATAAAAAATATTAGAGTAATTGATGGAAATAAAATCAGCGATTACAGCGAATGTGTTAAGTTATATGCTTTGAATGAGATGATTAAAATTGCAGAAAAAGCGAACCTAAAACTGGAAACAGTTTTTGGAGATTATGACTTAGGCAATTACAATGAAAAATCAAGTAGAATGATTATTATCTTTAGAAAAAATTAATGTCGGAATTATTTTATACCATATTGCTTTTGTTTTTGCCGGTAATGATTTCGGGGATGTTGGTTTTTCGTTTTAAAATTTCTGATAATAAACTAAAGTTAATTCTAGCATTTAGTGCCTCTTATTTACTAGCACTCACATTTCTTCATTTAATGCCCGAAGTTTTTTCGAAGGGTGATGAGAAAATTGGAATTTATGTTTTAATAGGATTCTTTATTCAGTTATTTCTTGATTATTTTTCTACAGGAATTGAACATGGCCACATTCATGTTCATCATCAACCCAAAAAAGAAAATTCCTGTATCAATTTTATTTGGACTTTACATTCATTCATTTTTAGAAGGTTTACCTGTTGCTGAAGTAATGAGTCAAGGGCACAATAGCGGTTCGTTTTTAGGATTTAAGGATTCTATGATTTTAGGTTTAACCTTGCACAATATCCCAATTGCTATTGCATTTGTTACCATGTTAAAACAATTACAAATTGCAAAAAACTCAGCAATACTATATTTGATATTATTTAGTTTAATGGCACCATTGGGTGTATTGTGTAACGAATTAATGAAACAAGCTGGTGTTGCTAATATTGATTATATCATTCAAATTTCCTTAGGCATTGTGGTTGGTATATTCTTACATATTTCTACCACCATTATGTTTGAGAGTAGTAATAATCATAAGTATAATTTCGCGAAGATGGCATCCATATTATTGGGTTCAATTGTAGCGTATTTAATAAGTTAATTTTAAAAGTATGTTTCATTTTTTATTAAGAACAATTCCTCGTCCAATACTTATCACATTTAGTTTGTGGTTTAGTAAAATTGCCCCGCTTATTTACAAAGGCTCAAAATATACCGACCCAATTAGTGGTAAATCGTATCGTAAGTTTTTACCTTATGGATATTCAGGTAAAGCAAAGCGTAAAAATGTTTTATGTCCTGGTAGTTTAAGTTTAGAGCGTCATCGTTTGCTTTGGTTGTATTTGCAAAATAAAACTGATTTCTTTACTAAGAATTATAAAATGCTTCACATCGCTCCTGAACAATGCTTTTACAAGCTGTTTAAAGCAATGAAGAATATAGACTACACAACTGGTGATTACAATTCACCCATTGCTGATGTTCATTTTGATTTACACAAAGCTCCTTTTGCGGATAACACCTATGATGTTATTTTTTGTAATCATGTGCTAGAGCATGTAGAGGACGATGCGCAATGTATGCGCGAATTGTATCGTATAATGAAACCAGGTGGTTGGGGAATTTTTCAAGTTCCTTTGGATGTTACACGTGCAAAAACGTATGAAGACAAATCAATAACAAGCGAGGCAGACAGAGAAATCCACTTTTGGCAAAAAGACCATGTGCGTTTGTTTGGTTTAGATTATAAAGATAGATTAGCTGCTGCAGGATTTAATGTAACCGTTGATGATTACGTAAATCAATTAAGCCCAGCTGATGTAGATAAATTTAGATTGCCGGCGGGGGAGATGCTTTATGTTTGCCGGAAGTAGAGTCCTTTTGGTTCTTCTCTAATTGCTTTTCTAAATGCAACACATTTTTTAAAGAATCAGATTCAATTTCATCAAAAGCTCTCTCTAAATATTCTTTCTTTGGGAATTGGATGACATAAGTTTTCTTCTCTGTGTTTTTAAGACTTTCGTTCCTTAACCAAGGATTAAATAGTTTTAATACTTTTAGATTGTATCCTTTGTTAAGCGCAAAGTCTGCAAGGTTTGTGATACTACTATCAACCTTTACATTAATTGTTGGTATTCGGTGATACAAATCTTTTTTCTTTAATTCAAAGCCAAATAATTCTGGGTGCTGCATTAATGTTTTAATAGCAAGTATTCGGTAAACGTATCTTCCTGTTTCTTCATTCAACGAAAGGTCATAGTATGATTTTACTTTTTGGTCGGCAAGTTTGTTTTCTATTCCACCCATGCCTAAATTGTAGGAAGCTGCAACTAACGTCCAGTTGCCAAACTTTGCATAACCGTCTTTAAAATACTTACAGGCCGCCTCGGTTGATTTCTCAACGTGATAACGCTCATCAACCTCATCATTAATTTCTAAACCATAGTTAACAGCAGTTGGCTCAATAAATTGCCAAAAACCAGTTGCACCTTGAGGAGAAACAGCGTTGGTTAAATGACTTTCGATTAATGCAATGTACTTAAAATCATCAGGAACATTATTACGTTTTAATATTGGTTCCATTACAGGAAACCAACGATTAGCTCGTTTAAAAAGCAACAGTGCGTTTGAGTGCCAATAGGTGTTTATTAAAAACTCGCGGTCTAAACTTTCTTTTATACTAAAGTCATTTTGAGGTACGCGCTCACCTGCAAAGTTTAAATTTTTGGGAATGTTAAGCCCGAAAATACGCATATTGTTATCTGCATAGTCAATCGGCTTCTCTTTGTGATTACTGAATACATAAGTAAACCAACTCATAAAAAGTGCAAATACAACAACTCCGAAAAAGACTAAGGTAATTTGCCAAAGTCTTTTTCCTTTAAGGAATTGGAGTATGTTGTCTTTTAATTTCATGTCGTTTTTTATCTTCTCCAAAATTGATTTTTTTAGGCGAACAAGAAATTAAAAACGCAGCAGACTAATAGTCTGTGAGGCTTTTAATTTTGAAGTTCAACGACGAAAAAACAATTTTTCGAGGAGATAGTTATAGAGCAGTTAATTGTTCGTTCAACGTTTTAATCTTCGATTCTGCATCAGCCATTTTTTTGCGCTCTAATTCAACCAACTCAGGTTTTGCATTTGCAACAAATTTTTCGTTAGCCAATTTGCTTTGAACAGATTTTAAGAAACCTTGATTGTATTCTAATTCCTTAGTAATACGTTCCTTTTCTTCTTCTGCATTAATGTTATTAGCTAAAGGAATATAAAACTCAGTTGTTTTAACAACAAAACTAAATGCTTTCTCTACATTGTTTTTAGTGTAAGTTAAAGCAGATAAGTTTGCTAATTTCTTAACTACCTCATCAAAGTAAGAGTGTTGCGCTTCAGATTTTTCAATCAACTCCAATTTCTCTTTTGGAGAAATTTGTTTTTGCTGACGAACATTTCTAAAAGTTGCAACTACCTCTTTGCAAACTTCAAACTCGCCAATCATTTGTTGGTTTATTGCTTTTGCCTTAGGCCACTCTGCAACAATGATACAATCCTTATCACTTCTATCTTTTAATAAATGCCAAATTTCTTCGGTAATAAAAGGCATCCAAGGGTGCATTACTTTTAATAAACTTTCTAAGAATCCGATTGTTGCATCGTAAGTAGCTTTATCAATTGGCATTGCTTTACCATCAACAAAATCTGGCTTAATCATTTCTAAGTACCAAGCACAGAAATCATCCCACACCAATTTGTAAGTAGCCATCAATGCATCGCTCATTCTATATTTAGAATACAAGTCATTGATGTTTTCTATTTGCTCACTTAATTTATTTTCGAACCATTGTATAGCGGAGGCTGAGGCACTCGAAGCCACCGCAGTTTCGCTCACTTCAAAACCTTTAATCAACCTAAATGCATTCCAAACTTTATTCGCAAAGTTTCTTCCTTGTTCGCAATACGATTCGTCAAACAGTAAATCGTTACCTGCAGGTGAACACAATAACATACCAACACGTACACCATCTGCACCGTAGTTAGCTATCAAGTCGAGTGGGTCAGGGCTGTTACCTAATGACTTACTCATTTTTCTTCCTTGTTTATCTCTTACAATTCCTGTAAGGTAAACGTTAGAGAAAGGTTTTTCTCCTGTGTATTCGTAACCTGCAATAATCATACGTGCAACCCAGAAGAATAAAATCTCAGGGGCAGTTACTAAATCATTAGTAGGGTAGTAGTATTTTAAATCGGCATTTGCTTTTTCCCAACCGTTTTGTACAATCTTAGGATCAAAAACAGTTAAAGGCCATAACCAAGATGAAAACCAAGTATCTAATACATCTTCGTCTTGACGTAAAACTTCAATTTTACATTCAGAGTTCTTTACTTTTAATTTCTCAAATGCTTCTTCTCTCGTTTTGCAAACAACTGTATTTCCTTTGTTATCATACCAAGCAGGAATACGTTGTCCCCACCAAAGCTGACGACTAATACACCAATCATGAACGAGTAGGTGTTTTTAAACTTCTCTGGAAGTAATTGAATAGTATCATTCATTACATTTTCCAAAGCAGGTTGAGAAATCTCCGACATTTTTAGGAACCATTGCTCAGAAATACGTGGTTCAATAACTGCCCCTGTACGTTCTGATGTTCCAACTTTATTTTTAATGTCTTCCGCTTTTACCATTTGCCCCATTTCTTCAAGGTCTTTGGCAATTTTTTTACGAACGATGAATCTATCTTCTCCTACATAAAACTTAGCAGCTTCGCTTAATTTTCCTTCAGGAGTTAATGTATCAATAACTTCTAATTTATGTTTTAAACCTAAGTTGTAGTCATTAATATCATGAGCAGGAGTAACTTTTAAAGCACCTGTACCAAAAGCTGCATCAACGTAATCGTCAAAAATAATTGGCACCGCACGGTTAACCATTGGTACAATAGCTTTCTTACCTTTTAAATGTGCATAGCGCTCATCAGTAGGATTAACACATATTGCAGTATCTCCTAATATTGTTTCAGGACGTGTAGTTGCAATGGTAATCCATTCATCAGCACTTCCTTCTATCTTATACTTTACATAATACAATTTCGAATTCACCTCTTTATGTATTACTTCTTCATCACTTACTGCAGTTAATCCAGCAGGATCCCAATTAACCATACGAACTCCACGGTAAATGTGACCTTTGTTGTATAAATCAATAAACACATCAATAACTGATTCTGACAAATCAGCTTCCATAGTAAACTTTGTTCTATCCCAATCGCAACTTGCACCAAGTTTTTCTAATTGTTTTAGGATAATCCCACCATACTTCTCTTTCCAACTCCAAGCATGTTTAAGAAAATCCTCTCTGCTTAAATCAGCTTTGTTAATGCCTTGTTCTTTTAACAATGCAACAACTTTAGCCTCTGTAGCAATACTTGCATGGTCGGTACCTGGCACCCAACAAGCATTTTTACCTTGCATACGTGCACGGCGAATTAAAACATCCTGAATAGTATTGTTTAACATGTGCCCCATGTGCAACACTCCTGTAACGTTTGGTGGAGGAATTACAATGGTATAAGCTTCTCTTTCATCAGGAACTGATTTAAAGAATTTATGATCTAGCCAATGTTTGTACCATTTGTCTTCGGCAGCACTCGGGTTGTATGTTTTTGAAATTTCCATAATTGTTATAAAAGCCTGTAAAGATAGTGAATTTGCTGGCTTTTTTGCCTGTTATGAATTGTAAATCTTAGAAATTTTGTGAAATAGGAAGAAAAAAAAAGCAGTATTAATTTTTTCTTATCGATAATTATTGTAATTTGGTACTATAGAAACATGCTTTTGTCGCAACAATATTCAAATACTCGATTTACATTAACTATTGTTGATGAGTGTTATTATGATTTAAAAATCATTGATAATGTTGAAATTACTATTGATGATATTAAAGAAATAGTAGTTGCACAAACAAAAATGGGAGGCAAGCGAATGCCAACATTAGTAAGCAGCACAAAGTATGCAATTACAAATGCAGAAACATTAAAATACATTTCTGAAAATAAAAATTTTCCATATTCGAGCGGTGGAGCATTTGTTATTGCATCCGTTTCACAACGATTGATGGCTAATTTTTATTTGAAATTAAATAAACCTCAACGTCCAACTAGGTTTTTTACTAATGCAAAAGAAGCAGTAAAGTGGGCTAAGGAACTTTGTATAGAAAAAGAATTAGCAGCCTAAATTGCTTTTAGAATTCTTATAATATCCTAGTTTGCCACAATGCCATAAAATCCATTGCAAGTGCAACTGTTATGTGCATTAAAAATCCGGCAAGTATTCCTTTTCCTCTGTAACTAATGTAACCCAATATTAATCCTGCAAAAACAGAACCTATTGTTTCGGGTAAGGGTTTTCCAAAATGTATCATACAATAAGGAATGGTCATGATAAAAATGGACCATAAGCCAAATTTGTTTTGTAAACCCTTAACCATAAATCCACGAAAGAAGAACTCTAAACAAAAGAATTGTGAGCAATAAACCAATTCCCAAATTAAAAATTTGGAGTCTAATTGCGAAGCATTGTAAATCTTTAAAAATGGGTATTTTGATTGAAAAGAACTTGTTTTTGATGCAAAATAGACTAAAATGAGCATAAAAACCATGAAAACGAAGTAAAACTGAATGAAGTTCTTTTCCAATTTAAGGCTTAAGCCAAACTCACTAGCTTTTTCTTTTAGTATTAGTTTTATAACTAAAATTGGAACAATAATGTAGTTTAAATCGAGTATGCTTACCCAATATATAAGTGAATTAAATCTACTATTCTCCGATTGGTAAAACAGCGCTTCCGCCTTTAATTTAAGGCTGTCCAGACCAAGGTTGTTTAGTAGGGCAATAAGATTATCAGTTTCTGAAAGGTATTTATTGGTAATAAGCACAAAAAAGGCAGTTGCAAATACAATGATTTCACGCTTGTTTTCCTTATAAAACAATCCTAAATCACTAAACTTAACTCTTAAACTACTGCTTTGCATAAACTTTCTTTATCAATTGTTTATCAGTTGTTTGCATTGTTGATAAAATTGTATATTTTTATCGCCATCAAAAAACAACTAACATATCTACTCTTTGTTTTATTCCTTTTTACAGGCATAAAAATGAAAGCTATACATAAAAGTGATAGTCTTTCTAATAACATCGATAAACCTACGAAAAAAAATGATGATACTGTAGCATACAATCATAAGAATCTAAGTTATGATGAACTTACTTTTTTTATTGATTCGCTTCTAGATTTAGATACCATTCGTTTAAACGAAATTGAATTGGTTACTTATTATTCTTCTTTGCTTAAAAAAGAAACAATCCGTTTAGAAGGAATTCCAGCGCCTGATTTTTATGAGTTGTTTGATGAAGCTGCTGTTTTTACCATTACTCCTGAGAATGAATTATTAGAAGAACAATTATTAGTGGTTACAAGTGATTCATTAGGCTCCTATTTTCATCCAAAGGAAGGTATTGTTACTTCTAAGTTTGGCTGGAGAGATAAACGTATGCATAAAGGCATTGATATTAATTTAAACAAAGGTGATGCAGTGAAAGCTGCTTTTAATGGAATGGTGCGTGTTGCTCGTAAACAAGGTGGCTATGGTAATGTTGTTATTGTTCGTCATTATAATGGTTTAGAAACTGTATACGCTCATCTTTCAAAAATAAAAGTTAAACCGGGCGATGTTGTTACAGCGGGGCAATTAATTGGATTAGGTGGTTCTACAGGGCATTCGAGCGGACCACATTTGCATTTTGAAGTTAGATTTAAAGGACATCCACTAAACCCTGCTAACTTTATTTCTTTTACAGAGAATAAAATCGAAGCTGATTCAATCATAATTAAACACAACAAGTATGGGGTTTGCGCTTACCCAAGCAATGCAACTTTATACTCCATCCAAAAAGGCGACTCCTGGTTTGAGATTGCTAAGCGTTATGGTATGAGCACAAAACAATTGTGTTCGCTTAACGGAACAGATAAGCGTTACTATCTTAGAGTGGGGCAAAAATTACGAATCAATTAAGTTTAGGATTACGAATTCTATACGAATATACTAATCATGATTTATACGAATATTAAGTGTATAATCATGTACTATATAATTTGTACAAATTCGTATCATTCGTATATTCGTAAAAGATTCGTAATCAAATATAAGTTTTCCATAATTTTAATAACCATCACACTTTTCTTTTCTCCTGCCAAGAAGAAAAAAAACAAATCCTATAACACCAACACCATAAAAGTATTTGAAGCCAATGGGTATGTAGTACCTAAAGATAGCATGGCTGAACCAAAAGTAATATTGGTTGATGAAAGCAAACTAAAAAAAATCCCTGCAGGAAAACCAACTAATGTTGCAACAAATTTAAATGTTCATCCTGTTGGAATTCCAAAAATAGTATTGGCAGGTAAACCAAGGGTGTGCACACCAGGCCAAGATACTTTTTTACTCCCAAAAACAGTACCTGTCATTGATAGTTCTTTTATATCGGGCATCCCCGAAACTGTTATTGCAAAAGATATGGCCAGCAAAGACCGAAATCCACAAAATTTTAATACCTATGGCAAATTGCAAGGCTTAAAACATGGTAGTATAACGTGTTTATTAGAGGATAAATCGGGAAATCTTTGGTTTGGCACAGCCGGCGGTGGAGTGTCAAAATACGATGGAAATAGTTTTACTCATTTCACCAACAAAGAAGGGCTTAGCAATAATGATATCAGGAGTATGGTAGAAGATAAATCGGGAAATCTTTGGTTTGGTACATTTGGCGGTGGTGTATCAAAATTTGACGGAAAAAAATTCACTCATTTTACCGAAAAGTAAGGCTTGAGTAATAATTTTGTTTGGACTGTGGTAGAAGATAAATCCGGAAACCTTTGGTTCGGAACTAATGGTGGTGGTGTATCAAAATACGACGGGAAATGTTTTACTCATTTTACCGAAAAAGAAGGCCTGACCAATAATAATGTTAGGAGTATCTTAGAAGATAAATCTGGAAACCTTTGGTTTGGCACTAGTGGCGGTGGCGTATCAAAATACGACGGTAATTGTGTTGATGACATTATTAATGAAACTAATTTGTATCAAAATAATCACCAGGATCGTAAAAACAATAAAAAAAGCCTTGTTAAAATTTTTACGCATTTTACCGAAAAGGAAGGTCTGAGCAATAATGATGTTTTGTCGATCTTAGAAGATAAATCTGGAAATCTTTGGTTTGGCACATTTGGTGGTGGCGTATCAAAATACAACGGAAATAATTTCACTCATTTTACTAATAAAGAAGGCTTGAGTAATAATGTTGTTTTGAGTATTCTGGAAGATAGATACGGGGACCTTTGGTTCGGCACTAATGGCGGTGGCGTATCAAAATACACTGAAAAAAGTATTACTCATTTTACCGTTGAAGAAGGCTTGAGCAATAATGTTGTTTTATCGATTTTAGAAGATAAGTCGGGAAACCTTTGGTTCGGCACATATGGCAGTGGTGTATCAAAATACGACGGAAAATGTTTTGCCCATTTTACCGAAAATGAAGGCTTGAGTAATAAGGTTGTTTGGAGCATCGTAGAAGATAAATCTGGCAATCTTTGGTTCGGTACATTTGGTGGTGGCGTATCAAAATACGATGGAAACGTTTTTTCTCATTTTACCGATAAAGAAGGTCTGAGTAATAATGATGTTTTGAGTATGCTTGAAGACAAATCCGGAAACCTTTGGTTCGGTACTAATGGTGGTGGAGTATCAAAATACGATGGGAAAATTTTCACTCATTTTACCGATAAAGATGGCCTTAGCAATAATCTTGTTTGGAGCATGGTAGAAGATAAATCCGGAAACCTTTGGTTCGGTACTGATGGAGGAGGAGTAACCAAATATAACGGCAATTGTGTTGACGACATAATTAATGAAACAAATTTATATCAACATAATCAACAAGACCTTAAAAAGAACAAAAAGGCCCTTGTTAAAAG
>JADJDM010000022.1 GCA_016702705.1 Bacteroidota bacterium | reverse complement strand
GTTTAGTAACAGTTGACGACTTAGAAACAACAATGTTATAGTTTGGGAAAAACATTATATCAAATGGCAGATACATTTTATGTATAGAGAAATCTCAACAATAACTACCAAATAATAGGTAAGGTACCATACGATTCTTTAAGTATTTTTATTGATACAGTTCGCACATTGTATTTACCTAATACTGGAGATCCAAGAATAACATCCTTCAAATATAAGTTAGCGATAAAGGACACCTGTGGTAATCTAGGACAACCTAGTCTTTTTCATAAAACAATTTTCTTGCAAGATCAACTGAACGGTAACTTCAACTGGAATCATTACGAGATTGAAGGCCAAGCCATGCCAGTCCCTCAATTAGTTGATTATTATTTTTTACGGGACAATGATTATGATGGTTTATTTGAAACTATTATTAGTAACACTGCAAGTAATGCGATTACTGATCCAAGTTATGTTGCCTTTCAAAATATTGCAGATTGGCGAATAGAAACAAATTGGTCTATTTTATAAAATACTCAACTATACGCATGGCAAACAAAGGCCAAGATGAAACACAAACCGTTGTTGTGAGATCAAAATCCAATATTAAAAATAACAGGACTATAGGTATTAAGAATAACGATGTAAAGGCTATTAATATTAAAGTATATCCTAACCCAGCAAGTGATTTACTGAATGTTGAGGTCTTCATGAAAAACGGAGAAGAAGCTGATATCGTGGTAGAGAATATTTTAGGTCAAGATGTTTACGCTGCAAAAACTACAGAACAAAAAACCACTATAAATACTTCTTCTTTTAACAGGGGAGTATATTTTGTAAAAGTGAAAACTGCAAAGGGAACGAGTGTGGAGAAAGTTGTTGTTGAATAAAGTATAAGGTTAATACCTTAAAGAGAGCTCAGGAAATCTGGGCTTTTTTGTTTTTTGGAAAATAAGACTGCCAGTATTGGTAATTTCTATATTTACATTATATATCAAACTACATGAAAAAAATCTTGTTTTTTACCTTTGTTCTTCTTTCGACCTTCTTTTTTGCGCAAAATAGCGCGAGCTTAAATTGGGCAAAAAGTATTGGCGGAACTCTTAACGATCAGGGCGCAGCTATAACAAACGATAATAACTATAATTATATTACAGGATACTTCGGGTACCGTTGATTTTGATCCGGGAATTGGGAGTTACTATTCTTCAAATGATGGAACAGTTGGTAATGATATTTTTATTGAAAAGCTTGATTTTGACGGTAACCTTTATGGGCAAGAGTATTGGAGGAATAAGTTATGATCAAGGCAGTACAATTTCTATAGATGATTCAGGGTATGTTTATGTTGCTGGCTACTATATGAACACTGTTGATTTCGATCCAGGGCCTTCAATCTATAATCTATCGACAATAGGTGGTGGTAACCCTTATATTTTAAAGTTAGACTCATCAGGGAATTTTGTTTGGGCCAAAACATTTGCAGCAATAGGACAACCGCAATCTATTCACGTAGATGGAAATGGTTTTATATATACGACTGGTTTTTTCAAGGAACAGGTGATTTTGATCCTTCTACTAATGTTGCAAATTTAACTTCAAATGGAGCTAGTGATGTTTTCATCTCAAAGTTGGATAGAAATGGTAATTTTGTTTTCTGCAAAAGCATCGGGGTAATAGTCCAAATGGAGATATTGGATACTCTATCACTTCTGACAATATGGGGAATATATATGTTTCTGGCGCTTTCACTGGAATGGCTGACCTTAACTCAGGACCAACCCAACAAAACTTTACCTCGCTTGGGGACAAGGATCTTTTATTGTAAAACTGAATACTTTAGGTGATTTATTAGTGGGCAAATACTTTAGGATCTCCAAGTGCCGAAATTGGGACATCTATTAAAGTTGGCGCAACAGGTGATATTTATTATAGTGGATCCATATGTGTCACAAACCCAAATGACTCAGTCGATTTGATTTTAGCGCAAACACCTTTATTTAAAAGGTTATAGCTTTGTTTCAAAGATTGATTCGACGGTAACTTCATTTGGGCAAAAAAAATCATTGAATTAGGCGCGAACTCTCAGGACATTACATCGATCTTGATGAAAATGAAAGTGTATATAAAATTGGACCAGGTAGGATAACAAAGCTTGATTCTATGGGGAATATTGCATTGCAAATAAATGTAACAAACGGAATCTCTGTAAGTAATACAAATGGACAAACTTTAAAAATCGACAACAATAATAAATTAGTTACATCTGCAGCTATACGTCAACCCGTGATTTTGACCCTAGCACATCAATCACCAATTTAACATCTTCAGGTAGCTACGATATTGCAGTTGTATCTTTAAATACATGTAACCTTTCTGTTTTAAATCATCTGAAAACTAACATTACTTGTTATGGGCAACAAAATGGTACATTAACATTAAATATTTCAGGCCAATCTGGAGCCTTGAATTACCAATGGTCACCAGGCACTCCTATTGGAGATGGAACAAATCAAATTTCCGGTTTAGCAGCTGGTTTATGGTCATGTATAATTGTTGATTCTTTAGGTTGTACTATTACCTATTCTGCAGAAATCATTGAGCCATCTCAAATAGACGTATCTGTTTTTCCACAAATAATTCTTGCATCGGAGGTAACAATGGAAGTGCAACTGTTGGTGTAACTGGCGGAATAGGTGCATACTTATTCATGGTTACCTGTAGGTGGAAATGATTCTATAGCAACAAACTTGGGAGCGAATACATATTCCTGTATAATTACAGATTCATTAGGTTGTACTGCAACTCAGAATATTATTATAACCGAGCCTTCGCAAGTAGAAGTTCCAAGTATATGTTTAGTAACAGTTGACGACTTAGGAAACAACAATGTTATAGTTTGGGAAAAACATTATATCAAATGGCAGATACATTTTATGTGTATAGAGAAATCACCAACAATAACTACCAAATAATAGGTAAGGTACCATACGATTCTTTAAGTATTTTTATTGATACAGTTCGCACATTGTATTTACCTAATACTGGAGATCCAAGAATAACATCCTTCAAATATAAGTTAGCGATAAAGGATACCTGTGGTAATCTAGGCCAACCTAGTCTTTTTCATAAAACAATTTTCTTGCAGGACCAATTAAATGGAAACTTTAACTGGAGCAACAAAAACTACTATCAACACTACTACTTTTAACACGGGAGTATATTTTGTAAAAGTGAAAACTGCAAAGGGAAGTAGTGTGGAGAAGGTTATTATTGAGTAAAGCCTAAAGCTTTTATATTATAAAGCCCGGGGGCACATCCCGGGCTTTGTTATTTACAATTAAGGTTTATAAGGTTCTTGACCAATTGAAACATAGTAATCATATTGATCCTTATAAAACTTTTCCGCCTCTTCATACTGAAGGAGATCTTTTACTTCTTCGATAAATAAATCTGATGTAGCAAGGAGGTCCCAGGAATAATCAGAGAGTTCGTGATCTGGTCTTCTCTTAAAAACATTCCCCACACCTTTGCTTCTAAAAATTTGCTCTTTTGTCGCATAACCACGAGAAATAATAAATTCCTCTAAATCTTTATCAGTCCAATTTGGATTGATTTGTTTGGCTGCATATGAAAATCGGATCCATTCAGGATTTTTTTGTTCTTAAATTCATGTTTTATTTTTTAATTGTTAAAGTGTTCATAGTGTTCATAGTGTTCATAGTGTTCACGTGTTCATAATCTCAGAGACGTGAACACCGTGAACACGTGAACGGTTTATTTATTAAATAGTTTATTTACTTTTCCTAAAGAGATTCCCAGTTCTGCCGATACCTGGCGTTGCGACTTCCCTTGTTGACATAAATTTTTCACTTCGCTTTCAAGTTTTGCTTCAGAGCTCACTGAAGGTTCCTTCAAATGTTCACGCTCATTGCCAAAACGAATAAGTTCAAACTGCAGGAAATTATGCGGCTTTGCAATCTGGCATACACAAACATTATCAGCACCATAAAGTTGCTCGGTGTTCCGTTGCTTTATCTGTTTAATATAACGTAGATTGCTGTCAACATTTGATTCCCTAAAGTAAAAGCTGAGTCACAAAAATTGATGAGGTTTTTTGAACCCGCAAGATCGTTTTTTTGAAATTGGCTTAGATAGGTCTCGCTTTGGTGTATGCGCTAAAACTAATATTGAAAGATTGTATTTGCTTTTTAGATCTTTAAGTACTTTCATTAAAAGAATAGCTTCTTGTGATTTTTCTGTTTGTGACTTCAAATAAGTTATGTTGTCTATGACAAGGACTTTTGCCCCAAAATCTATAATTGCTTTCTTCAAAGAACGAAACAAATGTTCTTCGTATGAAACCTTCTCAGGTAATACCGTATCCGGGTTAAATTCAACTCTAAGAAAATTTACATCGAATTCATAGTGATCATTGTAATCTTTAGAATACCTATTCTCGAATTGTTTATCTGACATTTCGAAATCAAAATACAATACTTTTTGAGGCAAAATTTGATCCAGTCGTTTGCCGACTTAACATTAAAAAGATCTGTAGATATTTTCGGCGCAACTTCTACAACTTTATTTTCAGGACTATCTTTAGTCATGATTTCCCTCCTTTCCTTTGTTTAAAGGTTCAACACTTTGTTCAACTTCTGAACGTTTGAAATACACCCGGTTGCCGATTCCGTAGGCGATTAACTTTTTCTTCCGCATCCAATTATGGATAGTGCTCAAATCGCATTTGAGTAATTTGGCCACCTCACTTCGTGTCAAATACTCTGTCGGACTTTTTGGTTCGAAGTCTTGCTTTAGTTCTGTTAATTGACTTTGCAGCCCTTGAAATAAACTATTTATTTCTTCTGGACTTAATTCATAAAAAAATTGTTGCTTTTTCATTTGCTTTATATTTATTTCCTGCAAATGAAACTTGGGAATTGTTAGGGATCCCTAAAAGATGGAATTAGGTGGAAATGTATCCAATTGCTATGAGATTCGCTTCAACTTTTTTGACCGTTGCTTCGGTCATTAGTGGATTGTTCCTCTTGTCCAACAGTTTTGTTAATCATAGGATTTAATGCTGGTTGTATTGTCGTTTTTTTGTCCCCAGTTATACCAGAAATTGCAGCTGCTAGAGCGTTAGTGCTATTATTAAATGGAGACTTTTTTCTTAAAAAATCAATTATTCCTAGTTTAGAGAGGTAGATCAATTTTTCTCTGTTTCACTACTTTCACTTAAATCAATATCGCTAAAGTTACCATCAATTTCAATCGCTTCAAGCTCTTCTTTTATTCGTTTAATTTTTTTCTTATTTTCTTTTTAGATCCTTTCCTGTTAAAAAAAGTCTCCAATCCTTTAAGTTCCTCGTGCTGTTTTGCTAGGTGTTTTAGGGCCTTTTTCTTATGCGATTTGTAGCTTAGCTTTTTTACCTCTAAATCATTTACAAAATCGCGAAAACTTTGCGGTTCAAATCCACTATGATTTAAATTATCTTCACTATACAAATCACCATTTAACTGGTAGTTTCTCATTTTTGTTTTCACATTCTCTAACCTAGTTTTGGAGTTGATAGTGTTACTATCATCTTTTTTTGTTTTCGATATTTTTGCCATATACATGTGTTTTAAAAATATTCTGCCAATTGAATAGCTTTTTCAGTAACTGTTTTTCCTATGTATTCTAAAAACATTGCTTCTGTAGAGTGTCCTGTAACATTGATTAGCAATGATGTAGGTATTCGACCATAGTTATTAGTTGCAAAAGACCTGCGGCCAATATGCGATGTAACAAGTTCCCATTTCTCAAAAGTACCACTTTCCTTGCGAGTAACTTTGTTCTCTGTTTTTTGGATTGAGCCTTTTGTTTTTTTTGTTAAACCAACCTAGTTTACAAACTTCCTTTATGTATTCGTTATAACGTTGATCGCTTATTTGTCTAGGAAATTCTCCACTACGCTTTTCAAGAATAGCAATTACCCTTTTACTTAAAGGTATAGACATTGTTTTTTTGTTTTAACCTGTGTGAATTCAATCAATGGAACTTTACCCTCATACTCTAATTTGTTCTTTTCTAAAGCGCATAAAGTCTGAAACTCTTTTGTCCTGTTTCGCAACTAACAATTAACCAGTCCCGAGCATTAGTTAAGTATTCGTGTTCGAAGTTCTTTTTTTCAATCTTCTCAATTTCATCAACGGTTAAAAAGATTTTTTTTCTACTTTTCGGTTTTTGTGGCAATGCTATTTAATTGAAAGTGAGTTTCAATACCATTGTTTCGGGCATGGTAGCAAATAGTTTTGATAAACCGAATAGATCGAGCTATAGTGTTTTGTGAGTATTTTTGTTCTTTACAATAGTCCTCAAATTTCAATTTAAATTCCGCATTAACATCTTTAATTAAATATTCTGTTTTCGTTTGTTTCTGAAAACGTTGAAGTAGGTGTTTATTTACATTTAACTTAACATGAGTTGAGGTTTCAATTGTACTTTTTTTATGAAGAGAATAGTAATCAAAATACTCAACTAATTTAGTTGGTATTGCTGCGCTTACTTCTGGTGGGTTTATAAAGTCCTTTAGCCCATTGAGAATTTATGATTTGAGTTTTTACGCTATTATTGAAGTGTTTTAATAAGTCCTTACTTAATGTTGCAAGGTCCTCATTTAGTTTTTAAACCCGATTATCCTTTAAGTTTTTTGGCTGCCCTTTAGAAGAGCTCAGTCCTTAGCGTCTATAATGTAATTGGTTTTAGTTTTAATATCTATTTTTCGACCTTCTTTGAGCCTAACATAAATCCCAGCGGTACTAGAATCACTTTGAAGTAAAAATTTAATTGTTGCCATAATACAAAGATAAAACATTAGCCCAATATTAGCCCACATTTAGTCCACCTATTTCCATTTATTTGCACTTATTTATATTAACACTATATTTGCATAATGTTTGTAAACATTGATATTAAAGAGTAATTGGGGTAAATAGGGGAATTGCCGTTAGAGGTGATTTAACCTTTTGTGGTCCTCCTTTCTCCGCTGAAAGGGACTTAGGCCCAAAAAAGAGAACTAAGTCCCTTTTTCATTAAAGCCAAATCGCCCGTGTGTCGGGCGATTTGTGCAATTATAAAATTAATTTCAGAGGTTCGAAATGCCCCATTTTTCTTGTCATATACCAAACCGGACGGAAAGATTAAATTTTGCAATCCCTCTTTCACTGCAAATACCGCCATCTTCCTGCAGTTGGCGCAGGTTTCGGCAAATAAATACGGCTTCATTTATCATTTCTTTTAGGTTCGAAATGGAAATCCCACAAGTCGCTATTTCCTTTCGGATTTTATCAAATTCCTTGGTGTATTTTACCCTAAAACGTTCGTAGGTTTCCTTGGGCATCTCCTCTTTTATGAAGTGCTTCTCCTCAAGCGTTTCCAATATCCTTTGTTAGTTTCGACAATTCTCGCCTTAAGATCGCTTCCCTTTCAACTGAGTCTTTATTCAGTTCATCGTAGGTGCTTTCCAATTCAATTTTGATTGCTTCGGTCAAATCAGGTTTTACTTCGTATTTCTGTTCCTCTGAAAACAAACGGTGCATTTTTCTTTTGCGCTTTTGCACTACAACCGTTTGTTCTGCATTTGTGTAGTACAAGTTCTTCTTCTTAACAATGTAGCCTGTAAAGGGGCTGATTACAATCAGAGCATTTGATGAAAACCTTAAGCGGAATATTTACATCCTCTGCTTTATGAGGTACCCCAATTTAGTTGAAGATGAAATTACCTCATTTACTTTCATAAAGGTTTCTTTAGATATCATTTTTCATGTACCCTTCAACCACTTTTCAATTCAACATTCCAAAAGAAACTAATCCGCAATAAAATGGATTAATAAAAAATTTTATGCAATTGCTGTTTGTACATTTTACACCAATAGCCTGAAGCTTCAAAATAATTTCTTCATTCTTCATGCCTATGAGTTTCCATTCCCATGCTTTTTAATTTTCTTTCCATCCGCATTCACTACAATTTTACGTTCACCACTTGTTCTTACAATATCATAACCCTGCGGGTTTCACAACCCCAAATTCCTTTTTCAAACTTTGCTTTCATTCCAGCCATTGCAACTTGCTTTCGTTGTTCGTTATCCCACCGCCCGAATAAAAACTTCTTATCATGAAATAAACTCGTTGGATTAGATGTCGATTGGTTCTGTTACTGCTTTAATATGAACCCTATGCTTCTCTCTTAGTTCATCACAACGGAAATAGCTTTACCTCCTGTTCTGTTAGCGAGTCATTTGGTGTAAACCCAAAATGGTGCTTATTTTCCTTTGCTTGTATTCACAAACTCAGCATTCGCTGAAACTCTTTCCTCGCATCGGTTTTGGCACTTTCATAGTATCCCCAAACGCTGGGAAACAATTGTTAGATTATTTCGTGGCATATTCTTCAAATGGATTTAGGTTGAGTTTCTAAAGATCCGTTTTGTCAAACTGACCTTTGCCGGAAACCCTTGTGTACATGACTGCCAAATTAGATGTGGATTGTTTTACTTCCTTTTTACCAAAGCGTCCAAACCGATTTGCTATTATTTGTTCTTCTGTCATTTTGCTTCTTTCTTTTATTAATTTTTTATGCTTGTTTTCTGTATTCAATTTCCGAAACGTCATTTTCAGTATTCAACAAAATTATTTTTATTTCACTTGAATCATCTGTCTCGTTTTTTTCTTTTTTAGTTTTGAAAGATGTTCGCATAAAAGAACAGCTAGTTTTTTTGATTGATAATACAATCTTGTTTGCTTGTTCATCGCTTACATTTTCATAACCTTTTATCATTCTTAGTTTTTCAACCGTTAATCCTTTTATTATTTTCGCTCACTTTTCATTTCTCTTTTGACTTCCGTTCAACACTCCTTTTCTTCATTATTGTATTGATATTCAATATTATAGCTAATTTACGTACATCTTTGAATAAAGAAAATACCCCAAAATCGCCCTAAGTTTGCCTAATTTTCAGGTTGATTTTATAGCTTTCTTCTGTACAGTTTATTATCCCAAAATTTGGCAAGGTGATCTTATTTTTATTTTCTGTTTCATATTATGCTGCTTTATTTTGTTGTTGACTTTTTAATAATCCCTGTTTTTTTTAATGCTTCGTATCTATATCTCCAATCACTTTTTTCTGTTTCACTTTTACCGAGATGAATTGCTGCACTTTTCTTGATGCGGTTTCTCTTCAACAAAATCTATTTCGGAAAATTTTATTTCAGGTGTGTGATGCATTAATTGATGCCTAATGCAAATCAGATGCGCTTTTCTTTTTTGTTAATTTGAAAGCAAGCATTTTTAAATGTCTCTTTTTCTTCTATCGTTTTATTTAGTCCGAGAAAGAGTTCAATAATTAATTCCTTAAAAGGATAATCTTTTGAAGCTTGTTAAAAGTTGCACTTGTAACCAATCGCTTAAAATGCATCCGTTACGCAAAGCAAGGTGTGCTGGTCTATCCGGCTATAGTTACTAAGCTTTATTAATCCTTCGGATAAACATCTAAAGCGTGTGTTTACCCAAACAATCAGCTTTGCATCTTCGTATTCCCAATAATCAAAAGGCTCTTTTATTTTTACACCTCCGTAATTTTGCTCGTATTTTTTTTCAATTAAATCAATGAGTTTACTGTTGATCCATTTATAACGTGGCTCGTTTTCATTTTCATGTTTCTGCTCAACTTTTATAAGATTTTTTATTGGGTCAATTTCCTTTTCAATCTCTCTTACATTATTCGATTCTGCTATTTTGGTTTCTTCTTCTTCTTCTTCTTCTTCTTCTTCTTCTTCTTCTGCATCCGCCAGCGGTACAAATTCAAATTCACTTTGTTCATCCTTATCGTATTTTACGGTAAGTTCTTCATTACCGTATTTTACGGTATCCTTTTCCTTATCGCATTTTACGCTAACTTCATTAGTAGTAACAGGCTTTACGTTAACTATAGGAACTTGCAAACTTGGTTCTGTTTCCGTTGTTCCTGAAAGCACCAAAACCATTTCTTTAAAGTATGCCATTTGTTTACAGTTATCGCTAAATATTTTTTGCCCGAACGTATTGCAGTAAAATGCCCTCCGCAATATAAACAGAGTGCTTTCCATTCTTTTAAATTCTAATCGGTTTAATATTCGTTTTCATCATCATCTTCATCCAACATCAAAACTGTATCGCCAAGCAAACCTTTCATGTATTCGCTGTAATCAGTTAATATACCTTCCATGTTTTCTTTATTTCTTATTCTTAAGAGAGTTTAAATCAAAATTCACATTTAGCAATACAATGTTTTGTCGCTCCTGAATTCCAATAATTTTATGCTTGATATTGTTACCAAACAGAATGCGTAAAATATCCATAAGCAAATCTTCTGGCACTTTTATATCGTTTTTTACAATTAATTTATTTTCCATTTCTTTAATTTTATAAATAAGCGGTTTCATATGTTTTTCTTTTTCTCCTGGTTGCGTTATTGGTATAACATCTCTGAGTGCATTCATCCCGATTCCTAAATGGGGATTCCTCCTGTTTCTGTTTCCGATAACACTTTTATCTTCTCTTGTATTTCTTCTTTACTTTTTTCTTTCAAAATCTTCCTCAAGCTCCGTATAAGTCTTCTTTTAGCTTGAGGTTTTCTGCTTTCAATTTTTCTATTTCCTCCCTTTTGCCCTCTTTTAATTTTATAAAGGCATGATCAATAAACCGACACCAACTAATAGTGTAATAGGACTTAATACAAGTTTTAAAACAGATCCCATTAATTTATTATCTCCAGCAATGGTATCTGCTGCTTTTTCCCAAACACCTTTTTCGGCATCTGTTCCTGATAAAGTTTTTTCGGTCTTGTTTCCGTTTTGTTTTTGTTCTGTTTTTTTCTTCTTTTCGTTTCTTTTCTTATGGCTATTGTATTTTACGTTTAAAAATTCAAAGGTCGTATACTGTATTTTACTGTTTGCCGATTCCCGAACGCATTGAACCTTATTGGTTCTTATTGGAACGGTATTGCGTTTATCGTTTACAAAACAAAGGTGCAACAAGTGTATTTTACGCTTTCCGCATTTTTGGACGTTCATTGCAATAGATTCGTTTGTTTTATAATCTTTTCTAAAGTTTTTCGATTTTAGTGTAAAGTAACGGCAGGGGCTTGTGAATCCGCTTTTCTACCCGGATTTTGGGGCGGAAACTGCCGAGAAGTGCGCCTGGGCCGCTCTATAAAGATGTTTAGGTGCAAATTCGAAAGGGGGACCTCCTTTGCAAACCATAGTTATTTTAGGAAAATAATTAAGAATTACTTGTAAATTAGCAACGCACTTGTCTCAAACTCATAACATACTCAACCCTAATAACTGGATCAAAACATACTCCGATGAGTTATATGGCTATGCTATGTAGCTTTAAAATGAGTAATTTCACAACATGGACATATCCCATCGCTACTAATTACCTTAAACTTGATAGATACAAAAGCGTCAGCAACAAATTTTGAGATGTTTGCTGTAGACTTATCTCAGGGCTTAAATCATAATTTATTTGGTAAACGATGCAGAGAAAAAATTATTGGTGGAGGGAAGTCAAATGGATGTTCCACTGGTATGTTACAATGCCTAGATGCTGAAAGGTAGAATCACCTATATTTTAGGAGAGATTTTAGAATTAGATTCGATTGAAGTTATTTATATTCAAGATGTATCTATGTTTTTATTAATTTATAGTAGTTAGACACAAAAAGAAAAGCTGTTACAACTCGGATTAACTATTAAAGCGCATACAATTAAATTTTGATTATCAATACTTTAATATTTGTACAGGGCTAGATTTTAAAAATCTCTATTTCCGAGTAAAGTAGCTTTAAAGAATAACTATAAAAAACGGTAGTAGAGATATTTGCTTGTTACAGGTTACACTAAAATCCAGAAAAGAAGAGAGATGTTGAAAACTTTTATTTTGTATAGTAAGGAATCCTTACTATATTTGTATCGTAATTGCAATTACAATAAATCTAATTATTATTAATATCTAAAAAGCAAAAAAATGAGCAAACCAGTTTTCTTTCACGCAGGTTGTTCTGTTTGCGTAAGCGCAGAGCACGACATCATTAATCTACTTGGTGCAAATAATGTAGATATTGTACACTTTGGTACAGATAAATCAAGAATTGCAGAAGCTGAAAAGGCAGGCGTAAAATCTGTTCCTGCATTAGTAACTCCAAATGGCAATGTATTACACATTAATTTTGGAGCATCAATGGCAGATGTAAAAGGTTGGAAAATAATGCCCTGCTAGTAATAGCAGGGCATTTAAGTTCATCGATCTATGAAAAATTTAATGCTTTATCACGATGGATGTGACATTTGTGCAGCTATTGGACAAGAAATTATAAATCTAATTGGACTTGCCAATTTGGACATCATTCATATTGGACTTAATCCTTCACGAATGGAAGAAGCTAAAAAAATTGGAATAAAGGCCTTTCCTGCCTTAGTAACTAGCAATGGAAATGTACTACATTTTAATGTTGAAGAGCATGAAGGAAGTATATCTTGCTTGTTTTAAAAATTATAAACATTAATTAAAAAAAAAAATGAAAAACTATTTTATACAATGTCTCTAGCGACACTACTTACCTCAAAAGCATTTGCGTGCGATAAGTGTCAAAATTTAAAAATGATAATTTCTTTATTGTATCTACAAGTGCCAACTACAATACTAATTTAAAACAAGTGGTAATGTCTATACAGGTAAAAGGACAAGCAGGCGTAACCATGCCTGATTCAATCGGAAAATTAGATGGTGCGGGGTTTTGGGTTGGTTTTTCCAACAACATTAAAACCTGAAGATGTAGGATTTAATCAAACAGAAGGTATCGTAGCTTTAGCGCTTACTTCACATCCTGACTTTGATGATTCTCCGTTATGGGATGAAACAATAATGGTGTTTTTTTCTGATGATGGTCGTGTTTGGCATCCACACTGGGTAATACTGGTGAAAGATGAGAGGGTGAAAGGCGGACTTGCTGTAAAAGAATTTAAAAAGAAGATAAGAATGTAAAGTTGCCGCCAACAGCTCCAAATATGCCGATGTATATGGATAGTCCTGGCTTTCAGGTGGTAACAAAAGGAAATACGATTCAGGTTGTCATTCCATCGTACAGAATTAACAACAAAAATGATTTTAAATTTGATGCAGTTACCTGCTACATGTCTGTTAATACTTCCGATATGATGATGCCTATGCTTGGTGTAATGGATGTTTATAGCGTTGCATCAGGTAAATTAACTTTGCCTTATACTATAAAAATAAAATAATTATAATCCAAAGCCCGACACGCATTGAAATAGTTTATGCGTGTCGGCTTAAAAATTAGATTCTATGGAAATATCACTATACGATACCGTATTTAAAAAGAAGATGGTAATCTCTTAAAGTTTGACATCATTGTTCCCTCAGAGTTCAAGGATATTGATAAAATTTACCAATTTGGTAATGAGTTTTAAAAAAAGAAGGGGTAAAGGCAAAAAAACTAATTAGCGCCGAGGAGTGCGATTTTTTGTCACATGGAAATTAGCTAATGAAAAGATTTCAGGAGAAATAAAGGAAAAGGGATATTCAATTTTCAAACATTGGGGATTCGAAACTTTGTAAAAAAAGTAAGTCCAATAATTTTGTCTTGTAAGGATGTTGGGATCCCTACCTTTGCAAGACATTACTTATCAAATAAAAAAATAGTAAAGTGAGGATTTTAAATTTATTAATTATAATGCTGTTTTCTTTTTCCGCAAATGCACAAAACTATAAAACAAAAACAATGAAAGTAGCAGTTTGGGACACCTATGTAACAAAAAAAGATGGTAGTGTAATGCACTTCGATATTATCGCACCTGAAACCGTAAAAGACACAAGTATCATATACTGTTATGGTAAAGAGTATTTAAAGTATAAAGGGCAAGAAGGGCAACCATTAACTTCAAAAGAATGCAAGTATTGCCATATTGAAACAGTACGACTCAATGGGAAGCTGAAATAAACCAAAAGGGTATTTCATTATTGAAATGGAGAATTGCAAATGAAAGAACGAATTCATTTACTATTTTCCTACGGCACTTTAAAGTTAGAAAAAGTTCAACTTGAAAATTATGGCCGAATTTTAACTGGAACGCCCGATAGACTTAACGGCTATAAAATTTAAAACTTGCAAATAACCAATTCGACAGTTTTAAGTAAAATGTCAACTTGAATTTGACCCAACTGCAGTAAAAAAACAAATACAAATGCTTTTATTGAAGGAATGATACTTGAGATTATAGACACGGAGCTTGCAGAAACAGATAAATACGAAGTAAGTGATTATCAAAGAATTCTTGAAACATTTGAGTCGGGAAAAAAGGCTTGGATTTATATTGCTAAAAATTTGACGATATGAAATATTCATCATTCAACTTAAACGAGCAAAACGAACAAATTGAAAGCCGAATTGTCGTAGCTTTGGAACGAATTTCGGAAGCGTTCAGAGTATTATTATGGAATGAAAGTAAAGAAAACTCATTAAGTCCTATTCAAATTCAAATTTTAATTTTCATTTACTTTCATTCGTTGGAAAAATGCAAAGTGGGTTATTTGGCTGATGAGTTCAATATGACCAAAGCCACTATTAGCGATAGTGTAAAAATTTTACTTTCAAAAGAATTAGTAACCAAGGAAACTGATCCCAATGACACAAGGAGTTTTTCGATATCACTCACAAATGAAGGAAAAAAAATTGCTAAGAAAGCATCTTTATTTGCTTCATCAATAGAACAACCTATTGAAAAGCTGACGCATGAACAAAAAAAAATAATGCTCAGTGGCTTGCTGAAATTGATTTATGACTTGAACAAATCAGGCGTCATTACTATTCAAAGAATGTGTTTTACTTGTTCCAATTATCAACTAGAAAAAGATATTCACTACTGCAAACTTTTAAAGAGTCAACTTGCGGAAAGCGAATTAAGAATAGATTGCCCCGAACACGAATTACAGCTATGAATTTATTAATTGAAAATTTAGACAAGATAAAAAGCAGAATTAATATGCAGCAAAGTTATCAAGTCGTAATCCTAATGAAATCAAACTTCTGTTAGCAACAAAAACGTTTCAACTCAAAACATAATTACAGCAATTGAAGCTGGTGAAATCTTAATTGGAGAAAACAAAATCCAAGATGAATGGAAAGGAAAACCAATTGCAATTTCAAATCTTTCAGCCAGTGGTTTTAGAGGTACGCAAAAGCTAAGAAAATATTCATTTTTAATGTAAATTATATAGTTGAAGGAGCTGAAGGAATTGCTTCTTTTTCTTCTTCAGGATCAAAAACTTACGCTATATCCTCACATAAATTGTTGTATACAGAATTTATGGTAGATGCGTCTATTTTTTGGAAAGGAAAAGAAATTGATAATATGAATGTGTTTATATGTTTTGATTTAAACACAGGAAAAATTACAGGAAAATTAAGTGATTTAAACATTTTTCAAATTGGGATGCAAATCCACAATCATTTTTAATGTTAAAATATTCTGTAACCTTTCCGGTTGTCAACTACTCTAATGTAGTATAAGTCAAAATTAATTTCATCTCTAAACCAAATTAAAATGGAAAGTATCAATTTAAATCAGTCAATTAAACCAACATTTAATCTGCTTAAACTAACATTTGGCATAGTTCCTATTGTTGCCGGATTAGATAAATTCACTAATCTACTTACCAATTGGGAACAATACGTTCATCCCGGTATTGCAAGTATGTTACCTATTTCAGCATCTGCATTTATGATGATCGTTGGAGTTATTGAAATTGTAGCCGGAATAATAGTATTAAAGAAAACAGAGATAGGTGGTTACATTGTTGCGGCATGGTTAACATTAATAGCACTTACTCTTTTGGCAAGTTTTAAATTTGTGGATGTGGCAGTTCGTGATCTGGTTATGGCAATTGCCGCTTTCTCAATGGCTCGCATAGCCAAATTTGTTAAATAAACTCCTTACTTGTAACCTTTATTAGTATCAACCACTCTAATAATTCATAAACCTATATAAATGAAAAAAATAATTGTTATCGCCACACTATTAATATCAATAACCGTAGCTTGTAAGTCAAAAAAAGCTACAACTTCAACTGCAAAAGCAGATTCTAATATGGATGCACAACTAACAGCCGTAAATGCCCGGTTTCCAAATACTACAATGGAAGAATTGAAAAAAGGACATTCCATTTATACTGGAGCGTGCACCAAATGTCATGGCGCAAAGGATGTAACAGTCTATACAGAACCAAGATTGTTGGAAATAGTAGATGTAATGGCTAAAAAAGCGGAAATTACAGCAGAAGAAAAACAAGCGTTAATAAAATTTGCTGTTGGAGTAAGAGCCACGTCAAAATAATATTCAACTTTATAGTATGGCGAACGTAAAAGAATTCGAGCATTATTCAGATATTGAAATAATAGGCAAAATACTTGATGGCGAAAGTAAACTCTATGAATTAATTATTCGCAGGAATAACCCCTTTTTATATAAAATTGGTAGAGCCTATAATTATACGCATCATGACACTGAAGACTTGATGCAGGAAACTTACGTCAATGCATTTTACAATTTATCAAAATTTGAAGGAAAATCTACTTTTAAAACGTGGATCACAAGAATAATGCTTAATAACTGTTATCAAAAAAATAAAAAGCATAGTTACAAAAACGAAAATACAGTTGAGGAAATAACACTCGAAAAAAATAAACCGATGTTTCAAAATCACACGAATACCGAAAAAAATATTTTAAATAAGGAACTGGGACATGTATTAGAAAAAGCACTTAATAAAATCCCTGAAGATTACCGGTTAGTGTTCACGATGCGAGAATTAAACGGACTAAACATAGCTGAAACAGCTGAGGCACTTAATATCAGCGAAACAAATGTGAAGGCTAGATTAAGCAGAGCAAAAACAATGTTAAGATCAGAAATAGAAAAAATGTATTCTCCCGAAGATATCTACGAATTTAACTTGGTTTATTGTGACAGAATGGTAGAGCGAGTAATGGCAAAAATTACAACAAAATAAGAAGAGGCAATGATAGAAGATGTTGTAACGGAAAAATTATTACACGAATTAAACGAGGAACATTTAAGCACTTCGATAGATACCCCTATGCGTGAAGATGCTTTTAAATTAAATGACACTCAAAAAATTAAAATTATTGCTGACCATTTTAAACAAATAATGCATACGCTGGGTTTAGATTTAACAGATGATAGTTTAAAAGACACTCCTCTCAGAGTGGCAAAGATGTATGTTAAAGAAGCTTTTAGTGGGTTAAATCCTGCTAATAAACCACAAGCGGCATTATTTGAAAATAAGTATCAATATAACGAAATGTTGATTGAAAAAGATATTACTTTATATTCTTATTGCGAACATCACTTTGTTCCCATCATCGGCAAAGTGCATGTGGCATATATTCCTAATAAGAAAGTTATTGGATTGTCTAAAATAAATCGTTTGGTACAATATTATGCCAAACGTCCGCAAGTTCAGGAGCGTTTGGTAAATCAAATAGCAGAGGGGTTAAAAGCCGCATTAAATAGTGATGATGTTGCTGTTGTTATTGATGCTACACATCTTTGTGTATGTTCAAGAGGCATAAAAGACACAAATAGCAGCACAATTACAGCTCATTACTCCGGTAAGTTTAAGGATGAAAAATTAAAAATGGAATTTATTACTTTGATTAAATAGTTAGATAACTGATACAATGCTATTAATTAAATAACAACTCATACAATCCATTTTCGCTAAAGCTATTTGGCACTAAAACATTAAAAATTCCATATTCTGTTAATTTATATTTAGTCGCATCCCCCATTGCTATTACAAGTTGTCGCGAATCAATCTTGTATTTATTAAAATAAGATAATACGTTTGAAGGGCTTGTGAAAATTAAAATATCAGTATATGGTATGGTAAAATCACTTTTTATACTGGTTTTATACACATAAAGATTATAACAAGTATTAGTAAACGATAATTGTTTCTGTATAGATTGTAAAGAATCGATTGCTTGAGGAAATAAAACAGTATCATTTTTTAAAGCCTCCTTAAAATCTTTAGCGATTTGCAACATATTATTACCTTGACCAATAAAATTAGCTTCCTTACCAAAAGTCAATAAATAGTTTGCAGACACAATACTCACTACTCCATAATTGACGTTTGCAGGTAATATAGGATTTTGTGCAAAAAAATAGGTAATAGAGTTTTTACTTGAAAAAAATATCCACTTTGTTTGAGGTGTATACGAATAACGAACAGGATTAATTTCTATCAAGGGCTCATCAATTAGCGTTATGTTGCTATCGCTTTTTAACCTTGTAAAGGCACCGTTCTCATCTACTTTTCTAGATATAAAAACACTTTTTATATCTTGAGATATAGCTTCACTAATCATATATTTATTAATTAATTTTTAAGACTTATAATGCGTACTAATGTACTAATCTTTACTGCATTTATTTCACTCGTTTAGTATCAATAAATACCACTATTTAACATTTAATTTAAAGCAATTGTCCGTTACTCAGTATATTTGCAATAATTCAAATGAATATTCAAAAATATTTCAGTTTAACAATAATATATAATAAACTTAAATTCAACAATAAAAACATTTAAATGAGTCAGTGAAATCATTTTCTTTTTTAATTAATAGTAATATTTATATTTCATTTGCAGCATCTGTATTAGCAATTGAAACACAAATTCAGTTGGGAATGAGACCTCAGTTGCATCCCTACGTGTTTATTATTTTTTTCGCAACTTTATTTGAATATAACATACATCGTTTAATATTAGTTTTAACTAATAAGGATGCATTAAACCATCATAGACATTCTTGGATCAAAAAAAATCCAAAACAATTTTATTTCGTTGTATTCTTTTCTATCATAGGCTTTTTAGTTTCAATACTTCTTGCTAAAGAAAGAGTTCTTATTGCTTTAGCACCTATAGGTCTATTAACCATTTTCTATTCCTTACCATTTTTTAAAAAATTAAAGTATGTTTTTAGATTGAGAGAAATCCCCTTTCTTAAAATATTTTTAATTTCATTTGTGTGGTCAGTAGTCACAATATTACTTCCTATAATTCAGTCAAATATTACTTATGATATTGGCCATCTATTACTAATGTTAATTGAAAGATTTATATTCGTATTTGCAATTACTATTCCATTTGACATTAGAGATATTTCTGACGATAGGGTATCTGGATTAAAAACAATTCCCATATTAATAGGTCAAAAGAAGTCAATAGTTGTAGCTAATATTTCTCTGCTATTATTTACAATAATTTGTTTAGTTCATTATCCAATGTATAAACTTACATTTATTTTACCTGGTTTAATTTTATCAACATTAACCACCTTGTTTTTTCTTAATAATAAGACGTTACGTAGCCTTTATTATTATCATTATGGCATTTTAGATGGTACAATGATTTTACAAGGATTTTTAGTGATTATCTTTTTCTATTTTTTAAATTAGCCAAAGAATAAATTCATGGAAAAGAATTGCAGTCTCTACAAAAATGATTTATAAATAGACATTACGTTTATGCCAACAAAAAAAATAAAAAGAAGTTATAGAAAGGTTAAGTATGTTTTTTATAAAGAAACGTTAATTGATAAAAAAGAACATTTTTTTACATTTCTCGGTGCATTTTTCGGCATTGGTATTATAGGATTCATTAACAGCAAATATTTTGTTTTTAATGATAATTTATTCTTGATAGGTTCATTTGGAGCCTCTTCTGTTTTGATTTACGGAGCTATAAACAGTCCATTAGCTCAACCACGTAATTTAATTGGCGGGCACATTGTGTCTGCTATTATAGGAGTCACAGTTCACAAATTAATACCAAATGAAATTTGGCTATCCTCAGCACTAGCCGTTGCTCTTTCTATTGTTTTTATGCAGATTACAAAAACGCTCCATCCCCCAGGTGGAGCTACAGCTTTAATCGCAAATATCGGCAGTGAAAAAATAAAGGCATTGGGATATATATACGTTCTTTCTCCAGTATTAACAGGTGTTCTAATCTTATTTTTAGTCGCACTAATTTTTAACAATATCACGCCAAACAGAAGGTATCCTGTAAAAAAGGATTATAGAAAAAGGATTCGATTCATTTTAGGGTTAAAAAAATAATAAAAGATATTTTTGTCTTTTATTTAAAATTGTATACATTTGTACTATAAATATCATTACTATGTTTTCAAAAGCTTGTGAATACGCTATTAGATCTACAATATACATTGCAGAACAGTCCAATTTAGATAAGCGTGTAAGTATTACAGACATTGCAAAAGCGATTGATTCGCCTGAAGCCTTTACTGCAAAAATTTTGCAACAACTTTCAAAAAATCAAATAATAGACTCAATTAAAGGTCCTAATGGAGGATTTTCTATAGAAAAAAAAAATATGCGTAATTTAAAACTTAGTCAGATAGTATTGGCTATTGATGGTGATTCTATATACAAGGGTTGTGGATTAGGCTTTAAAGAATGTTCGGAAAAACAGCCTTGCCCAGTACATAATAAATTTAAAATTGTAAGAGATGAATTAAAATATATGCTCGAAAACACCACTATTCTAGAATTGTCACTTGGGCTAAAAGAAGGGTTAACATTTTTACATAGATAAAAAAAATTAAAACATTAAAGGATATAAAGGTCTTCATATATTGTAATATATAATTCAAAAAAGAGAAATCATGAATACATCTAAACAATCACAAATCAATACTCGGAATGGAAGCCAAAATTCATCTAACAGAGGAATTGATACTTGGTTCAACGAGCAAGCAGAAAAATTCGAAAAGTCCCGTTTTGGATGGATGGCAATGGGTATTACAATTCAAAGCTGTTTGGGTTCCATTGCTTGTGGCTTTATTCTTCAAAATAATGCTCACGTTATTGTGTTAGCAACTTGTGCAGCAATTACAATGGCTAGCAACGCTGTTTTTATTGCCCTTGGTTCGGGTAAGCTCTGTCTTTCGATGTTTTACTTAAGTATTTTTTTGAACGCCATTTTTATTATTACAAACATCTAAATTCAGTTAAAATGAAGCTAAGGCTATTCCATTTACAGTCCGAAATGGACCTGCTATTGCTGTTGAAGGTATTTCAGAAAACGAAGTAGTAGATGGCGTTTTACCAATTATGATAAATGCCTATGGTAAAGGTGATCAAAAAAGATTTTTGATTGAAGGTAGTGAAACTCCCCAAAGCATACCTGCTTGGCTTTGGGCTTTAATTATTGGCTTCGTAGGCTGGGGAATCTATTATGCAGTAACCGCTTTAAATACACTTCTATAATGAAAGAAATAATAACCATTGAGGATATAAAATTATTGGTCGATGCGTTTTACACAAAAGTAAGAACTGACAGTTTATTGGCTCCAATTTTTAATGATAAAATTCAAGATAGATGGCCAATTCATTTAGAAAAAATGTATCGTTTTTGGCAGACCGTTTTATTAAATCAACATACCTATAACGGCAGTCCATTTGTTCCTCATGCTAAACTTCCTGTAGACCAACATCATTTCGATAGATGGCTATTATTGTTTTACCAAACAATAGATGAAAATTTTAGTGGGGAAAAAGCAACAGAAGCCAAGTGGCGAGCCGAAAAAATGGCCGAAATGTTTTATCATAAAATTGAATACTATAAAAACAATCCAGATAAATTAATCTTATGACAGCCGCCACAAAAGATCCATTAGCATTTGCCGTAATTTATTTATGGATAGGCTTTGTCTGTGCAATCAGTTTTATGGAAGCATGGTTAAAATTTAGAGCGCCCGGTGTAAATCTACAAATTGGATTAGGTATCGGAAGATTAATTTTTAATGCCTTAAACAAAGTAGAATGGGTTTTTGCAATCGCATTAATGATTAGCTTATTTAATTCAAAAGATACTATATATGCACCTTCTAATTTATTCTTTTACCTCCCACTAGTATTGCTAATTATACAAACAATTTGGTTGTTGACAGCCTTAGATACAAGGGCTCAAATGCATATAGATGGCAAGGTAGTACCCCCTTCAAACCTTCATTTATATTACGTTGGAATTGAAATTATAAAAACAATTTTCCTTTTTATTTACAGTATTAAATTTTTAAAATAATCAAATATGGAACAAACAATCATTCATCAAATTGAAGAAAAATATAAGAATTTGGGCGAAAATCCTGAAACATACTTAAAAGGCTTACTACAAGCAAAACCAATTAACTATTGGGATTACGTTGAAGTTGATACGCTATTATCATTACAAAAACCACGTACAAATTTTAAAGATGAAGAAATCTTCATTATGTATCATCAAGTTACAGAATTGTTTTTAAAATTAATGATTCATGAAATTAAACAAATTGTTTATAGTGATTCAATTACAGAAACATTCTTAATTACAAAAATGAGTCGGCTTAATCGTTATACCACTATGTTAATCAATTCGTTTGACGTTATGAAAGATGGCATGGATTACGATGACTATAATACATTCAGAACAACCTTAGCGCCAGCAAGTGGTTTTCAAAGTGCTCAATTCAGATTAATAGAAATTTATTGTACTCGTATTAAAAATTTAATTAATCAAGAAGGTAAAAAACGCATCTCAGATCAACCATCAATCGAAGAATATTTTGAACATATTTATTGGAAAGATGCTGGATTAAACCGGAAAACTGGAGAGAAAACACTGACTCTAAGACAATTTGAAGAAAAATATCTTGACCGTTTTATATCTCTAGCTAAAAAAGTAAAGGGAAAAACAATCGAAGAACAAATATTAAAAATTGAAAACCCATCTAATGAACTCACACAAATTTTGCGAGAGTTTGATTGTTTGTATAATATTAAATGGCCACAAGTTCATCTTAACACAGCTAAACAGTATTTAGACAAAAAAGGCGAAAATCAGGCAGCAACAGGTGGTTCTGAATGGAAAAAATATTTACACCCACAGTTTCAACAACGAAAATTTTTCCCTGAGTTGTGGACAGAACACGAGATATCAGAATGGGGAAAATCTACTAATATTTAAATGAAATGAATAAACCAGAAGTAACATTACTCAAAAAAGGGGTCGTATTTAAAATATTACAAGTAACAGGTGAAAAAGATATGCAGATGCCTAAACATATCAGTACCAAAGAAGCAGTTATTGTTATCGAAGAAGGTAATGCAATCATAGAAATAGCCTCCAAAGAGCGTTTATTAAAAAAGGGTGATTCAATGATAATTCCAGCTGCCGTTCCACATTCATTATTAGTAATGACTAGTCTTAAAGCAATTGTAATGATGCCAGTTGAATCAGAAATAGAATTTATAAACTAAAAATTAATAACATGAATACCACTAAAGAAAAAACAATTGGTGAAATGGTAGCAGACGATTACCGCACCGCAGGAGTATTCCAATCATTCGGTATAGATTTTTGCTGCAAAGGCAATCAAACCATAGATGAAGTTTGTGAAAGCAAAAATATTAGCAAAAGCTTATTGCACAATGATCTCGAAAAAATAAAGATAAGTGAAGATAATCAAGTAAGTGATTACAAGTCTTGGCCATTAGATTTATTAGCTGATTATATAGAGAAAAAGCATCATAGGTATGTTGAAAATAAAACGCCTATTTTAAAGCAATACCTAGATAAAATTTGCACTGTGCATGGTAAGAACCATCCAGAATTATTTGAAATAAAAGATTTGTTTAACCAATCTGCGAGCGAACTCGCTGCTCACATGAAAAAAGAAGAGTTGATTTTATTTCCATTTGTAAGAAAAATGGCAATTGCAAAACAAGAAAACCAACCCTCTCCTCAACCTCCATTTGGAACAGTTCAAAGTCCCATAAAAACAATGATGCACGAGCATGACACCGAAGGTGAAATATTTAGAAGCATTAAAGAATTATCTAATAATTATACACCGCCAATTGATGCTTGCAATACATATAAAGTAACTTTTGCTTTACTTAAAGAATTTGAAGAAGATTTACATCTTCACATTCATTTAGAAAACAACATTCTATTTCCAAAATCAATTGAGATGGAAAAGGAAGTTAAAAAAGAATAGTAAAATATATTTAAGCAAAATTTCAATAGGGAAATGTCTTAAAATAGATGTTTCCCTATTTTATATTCTAATACTAATGTCTAAAATTAAATAATTCATTGTTTTTAATTACCCACGTGAGTCAAAAAAAAGATATAAAAATAATTGTATTTAAAGGAGGTGAAAAAATCCAATTATTCACTTACACTAATGAGTATAGAAGCCTGATGGAGCTTTTATCGGATAAATTGTACCTAGAGAATTTTGGCGAATGTAAAGGTATGGGGCGTTGTTGTACTTGTCTGATTAAAATAAATTCTAAATCCCATAAAGTAAACGATTTTGAAGGAAATGAATTAGCTACTCTAAAAAAACACAATTTTAATAATTTAAATGATAGGCTTTCTTGCCAGATAATAATTGACCAAAATTTAAAATTAATAGAAATAGAATTATAATCATGAAAAATAAACTTAAAAATTACAAAGTTGATGTAACTGATTTAGATTGGAAAACAGGTCAAGTAAAGGGATTTTTAGGAAAGGAATTCATTCAGTTATCAAATGGCGGAGTTAAGTTAATTAAAATTGTTCCTATGTCAGTTTATCCTGAACATTTACATCCAGATAAAACAGAATATGCCTATGTAGTTTCAGGAAACCCTGAATTTTCTATTGATAATGAATATTTTATTGGCAAGTCAGGTGATTTTTTTATTTTTCCGTGCAATGTTAAACATTCAATAAAAAGCAATACAGTCGTAGAAAGCCTTGTTTTAATAGGCTCTATTAATAATTAAAACTAATGATAATGAAAACAGTACCAATTAAAAGAAGCATTGCTTTACAACCCCTAAGTCGTGAACATCATCATGGCTTACTGCTATGTTGGAAAATAAGAACAGGGCTAAAGAAAGGTATTGATATCGATAGGATAAAAAAATATTCAGATTGGTTTTTCAAGAACAGTTTGTCAACCCATTTTAATATAGAAGAAGAGTTCGTTTTTCCACTATTGGGCAATGAACATGAGTTGGTCAAAAAGGCACTAACGGACCATCGAAGATTAAAACGGCTCTTTGAAGACACAACGGATATTGAAAAATCTCTAAGTCTGCTTGAAGAGGAACTTGAGAAACATATTCGTTTCGAAGAAAGAGTATTGTTTCCTGCAATAGAAACAATCGCAAATGAAAAAGAACTACAGCTCATTATGGAAATTCATTCTGAAGACAGTACTTATGAAGATTGGGGAGATGAATTTTGGAAATAATGCGGTTTAGAATTTTAATTTAGATAATTTATAACCCATTAATGAAAGTTGAACACTAAGTTCTTCAATAAGTTTTTGGCAATATTTAACTAGTAGTTCATTCCGTTTCTCAATTAGTTGAATTTGATGACCTAATGCCTTCATATTCCGTAACTGCTTGCAAGTTATTATTTCAAGATCTTCATTAGTGCATAAAAACTTCTCATTGGGTAGATGTGTAAAGTAGAGTTTTTGGAAGACGCTAGGCCTGTTTCCTTTAATTTCATAAATACCATTGCAATTTTTGAGGACACGCTTTTCCCTATTGATTTACGCTAAATTTAGCGTAAAATACGATAACAGCCTTCATTTCTGACCAACCCTAAACACCTTACAGAAATGACTTATAGCCCGTAAATCGGCTAAAAATCGCTGAATTTCAGCATCTTTCGATTTTTCAGGGTTTTCGTTGGTTATTTGGTTCGAACTGGGTAAATTTGAGCCCGCTTAAATCAAGCAATTCAAGTCCCCCGAGTACTCGGGGGACTTTTTTGTTTTACAGACAATTGGTAAATAAAAATCAAAATCAAGATTGTTCTCATGCATTCTTCATCAACAAGCTTTCAACAAAATGTATTAGTGTTTTCATATCCTGTTTGTAACAAAAGCCTTGCAAAACCTTGCCTTAACCTTGTCTTCATGCTTTGGTAATACTGCACGCGTACTTTTACTAATGTAGAAAAGAGGCATTTATTACCCACGCACCGAGATGGAAAGCTTTAGCTGAAATTGGATACGGTTTGCTTATTGCTATGAAGAATTGTAACACAAAAGTCGGAGCCTCTATCCGACTTTTGTGTTTTTATGTAGTTTGAATTAAGATTCTTTCTTAAATATGCCTTTAATCTTATCCTTCACTTTAATAATCTTGTCAAGGTTTTCCTGCACTGTAACTGTACTTACATCGTTGTATTGATTGCCACTTAATGTAAAATCAGTGTTCTCAGGATACATTACCATAAAACTGCAGTACTCGTAGTTTTTATGTAGCTCCTTTGATAGGTTATCAATATGGTAATCGTATGAAACGGTTTGTTTACGTGAGTTTAAGATAAGATACAATTCATCATTATTGTGATGGTTTTGTATGAAATCGGTTTGTTCAAAGTTTTCTAATGTAACATATTTGTACATGTCAACATTCTTATCATTAATCATGAGTTGAAATTGAACAACTGTTTTTTCTTCTCCGTAAACAATTGCGTTGTTTCCAACTTGTTTTAAAATTCGGTTTATTTTTAAGCAGGTACGTTTAAAATTCTTTTCTAATTCGGCATTAGGTGTTAAAACAACAATTACATTTTTAAACGAATTAAATGGTTGCAAAATTTTTGACACAATAATGAGCTGATCTGCTTTAGCAACGAGTTGATCTGCCTTTGAACCAAATATGAAATTTGATGAATTAGCATGTGTTTGATAAGCAAGTACAATGTCTGTAATTGCGTATGCGCGAGCGGTTCTTACTATACCATCAACAATATTTAAATCTACTTTTTTTAATATTTCAACTTTCTTATCTAATGCGGCTGTTTGTTCTATAATCGTATCAATTATTTTTTTGGAGCTGCTTAGTTTTTCATCTGCTTCCGAATCATCCTCTACAATAGAAAGTGGAAAAAGTGATTCATTCGACTTCTGATTCTTAATCAGCATTGCCAAATCCATAACTCTATTAATACCTTCATTGTTTGTTATTGGAATGAGAATTCTTTCGGGTCTTTTTTCAGTTTTAGTGTCAGTATCTTTTTCTGCAATGGCTAACTTACGCGCAGCTCTTTCAGTAACAAACGAACTTGCTAAGCAAGTAATTAAAATCAAAATAATTGTTCCGTTAATTACACCTTTATCAAACAATCCAATATCAAACCCAACTTTAATAACAGCCAATGTAGCTGCAGCATGTGAGGCACTTAATCCAAATATGATATTGGTTTCTGTTCTGCTAAATTTGTAAATCCAACCAGTAATGCGGGCAGCAAAATATTTTGTAAGTAAGGCTACACCGCTTAATATTCTTGCAAAAATTAATGCTCCACTTCCACTAAAAAACAAGCGTAAATCAACAAGCATTCCAGCACTAATCAAGAAGAATGGAATAAATAATGTATTACCAATAAACACAACTCTATTCATTAAAACCGAGTTATGTGGTATAACTTTATTTAATGCTAATCCCGCTAAAAATGCGCCAATAATGGGTTCTACGCCGGCAAGCTCGGATGCAAAGGCTGATAAAAAAACCACCGCTAACACATAAATGTATTGCGAACTTCCTTGCCCTTCTAAATTTCTAAAAAACCAACGCGTAATGCGGGGCAATAAATAAAGTGTACCAACTACTAAGGCAGAAAGGAAAACAATTGTTTTAAACCAAAAGATTGCATTGATTTCATTTTTCACCACATTAGTTATGATACCTAATAAAATTAATACTGCGGTATCAGTTATAATAGTTCCTCCAAATGTAAGTTGCACAGCACGGTTTTTTACAACGCCCATGCTGCTAACAATTGGATAGCTAAGTAATGTATGAGTTGAGAACATACTTGCAAGTAGCAATGCAGCCCAAAATTGAAATTCGAAAATATAAAAACAAACAAAAAATCCGATTATAATTGGAATGAAAAAAGTTAAAGCCCCAAATACAACACTTTTAGAGCGGTTTTGTTTAAACTCTTGCATGTCTATTTCTAAACCTGCCAAAAACATAATGTACAAAAGCCCAGTTTTACTAAATAAATCAAAACTGGTGGTTTTTTCGATTAAATGAAAAGTGTTTGGACCAATAATAACACCCGCTAATATTAATCCAATAATGCCTGGAATTCGAAAACGTTTAAAAATTAAGGGAGAAAACAAAATAATAAGCAACACAACCGATAAAATCAAAACAGGATTAGTAAAAGGAATTTGCCCTTTTAAAAATTCTTTCACCCAATCTATCACATTTTGTAAGCTTTCTGCCATGCAAAGCAAAGATATACATAAGCTGAATATAAAATACAAAATGTGTTACCAAATCAAAAAAATAGTAGTTTGGTTTCAGGAATTTTAATTATTTTCACGTTCTAAGAAATTTACAAATATGAAGGGAATTATTTTAGCTGGTGGATCAGGTACTCGTTTACACCCACTTACCTTAGCAACAAGTAAACAAATGATGCCTGTTTACGATAAGCCAATGATTTATTATCCATTGTCGGTACTAATGATGTCGGGTATTCGTGAAATTCTTATTATTTCTACTCCGCATGATTTGCCAAACTTCGAACGTTTGTTAGGCGATGGCTCATCTTTGGGATGTAAGTTTACTTACGCTGTGCAAGAAGTTCCTAATGGATTAGCACAAGCTTTTGTAATTGGCGAAAAATTTATTGGTAATGATAAGGTTGCTTTAATATTAGGCGACAATATATTTTATGGTGTTGGTATGGGGCGCATGCTTCAAAAACTAAACGACCCAAGTGGTGGAATTGTTTTTGCTTATCACGTTAGCGACCCTGAGCGCTATGGTGTGGTTGATTTTGATGAGCACAACAAAGTACTGTCAATTGAAGAAAAACCAGCCAAACCAAAATCGAATTACGCAGTTCCAGGATTATATTTTTACGATAACAGCGTAGTTGAAATTGCAAAAAATTTAAAACCAAGTCCACGTGGTGAGTACGAAATTACCGATGTAAACAAAGAATACCTTCGTCAAGAAAAATTAAGTGTGAGTATTTTAGATAGAGGAACTGCTTGGTTAGATACGGGCACTTTTTGCTTCTTTAATGCAAGCGGGGCAATTTGTTCAAGTTATTGAAGAACGCCAAGGACTTAAAATAGGTTGTATAGAAGAAGTTGCTTTTAAAATGGGATTCATTGATAAAGAACAATTGAAAAAAGTAGCTTTACCGCTTACCAAAAGTGGCTACGGAGATTACTTGTTAAAACTAATTGGAGAATAATTTTTAGATTATGACGTCGGCTTACCAAGCTTTAATAGGAATACTTCAAAAATCGCTTGTTGAATTAAACGAAGATTTAAATAAGAAGCCCGCAGAATTATATGAGCCGCAACAATACATTTTAGCACTTGGAGGTAAAAGAATTCGTCCTTTACTTACACTTATTGGTTGCGATTTATTTAATGGGGATATTCATGAAGCTATTCATGCAGCTAATACCGTTGAATTGTTTCATAATTTCTCATTGATTCACGATGATATTATGGATAATGCTCCATTACGCAGAGGCAAAGCAACTGTTCATGAAAAATGGAATCATAATATTGGAATTTTAAGTGGCGATGCCATGCTTGTAATGGCTTACAAAGAACTTGCAAAGTGTAAGCCCGAACATTTACCACAACTATTGGCATTGTTTAATCAAACAGCTATTGAGGTGTGTGAAGGCCAGCAATTAGATATGAATTTTGAAACCATGAATGAGGTTTCAATCGATTCGTATGTAAATATGATTACTCTAAAAACAGCTGTTTTATTAGGTTGTAGCTTGCAAATGGGAGCAATTATTGCAGGAGCAGATTTAGAAACACAAGAACATATTTACAATTTTGGGAAAGAAATCGGAATAGCTTTCCAATTAAAAGATGATATTTTGGATGTGTATGGAAATACCGATAAGGTTGGAAAGCAGAGTGGGGGAGACATCATCTCAAACAAAAAAACATTTTTATTATTGAAGAGTTTAGAGTTGGCAAATACAAGTCAACGAATGGAATTGGATAATTGGATTTCAAAAACTGATTTCGATAAAAACGAAAAAGTTAGCGCAGTAAAATCAATATATAATCAGCTTGGAATTTTTGAACTTAGTGAAGCTGAAGTTAACAGGCATTATGAATCAGCATTAAAAAATCTGGAATGGATTTCCTGCGATTCAGATAAAAAGGCTAACCTTCTTCATTTTGCAGAAGCTCTTATGGGTCGCGAGCATTAATACCCACTTATTCGTTTATATACTCAGATATAATTTGACCAAAAATTTAACATTTGCTAAACTGGTTTAGACAAATAATTTATCCTCAATTTAATAGGAAATAAGATGAAAAAGGTTATTTTTGTTTTCTAACAGAATGAAAATGGCAAAAGTTTTATTCTCTTTTATTTTCTTGGTTTTTTTTTCTCTAGGAGCTCAGTCTCAAAATAACAAAAACCACGCAGTAAAGACTACTCGTACTCTTTATTTCTATTCATTTACTGGTGTTCAAAGCGAACAGCAGATGAGTGTAATTGAGCAACAAATGGCTTCCATTAAGTATGTAGAAACCGTTAAAACAAAATATAAGCCTGAGCGTGCAGCGGGGCAAGTAATTTTGACGGTGGCTATAGAAAGCAAAGGAAGCGAAGAAAGAATTGATTTTGAAACAGCTAAGATGAAACAAATCTTGCTTCAAAACAATTTAACTCCTGGTACACTTGAAATAAAAGCTGTAGAGGAAAAAAAATAATCATTTATTTAATTTATTAGAATCAATATGAACAAAATTGTACTTATTTTTTGTTTGGTCTTCTTTGCCAATTTACTTAATGCTCAGTCAAACGACTGTTCTTCGGCAACTGTAATTAGCCCTAATGCTTCTTGTGTAAATATGGCAGGAACAACGGCGGGTGCTACTCAATCCATCCCAGGTTGTGTTGGTACTGCGGATGATGATGTATGGTACCAATTTACGGCATCAGCAACTTCTCATCAAGTAACAGTAACTGCATCTGCAGGTTTTGATCCAGTGGTACAATTATTTTCGGGTACATGCGCTGCATTAACAACAATTTCTTGTATGGATAATGGCTTAACTGGTGACGATGAAACAATTTACGCAACAGGTTTAACAATAGGACAAGTTTATAGATTACGTGTTTATCATTATTATGCTGGAGCACCTACAACACCAACATTTTCAATATGCGTAACAAATCCTCCTCCAGTTCCAAGTAACAACAATTGCTCTGGAGCAACTCCTTTAACAGTTAATACTTCATGTACAACTACTGCAGGAACAAGTGTAGGAGCAACTCTTTCAACAACAGGTTGTGCAGGTAATGCTGATGATGATGTTTGGTATTCTTTTGTTGCAACTAACTCAGTTCAAACTATTACTGTTGACCCTTCTGCAACTATGGATCCTGTTGTAGAATTATATACTGGAACATGCGCTTCACTTACATCTCTTGAATGTATGGATAACGGTTTTACCGATGGTACCGAAACAATTAATGCTGTTGGTTTAACACCAGGTTCAACTTATTATGTAAGAGTTTACGATTATTATTCTTCAACTGGTGGTGACCCATTTACAATTTGTGTTGTAGGTGCTGCAACTTCTGCACCTGTAAATGATGAGCCTTGTAATGCTATTCAATGGCCCGCAGTTACCACTGAGTGTGATTTCCTTCCGTTTACTACTACGGGTGCAACAACAACTGCAACACCTGGAACTCCATCTGCAACATGTCAAAACTGGAATGCAGGAACAAGTACATACATAGCACCTACATCAGGTGGATTTGGAGCTGGAACAAAAGATGTTTGGTTTAGAATTACTGTTCCAGCAACAGGTAATATTACAATCACAATTCAACCTGGCTTGGCGAGTCCAACAAATGATATGGTTTTTGCCTTGTACTCTGGTGCTTGTGGAAGTCTTACTCAGTTTGCTTGTTCAGATGATTATAACTACCCAGGTTCTTCAAATGATTTACAACCCTTCTTAAATCAAACAGGTTTAACGCCAGGTTCAACTGTATATGTTAGAGTATTTTGTTATGGTACAACCAACTTCGGGAATTTTGGAATGTGCGTTACTACAAACACAAATGACGCATGTGCCAATGCACTTTATATTTGCGATTTAAATGGTTACAGTGCATCTACAAGTGCTGCATTTACTCCTGATAGACCAGGTACAGGCGCAGGGCAAATGTATGGTAACAATGAAACAGCTGCAGGTGTTAATCAAACAGATGGAACGAATACTGCTGGTCCTTTTGGATATTACCCACCTACAAATATTGCTGGACCATATTCATCTCCAGATATTGATGTGAATATTGAAAACAATTCATGGATACGTTTTACAGCGGGTGCAACAACAGCAGTATTAAATGTAACGGTTGGAGATTGTTTTGTTGGTGGTTATCCAAGTGGAGGAATTCAAATGCAAATTTTTTCTGCAACAGCTTGTAATAATTTCGTTCCAGTTTCTCAGTTTAGAGAAAACTCAACAGGATTTACCATTACTGCTTCGGGATTAACAGTAGGAAACGATTATTATTTAATGGTAGATGGTTACGCAAACGATGTTTGTAATTATACCATCAGTGCCAACTCAGGTGTTCAGTTTCCTGATATAGTTGCAAGTGCAAATCCAATTTGTAATGGGGCAAGTACAATTTTAACTGCGCCAAGCGGTTCTTCATCTTATGAGTGGTATCCTGGTGGAGAAATAACTCAAGCAATTACTGTTTCGCCAAGTACAACTACAACTTATACTTGTATTGTTTCGGGAGTGTGTGGGCAACGTCAATCATTAACAAAAACAATTACTGTAAATCAATTACCAAGTATGACGAGTTCAACTGCTCCGGCTGCAATTTGTAGCGGAACAAGTGTTGGTTTAACATTAACAAGTTCAATCCCATCTACCTATTCTTGGCTTGCAGCAAACAATGCAGATGTTACTGGAGAGAGTACTTCAGCAGTTGTAAGTGGAACGATATCAAATACACTTACTGTTACATCATTAACAAATGAAGATGTTATTTATACTATTACTCCAACATCAACTGCAATTAATGGTAGTTGCCCTGGTCCAGCTCAAACAGTTACCGTTACGGTAAAACCACTTCCTACTTTAACTGACCCTTCAAATCAAACGGTTTGTGCAGGAGCTGCAATTGCTGCAACAAATTTTGTAACTGATATTTCTGGTACAACAGTAGCTTGGGTAAATACAGATTCGGATATTGGAATTTCATTAATTGGCGCAGGAAATATTGCTACTTACACTGCACCGGTTGTTACGAGTGCGCAAACAGGAACAATAACAGCAACACCAACATTAAACTCTTGCAGTGGTTCGGCACAATTATTTACTATTACAGTAAATCCAACACCACAATTTACTGCTACTGTTAATAATCAATCTATATGTGGCGGAGCAAATACAAATGCTGTTTCTTTTGCTTACAGCCCTTCTTCTGGTGGTAGTATTGCTTGGACGAATACAAATGCAAACTCAGGAATTACTGGTGTTGGTTTAACATCAGCAAGTGGTTCAGGAAATATTGGAGCTTTTACAACTCCTATGGTTACAGCAACTCAAACAACAGTTATTACAGCAACACCAACTATTGGTACTTGCTCTGGAACCGCGCAATCTTTTACGATAACAGTAAATCCAACTCCAGTTTTAACAGATCCTTCTAATCAAACGGTTTGTGGGGGAGCGAGTATAGCTGCCACAAATTTTTCTAGCACACCTGCTGCAACGGTTAACTGGGTTAACAGTAATTCGGGAAGTGGAGTAAATGGAATTGGTATTACCAGCGCAATAGGTTCGGGTAATATTGCAACATATACATCTCCTTTAGTTACTACTGCACAAACAGGAACTATTGTAGCGACACCTGTTTTAGGTTCTTGCACCGGCTCTTCTCAAACATTTACAATAACTGTTAATCCAACGCCTGTTATTAGTGCAGTTACAAACACAACAGTTTGTGGTAATAGTAATGTTGCTGCTATTAATTTTACAGCGTCGCCAACAACAAGTGTTTCGTGGACAAGTTCAAGTACTTCTACAGGTTTATCTGTTGCAAGTGGTACAGGTGGTACGCCTAGTTTTACTGCCGCAAATGTTACTTCTGTTACAACATCTACCATTACATTAAATGCTACATTAAATTCATGTGCAGCAACAGCAGTTCCATACACAATTACGGTAAACCCTTTGCCAAGGGTAACAGGAGCGCCTACTGTAACACAAAGTGCTTGTGGTTTATCTACAGGTGCATTAAATAACATTGCTGTTACTGGTACCGGGGCGCTTACTTATGTTTGGACAAATTCTACACCTGTTGTAGTTGGAGGTAATAGTAATAGTATTACAAATCAACCTGCAGGTTCTTATAACGTAACCGTAACCGATAATTTTAATTGCCCTGTTACATTTGGTCCGTATAGTATTACAAACCCAGGAGCGCCAGCAGCACCAACTGTTTCTGCAAACGATAATACTTTGTGTGTGGGACAATTACTTAATTTAACTGGTACTTCAAGTGCAACAAGTTTTAGTTGGACAGGCCCTAATTCTTCTAGTTCAACAAGTTCTTTATCAATAGGTGCAGTTACACTAGCTGATGCAGGAACTTATACATTAACAGTTACCGAAAGTAATTGTACAAGTAGTAATACAATTAATATAACAGTAAACGCAAATCCAACTGCGGCTGCAACAAGCAGTAATCCTGCTTATTGTACTGGTAGCGCTATAAATTTATTTGGCTCAGGCGGAACAAGTTATTCGTGGACAGGTCCTAATACTTATTCAAGTACAGATCAAAATCCGACAATAACGGGAAGTACAATTGCAGCTGATGGCACATATTCATTAACAGTTACAGATGCTAATGGATGTACTGCGCAGTCAACAGTTGCTATTGATGTTAATCAAACACCTTCAGATCCTTTAACAACAGGTTCTTCTAGTGCTATATGTGAAGGAGAAACAATTAATTTATTTGCTTCATCAACAAACGCAACAAGTTATGGCTGGGTTGGGCCAAATGTATTTATCTCTGCCGACCAAAATCCTACTATAACAAATGCAAGCGCAAATAATGCAGGAATTTATACTGTTATTGCAACAGGTAGCGGTTGTAATAGTAATCCTGTACTAGTTAATGTAGTTGTTAATCCCAATCCAAATGCAACATTAGGTGTATCGGCTAATCCACTTTGTTCGGGGCAAGATGTAACTTTAACTGCATCGGGAGCAAGTAATATTGTATGGGATTATTTAAATACTGTTGGTGGAACTTTGCAAATAAATAATGTTCAGGTTTCAAATGCAGGTTATTATGCTGTTGAAATTACAGATGGCGTTACAGGATGTTCTGATAGAGATTCGATTTTATTAACGGTTAATCAAACTCCTGAACAACCAATACTTGCAGTAGCGGCTGACACTGTACTTTGCGAAGGTGAAGATTTAGCTTTAATAGTTACATCAACAGGCGCAACAACTTTTACTTGGACAGGTCCAAATGGATTTACTGCAACAACTGCAAATGCAGATATAAATAATGTGGTAAATGTAAATGGAGGTGTTTATACTGTAACTGCTTCTACCGCATTTTGTTCAAGTATTGTTAGAGATGTAACAGTTGTTGTAAATGATACTTCAACAGCTTATGCAAGTGCTGCAGCTACAACAATCTGTTCGGGTAATACGATTTCATTAGTTGGAGTAGTTGGAACTGGTTCGGAGTGGACTGGTCCAAACGGATTTACTTCTACTAACGCAAACGAAACTATTACAAACGCTACTACAGCAGCATCAGGACTTTATACTTATACTTCAATTAATAATCCTGGCGATTGTCGTCATTCAGCTACGGTTAATATATTAGTAAATGAAACACCCGTTTTAGATCCACTACAAGCAAGCGATGATAGTTTGTGTGAGGGAGAAAATTTAATACTAACTGCCTCTTCTGCTAATGGAACAATTTATAGCTGGACAGGTCCAAATGGTTACACATCAACTAATGCAGCACCTCAAATAAATGCTGTTGTTGGTTCAAATAGTGGAACGTATACGGTAACAGTTTCAAATGGTTTGTGTACAAGTAATGCAGCTACTATTTCCATTGTTGTAAACGATACAGCAACTGCTTATGCAAGTGCAGCTGCTACTACACTATGTTCGGGTAACAATATTGTTTTAAACGGACAAGGAGGAAATAGTTCTTTGTGGACAGGTCCAAATGGATTTACTTCTACAAACCAAAATGAAACCATTACCAATGCTAGTACTTTAGCTTCTGGAACTTATACTTATAGTGCTATTAATAATCCTGGTAATTGCACCCATACAGCAAGTGTAACTATTTTGGTTAATGAAACACCAGCTGATGCAAGTGTTTTAGGAGCATCAACCTGTACAGGGGCAAGTTTAAATTTAACGGCTAGTGCAACAGGTACAGTTACTTGGTATAGTGATAGCACCTTAACTAATTTAGTTAATACGGGTAATACTTATAGCCCAGCTTTAGCAACAAATACTGTGGATACTTTTTATGTAGTGGTTGCAAATAATGGTTGTACAAGTAACGTACAATCTGTTATCGCGTCCAATTATAATATTGTTGCTGCAATTTCTGCTAGTCCCGATTCGGGTAGCGTGCCTTTGCCTGTTGTGTTTACTAATAATAGTATTGGTGTAGATTCTGCAGATACGTATCAATGGATTTATAACGGTACAACATTTTCTACTACACAACATGCAGCAAACGAGTTTCAACAAGGTGGTTCATTTAATGTAATGATGATTGCAACAGATAACCAAAGTGGATGTAAGGATACAGCTTATGTAACCATTTTTGTTGACGATGAAATTAGAGTGATTATACCAAACATATTTACACCAAATGGTGATGGTACCAATGATGTGTTTTCTTTGGACATTAAAGGAGCGAAGGAAGCAAAAGGCTCTATTTACAACCGCTGGGGTTCATTGTTGTATGAGTGGGATGCAATTAATAGTACTTGGGATGGTAAGTTAACCAATGGAGAATTAGTATCGGATGGTGTTTATTTTTACATTATTAAAATTGTAGGTTACAATGGAGATAAATTAGATGTACCAGGTAATGTAACTATTGTGAAGTAATGTTTTACACTATAAAGGAAGCCTTAGAATTAATTTTCTAAGGCTTTTTGTTTTAAATTAATTCTTCTATTACAAACACATTTCGCAAATAAACCTAACTTTGCGCCGTGCAAGCCTACTTAAAAAATCCTGTATTTAAACTAATTGCCAGTTGTGCCGATGAGCTTGGTGTGCAAGCTTATGTTATTGGTGGTTTTGTGCGCGATATTTTCCTAGAAAGAGAAAGTAAAGATATCGATATCGTTACCATTGGCAAAGGAATTGAACTTGCTAAATTAGTTCACCAAAAATTAGGCGATGAGGCACATCTTTCGGTATTTAAAAATTTTGGTACTGCACAAGTAAAAATTAATGATTTAGAAATTGAGTTTGTTGGTGCACGTCGTGAATCATACAACCGCAATTCGCGTAAACCAATTGTTGAAGATGGCACGTTGGAAGATGATCAAAACAGAAGAGATTTTACCATTAATGCATTTGCTATTGGTTTAAATAAAAATGAGTTTGGTAAACTGCTCGACCCATTTAATGGTAAAGCGGATTTAGAAAATAAAATTATACGCACTCCTTTAGCACCAGATATTACATATAGCGATGATCCTTTGCGTATGATGCGTGCAATTCGTTTCTCGAGTCAGTTAGGGTTTTCTATTGAAGAAAAATCATTGCAAGCCATTTCAGAAAACAAACAACGTATTGATATTGTTTCGAAAGAACGTATTACTGATGAGTTGAATAAAATTATTTTATCTCCCGTTCCTTCGGTTGGCTTTAAATTGTTGTTTGATACAGGTTTGTTGCATCTTATTTTCCCAGAAATGGTTAAGTTACATGGAGTAGAAACCATTAATGGAAAATCGCATAAGGATAATTTTTATCACACGCTTGAAGTATTGGATAACACTGCACGTAATAGCAACGATTTATGGTTGAGGTGGGCAGCTATTTTACACGACATAGCAAAGCCAGCAACCAAGCGTTTTGAAACCGAACACGGCTGGACCTTTCATGGGCACGAAGACAAAGGTGCACGAATGGTTCCTAAAATATTTGCGAATTTAAAATTGCCTTTAAACGAAAAAATGAAGTACGTACAAAAATTAGTATTACTCCATTTGCGTCCAATTGTATTAGCAAAGACAGAGATTTCTGATAGCGCGGTTCGCAGAGTATTATTTGAAGCAGGAGAAGATATAGATGATTTAATGACTTTGTGCGAAGCAGATATTACAACAAAAAATCCGAACAAAGTAAAACGTTACTTGCAAAATTTTGAAATTGTAAGAGAGAAATTAAAAGAGCTAGAAGAAAAAGATAAGCTGCGCAATTGGCAACCACCAGTAAGCGGAGAAGAAATAATGGAGATGTTTAATTTACAACCTTGCAAAAAAGTGGGCGATTTAAAAAATGCTTTGCGTGAGGCAATTTTAGATGGGGTGATACCAAACAATAAAGACCAAGGAATTGCGTTTTTAGAGGAGTTTTATAAAACCCTATGATGAGTTTAGTTGTTCGTTTTCTCTTTATTTTTCTGATCCCTGTTTTTAGTTTGAGTGCCCAAACAAAAACACCACTTGTTTTTAAAATACAAGAAAAGAAAGTAGTTAAGCATATTCACAAGTTTTTGAAGGGTGATACGCTGCTACAAACTTCTAAAGCTATCATTCACCTTCATTATTCTACAAAGCCAAACAAACCTTATTTATTAATGATTCATGGCATGGGTGTAAATGGCCGAACCAATTGGTACAAACAAATTAAAGCCTTATCAAAGCATTATAATTTATTAATTCCCGATTTAATTTATTTTGGAGAAAGCACAAGTAAGGAAGAAAATTATTCGGTTGAGTTTCAAGCAGAGCAATTACACGAGGCTTTAGTGAAGATGAATGTAAACAATAATATACATGTAATGGGTTTTAGCTACGGTGGTTTAACTGCTTCTGTTTATAATCAGTTGTATTCGGAGGAAGTTGATAAATTGGTTATTATTGATGCTCCAGTTAAATTTTATTCAGCAGCCATGTCGGATAGTTTAGCAAAGGTGAATAATGTAAAAAACATAGCGAGTATGCTAGTTCCCGAAAACAAAATAGAGTTTAAAGCAATGATGAAGGCAGCTGTGAAACGACCATTTCCAACTACTAATAGATTTAAGCGAAAGTTTATTGCGCACGTTTTTACACCCGACCGCGAAGTAAGGATAAAGCAAATTAATTATTTAATGCAGCATCAAGCAACCTATAAAAATTACACTTATCATTTTGAGGACACTAAGGTTTTATTGTTGTGGGGCGCAAAAGACGGTATTGTGCCTTTGCAAGTGGGGAAAGAATTAAATAAACATTTTGCATCTACCACTCAGTTGCGCGTATTTAAAACAGCAAAACACGACGCTACTTTTTCATACTCACGAAAATTAAACAAGGAAGTAATTAATTTTCTGAAAAAGTAAAGCCTTAATTGATTTATCAATTAAGGCTTTTATTTTATAAAAGCAACCGTTATTTGCTTAGTATAAATTCTATTCTTCTATTTAACTCAAGCTCTGTAGGTGTACAATTCCCATCATCACAAATGATAATAGGGAATTTATCGCCTAAACCAACTGAAATGATTTTTTTCTTGTCTATACCTTTTAAAACAAAATAGTCTAAAATGTTTTTAGCTCTTGTTTTAGAAAGAACTAAGTTTCCTTCCGGACTGCCTGTTATATCGGTGTGGGATTTTATTTCTACTTTAAAACCTGGGTTTTCTTTCATTTTTAGTATGATAATATCTAATCTCTTTTTTGATGTATCGCTAAGGCTAGTTTCATTTGAATGGAAAATTCGTTCTGTGAAAAACAATTTCTTTTTATAATTTAAAGAGGCAATTCCTGGGTCTTCTTCTTCCTCAATGGGTTTTAATATAAATACATCTTTAGCTAAAAATTTATATGTAAATCCATTAGAGTTTGGTATGAACATTCCAATTACTTTGCCTTTATTGTTGGCTAAAAAAACTTTATCTGTCCCAGTAATTTCTGGATACTTTGATATTTTAATAGATAATTCATTTTTTGGATATTCATTTTTTATAGTAAAATCTCCCAAATTATTTGTGATAATAGTTTGTATGGTGTCATCATCTTTATTGGTGATATATATTTTTCGGTATGCAAGCGGATTTAAGTCTTTTGTACCAGTAACAACTCTTCCAGAAATTATGTTATTGGTATTGTCAGCAGAAAATTTACTTAAATAATTTTTTACTTGAAAAATAGTTGGGTTTTTAAGTATAATACCACCTGTTGAATCTACTAAAAGGGAGTAGGGGATTCTATCAATTTTATTCGTTTTCACAAATAAGTCGCAATACCCATCTAGCGAAATATAATTTAATTCTCTATTTAATTTGTTTTTAACTATGATTTCTTTCCAAGTTTTAAAATCAGAACCTTTTGCAACGGTGATTACATCAAACGATAAATTGTTTGAATAAGTTTGAGGTGCATATTCGTTATATAATTTATTTACTTCACTTAATTCAGCAATACTCGAATCGGAACTAGTACTCCAAAAATGCAAATAAATTAATTTTTTCACTTTTGTAAACGAAAAGGAGTGTGAATTGTTTTCGTTGTTGTTTAAATACAGAGGAGGTACCTTTTCTCCAATTTTTAAGGAAGAAATGTTTTGCGAAAATAATTTTGTGCTAAAGAAAAGCAATAAAAGTAAAAAAGAAAAGTATTTGCTCATATCTCAGTTTTTTATAAAATTAACTCATTTTTTTGTTATTCTTATTCGGTATCCCAGCATATTATTAACATCACATTTTGATAAGCTATATAAAAAAAAACACCCTGTTATTCTATACTTTTAGAAAAACAGGGTGTTTTTTACAATAAATCAATACTATTATTTAGTGCTTTCGGTATAATATTTATAAAACAAAGGAATTGTTTCTATGCCTTTGTAATAATTAAATAAACCATAATGTTCGTTCGGCGAATGTAAAGCATCCGAATCTAAACCAAAACCAAACAATATGCTATCTAAACCTAATTCTTTTTTAAATAAAGCAACAATAGGAATACTTCCACCACCACGTGTAGGAACAGGTTTTTTACCATACGTTTCTTCCATTGCTTTGCTTGCAGCTATGTAACCAGCAGATGTTATTGGAACCACAACAGGCTCGCCACCATGATGCGCTGTAACTTTAACTTTTACTGATTTAGGAGCAACACTTTCAAAATATTTTTGGAACAATTCACTTATTTCATGCGAGTTTTGGTCGGGAACTAAACGCATAGATATTTTTGCAAATGCCTTTGAAGGTAAAACGGTTTTCGCACCTTCGCCAGTATAACCTCCCCAAATTCCGTTTACATCAAGAGTAGGGCGTATGCCTGTTCTTTCAATAGTGCTGTATCCTTTTTCACCTCTAATGTCATCAACATTTAAATCCTTTTTAAAATCATCTAAGTTAAAAGGAGCCTTCGCCATTTCGGTTCTTTCATCAGCACTTAATTCAACAACTTTATCGTAAAATGCTGGAATAGTAATGTGATTGTTTTCATCGTGGCAAGAGGCAATCATTTTACATAACACATTGATTGGGTTGGCAACTGCACCACCATACACACCACTATGTAAATCACGATTTGGACCTGTAACTTCTACTTCCATATACGCTAAACCTCTTAAACCTGCATCAATAGAAGGTGTGTCGTTAGCAATAATAGATGTATCCGAAATTAAAATAACATCACCTTTTAATTTTTCTTTGTTTTCAATAATCCACGGACCAAGGCTTGGAGATCCAACTTCCTCCTCACCTTCAATCATAAATTTAACATTGCATGGTAAACTGTTCGTTTTCATCATTGTTTCGAAAGCTTTAACATGCATGTACATTTGACCTTTATCGTCGCAAGCGCCACGTGCAAAAATAGCTCCATCAGGGTGAACAGCTGTTTTTTTAAGAACTGGCTCAAATGGAGGCGAGTCCCATAAATTTAAAGGGTCAGCTGGCTGAACATCGTAATGACCATAAACTACTACTGTTGGTAATTTTGGGTCAATCATTTTTTCTCCATAAACCACCGGGAAACCTTTTGTAGGGCAAACCTCTACTTTATCGGCTCCAGCTTCAATTAGTCTTGTTTTAACTGCTTCTGCGGTTTTTAACACATCTGCGCTATACTTGTTATCAGCACTAATAGACGGGATTTTTAAAAGATCTAATAGTTCATTTAAAAAGCGCTCTTTGTTTGAAGAGATATAGTCATTAATTATTTTCTTTTCCATAATCGAATTGTTTGCTGCAAATTTATCTTTTAATTCATTGTTAACTAAAAAAATTGCAAAATTCCTTGTTTATTCCTTAATTTAGCTTTTCTAACTAACTGAATGAAAAAACTATACCTCATACTTTTAATTTGTGTTTCCTTTTTACCTAAGGTTATTTTAGCACAATTAAATACAAGCACAGCGCTAACTCCACAGCAGTTGGTTCAAAATGTATTATTAGGAACCGGCGTTACCGCTACTAACATTACATTTACAGGGGCATTTAATGCTACATACAAAGCTATTGGTTCCTTTAATGTTGTAGGTGGGAATAATTTAGGAATTAATTCGGGTGTTGTATTAACTACAGGGGTGGTTACAGGTGTTAACGGACCTTCGGGACCAAATAACGCGAGTGGATCTGGTATTGATAACTTAGAGCCTGGTAATGCGTATTTAACTTCGGTTGCGGGTGTAACTACCGAAAATGCAGCAATATTGGAATTTGATTTTGTTCCTCAATCGGATAGTATAAAGTTTAAGTATGTTTTTGGAACTGATGAGTATATGGAATATGTGTCGGGAAATTATGCTGACGTTTTTGCATTTGTGTTAAGTGGTATTACCGTTCCTATGCCCGCTCATAATATCGCTTTAATTCCAGGAACAACAACTCCTGTTACAGCTATTAACGTAAACGCAAATTCTAATTCTCAGTATTATGTAGATAATGAAAACCCAGCAGGACCCGTGTGTGAGTATGATGGATTTACTACTGTATTAACGGCTAGGGAAGCTGTTCAGTGCGGGCAAACATATCACATTAAGTTGATGGTAGCCGATGCAATTGATGGTATTGTTGATGCAGGTGTGTTTTTAGAGGCAGGAAGTTTTTCGAGTACTTCACCATTTGATATTTCTACAACAGGAAATAGTGTTGGTCCAATTGGAAGTAGTAATACACTTTATGAAAATTGTGGTTCACTAAATTTAATTTTTACACGCCCAACAACTTCATCTGCAAATGCAGATACCTTGGTGTTAGGTATTGATGGAACCGCAAGCGCAGCGGATTATACTGGATTAAACGATACAGTGTTTTTCCCAGCAGGAGAAGATACGGTGTTGGTTCCAATTTTCGCAATCGACGAAGCAATTGTTGATACAGGAGAAACGGTTCATATTTATTACACATACACAAATCCATGTAATGTGGTTGATACCATTGATTATACTTTTACGATATTAGAATCACCCGACTTAGCTTTAACAGTAACTAATGATACTGCAATTTGTTCTAATCAATCGGTAACACTTATTGCGCAAGCTACAGGAGGGGTTCCCGCATATTTGCAGCAATGGACTAATTCATTAGGAAACGTTGTTTCTTCATCTTCTTCTTATGTACCGCCTGCCATTGTTAATACGTATTATTATTTTGTTACGGATGCCTGTAGGCAAGATACCTTGTTTGATTCGGTGCGCGTAGATGTAAATACATTTTTATATTTATCTGGAACGCTAGACGTACTGGGCTCTAACAATGATACGTTAATTGTAGAAGGTTGTGGAGATGCCTTGTTAACTTTTACCGAAAATGGTTCAGGAGCAGGTGTTGGAGTTCATAACTATAATATCAGTATTACAGGAACAAGTGGAAGTAACTCTCCAGCTGATATTGGAATTACCATTCCATCTGTTATCACATTTAATAATCAAACATCTGTATCGTTTAACTTAAGTGCTATTGCGGATGCTATTGCCGAAAGTGATTATGCGCCAGGTTTAGAGGTTGTAATTATAACGATTGATTATTCAGGTAATCCATGCATTCCATTAAGCGGGAAATTGGTAAAAAAATTATATATCAAAGATCCAACGCCATTTGCTGTTAATTTAACTAATGATACAAGCGTTTGTAAAGGTAGAAGTTTGCAACTAAAAGCACTTACAACAGGTGGCGGCGGAACTATAAGTTATGCTTGGCAACATACAACTAACACAAATGCTAATGTTGTTGTGTTTCCTACTGTTAATACAACTTATTATGTAACTGCAACAGAAAGCTGTAATGGTAATACAGCAAGTGATTCGGTGCGAGTAACCGTGTTGTTTGATCCACCAAGAGTTTCGGTTGTAGAATTGGACTCAATTTGCATTGAGAAAGTTATACATTTACCACTACGCAAACAAATGGAATAGGGCAGTAGCAGGTACATGGTTATTGAATGAAAATATTAACCCGGTTGTATCAAACGGGGCAAGTAACTCATGGATTATTAATAATGTTGCAACTACTGAAACTTACGTTTATAGCGTAAAAGACAAATGTAATTTTGTTGATACAGATACCATTACCGTTTTGGCAATTGATTGTGATTTAGTAATTCCAAATATTGTAACTAGCAATGGCGACAATATCAACGATGTATTCTTTATTAAAAACCTTCATAAAAATCCAGGAACATCAGTGAAAATATTTGATAGATGGGGCGTTAAAATGTACGAAGCAACCAATTATCAAAACAATTGGAAACCTAACGAATTAAGTGATGGAGTTTACTATTACATTGTTGAATCAGTGAAGCGAGGTAAGTTTAACGGATTCCTACATGTACTCAATAATAAATAAGTCTCGCGCTTCGTCAGGCTCAGCATGACGCTCGACCCCACTTTGGGTTCTTTCTGCTCTTTTATCTAGGATAACAAATAAACCATTTCTTAACGGTTTTGTTCAGTACTTCAACATTCAGTTGATCGCTTGATTTGGATATATCTTTTGTTTTTCCGTTTTTAAATAGAATAGTGATTCCTATTTTATCTACATTGTAAATTTCGTTTGCCACGCTGCTGCTAAAAACAAAATAATCTAAGTCTTCTTTTTTAATTTTATACTTAGTAGCAATTTCCTTTTTCTTAGCTTTAACATACGACTCTTTAAACTCTTCGTTTTGAATTTCTATTTTGTAAAGATTTCTATCAATTAAGCATCGACACAAATAGCTTAATATTTCATCTTCATTATCTGCCCACACTTTAATTGCCCCAAAAATATCATAGTCGTCGAGCTTCGCGAATAACTCAAGTACCTCAGGGTTTTTGTCAAAATCTTTTTTCCCGTATCTGTTATATAAAAACTTACTTAAAGCTGGAGAACAAAACAATTCCTTTTTTTCGGAAGCTAATTCTTTAGCACGTTGTAAAATTTTAACCAACATGTTTTCTGCTGATAAAACAGTTTTGTGCAAATAAACTTGCCAATACATTAACCTTCGCGCAATAATGAATTTCTCAATACTGTAAATGCCTTTTTCTTCAATAATTAATTGATTATTTAAAACATTCAACATCTTTATGATTCTATCACTACTAATTACACCTTCTGAAACGCCTGTGTAAAAACTGTCTCTTTTTAAATAATCGAGTCTGTCCATATCTAATTGACTCGAAACTAACTGATGCAAGAATTTTTTAGGGTATTTATCGTTAAATATTTTTATAGCTAAACTGAGTTTTCCATCAAACTCTTTGTTCAATTTATTCATCAGCATTTCCGAAATATCTTCGTGACTAATACCATGAACTATAGTGTGCTCTAGCGCATGAGAAAAAGGACCGTGACCAATATCGTGCAATAAAATGGCAATGATGGCTCCTTGTTCTTCTTCTTTACTAATTTCAACACCTTTACTTTGAAGTACTTTTATTGCTTCTACCATTAACCACATTGCTCCAATGGCATGATGAAAACGCGTGTGCAAAGCACCAGGATAAACTAAATTAGTCATTCCTAGTTGTTTTATTCGTCTTAAGCGCTGGAAGTAGGGGTGATTAATTAAATCATAAATGAGTTCATCAGGAATTGTGATGAATCCATAAATTGGGTCATTTATGATTTTTCGTTTGTTTAAAATTTTCTGCATATTAATAAAAGCTGAAACCTATGCTAATGCCACCCCAAGCCATTTTAGTTTGAAAGGGAATCGATTTTTTACTTAGCAATTCGCCATCGTAAAACTCTTTTTCGGTGTTTATAAAATAAAGTAAAGGTGTGTAGGCTACACGCAAAACTAAGCCTCCATCAGGTGTTTGATAACGATAACCAATGCGAGGAACAATGGCCGGGCCAACACGTCTAAATTTATATTGGTGGTCGGTATATGTAGTTAATGTGTCTGAATTCGAAATATAGTATGTTGGACTTTGCCAATTTTTTTGATAATATTTGTATTGAAAAGCTAGACCTAATCCAGCTTCTATTTGATGTTGTCTTGAGCCAGCAAAGGTTATATATTCTAAGTTTCCACTAACGATACGCGGTTGATTTGCATCAAACAAATCGGCAAAATAACCTGCCCCGCCTTTTATGCCTTGTTTAATACCATTGTCTTTATACAAGTATTCGTAGTTAGCAGTTGCTCCAATACCAGTTCCAAAAAGTTCGATATAAGCAGCTTTTCTATTAAATACGGTGTTGGTGAAAAATTGAGCCTTACTTGAAAAGCTAATTAAACCGAAAAAGGCAAGGCTTAAAATGCTTAAGGACTTCATAAAAACTCAATTAAGATTATTTCGACTTATTAAACTCTCTACCTTGACGGAAAATACCATCACGTAAGTTAGTCCAACGTAAAGAGATTTCGATGCCACCGTTACCTTTTGTAGCAGGTTTAAAGCTCGAAATATTATAATCGTAAGAAAGTCCTAATGCAAAACCATACATTTCGTACATCAATTGAGGAATAATAGCATCACCATTTCTCATGCTTAAACCAAGATACAAAGATGTTTCATGAACCATCCCTGTAATTTTAGTTTGATCATTAAAACGCATACGAAGCATAGCGCCAACATTTAATTCTCTGAACTTACCTTGCATCATGTAATAGTTATTACTCAATAAAGATAATTTGGTTCCTTTAAAATCATATTGACCATTTAAAGATGCAACATACTTTGCGTTTAATTTTTGACCATCAGCTCCACCGTAATCAAAACGAGGTTGATTTAAATGGTAACCAGCAAAACCAACAGCAAGTTTATAGGATGCATTATGGTCGAAATTCACAGAAGTTTTATCAAATTCGTAAACAATACCCGATGATAAATCGGCATAAGAATAATTTCTGAAAGCAATAATTTCATTACTTGAGAACTCAGTGGTGAATTCTTTTCCGTTATACTGATTACCAAAAGTAAGGCTAGCGAAATCTGCTGAATGTTGTCCAAATCCGCCGCCAACAGCTAAAGCAAGGTGACTTTCTTTTCCAACTTTTAATATTCCATTTACAAATAAATCTGCTTTAAATTGTTTCCAGTTAGCTGCTCCTGCTTTATCTTGAAAAATAAAACCACCAATTCCTAAGTAAGCGTTCTTTTTCTTTTTCATCCCCACTTCAGCATCAAAAGATGCAGCCATGGTTTTAAACGGACTACCTGCTGATGCCCATTGAGAACGATAATTTACAATAGCTCTTTGGTAACCATCAAATAAACCAGTGTTTGCTGGGTTAATTAATAATGGACTATTATTTAATTGAGAAAAATGTACATCCTGCGCTACAATAATCGTAGTACAAAAAACTATAAGTGATGTCAGTATGGTTTTCTTCATAATTTCTTTTCTATGATTATCTTATTAAGGTAATACTTCCACTTTTTTGAATAATTTCTCCATCAATGGTAACTTTAAACGTATAGGCATATACACCAACAGGTGCTTCTGCTCCATTGTAAGTACCATCCCATCCTTTTGTTTTATCACTAGATTGGAATAATCTTTGTCCCCAACGATTGTAGATTTCTAAATTAAAATCAGTTGTTTCACGAGTTCCGTATACATTTAATAAATCATTATTACCATCTCCATTAGGAGAGAAACCTGTTGGAACAATTGGCTCACCAACTAAGTTGTATGGTTCCTTAAGTTTAAACACGGCTTTAATACATGATACTGAATCAAAATGCCATTGAATACTATCACTTCTAATTATACTATCTGGCAAAGTAAAATCAGTAGCTTCCCAATGATCGAAATAATAATTTTCGTTAGGAACAGCAATAGCGTTAAAGTAAACATTAGCAAAATATTGATCCGAATGATCTTCGGGATAACTAACATTATTTAATACAACTGAGCCTGTTCCTTGCGGTTCAATTTCAGTACAAAAACGTAATGGACCTGTTACATTGTAACAGTTTTTTATATCATCAACAACGTTTGCACAATGTTGGTTAATCCAATATTTCATTGTGTCAACACACAGATTCCAAATTGTATCAGTTGCCCCCATTTAGCGGTATGTTGGGCCATTTCAGGATATAATATGTTTCTAACATTTGTTATATGCGAAATAATTGCATTACATTTTAAACTTGTATTTAATAAGTGAGAGTAACGATTGATGTAGGCAGATTTAAATGTATCGCTTGCCATTAATGAATTAAAAATAGCTAAGTGAGCTCTACTCGAATCTGTAACTGTATTAAATAAATTTTGGTGTTGGCAGGTTGATGCATCAGGGTCGGTACTAGTAAGTCCAGCATTATTAACTCCTAATCCAAAAATATCATCCATGTCAAACATGTGGTATCTCCATTTTATTGCACTACTTGTAGTGTCAGGTGCTCTCCACCAAGATGCTTTATTAGGAAAATCTCCGTTAGCTGTATAACCATTGTAAATAATTAAATCAATTAAACTACTAAAACTTAACATCGAATCAGCTAATGATAATAAGGAATCGTTAGCCATATCATTAGTAGTTATAAAACTAACTAAGTTACCCCAATCGTAAGCTGCTTGCAAAGGAGGAAAGCCTTGTAAAATACCGTTGTTTTGTAATACTTGAACTTTTTCAGGTGTAACACCATAATAGTGTTTTAAGTATTCAGCATCAAAAACTTCTCTTATTTCATAAACTCCCCAATACTTACCATTTAAGTACATAATACAAGGTTGGTACCTAGAGCCATCTAAATCAAGATTGTTTTTCATGGCATAGGTTTGTGCCATAGCATCTCGCATGTGCGCTGGGAAAGTTGTTGCGTTTAATTCCGTTGGAAATTTATCATCTGCAGCAGCTCTAAAGTTGATGTTAACTTGTTCAGTTCTTGTACTTGTTTTTAATGTTGAATTAGTATAAAACTGTTGTTTGTTGGTATAACTATAACCAAATTCATCATCTGCATAATAGTTAATTCCACCTAATGAGTTTGGCAAAGCATCATCACCAAATGGCGCTGGAGAAGAGCCTACTGTTTGAAATTTAAAATTACCATTAGCGTCATAGTATTCCATACTAACCATATAAAAGTTAGGATTAAGCGGAGCAGCTCCTGGATAAGAGCCAACAGTTACTGTATCATACGTTATTGAAACAGTTGGTAAAGTAAAATCGGTGTTTATTGGTAATCCAGTACTAGGAAATACATTTGAACTATTAATAAAGTAAGTATGAGTCTCCATAAAACTAGGTAAATAACCTAATCCAAAACCTAAATTATTTGTGTCTAAGTATGCTCTAATAACAGTTGTTGAATCAATGAAGATTGGCGTACCACCAGCAGGGTCAAAAAATAATCTTTTAGCAGTTCCAGTTACGCTTGGATTTGCACCTGTCCATGCATTGCTTCCTGTATAATAAATTTGTGGGTCAATTAAATCAAACGTTGCATTTGATACTTCAGATAAACTAACTTGTGTTGGTCCCGAATAAAATCCACCTGGTAAATCAAAGATAGGAGTAGGTAAGTATCCAATAAATGATCTTAAACCTGTAACAACATTTGTTGTCCCTGGTGTCCAAGTTGGAGCGTTTGAAATTGGATTACGAGCGAAAACTTTCCAAGTACCAGAACCATTTGGGATACGCGCCCAAGCATGATTGTGTTGATGGCGACGAACAGTTACCGAATCGATAACGGTTCCTTGATTATTTGATAAAATTATTTTTTCTCCTTTAGATTGTAATAAATCAAAATTAGTATGATACTCGCCAGCAAATGCAGTATCTAAGCCTGAAGCATATACAAGTATAAAACCTTGCGCAGGAACAGTTGTACCGATTGGGAACTGCCATTTTCCTTTTTGATTAATATCGTTTGATACATAGTAACCAGTTAATGGACGAGCACTAGTTGTGGTATTATATATCTCGAACCAATCAGGTGTACCGCCAAAAGCATCCACTTGTCCGCTTACATTTGCGCATGAATACTCATTTATTTTGAATTGTGCGAACGAACTTGTCGTAAGAAACAAGACAAAAATGAATGTAAATAGTTTGTTTTTAGTTATATACATAGAATCAGGTCAATTTATAGCAAATCCAAAAATACTATTTTTTTTAATAAGTTGTTAATTTTTTAACACTACATTAAATAATGAAATTAGATAAGGTAATTAGCCCAAAAATAGGGCTTATGGCTTATATTTGCAGTCCCTAAATATTTATGGAGATAGTTTACGCACTTTTGTTTGTTTTAATTGGCTTTAGTTTAGGCTTAATTGGCGGAGGCGGCTCTATTTTAGCGGTTCCTGTGCTTGTTTATGTTCTTGATTACGAAGCTCAAATTGCAACGGGTTATTCTTTATTTATTATTGGAATTACCTCTTTCATTGGTGCTTTTGCGTTTTTAAAGAAAAGAGATTTTAGTTTGGAAGCAATTTTACAATTTGCAATTCCTTCTGTAATAAGTGTGTTTTGTGTAAGAAAATACTTGGTGCCTAACTTGCCCGATGTTTTTTTTAACATTGGAACTCTAGTTGTTACAAAACAAGTGTTAATAATGGTTGTTTTCGCTATTGTTATGTTTTTTTCTGCAATTACCATGATTAGGACTGGGAAAAATGTTGCTTTAAAGGATTTAATGTGGGATGAGTTTTATCGTATGCCTTTTCGCATTCCAGCATTAATGTTTTTGGGTGTTTTGGTAGGTTTTTTATCGGGTTTTGTTGGAGCAGGAGGCGGTTTTTTAATTATACCAGTTTTAATTTTATTTGCGCGTGTACCAATGAAAAAGGCGATAGGTACTTCTTTAAGTATTATTGCAATTAATTCGCTTATAGGATTTACAGGAAATATAGGGACAATTGATATTAATTGGAAATCCTTGCTATTGTTTTCGGGATTAAGTGTTTTGGGGATATTTATTGGGATTTACGCAGGCAAGTATGTTAGCGGGAAAAAATTAAAACCTGCCTTTGGATGGTTTACACTTGCTGTAGGCATACTAATTATTGTTAAGGAGTTGATAATTAAATAATTCTTTGTCGAATTGTGTATGTTTTTGCCTTTATTATTATTTACTTTTGTTGTGTTTTTAGAATAAATTCATTTTGAAGTATGAAAATTGAACAAATATATACAGGTTGCTTAGCGCAAGGAGCATATTATATTAGCTCCGAAGGTGAAGCGGCAATCATAGATCCACTTAGAGAAACAGCACCTTATATTGCTACAGCAGCAAAAGAAAATGTAAAAATTAAATATGTTTTCGAAACACATTTTCATGCTGATTTTGTTAGTGGACATGTTGATTTAGCGAACAAAACTGGGGCAACTATCGTATTTGGACCACATGCAGAAACTACCTATCAAAGTCATGTTGCGAAAGACGGTGAAGAGTTTAAAGTTGGAAAGTTAACCATCAAAGTTTTGCATACACCTGGGCATACATTAGAGTCTTCTACTTTTTTATTAAAAGATGAAAACGGAAAAGATTATTGCATTTTTACTGGCGATACTTTGTTTATTGGCGATGTTGGCCGCCCAGATTTAGCAATTAAATCAAACCTTACACAAGAAGATTTAGCGGCAATGCTTTATGATTCCTTACACAATAAAATAAAACCATTAGCTGATGATGTGATTGTGTATCCAGCACATGGCGCAGGTTCGGCTTGTGGTAAAAACATGAGTAAAGAAACTTTCGACTCTTTAGGAAATCAAAAGAAAACGAACTATGCTTTTCAAGCAGCATCAAAAGAAGCTTTTATAAAAGAATTGACAACAGGCATTTTACCTCCTCCGCAATATTTTCCTAAAAATGCAATGCTTAACAAAACAGGTTACGATTCGTTTGACGATGTATTGCAACGTGGTACAATTGCTTTGGAGCCTGAGGCTTTTGAGGCGATAGCAAATGAACATTATGCGCTTATTTTAGATGTTAGAAAACAAGGAGAGTTTGTTGTGAAGCATATTCCAAATGCAATTTTTATTGGCATTGATGGGCAATTTGCTCCTTGGGTTGGAGCTTTAATAACAGATTTAAAACAACCAATTTTGTTAGTTGCACCAGAAGGTAGAGAAGAGGAAACGGTGTTACGATTATCACGTGTAGGTTATGATAATTGCCTTGGTTATTTAAAAGGTGGAATTGATGCTTGGGAAAAGGCAGGTAAAGAAACAGAAAGTATTTTATCTATACCAGCTCAACAATTTGTTGATACCTACGAGAAGGAAACAATAAACGTTTTAGACGTTAGAAAACCTGGAGAGTACGAAGCGCAAAATTTAGAAAAGGCAGAAAGTAAACCGCTTGATTATATAAATGAGTGGACTAATTATTTGGATAAAGACCAAAAATATTTTATTCATTGCGCTGGCGGATACCGCAGTGTAATTGCAGCTTCTATATTAAAAGCAAGAGGTTTTACGAACTTAGTTGATGTAGCGGGAGGTTTTTCGGCAATTGAAAAAACTGGAGTGAAAACAACTGCATTTGTATGCCCAACTAAAAAATAAAATGACAACATTATTAAATAATATTTTGAAGAACGATAAATTGAATTTAGCTGAGGTTTTAAAAAGCGGTGCAACAGTAATTGATGTAAGAAGTGAAAAAGAATTTTCCTACGGCAATGTGCCAAACTCTATTAATATTCCTTTACAACAAATTACCAACGAAGTAGAAATGCTTAAGCTAAAGCAACCATTGGTATTGTGCTGTGCTTCGGGCATGCGCAGTTCAATGGCTGTTTCTGAACTTAAAAAAATAGGAATTACCGAAGTATATAATGGTGGTGATTGGAAAAAAGTAGAAAGTCAATTAATATAAATAATTATGTGGAAAGGAACAAAACTATACAGCGTGCTTTTTAATAAGTGCCCGCATTGCCACGAAGGCGATTTCTTTGTTTCTAAAAATCCATTTTCATTTAAAGATTTCTCAAAAATTAATCCAGCTTGTTCTAATTGCGGCGAAAATTTCATGAAAGAAATTGGTTTCTTTTATGGCTCTATGTATGTTTCGTATGGCTTAACCATTGCACTTGGAGTTGGAATGTATTTAATTATGTGTTTGCTTTTAAATTTAAGCGAACTATCTTTTTTAATTTCATTCGTTGCCGCAGGTTTACTTTTATGGACAACCATTTTTCGTATCGCACGATTAGTTTGGATAAACTTGTTTGTGAAGTATGATGCTAAGTCAAAAGTTATAAGTGACAAAGCGAAAGCATAGAACCAAAAGGCTTTTCTAAAAATTCAAAACCCCATCATTTACTGCAGCTGTAACCTGCTCAAATAAATTCTTTCCAAATACTGTAAAAATACCTGCTTCTACATAAAAGCCTGGTTGTAAAGGATAGCGAGTTTTTTTGATGTCAATATCACTTAATACAACACGCTGTACTAGGTTGTATCCTGCCTGCACTCTAAAGCCAAATGTTTTATTTAGTTTGTAGCGGTAATTGGCAAACATATTTACGTTTGCGTAATTAAAGTTAATGCGCTCGTTTTTAAATTGCATTCCATATCTAAAACCATCCAATGTTAAGCCTGTTGATATTGCGTGTTTTTGATTGGGTTTGTATTGGTAATAAATTTGCGCAGGTATAGTAAAGTTAATTGTTCCTTTGCTACCCGCGGGTTGCATTCCGCCAAAAAACGGCATTGGAAAAAACTGCCCGTCGCCATACGAAGCTGCCACGCCATAATAATAATTTTTTCTTAAACCTCTTATATGAAATTGCCCTATTACTCCATTTGCTCTTAATGCCAAGGTGTTCATGGTTTTGTCTTGCTCGTTAAATCCTGCGTTTAATGAGTAAAACATGATTCTGTATTTTTTTGTAAGTTTTAATCCAAACACACCTGCGTATCCATAATATAAATTGCGTGTTTTAATACTATCCAATCCAGTGCTTACTTGTTTTGATCCAAACTTAACACTTCCCATTACCTGCGAGGCTTTTATAGAAACTGAGTTTTTTAAAACATCTTTTAATTTAAGTGAGGATAAATCTAACTTTAAATCGGCTCCCAATTTTGTTTTAATAGGAAATGTAAAAACAATGGATTGTTCGGTTGAAGAAAATTTACTAGAAGTATCTTGGTATTTAGTTGGGGCAACATATCTAAAATCGGCTCTAATACGAGGGCGCCACATTTGTTCTACTTGGTCTAATTCAAATGTTTGCGCAATAGCACTTGAACTTATGGCAATAACAAAGAGTAAAATTAATTTCTTCATGCAGAACAAATTTAAGGAAAGTAATTTTGATGAAAGTGGTGTTTTTATTAGAATTCGTTAAAGAATTATAATAACCTTTCTTTCGATAATTTTTCTTTTTCTTACTTGACCAAGAAAAAGAAACAAAAAGAAGTCAAGAATCTGGGGAGGCCACGCACTAGACAAGGCCCTGCACCCAGATTCAGGGCTAACGCGCTCGGTCTTATTGGGAATAAAGGTAAACTGACGAATAATTATTTTCTTACATGGTAGGCAAGGAAAGCGGAGTTCAATTGAAACGTAATTATCAACTCACTATTAATATTAATTTATTTCCTATAGCTTATTCCCATTTAGGGATCATCCCTCTTAAGCCCATGTCAACAACTGTATCGCCTGCGGTAGGTTGAAAATAATTATCGTTATTATTTTCTTTCCACTCAAAACTATTGTTTGTAGAAAGCGAAACTGTAATAATTATATCGTGTTCCTCAGTGCCAGTAATAGTGAGTGGAGCGTTAGAACCCGAAGAATTTACAAATTGCCCCGTTACCAAACACGAACCTGCAGGTATTGGCGAATTTGCGAAATTAGGGTTAACTACTGTTGTTGAACTTGGAGGTGTTTGCCCGCTTAGAGTGAAATAAGTGCCAAACACATTGGTTTCAAAGCCCCAGTAACCTTGTAATTTATTTGCATTTACAGTTTGTGTTTGCGATTTAATAGTGTAATTTCCAATGTAGGTGTTATATCCAACAAAGGAAGCAATGGTTCCTGTTCCTAAATCATTACCCGGCAGAACGGTATCTTTATAAACGATATCATAATTTTGATAAGCTAAAGAAACTCTTAGCCATTTGTATGTGCCAGCAGTCACGTTTTTTAAAGGTACCGAAAAAAACTCTTGTCCATCACCAACTCTTACCGATTGGTTAAAATCAATTGCTGTTGAACCACCTGCAGTAGTTTCGGGAGCATGGTATAATATTTTTCCTGCACCAACAGCGGTTAAATCGCCTGGAGCAAGCTCAACATAATGTGCGCTCATTTTATTGAATGTAGGTGATTGCGCTCTGTGATTAGCAGGGATAGTAGAAACATTACCCAAATTATCTAAACGAACTTGATTTGGATCAAATTTGAATTTGAAAATTAATTTAGGTTCAGTGTGCGTGTGCCCATCATCTTCGCTTGTATTATCTTTCTTTTTACAAGAGAAAGTTAAGAGTGCGGTTGCAAGGCTAAACAGAATGATTTTTTTCATGCATAAATTTAATGAAAATATTTATTGTTTTAGGAAAAGTGAAATTATTTCCAGCACAAATCTGTCTTATTTTTCGGAAATCTTAAAACCAAATTATTTCCTTATTTTTGTTTCCTATGGGTACTACTCTTTTATATTTTCTTTGGAATGCCGATCCCGAAATGTTTATTATTCCGGGAATAGATTGGCCAGTGCGTTGGTACGGATTATTGTTTGCAGTTGCTTTTATCGGAAGCCAGTTTGTGATGAACAAAGTATATAGAACTGAACTTCGTCCACAAAAAGATTTAGATACCCTTACACTTTATATTATTGTTGGAACCGTTGTTGGCGCTCGTTTGGGACACATGTTGTTTTACGATTTTAAAGCATTGGTTGAAAATCCATTAGATGTTTTTAAAATTTGGGAAGGCGGTTTAGCAAGTCATGGAAGTGCCATTGGTATTTTAACAGCTATGTGGTTGTATTGCCGTAAAACAAAAGAAAATTGGCTTTGGATTTTTGATAGGTTGGTAATTGTTGTAGCCTTATCAGCGATGTGTATTAGAGGTGGTAACTTAATGAACTCCGAAATTATAGGTAAACCTACAAGTGCAAGTTATGGCTTTGTGTTTTTAAATCCTTTAGATCAATCAATAAAACAAAGTCTGACCAATATTGATAAGGTAGATTATAAATTGTTGGGGAAAGATACCATTGTAAATCGCCACACGGTTTCATTATTAGAGGTAAATGTAAAAACGAGTTCGGTTGTACCTAAAGATTCGATACTAAAAGTGGCAAGTGAAATTGCTTGGTACAGCAGTAATACAAGGCCAGACGATAAACATATTTTTATTGCCCCTGATAAATTAATGCGCGAAAACCAAGAAGCAAGCAATTTGTTTACATTTCAAGTGTATGCAATTCCTCGTCATGCGGCTCAGTTATATGAAGGTTTATTTGGCTTCATTTTATTTATACTTTTCTTTTGGTTGTGGTTAAAAAAACGCGATAAATTCCCTCAAGGATTTATGTTTGGATTATTTTGTGTTCTTTTATTTACTGAGCGTTTCTTTGATGAAATGCTAAAGGAAAATCAAGTAGCATTTGAAGATTCAATGAAATTAAATATGGGGCAATGGTTAAGTATTCCATTTGTATTAATTGGAATTGCCTTTATGGTTTGGAGTAAAAAAAGAAATGTGTTTCATAAATTACCAGAATAAGAGATGAATAAGCCTAAAATAGTATATGTACAAGATGCCATGTGTGGATGGTGTTATGCCTTTGGAAGAGTAATGGATGAGATGCAGTTAAAGCATTCGGATTTTTTTGATTTCATAGCTGTTAGCGGAGGACTAATTGTTGGTGATGCGATTGCGCCAATTGGTAATATGAAGGAGTTTTTAAAAGATGCAATGCCTAAAGTGGAAGATTACACTGGTGTGAAATTTGGAGAAAAATATAAAGAACTAGTTGAAGAAGGTTCATACATGAACAATTCTATAAAGCCAGCGATTGCCCTTTCAGCGTTTAAATCTATTTTGCCTTTTCGCAGTGTGGAGTTTGCGCACGATATTCAATACGAGCATTTTTATAATGGAAGAGATTTGAATGAAAAAGAAGTTTACATGGAGTTGGCAGCTAATTACGAAGTGGATGCTCAAGATTTGGTTAATCGCATGAATAGTGAACAATTTCAAAAAATAACTGCGGATGAATTTGAACATATTAAAAAAATAGGCATCACTTCCTATCCATGTGTGTTGGGCGAAACTGAAAAAGGAATTTATCTTTTAACAAAAGGATATATTCATGAAGAAGAAATGGATAATATAATTGCGAGTTTTAGACAAACTGTTGAGCAAGGAGAAACTGAAATAGAAGTAAACAATCAACAGCAGTAATGAATTTGCTAAGAGTAATACTATTTTTTTTATTCTCTGCAGCGTTTAGCGGATTTGCCCAGCCTTATGTTGATTTAATTAATGTTAATAATCAACGTGTACAAACTAATTATGTAGATAGTTTTGGAGGAAATGAAAAAGTAAATAACTACGCTTTAAATTTAACTGCACCTATTAAACTTGATTCGCAAAACACCATTATTATTAGGGTGTTTGCCGAAAATTTAGTTGCATCTACAAGTGTTGGAGTAAATGAAAGAATCCCTTTTACAAATGCTGTTTCGCAACAAAAATTAGATTATTCCACTTCACTATACGCAACAATTTTACCAATTGGATTGCAACGCGAAACCAAAAACAAAAAATGGAAGTACTTGGTTTTAGCAATGCCTAAGTTGGCAGGCACAGTTGGAGAAAAAGTAAGTTCTTATAATTTTCAGCCAGGAGTATTTGCCTTGGTTACTCGTAAATTCAGCGATAAGTTTTCGGTAAAAGGGGGAATGTTTTATAACAAGGAATTTTTTGGAAACTTCTTTGTTCCAATTATTAGTGTTGATTGGGCCGTGAGCGACCGATTTAAAATGTACGGCACCTTCCCAACCTTTTATAAGTTTGAGTATGCCGTGAAAAAACAAATGGTTTACGCAGGTTTAAATTATCGTTCGTACACACGTTCTTTTTTATTAAAAGGCGCTGAACATAATTATATGCGCATTGATGATATGAGTGTAAAAGCATTTGTAGATGTTTACATTAAAAAGAAAATTGTTTTATACGCTGAGTTTGGCCGCATGATAAATTATAGTTTATTGGATTATAAATACAATACAAAGCATAAGCCCGAAAATGAAATTGCAAACTCGGTTGTTTATCGTGCACCTAAAATTCCTTTCTTTTTTAATGTTGGAATGGCTTATCGCTTGCGTTTTGATTTTGATAAATAATAAATGGAAAACTTAAAAATATCTATTGTTCAAACTATCCTTCATTGGGAAAATGTAGATGCTAATCTCAAGCATTTTGATGAGAAGATTAATTCTATTATTGAGCAAACGGATATAATTGTTCTTCCCGAAATGTTTACAACAGGTTTTGCTGTGGATAGAACAACTATTGCAGAAGAACATGGTGAAAAAGGATTGCAGTGGATGATTGCAAAGTCAAAAGAGAAAAACGCCGCTATAACTGGAAGCATTGCAGTTAAAGAAAATGGTAATTTAGTTAATCGTTTGTATTGGGTTGAACCAAGCGGAAAAGTGTTGCATTACGATAAGCGCCATTTATTTAGAATGGCAGGAGAGAACAATCACTTTAAAGCGGGGCAAGAAAAAATTATAATTGAATATAAAGGTTGGAAAATTTGTCCTCTTGTTTGTTATGACTTGCGATTCCCTGTATGGAGTAGAAACAAATGGAAAATGGTTGATGGAGAAATGCAAGCAGAATACGATGTATTACTATACGTTGCCAATTGGCCAGAAGTACGCTCTTATCCTTGGAAACAGTTGTTGATTGCACGAGCAATTGAAAATCAAAGCTTCGTAATTGGTGTAAATCGTATTGGAAAAGATGGAAATGATTTTGCGCATAGTGGTGATAGTGCCGTTATAAATCCAAGAGGTGAGGTGTTAACTAAATTAATTGCCCATCAAGATGCAATTGAAAGCATTGAAATTAAAGCTGAATATTTAAAGGAATTCAGAAAGGTTTTCCCTGTTGGCTTGGATACGGATGATTTTGAGTTGAAATAGTACTGTCTAAAATTTTAAATATGAATGCAGTAAAACTACTTGTGATTTCTTTTATCCTTTCTTTACTTATTTTGGTTTCATGCTTTCCAAGCAAGCCCGAAAAATTTTATTATTCTCCTCGTAGTTCTTATAGTTTTAAGTTGAATGACACAGATAAGTTTCAACAAAATTTTACGTTTACAGCAAGTAAAATTATGTATGATGATAAACCTGATACATTTGGAATTTCCTTTGTTTGGGCAAGTAATATTGTTAGTTTAAGGCAAGTGGATAGCATCCATATTTTAATGGAAGATTCCAGTGGCAATGATGATGTTTTAAGTTTTTATTCGCCTGTTATTTTTAGAGACCTTATAAATACTCCTTATAATATAAAATATATTCCTTTGGAGTATAATAAAGAAAAAAGGTTGGGTGATATGTTTAATATTATTCCTAATGGGTTAGATAGTTTAGAAAGATTGAAGTTTTTCTCAAAAATAAATATTCCTAAATGTGGTTATCCAAATAAACTAAAAATGAAATTGGAAGTTTTTTTAAAGGATAGAAAAATGAATTTTGAAACCGAATTTGGTAAAGCAAGAAATATCTCCGAGGCCCTTCTAATAGACCTTTGGGTAATTAGATTTATTTGTAGGCTAGGAAAAATGGATAATTTACTCTTTTTAAACAGATTTAGTGAAAAGACCATATACAGTAATAGAGTTTTAATCTTTCCTCCATTTTAAATAGAAAGATTCTTTGACTCTTTTTGGTGATTTTGAACTTTTTGATTACTTTAATAGAAACATAGTATAAATATTCCTTTCCATCAATGGACCAACCAACCCATTCATTTTTTTTTACCTTTTTTTATATCTTTTTTTCTCTCATTATCTGTTCTTTTCAGTAAACCGTTTTTCCTAATTTCATTGGGAATGAAATTCTTTCTGTTTTTCTTGTCAATTTCATAGTTTGAATTAACGTTTATTCCAATGAGTAGAATCTTAACACGGAAAGAACCAATAAAAAGTAATATCTTTTTTTTAAAAGCAAGATTGAATTTTCGTAAACAAAACTCCCTCTACCTATCTAAAAACCATCTATCATGGCTAATGATTACAGCACAACCTGCAAAGTTTTCCAAACCTTCTTCTAATGCACGAAGTGTATTTACATCCAAGTCGTTGGTAGGCTCATCCAATAATAATACGTTACCTTCTTCTTTTAATGCCATAGCTAAGTGCAAACGGTTACGCTCACCACCTGATAGAACACTCACTTTTTTCCTTGATCGCTACCACTAAAATTAAATTTAGAAATGTATGCTCTTGAGTTCATGTTACGTCCACCAAGAACAATATTGTCTAAACCACCGCTGATTACATCGTAAACAGTTTTGTTAGGTTCTAATTCTTTATGTGTTTGATCTACATAAGAAATCTTAACAGTAGGTCCAACTTTAAATTCTCCGCTGTTTGGTTTTTCCTCGCCCATAATCATACGGAACAAAGTTGTTTTACCAGCACCGTTTGGCCCAATAATACCAACAATTCCAGCAGGTGGTAGTTTAAAGTTTAATCCTTCATACAATAAACGATCTCCAAATCCTTTTGATACGTCCATTGATTCGATAACTTCATTTCCTAAACGTGGTCCATTAGGAATAAAGATTTCCAAGTTCTCTTCTTTATCTTTTGTATCCTCGTTCAACATTTTTTCGTAGTTGTTTAAACGAGCTTTTTGTTTTACTCCACGTCCTTTAACACCTTGTCGAACCCAATCCAACTCACGCGCTAATATTTTCTGACGCTTGCTTTCTGTTTTCTCTTCTGCTTTTAAACGATTTCCTTTTTGCTCTAACCAGCTACTGTAATTGCCTTTCCATGGAATACCTTCTCCACGATCTAATTCCAATATCCAACCTGCAATGTTATCCAAGAAATATCTATCATGGGTAACAGCAATGATAGTTCCTTTGTACTGACGTAAATGTTGCTCTAACCAATCAACGCTCTCTGCATCCAAGTGATTGGTGGGCTCATCTAATAATAAAATATCTGGTTCTTGTAATAACAAACGACATAATGCAACACGACGGCGCTCACCACCTGATAATACTTTAATAGGCGTATCACTCTCAGGGCAACGTAACGCATCCATTGCGCGCTCTAAACGATTATCTAAATTCCATAAATCGCGTTGGTCAATTACTTCTTGTAATTGTGCTTGGCGGTTAATTAACTTATCCATTTTATCTGGATCGCTCATGATTTCTTCATCCATGAACTTATTGTTAACCTCTTCGTATTCGTTTAAAATATCAACGTCGGCTTTAGCACCTTCGCGTACAATTTCGATTACGGTTTTAGTTTCATCTAATTTTGGTTCTTGTTCTAATAAACCTACCGAGTAGCCGGGAGATTGATGGATTTCACCAATATAATCTTTATCCAATCCTGCCATTATTCTAAGCAATGTTGATTTACCAGATCCGTTAAGACCTAAAACACCAATTTTGGCTCCGTAATAAAAGGAGATATAGATATCTTTTAATACTTGTTTTTGTGGAGGATGTATTTTAGATACATTCACCATACTGAAAATAATTTGCCTTCCTACTTCTGACATGCTAATAAATTTAGGATGCAAAGGTATAAAAAAAAGACCCACAAACGTGGGTCTTTTTCCTCTGAATTAGAACAATTGTAATCTACTCAATTATTCTAGTGTTTTTATTGTTTTTTCTTGGTTCCTGGCATTTTTTGCCCTCCTTGTAATAAGGTAAGTGTATCCACATTCCCTTTTTTGTCCGCTGTAAATTCTAATTGAGCATTTACTACTTTTAAAAGTATTTGTAATCAGCTTCAGGAAAAATTTCAGCTTTATCTTGCCCCGTTGCCTGTGAGTATAGTTTTCCGTTTTCAGTTGTAATGGATAATATAAATCCTGGCATTAATTCATAATCTCCGCACAATTTTTTGTAAATCTTCTCATCTACTTTAACCACTTTTCTATCTACAGGAAGTTCGTAAACTTGATTAAACATTACTGCTCTTGCAACACGATTGGGATTAAACATGTTCTGATTATCGATGTTTTTAAGGATAATAATGGTTAATCCATCTTCTGGAAATCTATTCACAACGGTTGCAAATCCTTGTATCCCACCTGTATGAAAAATCCATTTATGTTCTTTGTATTTGTCAACCATCCAACCGTAAGCATAAGTATCTTTATATGGAGTGAAGATTTTATCGATGCTTGTTTTTTTAAGAAGTTTTTCTGAGTTTAATGCTTGATCCCAAATTAATAAATCTTCAACAGTAGAATAGAGAGCACCCGCACCAGTTGGAATGCTCATGTCAACATAAGGTACATTCTCAACACCACCTTCAATTTCTGAATAGCCCATTGCTAAATTTTTAATAAGTGTATTCCCATTAAAAACTCCAGAGTTCTTCATTCCCAATGGTTCAAAAATTGAACTGGTAACAAACTCATGATATTTTTTACCAGAAGCTTTTTCTATGATATACGATAATAAGACATATCCAGAATTGCGGTAATTAAATTTTTCTCCTGGCTCAAATTCCAAAGGTTTATTTTTGAAGTAAGCAATGCTTTCTAGCAATGTATGCTCAAAAGTCATAATCGAATCGAAGAGCGGAAGACTTGTGAAATTAACTATTCCAGATGTATGTGTAAGTAAATGATGAATAGTTATTTTGTCACCATTTGGATAATCAGGAATGTATTTAGTTAATTTATCATCTGTACTTAATTTACCTTGTTCCTGCAAAATCATAATTGCCGCAGCAGTAAATTGTTTTGATACAGAAGCCAACTTAAATTTTGTTTGTGCAGTGTTTGGAATATCGTAACTGTAATTAGCCATTCCGTACCCCTTGCTAAGTAAAGCTTTTCCATCTTTAGCAATTAGTATTGTGCCGCTAAACATTTTTTTGTTCGAGTAAACCGTAAGTAATGAATCAACTCGCTTAGCATTAGCTTCATCGGTTTGAGCTTTTACTGCCGATATCGACAGTAAAAGCAAACTGAATATGAAAATTATTTTTCTCATGATTTGTATTATTGAGCTTTATCTTTGGTATTAATGTTAATGCCTGTTTCATCAATTTTTACATTGCCATCTTTCGATTTAATGTTTATCCCACTTTTATCAACTTTAACGTTTGCATCTTTATCGTTTATGCTGATTCCATTATTATTAATCATTACTGGTGGAGTAGGAGGAACTGGCGGGGTACCAAAGTCTTCATCAACATCAGATAAATCTAAACCTTCGCAATCAATACACTTTAGGCCTGCAGTAGTCATTTGCCATCTACGGCCTACCATGTTATTGTCCCATGTGTTTGACACATTGTCTACATCACTTAAGTAACCTAATAATGATTTGTCGAAACGAACAACAACTCCTTTTGGTACTTTTATTTGCACTATTACTTCTTGGTCGCGTAATTTTTCGCCTTCTTCTAAATTAAATAAGGCATTTAGTTTTATTAATGAATCAACTTGTGTTATGCTGTAGTTAATTCTTTTTGCACGCTCCATTGCTTCTTTCTTTTCTTTTCCTGCGGCATATCTAATAATTGTTACTTCAATACTGTCAGATTCACCTTCAATTACATTAAGTTGTGGAACACCTCAAATTATTTTCTTTCCGTTTACTTTAATAGTTCATGATCTGTCGTGGAAGCCACCAATTCTTATTTTGCCGACTTTTCTGCTTTCTTCATAAGCATCAAATTGTTCTAATAATTTATTGTCGGTGTCTGCAGAAATATAAAGTGTATCCATTTTTACGTTTAGTAATGGCAAAGGAGTTTTTGCTTTTCCATTATGTTCTAACTCTTAAATATATTAATTGCGCCAAAGAAAACGATTATCATACCAACTGTCCAAACAATACCAGCGGATAGATTAATCCACTTGTTGTGATAAATAATTCCAAAGACAATTTTGATTCCTTTATAAAGAAGCATTATTGCAGGAATACCAATTAATAAAATTCCGCCAAAAATTGTAAGCGCTTTGTTTGCACCTAAAAAATCATCAACATATAATTCAGCATTACTTCCATTTATAGTTGCTTTATTTAGGATAAGAGCAATTGTTCCAATCATTAATGCAATACCAACAAATATTAAGAACATTCCTAAGATTTTATAGATAATCTTGAAAATAGTTCCAAAGATTTGTTTTAAAACATCTGCAACTTTATCGCCTGTACGTGCATTTTTCATGCGGTCGCCCATGTTTTGCATACGGTCTTTAAATTGCCCAGCTTCTTCTTTTACCGTTTTACTTATGTTGTTGATGTCGATTGGTTCGCCATGCATCTCAAGTTTTTCAGCGGTAGTTCTAGCTTCCGGAATAATTACCCAAAGGATAACATATAAAGGAATTAAAATACCAAACGACATAAAAACTAATATTACTAATGAGATACGAATCCAAAGAGAATCAATATCAAAGTAGTTAGCAAAACCTGCACACACACCACCTGCAATCTTTGTATCAGGATCTCTAAACATTCTTCTGCGTCGTCCGCCATTGTAATGTTGGTAGTTGTTTTCTTGTTTTGTTTCAGCTTGCGCTTCATCACCAGCAAAATCTTCTGGTTTGCCCATTACGTTCATTACATGGTCAACATCAGCCATTAAAACAACTTGTTTGTAATCGCTTACTTTTTCTTTAAGTAGTTCGGCAATACGAGCTTCAATATCACTCATAATTTCACTGCCGCCATCAGCATTAGTAAAGTATCCTTTTATAGTACTCAAGTATTTGCTGAGTGTATCGTAAGCATCTTCTTCGATGTGGAAGATGATACCGCTAATATTTATGGTTACTGTTTTGTTCATTTTGAATATTTTTATGTTTTATTTACTTATTGTTTTGTTTACTATTTCCACTAACTCAAACCAGGATGCTTGTACCTCTTTTAAATACTGCTCTCCAATTTCGGTGAGTTTGTAGTATTTGCGTGGCGGACCTGATGTGCTTTCTTCCCATCGGTAGGTTAGAAGGCCTGTGTTTTTGAGTCGGGTTAAGAGCGGATAAAGTGTGCCTTCAACTACAACTAACTTAGTTTCTTTCAGTTTTTCGATGATCTCTGTTGGATACGCATCGCCTTGTGACAGAATAGAAAGTATGCATAGTTCAAGAACACCTTTTCGCATTTGCGCTTTTGGGTTCTCTGAATTTACTGACATGCTTAAATGGTTTTAAAGTTAAATACTATGCTATGAGCAACATTTGCTTTTAGCTTGCTTAGTGTTAATTGAGAAAATTGTTTTTCAATCTGATTTTTTAGTTCTGCATTTTTTGTTTTGGCCAAAACAAAATTTACTTTCCCATCTTCAGATGTTGTGAAAACAATTTCCACTCTTTCATTTTGTTTCGCAACAAAACTTAGTTCTGATAAATTGATTTGTTGAGTAATAGTTTTACTCGCTTCTGTTTTTAATTCGCTTTCGTTCGAATTGTTAGCATTTGCTAAAAAAGCAGAGAAAGTAAACAACAATACTGCGCTTGTTTTGATTACTTTCGTTTTTAATTGATTAATTGTTGTTTTCATGTTTAGTTCTTTTAATTTATATTTTCTAGTTGTATGCTATAACCATTATTAGGTGATGCAAAGATAAGTTATTATTTTAGTACTATGCAACACATAGTACTAAATAAATTCATAAGTATCTGATTTTCAACTAAATTATTTTTGTTGATAAGTACAGAATAATGATGAAAGACAAAAACAAAGACTCTTAAACAAAACGATATCTTTGTCGGATAATAATTTTCTATGGACATTAGTTCCCAGTTTAACGAGCTTTTAACGGCTAACGGTTTTGTTCAATTAGTAGTCCTTTCTCTTTTAGAGATTGTATTAGGTATTGATAACCTCATTTTTATTTCATTAACAGCATCAAAAATTCTTGATAAGCGCCAGCGCAGTAAGGCGCGGATGCTTGGATTGTTCTTGGCTTTAATCATACGGGGAGGAATGTTATTCTCTATTTCATGGTTAGCTAGTGCTCAAGAACCATTGTTTTTCTTAGGAAGTCTTGGCATTTCATTAGGAAACTTAGTAATGTTTGCAGGTGGAGCATTCTTATTATATAAAACAATAGCAGAAATTCGTGAGAAAATATTGAATGATGAAGAGCATGAAACCAAGCACGAAGAAAGCATTAGCATGAGTTCTGCCATCGTACAAATTATCATAATTGATTTTGTTTTTTCTTTCGATTCAATTTTAGCAGCTATTAAAGTTGCTCAAAAATCTCCCGTATCTCATGCTGATTGCCCTTGTGAGGTTGTGGAACAAGCGCAGCATGCAGCTGCAAATCATGGCTCTAACTTAGTTATTATGGTTGGTGGAGTTTTGATCTCCATGATTGTAATGCTAATCTTCTCCGAAAAAGTAAGCAAGTTTATTAATCAATATCCAAGTATTAAAATGCTAGCATTGGCGTTTTTATTAGTGATTGGTGTTTCCTTAGTACTAGATTGTTTCCATGTAGAAATCCCTAAACCGTACTTGTACGCAGCATTAGGCTTTGCTATTTTCTTAGAAACATTGAATATTGTTGAGAAACGTATTCGTAAAAAACGTCATAGAATTCAGCAAGAACTTGAGCGCGAAGCAAAAGGAATTGAAATAAATACTGATAAGCATAAAGATGATAATCAAGATAAAAAAGACTAACAACAAACATAATAGAAGATGAAAAATATAACAGTTATAGGATCAGGAACAATGGGCAATGGTATTGCTCACGTGTTTGCACAATGTGGATTTAATGTACACTTGGTTGATATTTCTCAACCTGCTTTAGATAAAGCATTAGCAACAATTGAGAAAAATTTAGACAGACAAGTTGCAAAAGGTTCCTTAACAGAAGATGATAAAGCCAAAACATTATCAAATATTAAAACCTTTACAAAGGTTGAAGAAGCTGTTACTTCAGCTGATTTAGTTGTAGAGGCTGCAACTGAAAATGTGGATTTAAAATTAAAAATATTTAAACAATTAGATGAAGTTTGTCCAGTAAACACAATTCTTGCATCCAACACTTCATCAATCAGTATTACAACAATTGCAGCTGTTACAAAGCGTGCCGATAAAGTAATTGGAATGCATTTTATGAATCCAGTTCCTGTAATGAAATTAGTTGAAGTAATTCGTGGTTACTCAACTTCGGATGATGTTACCAATAAGATTATGGAAATGTCGAAATCATTAGGTAAAATACCTGTTGAAGTAAACGACTATCCAGGTTTTGTGGCAAACAAAATTTTAATGCCAATGATTAACGAAGCAATTATTACGTTATACGAAGGCGTTGCAGGTGTTAATGAAATTGATACGGTGATGAAATTAGGTATGGCACATCCAATGGGACCATTACAATTAGCTGATTTTATTGGTTTGGATGTTTGCTTAAACATTATGCGTGTATTACAAGATGGTTTCGGTAATCCAAAATATGCACCATGTCCATTGTTAGTAAACATGGTTACAGCGGGGCATTTAGGTGTTAAGTCTGGAAAAGGATTTTACGAATACACTGCTGGTTCAAAAGATTTAGTGTTAGCTGAACGTTTCAGAAAAAAGGAAATGGTATAGCCTTCGAGAGCCTCAGGGCTCAGCCTACAATGAAAAAATAATTTAAAGTCCGTTACTCGTCATCCTGAGCTTGTCGAAGGAGGTAACGGACTTTTTGTTTGTCTAAATTGCATTCGGAGCAGAAAGTCAGTTCGAGTTTTTTTGTTGGCAGAAAGACTACTAGTGTTTACATTAATTACAAAGCCAACAAAAAAGTATCGAGAACTGTTTAACGCAATTTCGATTGAAAGAAAACTCCTACTGCTTACTCACACTTATGAATGCAAAACAGGCAAAGCAAACAATAATATTAATCAATACATTTACCCCAGCCCACATGTAATTACCAGCTTTCAATAATTCCATTGTTTCGTAACTGAATGTTGAAAAAGTACTTAAGCCCCCACAAAATCCAGTAAGAATAAGAAGCTTATAATTTTCTGAAAGAGTAGCATTGTTTTTATAAACGAATAATGTAATTGCAAAAACAATACAAGCAACCACATTTGCAGTAAGCGTTGCAATTGGTAAAGTAAGCTGAAACGATTTTAACCCCATAGAGATTCCGAACCTTAACAAAGAACCTAAACCACCTCCTATAAATATTGCAATCCAGTTCATATTCGTTATTTCTAGTTGCTGGTTTCTAGTTTTTTGTTTAACATTAGATTACTTCCTCCGAAATAAATAGCCCCGCCTATGTTGTCTCTTTTTGCACCCGTTACGGAGCTTAAACAATTTACTTGTTCGGTAAACCTTAATACTCCTAAAAACGCAAATAGGATTGCTTCCTTAAACTCAATTGTTGTTTTATCGGGAATAATTAATTTACATTTTGTGTGGACTTTAATTCGTTCAACTAAAAAAGTGTTGTAAGCGCCGCCGCCAGTTATTAAAAGATTTTTTAGTTGGTTTTTATTTAACACAGCAGCAATTTGAAATGCACTATGTTCAATAGCTGTAGCCATTTTATCTTCAATAGATAAATTTGATTTTTCTAATAAAGGAAATATACTTTTTTCAATCCATTCTCTTCCTAAAGAGCGTTGTGCTTTTAATTTGTAATATGAAAGTGCATTTAATTGTTTTAATACCTCAATATTCACTTGCCCCGATTTAGCTATTGCCCCGCCTTTATCGTAATCTTTACCAAGCTTTTTTGCGTAATAGTTAAACACAATGTTAGCTGGACAAATATCAAATGCAATGGTTTTATTTTTGTTGGAAGGAAATATTTGCAATGCCGCCAATATTTAAACAAGCTTCGTAATTACAAAAAGTAATTTATCGCCAATTGGAACTAAAGGTGCTCCTTGCCCATTTAATGCAACATCTAAACTCCTGAAATCACAAATGGTATTTACACCTGTTATTGCAGCTATTTGAGCTCCATCACCAATTTGGCAAGTAAAACCATTTTGTGGTTGATGAAAAATGGTGTGGCCGTGTGAAGCTACCAACTGAGGTTTGCAATTATACTGTTCAATAAATTTTTTCACCTCTTTCCCACAAAAATTGCCGAATTCAATATGCAATTTCCAAAAGTCGATTGCATTCATTTCAGGGGCTTTAGCTAGTTTTTCGGCTAAGTTTTTAGGATATTTAATGGTTTTAGCTTGTAATACATCGAATTTCCATTTTTTTTCAGTACTGATAAAACTGCAATAGGAAATATCCAATCCGTCAAGCGAAGTGCCCGACATTAAACCAATTGAGAGGTATTTTGAACTTTTAGCCACCAGATTTTGAGTAAGACAAATATAGTTTAAATAAAAGCTTAATCATTTTTTTATTTAGGAAAATCGGCTATTTTTGAGGCTTGAGAATTTATTGTAAAACTTAATATATAAAACATGTTATTTCAGTTATCAGAAGAGCATTTAATGATTCAGAAAGCGGCTCGTGATTTTGCGCAAAACGAATTAAAACCAGGAGTTATTGAGCGTGATGAACACCAAAAATTTCCAACGGAGCAAATTAAAAAAATGGGTGAACTAGGATTCATGGGAATGATGGTTGATCCTAAATACGGCGGAGGTGGAATGGATACTATTTCTTACGTATTAGCTATGGAAGAAATTTCTAAAGTAGATGCTTCTTGTTCGGTTGTTATGAGTGTAAATAACTCGTTAGTTTGCTGGGGTATCGAGCACTTTGGTACTGAAGAGCAAAAACAAAAATACTTAGTTCCTTTAGCTAAAGGAGAAATCATTGGTGCATTTTGTTTATCAGAACCTGAAGCAGGTTCTGATGCTACATCTCAACGTACTACTGGTGTTGATATGGGCGACCATTATTTAGTAAACGGAACAAAAAACTGGATTACGAATGGTAGCACAGCTTCTGTTTATTTAGTAGTTGTACAAACTAATGTTGAATTGGGTCACAAAGGAATCAACTGCCTTATCATCGAAAAAGGAATGGAAGGATTTGTTGTAGGACCAAAAGAAAATAAAATGGGAATTCGTGCTTCGGATACTCACTCATTAATGTTTAACAATGTAAAAGTTCCAAAGGCAAATCGTATTGGTGAAGATGGATTCGGATTTAAATTTGCGATGAAAACTTTATCTGGTGGGCGTATTGGTATTGCATCTCAAGCATTAGGAATTGCAAGCGGGGCATATGAGTTAGCATTAGCATATTCTAAAGAGCGTAAAGCATTTGGAAAAGAAATTTCTAAGCACCAAATCATACAATTTAAATTAGCTGATATGGCAACACGTATCGAGGCTTCTCGTTTAATGTGTTTAAAAGCTGCTTGGTTAAAAGACCAACATTTAAATTATGACCAAGCAGGCGCAATGGCAAAAGTTTTTGCTTCTGAAACAGCAATGTGGACCGCAACTGAAGCTGTTCAAATACATGGTGGTTACGGATTTGTGAAAGAATATCATGTTGAACGTTTAATGCGTGATGCGAAAATTACACAGATTTATGAAGGAACTTCAGAAGTACAACGTATCGTAATTTCTCGTTCGGTTTTAGCATAATTATAATTAGCATAAATTTAAACGCCTCTTTTCGAAAATGGAAAGAGGCGTTTTTTATTATAAGATTTTGTGATTGTAATTAAGTAATATTTATTGGATAGCTCGAAAAGTTTTTCGTTTCTGGCAATTCACCTTTTTGAATATCCCAAACACCGAACTGCCGCTGCCACTAAGCGATGCATACAATGCACCTTCTGTGTATAATTGTTCTTTTAACTTTTTAATTTCAGGGAAATGATAGAACACCGATTCTTCAAAATCATTTTCCAAAACACCTTTCCAATTTTCGGGTTTGTTACTACTTAAAAAATCGATTAAATTTATACTTGCTTTTTTAGGCGTTACTCTCGAATAAGCAAGTTTTGGTATTGCTATGAATGTTTGGAAAAATGGTAATGATAGAATAAGCGGATAAATCAATTTTCACATCTTTAAACTTATCTCCTTTTTCAAAAGCATAGGTTGGCGTGTTTTTTATAAAAAATGCACAGTCGCTTCCAAGTTTTGCAGCTTCTTGTGAAATTTCCTCTTCACTTAATGCTAAATTAAATTGTGTGTTTAGAGTTTGTATAAAAAATGCTGCATCAGCTGATCCGCCACCCAATCCAGCTCCCATAGGAATTGCTTTGTGTAAAAAAACGTTTAAAGGAGGTAAGGATTTAAATGAAGATAAATTAGTGTAAGCTTTATTAATTAAGTTGTCATCGCTTGCGCCTGCAATCTCAATTCCAGAGCAGTGTAATTTACATTTACTTGCCCCGGTTTTCCATTCTTTATTTTCTAAAATCTCTAAAGCATCTTTCCATTCGATAGGATAGAATACAGTTTCAATATTGTGAAAGCCATCACTTCGTTTTTTCGGTTATGTGTAAACCTAACTTTATTTTATCATTTGGAAAGCAAAGCATAGACCTTAAAATTACTCACTAGTCGCAAATAAAGCAAGAAATAACGAATAATTAAAAAAAAACGCAAATCGTAGCACGAACTTTGTTATATTTATTCAATTATTTTAATCGCATGAAAATTACATTACTTCTTTTTTTTCTAAGCTTTGGTTTATTTGTTCATTCGCAAAATGATTTTGCTAAAGGATATATTATAGGTCCAAAAAATGATACTACACAAGGTGAAGTAAAATTATTTACAAAAAACGAACTGGACCATTATGTGAAAGTAATGTTTAGGTTAAAAGCCCCTGGAGCTGGCAAGCAATATCTTCCTCAAAAAATACATGGTTATGGTTTTGATGGTAAAGATTATATGTCGATTAAATATTATGACATGTGGGTTTTTATGCAAGTTGTGTGCAGAGGTAAAATAATGTTTTACGAATATAAAGCACCAGTTGCAATGGGCAACGATAAAATGGAAAGCATGTATTTCATTATTAAAGGTGGCTTAGATGAAATGACTCAAATTATGACTGAATCAAAAGTAAAGAAACAAATAAAGCCTTTTATTAACGACGATAAAGAATTATTAAAGGAAATAGAGAAAGAAGACCTTGACTACAATAAGCTTGTTCAATTAATAGAGAGATACAACGAGCGTAACCCATAATTTCCACCATTATTTATGACAGAAGATCACCCGAAAAAATTATTTTTATTGGATGCTTATGCGCTTATTTACAGAGCGTATTTTGCATTTGCAAATAATCCCCGTATTAATTCAAAAGGCTTAAACACATCAGCTGTATTCGGTTTCACAAATACTTTATTAGAAGTATTAAAAAAGGAAAAACCAACACACATGGCAGTTGTGTTTGATTTATCAGCTCCAACAGTTAGGCATGTTGAGTTTGAAGCTTATAAAGCAAATAGAGAAGAAATGCCAGAAGATTTGCGTACATGTATTCCATATATTTTCAAATTATTAGAAGGTTTTAGAATTACTACTTTATCATTGGAAGGTTACGAAGCAGATGATTTAATTGGAACATTAGCGCGTAAAGCAGAGCAGGAAGGTTACTTAACTTACATAATAACGCCCGATAAAGATTATGGTCAGTTAGTAGATGAAAACACATTTATATACAAGCCTGCTCGTTTAGGAAATGGGGCCGAAATTTTAGGTGTAGAAGAAATTTGCAAAAAATGGGAAATTACTCACGTTGGACAATTGATTGATATTTTAGGTTTGATGGGAGATAAAGTTGATAACATTCCTGGAATTCCTGGAGTAGGCGAGAAGACTGCCATTCAACTAATGAAAGATTTTGGTACCATCGAAAATTTATTAGAGAATACAGATAAACTAAAAGGCAAATTAAAAGAGAAAGTAGAAGCGAACAAAGAACTTGCATTGCTTTCAAAAAAACTAGCAACCATTATTTTAGATGTTCCTGTTGAATTGGTGGAGGAAGATTTGCGAATGAAAGAATTAGATAAAGATGTTCTTCGCGATTTGTTTGCTGAGTTGGAGTTTAGAAGAATGGCGGAAATTCTATTAGGCGAAAGTTTACCCGTTGAAGAAAAACCGGCTGCTGCCAATCAAAAATCAAAACCCAAAGATTTAAATCAGATTGATATGTTCTCTCTTGAATCTGAAATAGGTGAAACATCTGAACAAGAACCTGAAAAGAAAATATTTCAAACAGCAGCAGATATTGAACACCATTATATTTGTGTTGATAGCGAAGAAAAAATGGCTCAATTAACCGAGCAATTAAAATCTAATGCCGAGTTTTGTTTTGATACAGAAACAACTTCTTTAGATACTATTAGTGCAGAAATTGTGGGAATGTCATTTGCGGTTGAAGCTCACAAAGCATGGTACTTGCCTTTTCCAGCAGACCAAACAGAAGCGCAACAAATAGTAGAAAAATTTAGATGGTTGTTTGAAGATGAAAGTAAAACACTCATCGCACAAAATATTAAGTACGATATGCAAGTACTTAAAAACTATAATATCGAAATAAAAAATAAAATTTTCGATACCATGGTGGCACATTTTTTATTGAATGCAGATATGCGTCATAATATGAATGTGCTTGCCGAAACCTATTTAAATTATTCTCCAATTAGCATCGAAACATTAATTGGTAAAAAGGGAAAAGGACAAACAAGTATGCGCGACGCTGATATAGCAGCCATTACAGAGTACGCAGCAGAAGATGCAGATATTACTTTGCAGCTGAAAGAAATATTTGCCCCGCAGTTAAAAAGCACTGAGACAGAAAAATTATTTGAAGAAATAGAAGTTCCACTAATAAAAGTATTAGGCGAAATGGAACGCGAAGGAGTTAATTTAGATATTCAAAACCTCCGCGATTATTCTTTAGAATTAGAAAAAGATATCATTGCAGTTGATAAAGAAATTCAAGCATTGGCAGGAACACCTTTTAATACATCATCTCCAAAACAAGTTGGTGAAGTATTATTCGAATACCTTAAAATCATTGATAAGCCTAAGAAAACAAAAACGGGGCAATATTCAACGGGCGAAGATGTATTATCTAAATTAGTAAACAAACATCCAATCGTAAACAAGATTTTAGATTACCGTGAGTTAGTAAAATTAAAAAATACTTACGTTGATACATTGCCCGAATTGGTAAATAAAAGAACGGGACGTATTCATACCAGCTACAATCAAGTAGTTGCAGTAACAGGTCGTTTAAGTTCAGATAATCCAAACTTGCAAAACATTCCTATTCGTACAACGCGCGGTAGAGAAATTCGCAAAGCATTTATTCCCCGTTCATCAGATTACATTTTATTAAGCGCCGATTATTCGCAAATAGAATTGCGTATTGTTGCTGCATTAAGTCAAGACCCAAATATGTGTGAAGCATTTAAATTGGGTAAAGATATTCATACTGCTACCGCTGCAAAGGTTTATGGCATTGCCGAAGAAGAGGTAACAAAAGAAATGCGTTACAAAGCAAAGAGTGTAAACTTTGGTATTATATACGGTCAAGGTGCTTTTGGTTTAGCCGAAAATTTAAACATCTCGCGTGGTGAAGCAAAGGAGTTAATTGATAATTATTTTAGAGAATACGGCAGTATTAAAAAATACATGGATGAGCAGGTAAACCTTGCACGTGAAAATGGTTTTGTAAAAACAGTGATGGGAAGAAAACGTTATTTGCGTGATATTACTTCAGCTAACGCAGTGGTGCGTGGCTATGCTGAGCGAAATGCAATTAACGCTCCCATACAAGGTTCGGCTGCCGATATGATTAAAATAGCGATGATTAATATTCAAAAAGATTTGCGTCCACTAAACTTGCGCTCTAAAATGATATTACAAGTGCATGATGAATTAGTGTTTGATATTCACAAAGATGAATTATCCATCATTCAGCCAATCATCGAGAATAGAATGAAAACTGCAATGGATTTAGGTATTCCCTTGGAGGTTGGAATCGGAATGGGAGATAATTGGTTGGCGGCGCATTAATAACGAGCTTTTGCATGCATTGCCCCGCTTTAATAATAAAATTAGGCTTTATTTATTTAAACAACTGAAAATCAGCGCTATTTTAGCGCTGATTTTGTTTCCTTTTTCTTAAAATTCAGTTATATTTGCACTCTTTTAAAAATTAAATATGAGCGTTTTAGAGAAAATTCGTAGTAAAACAGGTTTACTTGTAGGTATAGTAGGTTTAGCCTTGGTTATTTTTATACTTCAAGCAGCATTTGATGCGGGTGGAAAATTATTTGGAACAAACAAAAATTCCGTTGGTAACATCAAAGGTGAAGACGTTGATTATCCTGAATTAAAAATGAAGGTAGATGAATACGTTGCAAACTATTCTGCAAACGGACAACAAGTTGATGAGAATACTCGTCAACAAATTGTTGAGCAAGCTTGGTCGGCATTAGTTAATGAGCGTGTTTTAAAATCTCAGTGGAAAGAATTAGGAATTGAAGTAGGAGAAGATGAGTTAGCTGATTTGATGTTGGTTCATCCTCATCAATATGTTACTTCTTATTTTACTGATAGAAATACAGGAAAAGTGTATGAGCAATTTGCTGATGCAACTGGAGCTTTAGACGTTAAGAAGTTAAATTCTTTCGTAGCTAAAATGACACCTGAGCAAGAAAAATTTTGGATTCAGTTAGAAGAGCAGATTCGTGATATCCGTAAAAATGAAAAGTATTTTAACCTTATTAAGAAAGGTTTGTACGCTACAGCTAATGAAGGTAAAAATGATTATAATGCTACTAAACGTATGTTAAATGTTAAGTATGTGTTTAAGCCTTATTCTTCTATTGCTGATTCAGCTATTAAAGTAACAGATGAAGAAATTTTAAAATATTATAACGAGCACCAATATATGTATGTTGTTGAAGAAGCAACACGTAAAATTGATTATATCGTTTGGGAATCAATTCCGTCTCAAGAAGATATTATGGAGTTAAAGAAAAACATGGAAACAGTAGCTACTGATTTTAGAGAGAAAAAAACAGCTTCTGAAGATAGTATCTTTATTCAAAATACAAACGAGAATCAACAAATTGATATTGCTCAATTTAAAAAAGGAACAATTAATCCTAATATCGATTCTACTGTTTATACTTCTCCTGTTGGAACTGTTTTTGGCCCTTACATGGAAAATGCAAGTATTAAGGTGTCTAAATTAATGAAGGTTTCTTCTTCTTTAGATTCAGCTAAAGTTCGTCATATATTAATAGCTTATGCTGGTTCAGGCGCTTCTCAAGAAGTTACACGTACTAAAGATCAAGCAAAGAAAATGGCTGATAGTTTAACTGCGATTATTAAAAAGGGTGGAAAATTTGGCGAGTTCGCTAAAAATTATTCTGATGATGGTGGTAAAAAAATGCCTCCAAACAAAAAAGAAACAGATGATTGGATGGGTAAAGAAGGAAACTATGGTTGGTTAAATGAGTCAAGTGGATTTGTTGAACCATTCAAACGTTTTGGTTTAGATGGCAAAAAAGGTGATGTGGGAGTTGTTGAATCTCAATTCGGTTACCACATTATGGAGGTATTAGACGTAAGTAAAGGAAGAGAAAATAGATATACCTTAGGAACTATTACTGCTAATATTGTTCCTAGTGCAAACACAACTCAATCTTTCTACGCTAAAGCTTCTGAGTTTGCAGGAAAAAACAATACAGCTGAATTGTTTGACAAAGCAGTTGACGCTGAGAAAATAAACAAGCGTGTATCAAATGATATTAAAGAAAACGACCGTCAAATACCAGGATTAGAAAATCCTAAGGATTTAGTTCGTTGGATGTATGCTGCTAAACTAAACGATGTATCAGAAGCATTTACTTTCGGAAATCGTTTTGTAGTTGCTAAATTAGTTGAAACCAAAGAAAAAGGTTTTGCTACTCTTGAGCAAGTTAAAGAAGAAGTTACCTTAAAAGCTAAGCAAGAAAAGAAAGCGGAGCAGTTTATGGCTGAGTTTTCTTCTAAAGCAGCTAATGCAAAATCGGTTGATGACTATGCAACTAAGTTAGGTTTAACTGTTCAAACTGCAGATAACATGACATTTAATTCTTATTCGATTCCTAATGTTGGAAGAGACGATGTATTTACAGGTGCTGTTAGTGCTTTAAAAGTAAATGCTATTACAAAGCCTTTCAAAGGTAATTTAGGTGTTTATGTTGCTACCTTAGCTTCTGAAAATGTAACTCCTGCAAAGGATTACAAAGAGAATAAAAAAGCAGTTGCATTGGCTATTGCTGGAAGAGTTGATTACGAAGTGTTCGAAGCGCTAAAAAAATTAGCTGAAATTGAAGATCATAAAGCACGATTTGATTTCTAATTAAATTTTATTCATAAAAAACGGTCGGTATTACTGACCGTTTTTTTTTAATACATACACACATGCAAGTACAAACATTAGGTCAGTTTATAATCGAGAAGCAAAAGGATTTTCCTTATTCAAAAGGTGAATTATCTAGGTTATTAAGAGATATTGGTATTGCTAGCAAAATTGTTCATCGTGAGGTAAACAAAGCAGGTTTAGTAGAAATATTAGGAGAAACTGGCGAAACAAATGTTCAAGGAGAAGCAGTAAAGAAGTTGGATATTTTTGCAAATAATCAATTTATTGCGGCATTAAAAGCGGGTGGAGAATGCTGTGCAATGGCATCTGAAGAAAACGAAGATATTATCACAATTGATACACCTTCATCAAAAGGAGCTAAATATGTGGTTGCATTTGATCCATTAGATGGCTCAAGTAATATTGATGTCAACGTTTCAGTGGGAACAATATTTTCTATTTATAGAAGAGTTTCGTTAAGTGGTCCGGGGACATTAGAAGATTTTTTACAACCAGGAACTGAATTAGTGGCTGCTGGTTATGTAATTTATGGTTCATCTACCATGTTAATGTACACAACAGGAAAAGGAGTTAACGGATTTACTTTAGATCCAAGTATTGGTGAATTTTGTTTATCGCATCCCGATATTAAAACACCAAAAAGTGGAATGTTTTATTCATTAAACGAAGGCAATCACTTAAGATTTCCTGAAGGAGTAAAAAAATACATTAAGTATTGTCAAGAGGAAGACGAAGCAACCAATCGTCCATACTCATCTCGTTATATTGGTAGTGGTGTGGCTGATTTTCATAGAAATTTGCTAAAAGGTGGGATTTTTATTTACCCTTCTACTGCTAAATCACCTAAAGGTAAATTACGTTTGTTGTACGAATGTAATCCTTTGGCTTTTATTATTGAACAAGCTGGAGGTAAGGCAACCGATGGTAAAAATCGTATTTTGGAGTTGCCATTAACAGAACTTCACCAACGTACACCATTGTTTATAGGTTCTCCCGACATGGTTGATAAAGCAATGGAATACATGGCTAAGTATGCCGAGGCAAAAGTTTAACTGAAACCTAATTCTATTTAGTTTTTTTCTTTCATTTCCGTTTTTTCTGAACTATATTTGTTCTAATGGGATTTTTTTATCCCTTGTTGATTATAATATTAAAACTGACCAAATGAAAAAAATCTACTTATCAATTTTATTATCACTGGGAATTGGAGCTGCACAAGCACAATTACGATTAATAGATCCAGCAACAGGTAACGATGTGTTATCAACCTATACGGTTTATTTAGCTGCTGGTAGCCCAACGCATTCTTTCGATTTTGAATTGCATAATGATTACTCTACCTCAAAAACAATTAAATCAAAACGTTATTTAAATTCATACACAACTGGGCAAGATGTTTATTTTTGCTTCGGAACCAATTGTTATAGTGCATTTACAGTTCCTTTGCATGCGCCAAACCAATCTGTTATATTACCAGGAGGAGCAATGTTACCAAACGGTGCAGGAACTTATGGCTTAAAAACTGATTTTGATGATAACATGGTTTTAGGTAATACACAAGTGCGTTACACGCTTTATGATGTAAATAATACAGCTGATTCGGTTTCGTTAATTATTAATTATGAAGTAACAGCAGTTGGTTTAGCAAAATTAGATGCAAAGAATTTTATTCTTTCTAACACCGTTCCTAATCCTGCAACTAATACAACAAGTGTAAAATATAATTTTGCATCTCAACCAAACAAAGCAAGTTTAAAAGTGTTTAATATGGTTGGTGTAATGGTAAAAGAAATTGAATTAGAAGGTTTAGATGGAAAAGCACAAATTGATGTTTCTAATTTAAGCGACGGACTTTATTTTTACTCTTTAGTAGTTAATGATAAAATAATTTCAACTAAGAAATTAGTGGTAGGGAAGTAACCGCTACTATTTATATTTAAAAAGCCCCGATAAAGCTATGCTTTATCGGGGCTTTTTGTTTGTGTGATTTTCTTCTCTAATAAATAATATACTCAAATGGCATCCTTGCTTGCACACCTTTCATTTTAAGTAAATCACGCAAATGCTTAATATACTTATAGGATTCACCTAAATTTTTAGTCATTATTTTAGTTTCTGTTTCCGCTTCTACTTTTCCTAAAATTTCATCGAATGGATTTTTTGTTTCGGGTAATTAACGATGCTGTAGTTTTTTAGTTTAGCCTTTGTTTTTGCAAAGGAAATAGCTGCATCTAATCCACCTAATTCATCCACTAAATTAATTTTTAATGCATCTGCGCCGCTCCAAACACGGCCTTGACCAATACTGTCAACAGCAGCTTGTTTCATTTTACGGCCTTCAGCTACACGTTTTGTAAATACATCATACACATCTTCCACACCTTTTTGTATGTAAGCACGTTCTGTCTCAGTTACACCACGATATAATGTTCCTACATCCGAGTGTTTGTTTGTATTAACTGTATCAATTGTAATCCCTAATTTTTCTGAAAGCATTTTTTGTGCATTCGGCATCATGCCAAACACACCGATAGAACCTGTAATGGTATTCGGTTGAGCAAAAATACGATCAGCGGCACAAGCAATGTAATAGCCACCCGATGCAGCAACATCACCCATTGATACAATAACTGGCTTAGCTAGTTTAGCTAAAGTAACTTCTCTCCACATTACATCACTAGCCAAAGCACTTCCACCTGGTGAGTTAACACGTAATACAATTGCTTTTACATTTGCATCTAAACGAGCATCTTTAATTGCTTTTGCAATGCGGTCGGATCCAATCGTATTGTCATCACCTTCTCCGCTTTCGATAGAACCAACAGCGTAGATAACTGCAATTTTGTCACCTTTTTTCTCTTTTATTTTTTTGAATGGATTTTCTTCTTCATCACTATTGTAGTCAGCAAGTTTTATGAAATTAATTTTGCCGCATCTTTAGTTCCCAATTTCTTTTTCAACTCCACTTGTACTTCATCTGAATAAAATAAACCATCTACTAGTTTTAAGTTTAATGCATCGTTCGGATTTTGAAGTTTTAAATTATCAGCAATACTGTTTAATTCATCTTTTGAAATGCCCCGCGCTTTAGAAATTCCTTCCAGCATCGAGTTCCATAACGAACCCATGAAAACCTCTGTTTGCAAGCGGTTTGCCTCACTCATTTTATCTAACATAAATGGTTCAATGGCACTTTTGAATTTTCCGTGACGGAATATTTGTACATCTACATTCAAATTTTCCAATGCTTTTTTGTAAAACATAATTTGAGCACTTAAACCTTTAAACTCCATTCCACCTTGTGGATTTAAATAAATTTTGTCGGCTGCTGATGCTAAGTAATATGATTTTTGAGAATACACTTCGCTGTAGGCGTAAATAAATTTCTTTGATTTTTTGAAATCGAGTAATGCATTTCTAATTTCTTCGGTAGTTGCAATACCTGCGTTTACATCTGTTAAGTGCAAATAAATTCCTTTTATTAAAGAATCAGATTCTGCTTTTTTAATGTTCTCAACTATTTTGTCCAAACCTAATGGCTTTTCGCCTAAAGAAGAGAAATTAAAATTAGCGAATGGATTATCTTGTGTTCTATCGCTAATTACATTTTTAAAGTCGATGTATAAAACGGAGTTTGCTTTAAGCTCTGTTTTCTTTTCTCCTTGTTCAAAAGCTTTTCCTAAGCTACCAACAATGCTTCCAATAACAATTACAACAATAAGTACAAGGGCAATGATTACCCCAAAGGCTGCTCCAAAAAAGGATGTGAACAAATTCTTCATACTGTATTTTTAAAATTAACTTTGTAAAATTACAATACTTAATTTAATTAGCAGGCTTTTTTGATGAATGAGGTTTATTTATGTTTGGGCTGTAACTTAGGCGAAAGAGAAAAAAATCTTACCCAAGCAATTGCAATGATAGCAGAGCGAGTAGGGCAGGTGCTTGCAGTTTCAAGTGTATATGAAACTGCTTCTTGGGGTGTTAGCGAACAGCCTAATTACTTAAATCAGGTGTTAAAAATTGTTACTGATTTAAACGCACGAGAAGTATTAAATACATGCTTGGAAATAGAAAAAGAAATTGGCCGCACACGAAACATAAAATGGGAAAATAGATTACTTGATATTGATATCTTGTTTTTTAATGCTGAGATAATTGATGCTCCTGAATTAAAAATTCCACATCCCTTTATTCAAGAAAGAAAATTCGTGTTAGTTCCCATGGCAGAAATAGCGGGGCAACTGCAGCATCCTATTTTGCACAAAACAATTGCTGAATTACTTGCAGACTGTAAAGATGAGTTAGAGGTAAAGATGATTAGATAGCCGGTTTGTATTCACTTTTTAATAAAGAAAACACTACTGAATCTTCCATTTTATTATTCTTAAAATAATGTTCTCGTAAATGACCTTCTTTTACAAAATTATATTTCTCCATTAATTTAAGCGAAGGCACATTGTTTGGCGCAACAAAAGCTTCAATGCGGTGCAGGTTCATGTTGTTAAAGCCATAATCAATTACTGCTTTTAAGGCTGCACTCATAATGCCTTTTCCTTTACTTGCTTCATTTGATAAAACGTAGCCAATCTCTGCACGTGCATGGTCGGTGTACCAAGTATGGAAGCCGCACCAACCAACGTTTTTACCATTTTCAAGAATGTGAAATAAAATAAATGTTTTGTTAACGGTAGTCATTCCTTTTTCAAATCTATTTTTTTCTTTTGCAAATTCTTCAGGAGTTGTTAGCCCAAAGAATTCAATTAGTTGCTCTTCGTTATAATTGGAGAACACAAAAGAATATACTTCGGGTGTTAAAGCACGAAGACTTAAATTGTTGTTTATGTTAATTGTACTGAAATTCATAATTTATTTTTTACCACTAAGTCACTAAGAGCACAAAGTTACACTAAGGTTTTAATTTTCGAGCGAAGTGAATGAAGTCTTGCCTCCTGATTCCTGCCGTCTTGATTCTAATTTTTCGGAGGAATAATCCCCAATTCTCTCAATATCTGATACGTAATATCAATCCTCGCTTTTGCTTTATCAAAATCTTTTGTTTGTATGCAGTTTGCGAAATAATAAGTATTGTCTTTTGTTTCCACATAACCAACATACCAGCCAATGCTTGGTCCTGTTTCATTATCTGCCCAGCCTGTTTTAGCACGAAATACATAACCCAATGTATCTTCAACTATCATAATGTTCTTTACAATATCAACAGTAGGTTTTGTAAAGGGCAATTTGTAATTATTAAATCTCCTTAAAAAATCTATTTGCTGTTCGGATGTTATACGTAAACCGCCTCTTAACCAAAATAAATCTACTCCGCCTGTTGTATCTGCATTACCATATTCTGCTTTATCAAGCCAAGCTTTCATTCGTTTGCCGCCAATTCTTCTGGCCATTTCGCGGTAATACCAAACAGTCGAATTTTTAAAAGCAGTTTTTAAATCATGGTCGCTATTCCATTTTGGATTTGGTCTTACAACACTGTCCCATTTAAGTATGAAGTTCTCATCCCAAATAACGCCTGATTCAAGTCCAATTAAGGAATTACAAATCTTAAATGTAGATGCTGGTGAGTAAGCCGTTTTAAATTGCGATGGATTGTAAAGCGTGTAGGTTGAATCTTTTTCATTAAATAAAGCAAACGAACCTTCTACACTTTGCGCATCGTAAAAGCTTTTAAAATCATCGCGAATTGTTGTATTATTTTGCGCAATGATAAATTGACAAGTTGAAAGGATTGAAATTAATAAGAGTTTAATTTGAAAAAACGATTTCATATTATTGTTTAATTTTTCACCACTACGGCACTAAGAACACTAAGACACACTAAGTTTATTTGTTTTCCTTAAGTCAGGCTGAGCTTGACGAAGCCGCTACTTCTTAAAAACCTTAAACTCCGTCCTACGATTAGCTGCTTTATGCTCAGGTGTATCATTAGGGAATTTTGGTCTAGCATCTCCATAGCCTTTAAAACTTAAACGCGTTTTGTCTATTCCTGCAGTAACTAAATAATCTAACACCGACTTCGCACGATTTTGTGAGAGCAATTGATTTTTCTTTTTATCACCCGTGTTGTCAGTGTGTCCGCCTAACTCACCTTTAATAGTTGGATTCTTTTTAAGAAACTCAGCAAGTTTATTTAGCTCCGATTTAGATTCGGGTTTTAAATCAAATTTATCTACATCAAAGAACACATTTTTTAATTCGATTACATATCCAGTATCTATTGGTTGCAGCGGAACATTAATAATAAATGGATTGTTATAATCAGTGCTTATTCCTTTTAAACTATAATTATTCGAGTAAAATAAATAACCTTCTTTAGAAACGTTTAAAGCGTAATTATGATTTGCATTTAAAGTAAGTAAGAAATTCCCATCTTTAGCAGAGTAGGAGCGCATTACACTTTGTTGTGTTTCTAAATCTATTAATTCAAAAGCAGCATCTAATCCTTTACGCGATAATGAATCATATACTTTTCCTTTTACGTAAGTAATAACTTCTGGTCTAAAACTTTCGGGTAATTCAAACTGATAAATATCTAAACCTCCATAACCACCTTGTCGCTCACTTGCAAAATAAGCTATCTTTCCTGATGGACCAACTAATAAACTATTTTCATCACCAAATGTATTAATTGGATAACCTAAATTAATCGCAGGCCCCCATTCACCAGTTGGTTGACGCTTGCTCATGTAAATATCCAAACCACCCATTCCAGGTCTTCCATCCGAAGAAAAATAAAGCGTCATGTTATCAGGGTGAATGTAAACCGATTCTTCTTTGCCATCAGTGTTAATATTTGGACCCATTTTTACAGGCGCAGAAAACTTTCCATCAAAACCAATTTGTGACATGTAGATGTCTTGGTTTTTTATTCCCTCACGTGTGTTGTAACCACGGACAAAATAAAGTGTTTTACCATCTGATGAAAAAGAAGGTTGTGTTTCCCAATTGTTTGTATTGATTGGCTCACCTGCATTTACAGGCTCACTCCATTTGCCATTTATTTTTTGACTAAAAAAGATATCGCAACTTCCTAAACCTTTTCTGCCTTCTCTTCCGTAATTACCATACATATCAGGACACAATACAAAAAACATAAATTGTCCATCAACTGAAAGACTTGGTGCACCTTCGTTTCCTGGGGAGTTTATTTGTTTAATAGGCATTGCAGGTTGCCATTGGTCCTTTACTTTTTCACTCATGTAAAAATCTTCTTGACTTCCAACTTCCCCTTCTACACGAAAATTACGAGTGAATAAAAAGGAATTTCCATCCGCAGTAATACTAGGGAAGTATTCGTAAAAATTGGAGTTAATTCCTTCACCCACATTTTTTGGGTCGAAAGGTTTTGGATTTTTCATTGCTTCTTCACCAAACTTTGCATTGGCTAAAAACTTATCCGCTTTCTCTCTTAAGTTTGGATTAATACGTTCGAATCCTAAAAATGCTTCGTAGGCTTGTCTTCCTTCGGTGTATTTACCTTGTGTTAAATACAAGCCTCCTAAATCATAAAAATTAGTTGGGAAAAATTTAGGATTTACCTCGGTTGCGATTTTAAAATGTTCAATTGCTTTATCAATTTGTTTGTGGTCGGCATATAAATAACCTAAAGCCATGTGAGGTTCAACAAAAGTAGGGTCAAGCTCAATTGCTTTTAAGAAGTTTTTTTCAGCTTCCTTATCCTTTTTGAACTCGAAATTATTTTTTCCAAGCTCCTGCTGTTTTATAGCTTTTTTGTTGGTAGATGTATATGTGCCAGGAGCCATGTTAACCTGTGCTTTGCAATTGCTCGTTAAAACAAGCATTGAAAGTATAATAATTTGAAATAAAAACTTCATAGATAAATGTATAACGTTTTGATGCGGTTAAGATACAAACAAAAATAGTACCGATAATTAGATATGTAAAGCTATTTCTTAAAAATAGTTTTCGGATTCTTGTGTGCGTTAATTAAGCGATAAACGTAGACTTTTGCCCCTATTATTTCAAAAACTAGCAAGTATGGAAATCTATTTATTTTAATGGTTCGAAACTCTTTATTTTTTTTCTGATAGTGTAAAGGAGTATGTTTTAGTTGCTCCATTGCACTTTCCCATTTCGAAATGAAGTTAAGGGCTAAATGTATTTCTTTTGATTTGTAATATTCTACAACCTCTTCCAATTCGGAATAAAGGCTTTCAGGAATTATTACTTGATAAATCATTTACCTACTTTTTTGAGTAATTTCTTTTTTACTTCTGCAACGGTAAATGTCTTTTCTTCACCTTTTAAAATCGCTTTTCTGCGAGCAGTTACAATTTTAAGGTCTTCTGAACTTAGCTCGTAGTCTTCATTAGCAATATGTCCGTTTAGCAGTGTATAAACAGCCTCAAGTATTTTGTCATCATTAATGTTTTCTACGCAATTGTAGATTTTCTTTTTAAGGACGGTAAGTGTCATGTTTATAAGTGTTTATTTTGCGTTATTCAAATTTAATCATTTTATTTTCTACAACCTAGTCCCCAATTTCTTCACCATCATGTTTTTCCAAGTAAGGAAAGTACCTGCTTGTATTTGCAGACGCGCTTCTTTCACTAACCATAAATAAAATGCCAAGTTGTGTACACTTGCAATTTGCGCCGCTAATAATTCGTTACAAATTAATAAATGACGTAAGTATGCTTTAGTGTATTGGTGGTCAACATAAGCAGTTCCGTTAGGGTCTACTGGAGAAAAATCCATTTTCCATTTCTCGTTTTTAATGTTGATGATTCCCTCAGAAGTAAACAATAAACCATGACGCGCATTACGTGTTGGCATTACACAATCAAACATATCTACACCCAATGCAATGCTTTCTAAAATATTTATTGGAGTTCCAACGCCCATTAAATAACGTGGTTTGTCGGTAGGTAAAATACCACAAACAACTTCGGTCATTTCATACATTTCCTCGGCAGGCTCTCCAACCGATAAACCACCAATTGCATTTCCTTCACGGTTTTTTGATGCAATAACTTCAGCTGATTTAATGCGTAAATCCTTGTAAACACTTCCTTGTACAATAGGAAACAAAGTTTGCGAATAACCATATTTTGGTTCTGTTGTATCAAAACGTTCAATACATCTATCTAACCAACGATGCGTCATCTCCATACTGTTTTTTGCATACTTGTGGTCGCAAGGATGTGGAGCGCACTCATCAAAAGCCATTATGATATCAGCACCAATAATACGCTGCGTGTCCATTACATTTTCGGGAGTAAACAAATGTTTAGAACCATCAATATGCGATTTAAACATCGCTCCTTGTTCGTTCAACTTACGTTGTGCGGATAATGAAAACACTTGATATCCTCCACTATCAGTAAGTATTGGTCTGTCCCAACCATTAAATTTATGCAAGCCACCTGCTTTTTCCATTACTTCCAAACCTGGTCGTAAATACAAATGGTAGGTATTGCCCAATATTATTTGCGCTTTAATGTCTTCTTTCAACTCACGTTGATGCACAGCTTTAACAGTTGCTGCTGTGCCAACAGGCATAAAAATTGGGGTTTCAATAACACCATGATCAGTTTCTACTAATCCAACGCGTGCTTTTGTTTCGGTGTCTGTTTTTAATAAGGTAAATTTCACTAGTTCAGTTTTTCTAAAATACTATCATTTATTTCAATCAATGATGTTAAACAAACATCGGCAATTGCAAATCGTTTATCATTACAATGTTCGGAATCAGGTACTGCTATTGCTTTCATTTTCGCAGCTTTTGCAGCAATAACACCGTTAACAGAATCTTCAATTACCAAACATTCTTCAGGTTTAATTCCTAAATCATTGGCGCAATCTAAAAATACTTGTGGATGTGGTTTTCCATAAGCCAAATGCTCAGCTGAGTTGATGGATTCGAAATGTTTTTCTACTCCCAACTTTTTAATTACAGTAGCTATTAATTTATTGTTAGATGAAGAAGCTAATCCAATTTTAAAATTTTTTTTTGCAAAATACTCTATTGCTTCAATTGCCCCGCTCATAGCAACGCCTTTATCCATAATCATTGCACACAGGTCATCAATAATTTCATCGTGTAATTCTTTGTTGGTTTTACTATCCCAAGGTGTAAGTTTATGCCAATGCTCTATAACTTCATCCAAGCGCATTCCAGTTGTTTTGCGACAATCAGCCTCTGTAAAGTTTAAACCAACAGAACAAAAGCCTTTTATCATTACAACTCTCCACATTGGTTCCGAATCAACCAACACACCATCCATGTCAAAAATTACCGCCTTTAGCATTATTGTTAATTACTTTGTTTAATAAATGCAAAGATAATAGAAAGGTGGATGCCTCCACGCAATTAACTTTGTGCTTTATGCCTGATTTTACACAAATATCCATAGAGTTGATTTTACTTGCAGTGTTGGCCTTGGCTTTCATTATGCAAATGATAGTTTATTTTGGAACGTTTTCAAAGTTAGCATGGCTTAAACCTACCGCTAATGCTGATATTAATAACACAATACCAGTTTCGGTAATTATTTGCGCGCGTAACGAAGGCGACAATTTAACCGAGTTTTTACCCAAAATAATGTCGCAACATTACCCAAATTATGAGGTAATTGTGGTGAATGATTGCAGCTGGGATAATACCGAAGATGTGCTTCGCGAATACAAAGAGGTTTTCCCAAACCTAAAAGCAATTACCGTAAAAGAAGACGATTATTACAAACACGGAAAGAAATTTGCCTTAATGGTAGGCATAAAAGGTGCTACTCACGAACATTTATTACTAACGGATGCCGATTGTGCACCTGATTCGGATAATTGGATTGCAGAAATGATGCAAGGATTTGCAAACAACAAAGAAATTGTGTTAGGTTACGGCCCATACTTTAAAGAAAAAGGATTTGTAAACAAACTATTGCGTTACGATACTTTTTTAATCGGACTGCAGTATTTGTCATTAGCTTTAAAAAACAAGCCTTACATGGGTGTTGGACGTAATTTGGCTTATAAAAAGGATTTATTCTTTAAAAATAAAGGATTTGCTAATCACTACCATTTAGTTTCGGGTGATGATGATTTGTTTATTAATAAGGCTGCAACTGCAAGCAATACAGCTGTAGTAATTTCAAAAGATAGTCTTGTACATTCGATTCCTAAAAAAACGTACAAGCAGTGGAAAGACCAAAAATTGCGTCATATTACAACTGCACCTTTATATAATTCATCAACTAAAAGCAGTTTAGGCTTTATTTATGTAGCAAATTATTTATTTCATGCGCTTGTTATTGCTTGCTTGTGTTTCCCGCAAGCTATGCTAATTGCAGGGTCTATATGGTTTTTAAAGCTCATTATTCAACTAATTGTGTATAACGGGGCAATGAAAAAGTTAGAAGAGAAGGATTTGTTACCTTTTATTCTTATTTTTGACATAGCCTTGTTGTTCATCTATCCAACACTTCAATTAAGTAAGAAATTTGTAAAACCCAATAAATGGAAGAGTTAGAACCAAACGAAAATTTATCAACGAAAGCGGTACACGACTTTAAGTTGATACGATTAGCGCTCGACAACAGCGATCAGAAAGCCTATGCCGAATTAATGGGCCGCTACCGCGATTCTGTTTATTATATGTTGTTGAAAATGGTCAACAATAAAGATGATGCCGATGATTTAACCATCGAGGCATTTGGTAAGGCTTTCAAACGTTTGCACCAATACACTCCTAATTACGCTTTTAGTACTTGGTTATTTAAGATAGCATCTAACAATGCAATTGATTTTATTCGTAAAAAGAAAAATGAGAATTTATTTTCTTTAGATAGAACAGTTACCAATGACGAAGGAACGGAAATGAGTATGAATGTTAAGTCAGATACTCCAGATCCTGAAGCTCATTTTATTAAGAAACAAAAGGTTGAAACGCTAAGAATAATTGTAGATAAGCTAAAACCTAAGTACAAGCAATTGATTGAGATGCGTTATTACGAAGAATTAAGCTATGAAGAAATTTCCACAAAGCTTGATTTGCCAATAGGTACAGTAAAAGCACAATTATTTAGGGCAAGAGACTTTTTATATCAGGTATTAAAAAACACCGACCATAAAATTTAATATGATTCCGGTTTCTATTATCACCAAATATTTCCCCGATTTAACTGCACATCAAGTTGAGCAATTTACTCAGTTGATGGATTTATACACGCACTGGAACAGTCAAATAAATGTAATTTCTCGCAAGGATATTGATTTATTGTATGAACGCCATGTACTTCATTCACTAGGTATAGCAAAGGTTACACAATTTGCCCCGGGTTCAAAAATTATGGATGTTGGCACAGGTGGTGGTTTTCCTGGAATTCCATTAGCAATTATGTTTCCTGAAGTTGATTTTTTATTGGTTGATTCAATTGGTAAAAAAATTAAAGTAGTAAACGAAGTTGCAGCTGGTTTAGGATTAAAAAATGTACGCACAACACACGAGCGAGCAGAGAAAATAAATGAACAATTCGATTTTATTGTAAGTCGCGCCGTTACTGAGTTCCCCGAGTTTTATTCGTGGATACGTAACAAAGTATCTAAAAAGAATAAAAACGAATTTGAAAACGGAATTCTTTATCTAAAGGGCGGCGACTTAAAAGAAGAATTAAAATCTTTCCGCAACCGTATTTTACTTTTTGAACTAAAAAATTATTTCACAGAAGAATTTTTCGATACCAAGAAAGTAGTTTACATGGCAATGTAATTTCTAAATCACTAAATCGTTTCCTTTTTCACACCTTATTTTAATTGGTTTTTATTTCCTAACTTTAATGGCTATTTAGCTTTAAAAATTAACCAAATGAAATCATTTTCTCTACTCATACTTTGCTCAATAAGTTTTTTATTTAGTAATGCACAAACCAATTTTATTCTTTCAGGGGATACTTGGAAATATTTAGATAACGGCACAAATCAAGGAACGGCTTGGCAAGCGATTGGTTTTAATGATGCATCTTGGAACAGCGGGGCAAGTCAGTTAGGTTACGGAGATGGAGACGAAGCAACGGTTGTGAGTTTTGGACCAAGTAGCACCAATCGTTATCCAACAACTTATTTCAGAAAAACAATTTCAATTGCAAACCCTTCAAGCTTTCAGGATTTTACTTTGCGTTTAAAGCGCGATGACGGAGCTGTAGTTTATGTAAATGGAGTGGAAGTATTTAGAGATTACATGCCTTCAGGAGTCCCCAGTTATAACGATTATTCAGCAGGAACACCAAGTGATGATGGCAATACTTGGCTTACGGTACTTGTAAATAAATCGAAATTTGTTGCAGGAAATAATACAATTGTTGTAGAAATTCACAATGCAAGTGCAACAAGCAGCGATATTAGTTTTGATTTGGAATTAATTGGAAATCCTGATTTAGTAGTAGAAACAACTTTAGATAGAGGACCTTATTTGCAAGTTGCAACGCAAACAGGAATTACGGTTCGTTGGAGAACATCAGATAGCACTTTGTCAAAAGTAAAATATGGTTTAAGTGTTTCTGCATTAAATGATTCAGTTGTTTCTGCAACAACTACAACAGAACACATTGTGCAATTAACAGGTTTAAGCGCCGACACAAAATACTATTATGCCATAGGAAGCGCCGATACCATTTTTCAAAGCGGGGCAGATAATTATTTTTATACTTTACCCGTCGTTGGCACAGAGCGTAAATACTCTATTTGGGTAACAGGCGATTGTGGAACAGGATACGCAACTCAAGCCGAGGTAAGAGATAGTTATGTAAGTTACATGGGCGCAAACCGAACTGATGCTTGGATTTTGTTGGGCGATAATGCATACAACTCGGGCTATGATTTCGAATTTCAATCAAAGTTTTTTCAGCAATATCCTAATCAATTAAAAAACATGACACTGTGGCCAACTCCTGGTAATCACGATTATTATGGTTCTGTAACAGGTGAAATTGGTGATGCAGGCACGGCTTATTTTTCTCAATTTAGTTTGCCAGCCAATGCAGAAGCAGGCGGTGTAGCAAGTGGAACCAAAGCATACTATTCATATAACTTAGGTAACATTCATTTTATTTCTCTTGATTCCTATGGAGAAGAGAGTGTGGGAAACAAAAAGTTCTACGATACTACCAGTGCTCAGGCATTATGGCTTAAAGCTGATTTAGCTGCCAACACACAAAAATGGGCAGTTGTTTATTTTCATCACCCACCTTACACAAAAGGCTCGCATAACTCGGATACAGAAAGTGATTTAGTTGCCATACGTTCTAAATTAATGCGCATTATTGAGCGTTATAAAGTTGATTTAGTGCTTTGTGGGCATAGCCACAGTTATGAGCGTTCTAAATTAATGAAGGGTCATTACGGAGTAGAAAACACTTTTTCGGCAGCTACACATCATTTAAGTACTTCCTCAGCTAAATACGATGGAACATCCAACTCTTGTCCTTATGTAAAAAACGGGGCAGCAGATGGAACTGTTTATGTTGTTTCTGGCTCTGCAGGTAAATTTGGAGGCACATCAACAGGTTGGCCACACAATGCCATGTATTATTCGGATGAAGCGCGTGGAGGTTCAATGGTGTTAGAAATTGAAGGAAACAGGCTAGATGCTAAATGGATTTGCGACGATGATGTAATTAGAGATAAATTCACCATTATGAAAGATGTGAACCAAGTAAGCACTTACACCATTACAGAGGGGCAATCATTAAACCTAACTTCTTCTTGGGTGGGGCAATACAATTGGTCTGCAGCGGGGCAAACAACGTCTTCTATTTCAGCATCACCAACAAGTACAGCGACTATTTTTGTAAACGACCAATACAATTGTTTGGCCGATTCCTTTCATGTTAACGTAATTCCTACTATTGGATTAGAAAATTTAGTTGAAAGCAATACCATTAAAATTTATCCTAATCCTTCAACGGGTATGTTTAGCATTGAATCAACACAGTTAGAAGCAAAACAATTGAAGCTAGTTAACGAATTGGGGCAAGTGGTTGAATCATTTGATTTAAACAAAAAGAACAATTTCACGAAGTCATTTAACGTAAAAGCTGGAAATTACTTCATTATTGGGGAAAGCAGCAGTGGCAAAATCAACAAAAAAATTATTGTTATCCAATAATTTTTTAACTCGTTAAAAGCCGCCAAAATCGATTTAATTTTTCGAGTTTGGCGGCTTTTTTCGTAATGTACTGGAAGTTAGTTGTTTAAAATTTTCCAAATTTGTTGAACTTACCACATATTTTTATTCTTTTTGCAGCAAATTAAAAGTGGTGATTTTTGAAACCATTTTTTAGTGGAAACGTTTTAAATAAAAAAGTTTTATGTATTGGACATTAGAATTAGCATCATGGCTCGAAGACGCTCCTTGGCCAGCTACCAAGGATGAATTAATTGATTTTGCTCTGCGTTCAGGTGCACCAATGGAAGTTATCGAAAACCTTCAAGAAATTGAAGATGAAGGCGAAGCTTACGAAACAATAGAAGAAATTTGGCCAGACTACCCTACCAAAGACGATTTCTTCTTTAACGAGGATGAGTATTAAAATCAAAAAATAGTAAAAGCTGCCGCAGGGCAGCTTTTTATATAAAAAAATACGTACCTTGAATTAAAATTTAAATGAGCATTTTTAATATAAAATTCCTAATAAAAACTAAAAGTAATTTGCTTTTTTTAATATGCATTTTTCTGTTAATGCATAATATTTTAAAAAGCCAATCTGCTTTTAGGGATACTTTTATTGGTAAATATAATTGCTCAGTTAAGATTCAAACTTCCACTCAAACAGCTTATGAGAATAGATTTTTATATGTTTCAATAGATTCTAATTACATAAATAGGATTATAATAGCAGATAGCCTTTGGTCTCCAAATCAATTGATCATGCCTGTTAATTTATATTCGGATAGTACTTTTAAAGATACTATTTGGAGTTCATCAGGTAGTTTTTTTCGGGGCAACTTTTATGATTTGGACAGTATTTATTTTCTTAGGGTCGTAATTGGAGTTTGGTCAACAATGGAATATTTTGGGAAGAAAACACCGCTAGGGATTAATGAATTTATTGGCGATGAATTTATTTTATATCCCAATCCAAGCTCTGAACTAATCTCTATTCATCTTTTTAAAAAAAGCGAAGGAAATACTATTTATGTAACAGATTTGACCGGAAGGATAATTAAAAATAATATTTTGATTGATACAGACAATATAACAGATATTGATGTGAGTGATTTTGCCGCGGGAATTTATTTTATACATATACAATTAAATAATAGCGTTGTAACAAAAAAAATAATTGTCCAACATTAGTAGTAAATCCACCCCAAACTAATTCATCCTCGACGTTAACTCAATTTGTTCGACAAAAAGCAAAAAAAGTATCACCAATCTTTGTTTTATTACGTTTTGCTTAATATATTTGTTATTAAGAACATATTAAAAAACTACTTATGTCAGAAGAATTAGAAAAAAACGAACAGGGAGATTTGTACGCCAAATCGATTAGAGCAGGTAAGAGAACGTATTTTTTTGACGTGAAGTCAACAAAGGGCGGAGATTATTACTTAACAATCACAGAAAGTAAGAAGCGTTTCGGGCCAGATGGGAAATTCTTTTTCGAAAAACATAAGATATTTTTATACAAAGAGGATTTCGAGAAATTCTCTGATGGATTAGTTGAAGCAATTGATTTTATTAAAAATAATTCTCCTGTTGTTGAAACAGTAGAGCAATCAAGCGATATTTCATTCGAAGATCTTGGTCAATAAATCAAGGTGATTTCGATTTCAGGAAGCAACTACAATAACAATTGTAGTTGCTTTTTTATTTATATACTAACTTTGTAGCATGATTCCATTTTCACCACCGCGCATTGATGACGAAATAATAAATGAAGTAAGCGCAGCCTTACGTTCGGGTTGGATTACAACAGGTCCACGCACAAAAGAATTCGAAAAACAAATTACTGCCTACTGCGGAAACAAAAATACTTTATGTCTTAACTCAGCAACTGCAGGTTTAGAAGTTATGCTGCGTTGGTTTGGTGTTAAAGCAGGTGATGAGGTTATACTTCCTGCTTATACATACTCGGCAACAGCAAACGTTGTTATACACTGCGGAGCAAAACCTGTTTTTGTAGATGTAAACAAATATGATTTTAATATTGCGGTTGCAGAAATAGAAAAACACATTACAGAACACACTAAAGTTATTATGTCCGTTGATTTTGCAGGTTATCCTTGCGATTACGACGCAATTAATCAACTAGCAAAAAAATACGCTACAAAATTTAAAGCCGAAGGCGAAAACCAAACAAAATTGGGTAGAATACTTGTCTTGTCGGATGCCGCGCATTCTTTTGGCGCTTTTTACAAAGGAAAGCACACTGGTTGTTTAACCGATGTTTCTGTGTTTTCTTTTCATGCAGTAAAAAACCTTACCACTGCCGAAGGCGGGGCAATAGCTTTAAACTTACCTGCTCCATTTGATAATTTAGCTATCTATCAGCAATTATGCATTAGCACTTTGCATGGTCAAAACAAAGATGCACTTGCAAAAACACAAAAAGGCAATTGGAGATACGATGTTGTTGAGGCAGGCTACAAGTGCAATATGACAGATTTATCGGCTGCAATTGGCTTAATAGAGCTTAAGCGCTATGATTCGGACACCTTAGTTCGCCGTAAAGAAATTGTAGAGAAATACAGCAAAGAGCTTTCGAAAAATGTATTGATTGATATTCCGGTTTATAAAACTGCGGAGAAGGAATCGTGTTATCATTTATATCCAATTCGCATCAAAGGTGTGAGCGAGCAACAACGCGATGAAATTATACGTTTAATTTTTGAAGAAGATGTTTCGGTAAACGTGCATTTTATTCCAGTTCCTGCAATGAGTTTTTATAAAAACTTAGGTTATGATGTAAAAAATTATCCTGTTACGTATGATAATTACAGCCGCGAAATCTCTTTGCCTGTTTATTATTCTTTATCGGATGCTGATATACAAACCGTTTGCAATGCAGTAAACAAAGCAATTAAGCAGGTTCTTTAATGATAAAACGCTGTTTCGATATATTCGCTTCCTTTATTGGCCTTTTGCTTTTATCTCCTTTTTTTATCGTTATAGCAATTGTAATTCTGCTTGATTCAAGAGGTGGAGTGTTTTACAAACAAGTTAGAGTAGGGAAGGATAACATAGATTTTAAACTATTTAAGTTTCGTTCCATGAGCACTGGCTCCGATAAAAAGGGCTTGCTTACAGTTGGAGGAAGAGATAGCAGAATTACCCGTTCAGGATTTTTTATTAGAAAATACAAATTAGATGAGTTGCCCCAACTACTTAATGTATTGTTTGGAGATATGAGTTTGGTTGGCCCGCGCCCGGAGGTAAGAAAGTATGTGGATATGTACAATGCCGAGCAAATGAAAGTACTAAGCGTAAAACCCGGCATTACTGATTATGCTTCCATCGAATACTCAAATGAAAACGAACTTTTAGCCAAGTCATCTGAGCCCGAAAAGACTTATATTGATGAGATTATGCCTGCCAAACTACTTCTAAATCAGAAATATATAGCCGAACAAGGCTTGTTAACAGATTTGAAGATAATTTTTAAAACCATTGCGAAAATTGCATCATAAATTGATTTATTTTTATTTATGTATTTTTGTATCCTATAAATTAATATGATTCTCGAACTTTTTTTTACAGTACTTCTCGTTCTCTTAAATGGTTTTTTTGTTGCTGCCGAATTTGCCCTTGTAAAAGTGCGCGCTTCTCAAATCGATCTTAAAATTCAAAAAGGTAGTACACGCGCTAAAACAGCAAAACATTTAGTTGATAAATTAGATACTTATCTTTCTGCAACACAATTAGGAATCACTTTAGCCAGCTTAGCTTTAGGTTGGGTAGGTGAAGATGTTATTTCGCATATTGTGCGCTCTGCATTCTTAAAAATGGGCTTTGCCGAAAGTTCAGTTGCGGTTCATAGTATTTCTATTCCTATTGCTTTCTCCATCATTACATTCTTTCACATTACTTTAGGAGAGCAAATACCTAAAATGTTTGGTATTAAATTTCCACTCGAGTTAACCATGGCTTTTGCAATGCCTCTGCGTATTTTCTATTTTATTTTCGGACCATTTATTTGGTTGCTTAATAAATCATCTAACGCATTTTTACGTTTGGTTGGTATTAAAAAATTAGGTGATGAAGATGTGCATTCGGAAGAAGAACTTCGTATGATACTTACCGAAAGTGAGGAAGGCGGGGCAATTAAACCAAGTGAAAACGAATTAATTCAAAATGTATTTGATTTTGACGACCGTTTTGTGAAACAAATTATGGTTAACCAAACCAAAGTTTCTGCCATCGATATTGAAACACGTAAAGAAGATGTAATTAAACGTGTTATTGAAGAAGGTTATTCGCGTTTACCAGTTTACCTTGGAGATATTGATAATGTAATTGGTATTATCCATTCAAAAGATTTATTAAAAGCGGTAATCGACAATCGTTTCAAGAGCATTAAAGAGATTATGCGTCCAGCTCATTTTATTCCTGAAACAATGAAGGTAAACGATTTGTTACGCGATTTTCAACGTATGCACATTCAAATTGCCATTGTAACTAACGAGCACGGGGCAACTGCAGGTATCATTACAATGGAAGATATCATCGAAGAATTAGTTGGTGAAATTCAGGATGAGCATGACGAGGAAAAGCCTGATTTGGAAAGAATAAACGATAACGAGTTTATTATCAAAGCTTACGCAAACATTTCTGATATAAATGCTTCTTTACCAATTGCTTTACCAGAAAGTCCTAATTACGATACAGTTAGTGGTTACGTAAATGCATTGTTTGGTCGCATTCCAGCAGTTAACGAAAAGAAAAAAATAGAAGGTTACGAAATTCAAATTTTACAACGCAAAAAACAATTGGTTGAGTTAGTAAAGTTGAAAGTAATAAACGAAGATTAGAACGGATAACCAATACCAAAATTAATTATCGTCGTCTTTAGTGGTTTTTTATCAAACATCCATCTATCTCCTTCAGTATATTTAGGGTCATATACTTTAAATGCCGCATCAAAACGTAGAATAAAGAAACTAAAATCGGCACGTAAACCAAACCCACTGCCTGTTGCAAACTCTTTGTAAAAGCGATTTAATTTAAAATCTCCACCTGGTTTTTCTGCATCAGGTTTTCTAAGCCAAATATTTCCAGCGTCAACAAACCATGCCCCGTTTAAAAATTTGTAAATATTAAAACGATATTCTAAGTTAAACTCCATTTGCGCATCACCAATTTTATCAAAATTTGCATCATCTTCCTGACTGTATGAACCTGGACCAATCGTTCTTGCTCTCCAAGCACGCACAGAGTTGGGTCCGCCACTGAAAAAACTTTTCTCGTAAGGTAACACACGCAAATTATGAAGCGGTTTACCTACGCCACCTGTAGCTCTAAATACAAGCTTTCCAAACTTTCGTATGTTTTTATAAATTCGGTAATCATAAGCAAAACGTAAAAATTGTGCAAAAGGAATATTTAGTATTTGATATCTTCCAGCAGTATCTTTTGGTTGCCCCGTTAAATTATAAATTCCCCTTAAAATATTTCCGCCCGATTCTACATCAAATTTAGCGTATGTAAAATAACGTTGCTTATTGCTTGTCTTACTTGTTTGGTTATTAAATGTAAACGAGTATCGCGACACCGTGGTAACGTGATCTGTAAAGGAGTTGATAAGAAAATTATCTTTCGAATTTAAAAGACTATTTTTAAAATTATCGCCCAATTTAGCCTTGATAATACTAAACTCAAATGGAACAATATTCTGTCTAATAAATTCACCTTTTTTAAATTGAAAACCGTAAGAGATATTAGAAAGCGTTCTAGAAAACTCTGGTCTTTTTTGAAAGTTAAACGAGCTTGTAATAACTGTTTTAGGAGATGCATTTTTATTAAAACGAAAAATAGAGAAGGGAAATAATTGTTTCGGAATGTATAAGTTCATCTCCGGTCCAAATTGAAAGGTGTTGAACGAGTTTAAGAAATTCTCTGCACTTGTGGTAACGGTGTCCTTCACTAAATTTTGTTGTGCAGTTAAACCACCGCGTAGTTTTAATTCAAACAACTCAGCTCCTTTAAAAACATTTCGATTTTGAAATACAAAACTTCCCGCTACCCCAAGGTTATTTGATGTATTGGTAAGTTCGGTTTCAATGGTAAAGTTTTGTTTTGTAATAGGAGAGAGTTGAATAAAACAATCTAATCTATCGCTTGTGCCAGGAGTTTTATTAAATAATAAATTTACATTTTTAAATACACGTAAATCAGTGAGTTTGCTGTACGTTTCTTCAGCCCTGTCGTTCACAAATATTTCTCCTTCATGAAACATTGTTTTATTGGCTAAATCTTTTTGTTTAAATTTCATTTTACCATTCACCAAAAAATACACATCATCATAAAGTAAAGTATCTTTATAGCCATCTTTATTCCCCATTTTATAATCTGGAATCATGTATATTTTATTCACGTAAAAACGAGCGTGTGGGCGCTTCATAATCGAATCTTTTTCTTCCGATTTGTAAGACACGTTTTTTATCCCAAGCGTTATGTTTACCCCATGTGTGTTGAGGTTGGTGTCAATTAAATAATAAATAAACTCTTGTGCAAACTCAAAGTATCCATTGTTTTTCTGAACTTTTACAAGGCGCTCTCTTTCTTGTTGTAGAATATCCGCATCATATTTATCACCTCGCTTAATTAAGCCGTGTACCGTGTCCTGTAGCACATAATAAGCTAATTGCTCATCATCAATTTTGTATTCAATGTTTTTTACATAGTACTGGTTGCTTTTCGAAACTTTGTAATACACGTAAGCACGCTTTTTTTTGTATTTAAAAAACAATGCTTTTTTATGTTCAACTTTTATAACCGAGTCTCTTACCTTCGTGTAAAACAGTCCTTTGCTAAACATGTATTTCTGAATTTGCTCACGCGATACTTTTGTTTGAAAAGAGTCTAATACAATGGGCGATTCACCTGCCTCTAGTACATTTTCTCGCCAAGTTAATTTTGCTTTATCTTTAAGCTTAGCTGTTTTGTGTTGCTTGTATTCAATGCTTTTTAGGCCTTTTTTATCTCGCGCAATATTTTTTAAACGAATCTTTTCGTTTTTAGTATCGATTTTTTTATTGGCTTTATCGGCTTTGTTTTTTCGTTTTATATTAATTCTATCGTATTTAAGATTTCTCTTATCCTTGTGCGGAGTTATTTTCGCTTGATTAATGGTATTGTAGAGCCAAAGATGAAATTGAAGTGTTTTTAATATTTTCCTGTTTGGTTGCTGTCTGATAAAAGTTTCAACTTCCGATGCATCTAGCCCCGAGTGATTATCTACAACAATGTTTTTCTCTAATAGATATTCTCCTTCTTTTAATTTCTTTGTTGGATTACAGGAAAAAAGAAAGATGAGTATAAAAATTAGCATTGTAGCGTTCAAATGCTTTATTTTGTAACTCCTTTCCTTCATAGATGTATGCGAAGATAGGGCTTTAATTTATGTTGAGTAAAAACCAAATAAAAAATATCACAACACTTCATTCTAAAAAGGAGAGGAGCGAGGCAGGTCTTTTTATTATTGAAGGAGATAAACTCGTTGCAGAAGCATTAGATTCCTCTTATACAATTGAAACTATTTATGCCCTTAGTGCTTGGTTAGACGAAAATGATAGAAAAATCAAGGATTCTAACACTAAATTAGTTGACGTTACCGCAGATGAATTAAAGAAAATCTCCTTGTTAAGCACGGCTAATAATGTGTTGGCAGTTTGTAAACAAAAGCAGTTCGATTTGGATATTTCTTTGTTTCAAGATAAATTAAGTTTATATTTAGATGATATTCGCGACCCAGGAAACCTTGGTACCATTATACGTTTGGCGCATTGGTTTGGTATTCCACAAATTATTTGTTCACCCGAAACGGTAGAGTTTTATAACCCAAAAGCCGTTCAAAGCACCATGGGCTCTATCTTCCATGTGAATTTAGTTACAATGGATTTGGGAGAAGTATTAGTAAATAATGGTGAAAATAAACCCGCAAAAGTATTTGGAGCTTTATTAGAAGGAGAAAATATTTATCTAAAGGATAATTTCACCTCAGGAATTTTAGTTATTGGTAATGAATCAAACGGCATTTCGTCGAAAAATTTAAAATTTATTTCTGATAAGATAAAAATACCTCCTGCGTCTGAAAACCACGCTGAGTCGCTAAATGCGGCTATGGCAACCTCTATTTTCTTGTCAGAATACCTGCGTAGAAAAAAATATTTTAAAAAAATCGAAAAAACACTTGCTAGTCACAAAAATGTGAGTACATTTGCACCCCCGTTTGAGAGACGTTGTTTGTGCGGGAGTAGTGATAAAGAAGGGTTGAAAAAAAAAGATTTAAAATTTTTAAATATTTTTTTGGAGATTAAAAAAAGATTATTACTTTTGCACCCCAATCGAACGAGATAAGGGAAATTGAAATAGAGATATCGGATTAAAAGACGTGAAGTCTAATACATATCCAATAAGATATATAAGTTCTTTGAAAGAAATGTTTAACCAAATTAGCAAGTAACAAGCGAACCATCGCAAGATGGAGAGTTACATGCAAACCCTGAACAGATTATAATTCCTGGATACAAGAATATCCAGACAAACTTTTTATTACTATGGAGAGTTTGATCCTGGCTCAGGATGAACGCTAGCGGCAGGCCTAACACATGCAAGTCGAGGGGCAACTTGATTGATAGCAATATTAATTAAGCGACCGGCGCACGGGTGCGTAACACGTATACAATCTGCCTTCTACTGGGGGATAGCCTTTCGAAAGAGAGATTAATACCCCATAATAAATGAAATAGCATTATTTTATTTTGAAAGATCCGTCGGTAGAAGATGAGTATGCGTCTGATTAGCTAGTTGGTGAGGTAATGGCTCACCAAGGCTACGATCAGTAGGGGATCTGAGAGGACTACCCCCCACACTGGTACTGAGACACGGACCAGACTCCTACGGGAGGCAGCAGTAAGGAATATTGGACAATGGAGGCAACTCTGATCCAGCCATGCCGCGTGAAGGATGAAGGCCCTATGGGTCGTAAACTTCTTTTGTACGAGAGAAAACCATTTCACGTGTGAGATGTTGATAGTATCGTAAGAATAAGGATCGGCTAACTTCGTGCCAGCAGCCGCGGTAAGACGAAGGATCCAAGCGTTATCCGGATTCATTGGGTTTAAAGGGTGCGTAGGCGGATTTGTAAGTCAGTGGTGAAAGCCGATAGCTCAACTATCGAACTGCCATTGATACTGCAGATCTAGAATATAGATGATGTTGGCGGAATATGACATGTAGCGGTGAAATGCATAGATATGTCATAGAACACCGATTGCGAAGGCAGCTGACAAAACTATTATTGACGCTGATGCACGAAAGTGCGGGGATCAAACAGGATTAGATACCCTGGTAGTCCGCACAGTAAACGATGATAACTAGTTGTTTGCGATATACAGTAAGCGACCAAGCGAAAGCGATAAGTTATCCACCTGGGGAGTACGCCGGCAACGGTGAAACTCAAAGGAATTGACGGGGGCCCGCACAAGCGGAGGAGCATGTGGTTTAATTCGATGATACGCGAGGAACCTTACCAGGGCTTGAAAGTTAAGGAATGATTATGAAAGTAGTCAGTCAGCAATGACCTAAAACTAGGTGCTGCATGGCTGTCGTCAGCTCGTGCCGTGAGGTGTTGGGTTAAGTCCCGCAACGAGCGCAACCCCTACTTCTAGTTGCTACCATTAAGTTGAGGACTCTAGAGGAACTGCCCGTGCAAACGGTGAGGAAGGTGGGGATGACGTCAAGTCATCACGGCCCTTACGTCCTGGGCTACACACGTGCTACAATGGGTACTACAGAGGGCAGCTACATGGCAACATGATGCAAATCTCGAAAGGTATCCTCAGTTCGGATTGAGGTCTGCAACTCGACCTCATGAAGCTGGATTCGCTAGTAATCGCGCATCAGCAATGGCGCGGTGAATACGTTCCCGGGCCTTGTACACACCGCCCGTCAAGCCATGAAAGTTGGGAGTATTTAAAGTAGGTAGCCGCAAGGCGCCTCCTAGAGTAAAACCGATAATTGGGGCTAAGTCGTAACAAGGTAGCCGTACCGGAAGGTGCGGCTGGAACACCTCCTTTCTGGAGAGTTTAGTGTAACTCATCGTGAGTTATTTGCTTTGGTTAGATATTTTTTGTGGAAATTTTATTAAATAGAGATTAGGTTTTTATGCTTAATCTTTTTTAATTAAAACATACCCAAAACGAGCTAAGTGAGTGTAAATATCACTGATGCACAGGATTTAAGATTTTAGATTTCTGATTTCTGATTTATCAAATCAAAAATCTACGATCAAAAATCATAAATAGTCCCGTAGCTCAGTTGGTTAGAGCACTACACTGATAATGTAGGGGTCAGCAGTTCAAATCTGCTCGGGACTACAATAACACACTCGATTTGGGGGATTAGCTCAGCTGGCTAGAGCACCTGCCTTGCACGCAGGGGGTCAACGGTTCGACTCCGTTATCCTCCACATACTACCAATTACGAACGTGTAATTGTAATGACATTTAAGGATTAATAGCTCAAAGGCAGAGCACCCTAGTTGAAAGATTAGGCTTGATAATGGTTCGATTCCATTGTATCCACAAATTGAAATGCTGATAATAAAATGCGAGTTATGAATTGTGAAATTCATTAAGGAGTAGGTTAACATTTCAAATAGTTCTTTGACATATTGAGAAAGACATGATAGCAACATCATGTGTGTATTAACGCAAAAGGATACACACACGCCATATCTAACGATATGAGTGAAAAAATGAATAACAAAAGAAAGTAATTAAGAGCGCATGGAGGATGCCTAGGCTCTCAGAGGCGATGAAGGACGTGATAAGCTGCGATAAGCTACGGGGATTGGCAAATACAAGTTGATCCGTAGATTTCCGAATGGGACAACCCACTATATTGAAGATATAGTATTCCGCAAGGAAAGCAAACCCGGTGAACTGAAACATCTAAGTAACCGGAGGAGAAGAAAACAACAGTGATTGCGCAAGTAGTGGCGAGCGAACGCGCATTAGCCCAAACCAGAGTTGTTACGGCAACTTTGGGGTTATAGGACTACGATATTGACTTATAATTTATAGTAGAAGTGATTTGGAAAGGTCCACAATATAGGGTGAGAGTCCCGTATACGAAATAGATTATATACATAGTAGTATCCTGAGTACTGCGGGGTCGGAGACGCCCTGTAGGAATTTGGCGGCACCATCCGCTAAGGCTAAATACTCCTGAGAGACCGATAGCGAACTAGTACTGTGAAGGAAAGGTGAAAAGAACCGCGAACAGCGGAGTGAAATAGATCCTGAAACCGTGCGCTTACAAGCGGTCGGAGCCCTTACGTGGGGTGACGGCGTGCCTTTTGCATAATGAACCTACGAGTTGCTCTTCACTAGCGAGGTTAAGGGCTTAAGGTCCGTTAACCGCAGCGAAAGCGAGTCTGAATAGGGCGTATAGTTAGTGGAGGCAGACGCGAAACCTTGTGATCTACCCTTGGCCAGGTTGAAGTGATGGTAACACATCATGGAGGACCGAACTGATAAGCGTTGAAAAGCTTCCGGATGAGCTGAGGGTAGGGGTGAAAGGCTAATCAAACTGGGAAATAGCTCGTACTCCCCGAAATGCCTTTAGGGGCAGCGTAGAAATTGAGTCTTATGGAGGTAGAGCTACTGATTGGATGCGGGGGAAGCGATTCCTACCAAGTCCTGACAAACTCCGAATGCCATAAGATATGTTCTGCAGTGAGCCGGCGGGTGCTAAGGTCCGTCGACGAGAGAGGGAGAACTCAGACCATCAGCTAAGGCCCCCAAATCTATGCTAAGTTGATCTAACGAAGTTGGGTCGCATTGACAGCCAGGATGTTTGCTTGGAAGCAGCCATTCATTTAAAGAGTGCGTAACAGCTCACTGGTCGAGCGACCCGGCGTGGATGATACTCGGGCATCAAGCATAGTGCCGAAGCTATGGATTTTATATGTTGAATATAAAGTGGTAGGGGAGCATTCTAATAACGTAGAAGGAGCATCGTAAGAGCTACTGGAGTGATTAGAAAAGCAAATGTAGGTATAAGTAACGATAAGGCCGGCGAGAAACCGGCCCGCCGATAGACTAAGGTTTCCTGAACAACGCTAATCGGTTCAGGGTCAGTCGGGACCTAAGGCGAAGCCGAACGGCGTAGTCGATGGACAACTGGTTAATATTCCAGTACTTGCTCTACTGTGATGAGGAGACGGAGAAATGAAAGTGCTGCGTACTGACGGAATAGTACGTTGAAGGGTGTAGGTATATTTTTGGTAGGAAAATCCGCCAGAGATGCTGAAGCCTGATAGTACCTTGAGTCGTAAGACAAGAGGATATGCACCTAAGTCAGCTTCCAAGAAAATCCTCTAAACTTCAGGTAGAAGCAACCCGTACCGCAAACCGACACAGGTAGTCAAGGAGAGAATCCTGAGGCGCTCGAGTGAACCGTGGTTAAGGAACTAGGCAAATTGACCCTGTAACTTCGGGATAAAGGGTGCCCACAGTAATGTGGGCCGCAGTGAAATGGCGATGGCGACTGTTTAACAAAAACACATGGCTTTGCGAAATCGAAAGATGAAGTATAAGGCCTGACACCTGCCCGGTGCCGGAAGGTTAAGAGGAGATGTTAGAAGCAATTCGAAGCATTGAATTGAAGCCCCGGTAAACGGCGGCCGTAACTATAACGGTCCTAAGGTAGCGAAATTCCTTGTCGGGTAAGTTCCGACCTGCACGAATGGTGTAACGATCTTCGCACTGTCTCAACCACGAGCTCGGTGAAATTGTGGTATCAGTGAAGACGCTGATTACCCGTCACGGGACGGAAAGACCCCATGCACCTTCACTATAGTTTAACATTGACGCTGGATAATTGATGTGTAGAATAGGTGGGAGGCTTTGAAGCAGCGGCGCTAGCCGTTGTGGAGCCACCGTTGAAATACCACCCTTTAATTATTTGGCGTCTAACTCCGCAGGGAGGACATTGTTTGATGGGTAGTTTGACTGGGGTGGTCGCCTCCGAAAGAGTATCGGAGGCTTTCAAAGATTCGCTCAGTACGCTTGGTAACCGTACGTAGAGTGCAATAGCATAAGCGAGTTTGACTGTGAGGCCGACAAGCCAAGCAGGGTCGAAAGACGGATATAGTGATCCGGCGGTTCCGCATGGAAGGGCCGTCGCTCATAGGATAAAAGGTACGCTGGGGATAACAGGCTGATCCCTCCCAAGAGCTCACATCGACGGGGGGGTTTGGCACCTCGATGTCGGCTCGTCACATCCTGGGGCTGGAGAAGGTCCCAAGGGTTCGGCTGTTCGCCGATTAAAGTGGCACGCGAGCTGGGTTCAGAACGTCGTGAGACAGTTCGGTCCCTATCTGTGATGGGCGTTAGAAAATTGAGAGGAGCTGACTCTAGTACGAGAGGACCGAGTCGGACAAACCGCTAGTGTACCAGTTGTGGCGCCAGCTGCATCGCTGGGTAGCTATGTTTGGATGAGATAAGCGCTGAAAGCATCTAAGTGCGAAACTCGCCTCAAGATAAGTTTTCTTTATAAGGATCGTGGAAGACTACCACGTTGATAGGCTACAGGTGTAAAGGCAGCAATGTCAAAGCCGAGTAGTACTAATTGTCCGTAAACTTTCTGTTATAGCAAAGCCTCTGGGCTAAGCTCTTGCATCATGTCTTTTCTTAATTTGTTGATCATATTGGATGAAGTGATTGGTTAATTAGTTGAATAGTTCATTGGGTTAAAGACCAATGAAACAAATAAACTAATTACAAATAACCAATTACCTAATCAACAATTTTTGGTGCCTATGTCAACGGGGTCCACCTCTTCCCATTCCGAACAGAGTAGTTAAGCCCGTTAGAGCTGATGGTAGTTGGCCTAAAGCCTGCGAGAGTAAGTCGGTGCCAGTTTTAAGTGAAAAGCCTTGTAGAAATACAAGGCTTTTTGCGTTTATAGAAACCTTCACGTTGTGTTGGGGATTTTTTTGTTTATAATGGTTTGTAATTTTAGTTTTATTAAAGCTAGCATAGCACTTCGCTATTTTAACTCAGATAAATAATACTTACCTTCACTAAAATTTTATTCGTGCGGATGAAAGAGAAATTTGAGTTTGTGAATGTGAAGAAAGATGTTCTCTCTGGGTTCATCGTTTCATTAATCGCACTTCCGTTGTGTCTTGGAGTGGCTTCTGCAAGCGGATTTCCACCAATCACTGGTGTGCTAACTGCAATTATTGGCGGTGTAATAATTAGTTTTTTAAGTGGCTCCGAACTTGCAATTAAAGGTCCAGCAGCTGGGCTAATTGTTATTATTGCAGGTGCAGTTGAAGAGTATGGAAGAGGAGATACACAAACAGGTTACATGTTAACCGCTTCGTTAATAGCTGTTACTGGAGTTTTACAAATTGTTTTAGGCTTTTTAAAAGTTGGTCGTTGGGCCGATTTTATCCCTTCCTCTATAGTGCATGGAATGCTTGCCGCCATTGGAATTATTATTATGGTAAAACAATTTCATTTACTTGTTGGTATAAATGCTTCAGAATTAAAGGGAATGGAGCCATTGCATCTTATAATGGAAATCCCTAGGAGCTTAGGTCATTTTGAATGGCATATAACACTTTTGGGAATCATGTGTTTAGTGCTGCTTTTTTTATTACCCCGCGTAAAAAATCCTGTGATAAAATCTATTCCTTCTTTTTTAATCGTTATTGTCTTTTCAATTGGTGCGGTACAATTATTCCATTTGTTTAGTACTAAATATACTTTTTACAATACGCTTGTTGACCCAGGAAAATTAAAAATTAATTTTCTTTTTGATTCAAGCATATTTCAGTCTTCAAATCTTGCAATAACGTTTAAATATATTTTTCTTCTTACTATTATTGGAACTATTGAATCAGTTCTGACAGTTAAGGCTGTTGATATTTTAGATCCTTATAAGCGAACTTCAAATTACAATAAAGATATTATTGCAGTTGGAGTAGGTAATTTGTTGTGTGGTTTGTTTGGTGCAATTCCAATGATTAGTGAAGTAGCCCGAAGCTCTGCAAATATTAATAATAAAGGTGTTACAAGGCTATCTGGCTTTGCGCATGGACTTTTTCTATTAATATTCGTACTAATATTTGTTTCTTTAATTAAACTAATTCCCTTAGTAGCCTTATCTGCAATTTTAATTTTTGTTGGAGCAAAGCTTGCTAGTCCTGCTGGTTTTATTCATGCATTTAAAGTTAGTAATGAGCATTTAATTGTTTTCTTAACAACACTAATCACAACTATTGTAACTGATTTACTTGTTGGTGTTGTTGCAGGTATTGTAATTAAGATTATTATAAACTTTGCAAAAAGTGGTGAACTTAAAACTCTTTTCACTTCTAATCTAGCTATTGAAAATAAAGAAAAATCTCTTTTGCTTCATATTAAACCAGCGGCTGTATTTACAAATTGGTTACCAGTTAAGGCTGCCTTGAGCACTGCTAATGGAAAAAAAATAATTGTTGATTTTGCGGAAGTTAAAATCGTTGATAGTTCTTTTATAGATAATATGTTGCGTTTTAAAGAGAGATATCAAAATGAGTTTGTTTTAAAGGATTTTGAATTACTTAATCCTCTTAAAAATCATCCAGTATCTATGAGGGTGAAAATGCCTAATGGACAAAGGCAGCAAGTTCAATTAAGTGCGCACCATAAAAAATTAAAGGTGTTTTGTGAGGAAAACCAATTTATACTTTCATTAGATTCATGGATTCCTACCCATTATTTTGAAAAGTTTAAAGGCTTTAAACATGTTGATATCAGGCGTACAAAGGCTTTTGTAACTGGAACTTACAACGGTGTGAAGTTTGAATATTATGAGTGCGCTGCCTACGATACAATTAATATGCTTGAGTACGACTTGAACATAATGGGAGTTGAATTAGCGAATGGGAAAGCTCCGAGATTTATGATGCAAAGAGAATCAAAGCTTGTAGCAGTAATAGATTTTGTGCTTAAAAATCAGGTTAATATTAATGAGCGACCTGTTTTTAATAGTATGTATTCTATTTATTCGAGAGATAAAGAAAGGATGGCTCAAGTATTTAGTAAAGATACAATTGATTACTTTGAAGAAAATGATTTGAAAGATAGAATCATAGAAGGTGATGGAGATTCAAGAGTTATACTTTATGAAAATAGAAAAACAGCAAGTTTATTGTCTTTTGTTTATAAGCTTGAAACCATTGCTATGTTGAAAAAGGGAATAAGCTAAAAAGTGTTTGTTTCCGCCATTTATCAATCATTAACATTCCGTTAACTATTTTGTTTTAACTAGAGATAAGATTTATTCTACTTTTGCGTTTGTAATAAAAACTTAGTTCCGGTTATGATTAATTTTCTTAAAACATTGTCCGGAATACTATTCCTATCGCTGTTTCTATGTTTTACATCCAATTCTTTTTCTCAAAATTACATTAAAGGAATTGTAAGCGATAGTTTAAATGCGCCAGTTGCGTATTGTCCCATTGCACTTATGAATGCTGCAGATAGTAGTCAGGTTAAAGGAAACATTAGTGATAGTGCTGGTTTTTATGTTTTCGAAAAAGTAAAGCCAGGAAACTATTTTATTAAATTTCAAGCTGTTGGTTTCAAACCAATAAGTACTGCAAGTTTTACATTCGATTCGCTTTCGCAAATAACTATACCTAACGTTGTTTTGCAAGTAGAAGGTGTTAATCTAAAGGAAGTTTCCATTACAGCTAATATTCCTTTAATCGAATTTAAAAAAGGAATGGTTGTAATGAATGTGGAAAACGATTTACTTGCAAAGGGAAACACAGTCCTAGAATTATTAAAGCGAATACCAGGTGTAATTGTTGATGCACAAAATAATATCACCATTAATGGAATAGGCGGGGCAAGGTTTATGATTGACGAGCGCCTGCAACAAATGCCCACGCCGCAAGTAGTTGATATGCTTGCCGGAATGAGCGCTGATGCCGTTAAAAAAATAGAATTAATTAAAAATCCACCAGCTCGTTACGATGCAGCGGGAACTGGCGGACTCATTAATATCGTTACCAAAAAAGCAAAACTAAAAGGATACAATGGTAGTATAGCCTTTGGAGCAAGTAAAGGTAAAGTTGGAAGGATAGGACCTTTCGGTTCGTTCAACTATAAATCGAACAAGTTGAGCATATTTACTAATTTTTCTTACGGACATTGGGATGGTGAAAATAATTCGTACCTCTATAGAACCCTTACGCGTGATGGTGTTACAGAAAGTATAAATTCGCAAGGAACTACAAAAAGTTTTCAAAGAGTTTTTTCGGGAAGTGGTGGTATTGAGTATGATATTACACCCAAAACATTGTTAGGGCTTTATATTAATGGAAATCACAATAATGATTTTTATTCGGGTAAAACAACCACCGAAATAAGTAATTCTACTTCTTTTGATTATGATAAACTAGTTTATACAACCGACCATAGCTTTAATATTAGTTCTCCTTCTTACAATTTAAGTTTGGTACAAAAAATCGACACTATTGGTGGGCAAATTAAGCTTACAGCGGGTTTCGATAATACAATAGAAAAGCAAAATAAGTTGAATGAAAATCATTTTTATAATACTAGTAATGTTGAAATAAATCCTGCTAGTAAATACAATACAGCAATTAATCAAAATTTTAAAATATTTACACAGAAACTCGATTTGAATAAGACTTTGAAAAGTAAATTTAATTTAGAGTCGGGTTTAAAATCTAGTTTTGCTGATATAGATAATACAACGCAATTGTTTTTCTCCAATCAATCAACCGGATTGTTTGTAGGCGATACAACTATTTATAACGATTACCGATACAAGGAACGAATTCTCTCTGCCTACAGTACCATATCTAGAAACTGGGATAAGTTTGGTTTTAGTGTAGGATTACGTGCCGAGGATACAGATATTGATGCTAAAAACCCAAGAACAGGATTTAAGTTTACACGGCATTATTTTTCTTTGTTTCCAAGTGGAAGCATGGATTTAACCTTTAACAAAAAACATTCCTTAACATCAGCGTACAGCTATCGTATTGATAGGCCTTATTATAGTATGATAAATCCTATTCCTGTATTTAATGAGCAGTTAAATTACAGCGTTGGAAACCCTTTATTAAAGCCGCAATTCACGCATAATATTAATGTTGACCATAACTTCAATAATTTTATTACTCAAAGTCTTGGAGCGGGGCTAACAAAAGATTTTACTTTTTATTATTCCTATACTCCTGATTCATCAAAGGTGAATATTGACACCTTATTTAATTTCCCGCATCGTAATGAGTATTATTATAGTATTTCTGCGCAAAAAAGAATTAAGTGGTATAGTTTCCAAACCTATGGTGTTGTAATGTATAGATCTATGCAAGGTGAAATACGCAATCAGAATGTAGGCTCAAAATCATTTAATTTTTATATTAATCTTAATCAGGAGTTTTATTTGCCTAAGGATTTTAAATTGCAAATTTGGGCTGGTTACGGCAATGGTGTTAGAGATGGATTACAATATTATTTCCCGCGTAGTGCCATACACATGAGTATAAACAAAACCTTTTTAGATAAAAAACTAAGCCTCACACTTAGCGTAAATGATATTCTTTACAAAGATTATGGGAGTTACTCCAGTGCCTTAAAGGACCAATACTTTTTTTATAAAGATATTTACGATACCCGCCGTATACGTATAAACATAAATTACCGCTTTGGTAAAATGCAAATAGACCAACGCATACAAACTCAAAATGATTCGAGGGTGAAGACGGGGAAGTAATTAATATTCATTCAGGATTTTTAAAGAGAATTTTGCTCTACGAATAAATAGATTTGGCGTCCTTTAAAACTTAAAATTGCATTATCTTTGAGATCTATGCAGAAAAAGTTTAGTTTTTTACTTCTAATTACCGCACTTATTGCTTTCGGAAACGATTGCTTTGGACAAAAAACAGATACTTTATTTAAAGAAGATAAAACTATTATAAGAACACTTAACAGCAAAGGTGTTTTGGATGGGCCGTTTGAAGTACTTAATGAATTTGGAGATATTACTGAAAAGGGAAGCTATAAAAATGGCAAGAAAGATGGTAAGTGCTATTTTTATTCGTATCCAGTTTGCCATGGATGTAGTGAAGCAGATAAGAAGGACGTGGAAAATTACCTATTAATGGCTACCATTAAATATAAAAATGATTTAAGGGACGGTGAATGTTGGTTTCAATTGGGGGAAATGCGAGGGGATGATTTTAAGGTATACCACGATATATGTTATGGCTTTTATAAGGAAGATAAGCAGACTGGTCTTTGGACTTTGCATAATGTATTTGATGAATCAATATATGGAAGAAGAATAGCAGAGCTAAAATTTGATGCAGGGAAAATTGTGGGTACTTGGAAAATAGATCAAGCTTTATCATTACAAGGAATTGTGCTACCAAATGAATCTTTTTTAGATGATATTCTTATTCGTATAGAGGCTGCTGATAAATCATTTTCTGAGGGATATTTTGTTTTAGGAGAAAAGTATGGAGTTTGGAAATACTATACTAGTGGTGGAAATTTTTACAAGCAGGAAAATTACCAAAACGGGCAAATAAGTGTTGAAAAGGAGATTGTTATAACTAATATAGCCATCAACGATTTATCCTTGAAGCGAATTAAATATTTTGATATATCACAAGACTCTTCCACAATTATGTTGGCTACCAACGATTGGCATGGCAACGCAAAGTACTGGATGTTTCGATTGTCGGACGGGGTTCTAATAAGGAAGGGAGAAGTTGTTCAGAACTCAATAAATGGCATTTGTTTTCTTCCTGGTTCAAACGATGTGCTATGTTTATATGATTATTTAGAAGGATTTTCTTATCATTTTGATGTGAATCAAAATAAGGTGATTGAAAAAGTAAAGGGCAGTTGTGAAAAATTTTATGATATAGTTTATACCATTAAGGATGACTTGAAAAAATACGGACTAAAATCATTGAATGAACTGAAGATTAGTAAACCTAATTGGTACAATTTCAAAGATATTTATCACTATAATGATTATTTGGCGATTAAGCTTGAAGCTGATAGTGTTACTGCAAAAACAAGTGCAAGAATAAATTTGGCAAACGGAAGTGTGGATTTTGTGATAAGTGAAAATGGAGAAGATTATGAAGGAATGATTGATCACGATTTGAAATCAAGATATGATTCAAAAGAAGGAAAAGAACTTAAAAAAGGAAATTGATGGTTACAGTGCAAGTGATTTTTCTTTTAATGGTGCTTATTTCAACTGTACTAAAAACGACCGGAAAATATATAATCTTACAGATTTGGTTGATGATATCGGTAAATATTTAAACACCTGGTCTTTTTTTTATTCTGGGAAAAGTGAAAAGAAACATTTTAATTTTGCGTATGAAAATAAAGTAAGTTATACCGACAAGAGAGAAGATTTTGGGCATGTTTATTTTTGGAATGGAAATTTAGCTAGCAAAAATGAGAGATCTGTTCGGTTAAATATTACGCAAAACAATAAATTTATCTTTTATACTCCGGACATGTATTACTCCGGTTCTTCTAATCTGGATAATATTATTTTCTTTGAACAGAATTTAAAACTATATCCCTTTGAGCAATTTGATTTGAAGTATAATCGGCCAGATATTATACTTAAACGACTTGGTTACTGTGATTCCTTAACAATTGCATCTTATCACAAGGCATATTTGAAGCGATTAAAAAAAATGAATTTTACTGAAGATATGTTGAAGGGAGATTTTCATTTGCCAGAAATTAGAATAGAAAGTTTAGATAAGCTCCCTGCAACTATTGACTCTTCCAGCATAGAAATTAATTTAAAGATAAGTGATTCGAAGTATAATTTGGACCGTATTAATGTATATATAAATAATGTTCCAGTTTATGGCAGTAACGGAATTGATTTGCGAGTTGAAAATTCTCAGGCTATTTCCAAAAGACTCCGAATTGATTTAGCAGAAGGAGAAAATAAAATACAAGTTTCTGTGCTTAATCAGGCAGGAGTAGAGAGTTATAAAGAAACACTAACTATTTTTTGCAAACAAAAGGTAATTACTAAACCCGATTTGTATTTAGTTACTATTGGTGATAGCAAGTATAATGATAATCGCTATAATCTTACTTATGCTTCTAAAGATGCGGAAGATATAAAATCAGTTTTTACAGAAAATAAATCTTACAACAAAGTAATTTCTTTTACTTATACAGATGAAAAGGTAACGAAGGAAAATATATTGGCACTTAAAAGGGAATTACAAAAAGCAAAACGTAATGATATAGTAATCATAACCGTTGCTGGACATGGCTTGTTGGATAAGAACTTGGATTATTATTTGGCAACCTATGATGTTGATTTTGAAAACCCTACGGCAAAAGGTATTCCTTATGAGCAGCTAGAATCATTAGTAGATGGTATAGCTCCCTTGAAGAAAGTAATTTTTATTGATGCCTGCCATAGTGGGGAAATTGATAAAGAAGAAGTAGAGCAATTGGCATCAGTAATTGCAACTAACACCGAAGTGAAATTTAGATCCGCAGGTGCTGGCATACAAAAAAAGCAATTGGGCATAAAAAGCACAGGCGAACTCATGGGAGAATTATTCACAGATCTGCGTAAAGGAACTGGCGCCACAGTCATATCAAGCGCAGGAGGGGCAGAGTATGCTATGGAGAGCGCGCAATGGAAAAACGGTTTGTTTACATACTGTATGCTCCATGGTTTAAAGGACAAAGCAGCTGATACAAATAACGACGGTAAAATAATGCTAAGTGAATTGCAAAATTATTTGAGAATTGAAGTAAGTAGACTGAGTAATGGAGCGCAGCAACCAACTTCTCGCATAGAGAATTTGAGTATGGATTTTAGAATTTGGTAGGTTAAAACAGCAAAAAAAGTCTTATTGTAATAAGTGTATAGAAGCGAAAAAAATATTTTATCTAAACCAACCCCTCCAACAAGCTATCATCAACCAAATTCGGAATCGTAACTTTTAGTTCAGGCGTTCTTTCCATTTCGCGTTTAATTGCAAATAACGCTTCTTTGTTACGTGCCCAACTGCGGCGCGCTATACCATTGTTTACATCCCAAAATAACATGCTCTTTAATCTGCGATCGGCATCTGCGCTTCCGTCTAATACTAAACCGAAGCCTCCGTTTATTACTTCGCCCCAGCCAACACCACCACCGTTGTGTAAGCTAATCCAGGTAGCACCTCTAAACGAGTCGCCAACAAAATTTTGCACAGCCATATCAGCAGTAAATTTAGAACCATCATAAATATTAGATGTTTCGCGGTAAGGTGAATCGGTTCCGCTTACATCATGATGATCTCTACCTAATACAACAGGTGCTGTAATTTGCCCCGCTGCAATGGCTTTGTTTATAGCTTCTGCAATTTTAATTCTTCCTTCACTATCTGCATACAAAATACGTGCTTGCGAACCTACCACTAAATTGTTTTTCATTGCATCGCGTATCCAAGTAATATTGTCGCTTAGTTGTTGTTTAATTTCATCAGGAGTTGTTTTGTACATTTCTTCCATAACCTCTAATGCAATCTCATCTGTTTTGCGTAAGTCGTTTTCGTTTGCACTTGTACACACCCATCTAAACGGACCAAAACCATAATCAAAACACATTGGCCCTAAAATATCTTGCACATACGAGTTGTATTTAAAATCTCCGTTAGGCTTCATAATATCTGCACCTGCACGGCTTGCTTCCAATAAAAAAGCATTTCCGTAATCGAAAAAATACATTCCTTTAGCCGCTAAAGTGTTTACAGCATTTGCATGACGTACTAAAGTGCTTTGTACTTCTTTTTTAAACTGCGCAGGATTTTCTGCCATCATTTTATTGCTCTCTTCTAAACTTAAACCTGCAGGATAATAACCTCCAGCCCAAGGATTGTGCAATGATGTTTGGTCAGAACCAATATCAACTTTAATGTCTTCTTTTACTAAGCGCTCCCACAAGTCAACCACATTGCCTTGGTAGGCAAGGGATATAGCTTCTTTATTTGTAACAGCATTTTTAATACGAGCAATTAATTCAGTAAGGTCAGCATGCACTTCATCTACCCAACCTTGTGAGTGGCGCGTGTGCGTTGCTTTTGCGTTTATCTCTGCAACTACTACAACTAAACCTGCAATTTTTCCGGCTTTAGGCTGTGCCCCGCTCATTCCACCTAAGCCGCAGGTAACAAATAATTTCCCTTTTCTATCTTCTTCGCTTGTCGCAATTTTACGAGCAGCATTCATAACAGTAATCGTTGTTCCATGTACAATGCCTTGCGGACCAATGTACATAAAACTACCAGCAGTCATTTGTCCGTATTGGGTAACACCTAAGGCGTTAAATTTTTCCCAATCATCAGGCTTGCTGTAATTAGGAATCATCATTCCATTAGTAACAACAACACGTGGTGCATCTTTGTGAGAAGGAAATAATCCCATCGGATGCCCGCTATACAATGCAAGTGTTTGTTCATCCGTCATATTAGCTAAATACTGCATGGTAAGCAGGTATTGCGCCCAGTTTTGAAATACTGCCCCGTTTCCTCCGTAAGTAATTAACTCATGTGGATGTTGTGCAACAGCGTAATCTAAATTATTACTAAGCATATGCATTATGGCAGCAGCTTGCTTGCTCTTATGCGGATACTCATTAATAGGACGTGCATAAATTTTATAATCAGGACGAAAACGATACATATAAATGCGTCCGTATGTTTCTAATTCCTTAGCAAACTCAGGTGCAAGCGCTGCATGGTGCTTTGAATCAAAATAACGCAAGGCATTTTTAAGAGCGAGTTTTTTTTCTTCGGGATTTAATATTGCTTTGCGTTTTGGCGCATGGTTAATTGCTGCTTCGTATTCTTTTGCAGGAGGCAATTCGTTTGGAATTCCTTGTAGTACTAGTGCTTTAAAGTCCATATAATATAAATGCTAATTTTCTTTTTTATTATCTTTTTTAATTTCATCGAACTTACCCGTTTTTTTTATTGTATCCGTAGGGGCAATGTTTGCAACCTCTTTTACAACAGTGTCCACGTTTAAGATGATACTTTTCGGTGAAGACGATATAACCTTCTTCGCTGTAGTAAAAATCTTCTGGGTCGAGCTGTTTGTTAAACATTGTTGTTTTTGTGTTTACAAATGTATAATTTACTTACTTTGATGCGATAAAATAATGAATATTAATATCAACTATTAGTGCTGTAATTATGAGTAGTGCCGAAGAGTATAACGAAATTGTTTTGTTTGATGGAGTTTGTAATTTTTGCGATTCATCTGTGCAATTTATTTTAAGAAAGGAGAGAAAGCCGATCCTAAAATTCGCGTCGTTACAATCCGAAACAGGGCAAAAACTTATTAAGCAATATGGATTAGATAAAGGAGGCATTGATAGTATTGTGTATATATCAAACGGAAAAGCCCGAATAAAATCAACGGCAGCTTTATATTTGGCAAGGCGATTAAAGGGTGGATATCCACTTTTGTTTGGTTTCATTATTGTTCCGCCATTTTTAAGGAATTGGGTATATGATTGGGTTGCAAGGAACAGGTATAAGTGGTTTGGCAAGAAAGATTCCTGTATGATACCTTCAAAAGAAATACGAGAAAGATTTGTGGATTTGTAATTTTTTTGGATATTTATGCCAACTAAAACCAAAATAAATGATTGAATCAGAATACCTTGCGGGATTGGTAAACAATAACCGCGTGCTGGCTTATTTTTATTTAGAATCGATGAATAAAAGTAACTGGTATCAACGTTTTACTGTTAATGGTCAGGAAATTAATTCAGTTGCTTGGAATCTTGCACACATGGCTTGGGCACAAAACTATCTTATTTTAGTAGCTACAGGAAACAACTCAGTAAACATTAAGTGGTTCGATTTGTTTAAAATTGGTAGTCCGCCTGCACCTCTGGAGTTATATCCAAATCAGCAAGATATAATGACGGCTTTTGAAAGTATTCATCAGCTTGCTTTGCATCAAATAAATCAAATGAAAGAAGAGGAATTTGATGAGCCTAATTTGATTAATTTGAAGTTTAAAAATGGTAGTTCGAAGCGTTTAGCGATACATCATCACTTGCGTCATGAGGGCAGTCATATTGGTCATTTAGCTTTATTGGCAAAAATGCACGGGGTAAAAACCATTTAGAGCTTTGAAAAGAGAAAAAATTGAATTAATATTGCATAATGGCACGATTTTCGCTGTTATTTGAAAACAAAAAACGAATAAAAATGAAGAAGATTTTACTAACATTTGGAATTGCATTTGCGGTTTTAACAGTAAACGCGCAAGATACTAAAGCAAAAACAACAACTCCCGCAGCATCAGCAACACCAGTAAGTACAGCTGATATAAAGTTTGAAAAATTAGTACATGATTACGGAACAATTAAGCAAGGTGCAAATGGAGATTGTGAGTTTGTTTATACAAACAATGGTAAAGAACCTCTAATTATTAATAATTGCCAAGGAAGCTGCGGATGTACCGTACCATCTTGCCCAAAAGAACCAATTTTACCTGGTAAAACGGGTGTAATTAAAGTTCACTACGATACAAAGCGTGTAGGTGCAATTAGCAAGAGTGTTTCTGTACAGTCAAATGCAAAATCAGGTACAATAACTTTGCAAATTAAAGGTAATGTAGAAGCTGTTCCAGTAGAAGAACCGTTTCCATCACAAAAACTCCAACTGGTGCTCCATTCGAAAAATAATGGCACAATAATTGAAATAATTTAGAAAACAAAAAAACAACTAAAAACTATAATTAAAATGAAAAAAGTAATCGCAACCCTATCATTAGTATTTTGCTTTGTTATGTTTAGCAACGCACAAGAAGTAGCAACTCCAAACATCGATCCTAATGCTCCTGATTTAAAATTTGATTCAGAAGTTGTTGATTATGGTGTGTTAGAATATGATGGAAATACATTAAGAGAGTTTAAATTTAAAAACACAACTTCAAACGCGAAAAATTCATCTATTGTTTTAACTATTAAAGGTGAAGTTAAGCCAGCACCAGCTGCTGCAGTAACTCCAGCTACGCCTCCTGCAACAAAATAATTTTCGATTTCAGGGATAATAATTTTATCGGGAGCAATTGCTCCCGATTTTTTTTGCATAACAAATGAGAACACTAAGTTTTATATCAGTAGTATTGTTTCTTTCGATGCATTGTTTTGGCCAGTCAAAATTGGTTTTTACAGATGCCAAGAAAAATTTTGGTTTTGTTAAACAAGGCAAGGTAATTGAAATGAAGTTCGAATTTATAAATGAAGGAAATCAACCTTTGGTTTTAAGTGAGAGTAAAGTTGAATGCTCCTGTACCGAAGTTATTTTACCAAAAGACCCAATTATGCCAAAGAAAAAATCATTTGTATTGGTTAAGTTTAACACGCTAACGGTTTTTGATAGACAAGACAGGATAGTGGAAATACAATCAAACGCATCAAATAATCCTCAGAAGATAAGGTTTAAAGGAGTGGTGTTAAAGAAGTAGGCTTTGTGCCTCCTGGCTCTCATCCTGCTTATCTATTAAATTTTAATACTACCATTATTTCCGATTCTATACAATCCTCGCTTTTTTCCAATCAATTCAAATTACTACTCACACAGAATGTAAAGCCAAGCTTAGTCTGAAAGCGAGCTAACATTTTGAAAGCTCAAACAGCTTTTTGGATAGAAAGATACAAATAAAAGAGCGTCAGAGAGCTCCTTTAATTATAATTATAAATCAAGATTATTTTGCAACAACAATTTTATTTGTGAATTGTTGGTTGTTTGAAGTTGTAACTTTTATCACATACACTTCCGATTGTAAATCAGCAGTAGATAAAGTAATTCTATCGTTTGGTAATAATTCTGTTGTAGTGTTCATTACTAACTGACCAACAATATTGTAAACTTCAACCTTAACAGTTTGTGCAGTTTCAAAATTCCCTTTAATGTTGATGAAGTCTGCCGTTGAGAATATAGAAACATTTTCACCATTAAAGTTGAAAGGCACATTAGCTTTCTTCAAAACTAACGAGTAACTATTGTTTGTTTCTCCTTTTTCAAAATAAAGGCTAACAGAATTAGCATCGCCAATTTCTAATTGTTCTTTAGTTGTGTTGTTAACTAAATACGCTTCAGAATAAACACCATTAGATAATAAACCTTCTAATTCAATTGTGTAATTACCTGCAATTGGAGTACTAATCTCTAATGGTAAAACTACTAATGCAGAAGTAGTGTTCATTTTGTTTCTAATAAACTTGTGCGTCCCATCAGTAAAACACAATGTAAGGAGCTGTTTGTTTAGGGCTTTTTAGAAAAGGAATATCTTTTCCTTTTTCAAATCCAACAATAGCATTATCCTCAAAATTCACATTTATTTCATCATAAAAGGGATTTACATTTGAACTTAATCTTAACTTAATGTCAGAGTTCGACTTAACAGATTGTCTAAAGAACGTACTTGCTGTTGTTGTTCTTTTTGAAGATTGAGGAAAGTTAATTGTTGTATTTGCAGTAACTTCAACCCAAAACCTTGTCCTGGAGCAATTTCAGGTTCCGAGAAATCATCAACATAATTACCAGAACCATCATAAATTTGAATGTTAGAATTTACATTGAAGTAGCTGCAACAACATCCGTCCAATCAATAAAAGCTGCATGCGGATTACCAATTAAGTTCCAACTAGGGAATAAGGATCTGAGTCAAAAAGTGCATAATCAGGATGTTCCCATATTTGGGGTGCCCCTTGAGTCTAATGCTCTTCCAGGAAATTGAGTGTCGTCATCCGCAACCCAAATATTATAACCTTTTCCAACTACTAAATTAGTGCCTGTTAGAACAGAATCATAAGTGCCAGTTTGAGTATTATACTGAGTAACAGACCAAAACTCGCCTGGTCCACCGTAATACCCGTCACCTCCAGCATATCCCGCAACATTTGCTGGCGTATTGATTGTCATATATAATTCATCATCCCAATCATCTATGGTTGTAGTTGTAACAGGTGAACTGAATTCAGCATAACTAGCTACCCTAGAAGGAATGTAACGTTGGATAATCATTGAGCCGCTTATTGTTCCTGCGCAATTAGCAATGTATGCTGTTTTGGTTGCGTCTGAAACTAAAGTAACTAGATTAGCGCCCACATTTAAATTACCAGAACTTACGTTCAAAGAATTGGTGATAGAGTGGTTTCCAGAAGTGATGTTTACACCTGCAGGATTAGAGCATGTTAGGTTGTTAAATGCTAAAGCTTTGACTAGATGAAATTGTTTGAGTACTTAATGTTCCATTTAAATTAACATTCAGTAAATTGGATATGGTACCAGTATTATTTAAGTTTCCAGCTAAATTTAATGTGTTACTGTTTAAATTTAGAATTGCAGTGTTTAAGGTTAAATTCCCCAGCATGTAAATGCATTAGAAAGATTATAAGTTCCTGTGTTTAAAATAATTGTATTTAGGTTAGTTGAAATAAGAGTAGGAATTGTTATTGCAGAAGAAAGAGTTAGTGTTTGATTTGAAGTTCCATTAAGAGTTACATTAGATAAGTTAGAGATAGTTCCAGAATTAGTAAGGTTGCCAGCTAAATTTAAATTGTTACTTGCTAAATTGCATGTTACACCAGCGTTTATTGTTAAATTTCCGTTTATGTTAAGTGTGCATGAGGCTGTTTTTGTTGAGCCGCCACTTCCTGATATTACTGAATGACTAGCTCCAATTTGGAATACTAGTGACGCCAGACAGAAGGTTTATAGTTGAATTTGCACTAGAATTAAGAGTTATAGGAGAGGGTAAGTTACTTGACAAAGAAAGAATTCCACCATTTAAATTGTTAAAGGATGGTGCTCCACTTGACTTGAATATTGTGCCAACAACTAAAGTACCATTGTTGTTAAATATTGCACTTCCACCTAGTTGAAAGTTTCCTGCTGTTGGAACGTTCATTTGTGTTCCTGAAGCTAATGAAATAGTTGAATTATTGATTAGGCAAACAGAAACGTTTAAAATACTTGAGGAAGCAATTATGGTATTCGAATTATTAAAGCTAAATCTTAGGTTACTAACAGTCCCATTATTTGTGAAATTAGCATTAGTAGCAAAGTATTTACCATTGCCATCATAAGTGGCGCCAAGATTAATAGTTAGATTCATGACCGCCGTGTTACCGTTAAGAATAATTTTATGAGGACTTAGTAAAGTGACATTATCATCATCCCATCAGGAATGCCGTCTGCATCAGTTCCAGAAACTACATCTTGAAGCAGGATTTCCCCAATTAATATTAGCACCTGAAGAGTTAAAAACTCCTTGCATATGTTTTACTATGGCTAGATTTAATACGATATAGTAAAAATGTTTTCATAGTACACAATTTATTTATAACTTTACAAATTTAGTGTTTTTTTTTAAGCATTCCTAGTAATTTGGAAAAAAAGTCACAAAAATCTTGTATTCCAAAAAACATTGAGTAAATTTGTTACTCAATTTATGATTGAAACACTAATATCATCCAAAACCAGAATTAAACTATTGATGAAATTTTTTCTCAATAGTAAAAATACTTCTTACTTAAGAAATTTGGAGGAAGAATTTGGAGAATCAACAAATGGAATCAGATTAGAATTAAATAAGTTCGAAAAGGCCGGATTTCTTCGTTCTGCAAAGGAAGGCAATAAAAAAATTTTTTCAGTAAATACAGATCATCCATTGTTTAATGAATTGAATAAAATTATTTTAAAAATGACTGGGATCGAGTATGTTGTGGATTATATCGTACAACGTATTGGTGATTTGCAAAAGTTTATTTAATTGGAGAGTTGGCAAAGGGGCATAACACCGACACAATTGATTTAGTTTTGGTTGGAGAAAATTTAAATAAATTATTTTTATTAGAACAAATAGCGAAAGCGGAAAAGAAAATTGGAAAGCGAATTAGCTATGTTCATTATACTGCAGCGGAATTTGAATTAAATAAGATAAAAGAAAAGGGAATGCATCCTTTGCTTTTATGGAGTAAGTAAATGAGAAGGCTTTCTTAGAAGTTCTTCTTTTAAATTTAGTTATACACCAACTTAGTTATGTGACTGAGGAGGCGAAGCTGTAATAAAAGCGATTAATTTTGATGAATACAATTGCACAAAATAAAAATGAAATAAAAAATTGGTTTGCTTTGTATGTGAGTTCAAGAGCAGAAAAAAAGGTGATGGAGAGCTTGTTAACAAAAGGAATTCAAGCATATGCACCTTTAGTTAAAACAGTCCGTAATTGGAGTGACAGAAAAAAAACAGTAGAATTACCACTATTAAATGGTTATGTTTTTGTTTACATTAGTGATTTTAGAAATGGAACTTACAACGCAAACAAAAGGTGTTGTTAACTTTGTTCGTTCAGATGGAGCAAAAGCAATTATTAGAGAAGTTGAAATTGATAGATTAAAGCAATTAATTACCTTAGGCTATCAGATGGAAGTAGGCGGAATAAAACAAGATTACAGCCAAGGAGATAAAGTGAAAATAATTTCTGGAGTATTAAAAAACATTGAAGGTTTTGTGACAGAAAATAAGAAGGTAGATTTATTGAAATAGTTTTGGAAAGTATTGGTCAAAGTATAAAAGTTAAGTTGCCAGAGGAAATTTTAATTCCTGTAAAATAATATGAATCAAACAGAAGAACATTGGGATTTAATAATTAAACCACAAAATAAATGGTATCAAATAGATTTCGCAGCTATTTGGAAGTACCGTGATTTGTTGGGTATATTGGTTAGAAGAGATTTTCTCGCAGCATATAAACAAACCATTTTAGGCCCGCTTTGGTTTTTTATTCAGCCACTAATTACTGCATTAACATTTACTTTTATTTTTGGTAGAGTTGCTGAATTACCTACAGATGGTAATCCACCAATTTTGTTTTATTTAGCTGGCATTGCTTTATGGACTTATTTTTCAGACTGTTTAATAAAAACATCTACAACTTTTGTAACCAATGCAAGGATATTTGGTAAAGTGTATTTTCCTCGATTAATCATTCCGCTTTCCGTGTTGGTTTCTAACTTAATTAAGTTTGGATTACAGTTTTTGATTTTCTTAATTGTGTGGTTTTATTACTTGAAATTTTCGGATGCAACAATGAACCCGCATTGGGATTTATTGTGGATGATTCCTATTTTGATAATAATGATGGCAGGTTTAGGTTTAGGAATGGGGATATTAATATCATCCTTAACTACAAAAATACCGCGATCTTACTTTTTTAGTTGGATTCGGTGTTCAACTTTATGTATGCTAGTTCTGTAGTTCTACCTATTTCTAAAATGAGTGAGAAAACACAACACATAATGTTGTTAAATCCTTTAACTTCCATAATTGAAGCCTTCAAATATATTTTTTTAGGAAGTGGTTCGTTTGAAATTTATTATTTGGCTTATAGTTTTGGATTTATGATTGTTTTAGTTTTGATTTCGATAATTGTATTTACTAAGGTTGAAAAATCTTTTATGGACACTGTTTAATTATGAGCGACGTAGTAATTAGAGTTGAGAATGTAGGAAAGCAATATAGGCTAGGTCAAGTAGGAACAGGCACTATAGCTAGCGACCTTAATAGGTGGTGGGCAAAACTACGTGGTAAGGAAGATCCATTTCTTGCTATTGGTGAAGCAAATGATAGAAGTAAAAAGGGAAACAGTGATTTTGTTTGGGCCTTAAAAGATATAAATTTTGAAGTTAAAAGAGGAGAAGTGCTTGGTATTATTGGGAAAAACGGGGCATGTAAATCAACACTTTTGAAAATTTTGTCGCAGGTAACTACACCAACAATTGGTGAAGTAAAGGTAAAAGGTAGAATTGCATCTCTTCTTGAAGTTGGAACAGGATTTAATCCAGACTTAACAGGAAGAGATAATGTTTTTTTGAACGGGTCAATTTTAGGGATGACCAAACAAGAAATAAAAAGCAAATTCGATGAAATAGTTGAATTTAGCGAGTTGAAAGGTATATTGATACCCCTGTTAAAAGATATAGTAGTGGAATGTACGTGCTCTTGCATTTGCTGTTGCAGCGCATTTAGACCCAAGGAAATTTTAATTGTTGATGAAGTATTAGCAGTTGGTGATGCCGAGTTTCAAAAGAAATGTTTGGGTAAAATGAAAGATGTGAGTGGGAACGGAAGAACCATTTTGTTTGTAAGTCATAATATGGCTGCCGTAAATCAATTGTGTAATAAAGGTTTGGTTATGCAGTATGGAACAGTTATTAAGCATGGCGATATTGAAGATGTGATTCCGTTTTATTTGCAAGGGGATAATCTATCTGTACATGATGGGGAATTAGTATTTGAATTAAACGAAGAAATGCCATATCAAATTACTTATGTTTCTATAAAGAATAAAACGGAAAAGTTATTACTAAAGGTATCTCGCAAAGAGAAAAATTTGATTTGGAAGTCCATTATCTATTTAGAAAGGCGGCTAAAAAGTGTAATTTAAATATAACAATTAGAAATGATCAAGGTGAGACCGTTTGGTTTCTTGATAGACCTGATTATTATAAAGAATTTTTTCATGCTGAACCAGGAACTTATAAGGCAAGAATTGAGTTCCCGGACCCTCTTTTAAAGGCAGGGACGTATATATATTTCCTTTGGATTTAATGATTCTCAAGAAGGGGTTCTTGCGCACAAAATAGATGTTTTAAAGTTTGAAATTGAAAATACAGATTCTTTACGATTAAATAGATCTGGAAGTTTATTCTTGCCAGTAGAATGGCCAATGATTAAGGATTAAAATAATTAACTATGCTAAGTAACAAATCAATATTAATAACTGGAGGAACGGGTTCCTTAGGAAAGCACTTACAAAACAATTTTAAAAAATTGGCCAGATGTAAAACGTTTGGTGATTTTTTCCAAGAGATGAGCAAAAGCAATTTCAAATGGACCAAGAGTTTCCTGTTTCAAAAGTATAAAGCAATTCGATATTTTATCGGTGATGTAAGAGATTTTGAACGTTTGAAAAGAGCGTTTACTGGGATTGATTACGTTATTCATGCAGCAGCTATGAAACACGTGCATATTGCAGAATACAACCCGGATGAGTGCGTTAAAACAAATATAGGCGGGGCGGAAAATGTAATTAAAGCTTGTTTAGAAACTAATGTTACAAAAGTAGTTGCACTATCAACCGATAAAGCTTGTGCTCCAATTAATTTATATGGGGCAACAAAATTAACTTCCGACAAATTATTTATTGCAGCTAACAACATTAAAGGAAGTAAAGATTTAAAATTTTCAGTTGTGAGATATGGAAATGTGATGGGCTCTAATGGTTCAGTTATTCCATTTTTCTTAAACAAAAAGAAAGAAGGAGTATTACCGATTACAGATCCTAATATGACACGTTTTAATATTTCCTTAAAAGGTGGTGTTGACATGGTGCTTCATGCATTAGATTCAGCTTGGGGCGGAGAATTGTTTGTGCCAAAAATTCCATCATATCGAATAACTGATGTTGCAAAAGCAGTTGCTCCTGAAGCAAAATTAAAATAAGTGGAATTAGACCAGGTGAAAAAATTCATGAAGAAATGATTACTAGCTCCGATTCATTTACAACTTATGACTTAGGAAAATATTATGTGATATTACCGCAGGTTCCTAATTTTAAGTTAGATGAATACATCAAGTATGCACACTTGCACTTAATGTAAATGAAAACACAAGAGTAATTACAAGCCCAATTACATTTGCGGCTTCAGCTAATTGTGTTAGGTATTGTGGAGGTGAAGTTCACTTTGCTGATATTGACCCAACAACCTATTTATTAGACATAAATAAAGTAAGAACTTTATTAGAAAAACATCCAAAAGGATATTTCCATGGTATCATACCTGTTGACTTTGCTGGAAATACAGTTAATTTAGAAGAGTTTAGAAAGGTAGCAGATGAATTTGGTTGTTGGATTATTGAAGATGCTTGCCATGCACCAGGTGGTTATTTTATAGATAGTCAAGGTGCTAAACAATTATGTGGTAATAGTAATTTTGCTGATTTGCTATCTTTTCTTTTCATCCAGTAAAACATATTGCCTGCAGGTGAAGGTGGAATGATTACAACTAACAATGAAGAGCTGTATAAAAAAATTAATAAAACTTCGTACACATGGTATTACCAAAGATCCATCTTTAATGCATAATAACGATGGTGGATGGTATTATGAAAATGCAAGAGCTTGGATATAATTATCGTTTAACCGATTTTCAGGCGGCTTTGGATTCTCAACTAAAAAGAGCAAATGAAGGATTAAAAAGAAGAAAAGAAATTGCTCAGACTTATTTTGATGCATTTAAAGCTAATACAAATATAAAGGTCAATCAGGTGTTGTTGAAGGACATGCTTATCACTTATACATTATTGAAGTAGAAAAAGAAAAGAGCTTTATGACTTTTTAAGAACAAAAATATTTTTGTCAAGTACATTACATTCCTGTTCATACTCTACCCTATTATCAAAGTTTAGGTTGGAAAAAGGGAGATTTCGAAAAGGCAGAAAAATATTACAAAGGTTGCTTAAGCTTCCCCATGTATCCAACTTTAACAAAAAGAGGAACAGACTTTTGTTATCGAAACGATTAACTCATTCTTAAATGGCTAATGTTGCAATCATAACGGCAAGAGGTGGAAGCAAACGTATTCCTCGTAAAAACATTAAATTGTTTAGAGGAAAACCTATTATCGCATATTCAATTGAAACGGCTTTAGCTTCTAATTTGTTTGATTATGTAATGGTATCAACAGATGATGATGAGATAGCAAATATCGCTAAAAGTTATGGTGCACAAGTTCCATTTATAAGAAGTAAACAAACATCAGATGATGTAACAGGAACAGCTGATGTATTAATCGAAGTTTTAACTGAATTACAAAAGATTGGAAAACAATTTGAAAATGCTTGTTGCATTTACCCTACTGCTCCATTCATATCTACAAACTCAATTAACAACTCTTACATTTTACTTACTGAAAATAAATTCGGCAGTGTTTTTCCTGTTTGCCCATTTTCCTATCCTATTCAAAGAGCTTTAGAAATAAATAATGCTAAAACCAAAATGGTTAACCCCGAAAATTTAAACAAACGCTCACAAGATTTAGCTCCCAGATACCATGATGCGGGCCAATTTTATTGGGTAAATGTTCAAGCATTTTTCAAGAGAAAAAATATTTACTAATAATTCAGGTTCGATTATTTTAAATGAATTACAAGTTCAAGATATTGATAACGAAACCGATTGGAAATTAGCAGAACTTAAACACTCCTTATTGTTTCCTAACTTATAAGAATATTAATTAATGCGTAATTACAAGTGTTTAAATAAAAATACATTTACCGAAGGTAATTACACTTTAGTTCCTTTAAGAGATGAGGATAAATATGAAATCTTAGAATGGAGAAATAGTCAAATTGACATACTGAGACAACAAGCTCCATTAACAAAAGAAAGTCAAGAAAACTATTTTAAAACAGTTATTGCCCCGCTTTTTGAGCAGGAAAAGCCCAATCAAATTCTTTGGTCATTTTTACTAGATAATAAACTGATTGGATATGGTGGTCTAGTTCACATTGACTGGGAAAACAAAACAGGAGAAATCTCTTTTCTTACAGAAACATCAAGAAATAAATCATCAGAAGTTTTTATATCCGATTGGTATAATTACTTAAGTATTTTAAAACCAATTGCACAAAATGAATTAGGTTTTAATTCAATATTTACCTATGCTTATGATATTCGTCCAAATTTATATGTAGCTCTTGAAAAAGCTGGATTTAAAGAAACCAATCGCGTAAAAAATTCAATTGAGATTGCTGGAAAAATGAAGGACACAGTAATCCACACATGTTTTTTTGACGAATTAAAAATGAGATTTGCAAACGAGAATGATGCAGACTTATATTTTAAATGGGCAAATGACAAAGTAGTTCGAGAAAATTCATACAACACAGCTGAAATTAATTATGAGCAGCATATAAATTGGTTTAAAAGCAAATTATTATCCAAAGAATGCTTTTTTTATCTATTTTTAAATAAAGAAAACACAGCAATCGGACAAGTAAGAATTGACAAGTCGAATGATGAAATAATAATTGGAATTTCGATTGATGAAAAGTTTAGGGGTAAAGGATTAGGAGTAAAACTTCTGAATAAGGCGTGTAATGATTATTTAAGTAAATTTAAAACAGCTGAAATAATTGCATACATAAAAGAAGAAAACATTGCATCCATTAATCAATTTAGCAAAGCAAGTTTTATTAAAACTGAAAATGTAATTATTGGTAATAACAAAAGTTACAGATTTAAAAGAACAATAAATGAAGGACATTAAAATAGATAATATTACTATTGGCGTAAATCATAAACCATTTTTAATTGCTGAAATGAGTGGGAACCACAATCAATCATTAGAACGCGCATTAGAGCTAGTTGATGCCGCTTCAAATGCTGGCGCGCATGCTTTAAAACTGCAAACTTATACAGCAGATACTATTACCATGAAAGGTGCATACACCATTAATGATGCTAATTCGTTATGGAATGGAAAAGAACTTCATGACTTATATAAAGAAGCATATACACCATGGGAATGGCACAAAGCAATTTTTAATCGCGCTAAAGAAAAAGGAATGATTGCTTTTAGTTCTCCGTTTGACGAAAGCGCAGTTGATTTTTTAGAAGGCTTGAATGTCCCATTGTATAAAATTGCTTCTTTCGAAAATTCGCATCATCCTTTATTAAGAAAAGTAGCAAAAACAGGGAAACCAGTTATTGTTTCAACAGGCGTTTCTTCTATTGCTGATATTGATGAAAGCGTAAGAGTATTGAGAAGTGCAGGTTGCAAAGATTTAATTTTATTAAAATGCACAAGTACATATCCTGCAACACCTGAAAACACTAATTTAAATACCATACCACATTTGTCACAACTTCACAATTGCATCGTTGGCTTATCGGATCACACCATGGGAATTGGAGCGTCGGTTGCAGCAGTTGCTTTAGGTGCAAGGGTTATTGAAAAACATTTTACATTAAGAAGAGCCGATGGTGGAGTAGATTCAGCATTTTCTTTAGAACCTGAAGAACTAGAATCACTGGTCATTGAAACAGAACGTGCTTTCTTAGCACTAGGAAATATTCAGTATGGAGTTCAACAAGCTGAAACAAAAAGTTTATTGTTTAAACGTTCAATTTATGTTGCTGAAGACATAAAAGCAGGCGATACATTTAGCGATAAGAATTTAAAAGTAATTAGACCTGGAGATGGATTGGCTCCTAAGTATTATTTTAGTCTTATTGGACAAAAGGCACAAAAGGAATTAAAAAAGGGTACACCTTTAAATATGAATGATTTAATCTGAGTGAGATTTTCATGTAAGATTTTTCAATTGAGTTAAAAAATAAATTTAATCTATTGAGACTCAGGTAAAATTAATTACGTAGATAGTAGAATTGAAGAATAGGGAGGATATAAGGAATTTTATTTTGAGCATTGAAGAGACAATGCCTGTTAATGAATGGAAATTTAATGGTATTAATTTGTGGCCCTTTATTCGCTTGGAACTTTTTTTTACATTCGAAAGCAACTTGAGTCAGAGGTATCGAAAAAATCTTTAAATAAGAAAATTCCTAAACATATTAGAAAGGTAAAGTTTCCGAGTAGCAAAATTTTTAGGCTCTTTAATAAAGTAATTAATAGTATTAGATATTTATATTGGCATAGCGGAATTAAGGAAAAGGAAAATGTTTTGTTGGAAACAATTTACATAGAGTCAATTTTAAAGAGAAATTATATAATCGCTTTTTCGATCCAATTATTGGAACAATATAATCTTGAAAGAAAATCATATTTCATTGAGCAAGGTATATGCGATATCTCTGAATTGTATAATGCAGAGATAATTCTTTCATTAGGAAGTCCTTTTGAGAATTTCAAAGAGTATTTTATATTGAAAAATAGATTGTTAAGAAAAGTGAGGCCAGAAATTAATTTATATAAATATGATTTATTTCTTGATTTATTAAGTACTAATACCATAACTAAAATGTTTACATTAAAGTATTCAGAAAATAATTTAAATAATTTGGTTTTGGACGGATTTTTATCCAAGATTGAAATTTTATGAGAGGTTATTGGCAAAATTAAACCAAAAAAAAATTGTCATATTGTGTTATTATAGTGATTTAATACTTATGGCCGCAGCTAATCGATTGTCTATTGAAACCTTTGATATGCAGCATGGGGCTCAAACAAAAACACATTTAGCCTATGGTAGTTGGTCTACAGTTCCTATAATGGGCTATGATTTTTTACCTCGCACATATTTATGTTGGGATAACCATAGTGAAAAAGCTGTTTTAGAGTGGGGCGCAAAAAATAAATTGTTTAAAGTTCTTGTTACAGGTAATAGTTGGGTCGACTATTGGAGGAATAAACCATCAACATACAATGAAAATGGTTTTATACTTTATACTTTACAACCTGAGATTTTAAGTTTGGAGCAATCATTCCCAATAGAATTAGTTGAAATAATTAAATCCTTAAATTACAAGTGGTTTGTAAGATTGCATCCAAGGCAAATTAAACAAAAAAATGAAATCCAAGAATTTTTGAAAAATAAAGGAATACTGGCTCAAGTAAATATAGATGGAGCAACAAACACGCCATTGCCTTTATTATTAAGAAACTGTTTACTTCATATTACAAATTCCTCAACCTGTACAATCGAAGCTTCTTTTTTTCAAAAAAAAACAATTATAATAAACGAAATAGGAAAATTGTATTATTCTGAACTTATTTCTGAAGGTAAGGCTGTGTATATTGAAATGAATGGTGACTTTAAAAAGAATTTTGAAAAGTATATTTATCAAATAAAACAAATTGATTCTACTGCGATAGTTGATGAAAATACTAATAGCTCAAAAATAAATACAATTGTCACATCACTTTTTAGTTAACTATAAAAGCCTCGGCAGAAGTAGGATACAGATTGTTAGATGTTTTGAATTTAGATAATAAGATTTGTAAGTAAAGAATATTTGAAGGAATTCTATTAGTATTTAATGTTAAAAAAAATGGTTTATATCTGTTTGAGTGGCAATTTTAAGCATCCCTTCTCAGGCGTCGAAAAAAAGATTGTTTCTAAATTGGCTTGCCTTTCTCAGCAAACAGAAAGACTTACAGTTGTGTTTCCGTATAAGAATAATTTCAAAGAGACTACTAATATTAATTGCGATGTTGTTTATCTTTTCGAGTCAAAACCGAAGCGTTACAGATATTTAGATATTACATTTCAAAATTATAAACTCTACAACCGAATGAATGAAGTTGTTTCTCCTTTGATAAAAGAAGGGAGTTGTGTTTTGTTCAGATTTCCAATGTCGAGTATAGGGCTTTTAAAGTTTGTAAAAATGAATCCCAATGCTGTAGTTTTTGAGCATAATACAAAAGAGTTGGAGGAAGCGCTGCTTAATGTGAATAAGCTTAAGTCTAAAATTAGTTTTAGCTTACGACCAAGTATATTTTTTAATTATATTGAGCAAATTATTTTACCCGTCTTTATTGAAAGACGTATAACAAAAAAAGTTTTACAGTATGCTAAAGCAGGTGTTTGTGTAACTCACGAGCTTGCCGAATATGAAAAAAAGAGGTTTTCTGGTTATAAAACTGTTGTGATTTCAAATGGAATAGATGTAAATTTATTTTCACCTATTTCGTATAAGCCGATTGAAAAAACAATAAATATTATCATGTTAAATGGTTTTGAAGCAGAATGGCGTGGACTTGATAGATATATAGTTGGTATAAAAAAATATAAAGGAACATATGACTTTCAATTTCATGTTTATGGTAAAAATTTAAGTGAAGAGATTGCTTCCACTAAACAAAACGGATTGGATTCTAAAATACATTTTCATGATGTAACAAGTAAAGAAGAATTAGATAAAGTGATGGAAAGTTTTCATTTTGGGCTTTCAGATTTAGCTTCCTTTAGAAAAGATATGTTAGAAGGATGTTCGTTGAAAATCCGAGAGTATCTTTCCAGAGGTTTGCCTGTCATACTTGCTCAACGAGATACAGATTTATCATTCAATAAAAAGTGCGGCAGATTATTATATTGAGCAACCTTGTAATGATACTCCATTGAATTTTGATTTTATTGAGAAGAGAGCCTTGGAAATTTATTGCAATAAAAATATTAACTCGGAGGTTAGGTTATTTGGCCAAAGGAAATTGACTATCTAAAGAAAATGGAGCAAGTGGTGAAATTTATTTCTACTGTTTAATGAAATTAGTTTCCATATTAATGCCAGCGTACAATTGTGAGAAATTTGTTAAACATGCAATTGATTCAATGTTGAATCAAAGCTATTCAAACTTTGAACTTTTAATTGCTGACGACTGCTCAAAGGATTCGACAAAAGTATAATTGATTCATATACTGATGAGCGAATTAAGCGGTTTCATAATGATGTGAATTTAGGTTATTTAAAAGCATCGAATAAATTATTTAAACAATGCACAGGGCAATTAATCACTTTTCAGGATGCAGATGATTATGCTGATTTAACAAGGTTGGAGAAATTAGTTGGCTTTCTTGATAAGAATGAAAAAGTTTCGGTAATTGGTTCAAATGTTATAAAAGTTGATGAGAATGGAGTGTTTAGGCCTCAAACAAATTTCCCAGAAGTACACGATGAAATAGTAAAGAGCTTTGAGAATTATAAAATTGTTTTTACTGGATCAGCTCTCATGCTTAGAAAAGAAGTGATTGATAAGTACGGAATATACAATGAGTATTTCGATAGAATTGGTTCAGAAGATACGTATTGGTTTTCTAATATCATGCAAGGCATGCAGGTAGCTAATTTAAATGCCCCGCTTTATTATTACCGCATTAATTCGAATTCAGTTACCTCTACACATAAAAATCCTAAAGCATTTGTAGGTCATGATTTAATTGTCCATCTTTTGAAACAACGAATAAAAGGAAAGGAAGATTATATTAAATCGGGCAATTGGAAAGCTGCCGATACGTGCGTTAAGTTTATTATGATTTTAAAATCAATGGCTAAAAGTAAAAATAATTCTTTTTTTAAATTTATGGGATTGTTTTTTACTCATCCAATAATTGGTATGCAATTTACAAGAGAGTTTTTCGCAAAATTGAAGGCAGCGTAATGAAAACAAAAGTATTTTTATCTGATGAGGGTTTTGGACATATTGTAAGGCAAAGAGCTGTTATTGCAGAGTTGTTGAAGATAAAACCTGAATTAGATATTACTTTGCAAACGCATCAGCATTTTAATTTTGCTAAAGAAAACATAAAAGCAACACAATTTATTAATCGATTTAATAATATTGTTTGGCATAAGTCTGCTAACAATTCGCCCGATATTGAGAAGATGGCCGATTATTATAGTGATTATTTAAAGATTGCTTCAACATATTCTGAAATTGAATCAAAAGAAAATTATGATTTTTAATTTCCGATTTTGTGTATGAGGCGTTTAATATAGCAGAGATAAGAAAGATTCCAAGCTTTTGGGGTTGCGCATTTTACTTGGGATTGGTTTTTTCGAAGTTGTACCCAAGCCCAGTAAAAACTGGAGGTGTATGATTATTTTTTAAAGGCAGCTAAGAGTGCGAAACTATTGTTTTCCCACCTTTCACACCGAAAGAAATATTAAATCATTATAAACATAATGCGGTTCAAGTTCCCTTAATTGTTAGGGAAGATGTTAAGCATAAACATTGGCCCGAAACAGGAAATAGGAAAAAGATTTTGATTATGGACAGCGGGGCAGGCTTAATGAAGGATTCAATTATGAAAGCGTTCATGGATAAAGCAATGGAGAATTCAAACTATTTTTTTGCCACTTCTTACACATTCCCTATAAGTAATAGTTATACTATTCCAGCAAGTGATTTATTGATTGATTATGTGCGCGATGCTGATTTGGTTATTGGTAGAGCTGGATTTAATACTATTTCCGAATGTTTGGCGGCTAGAACACCAATGTTGTTAATTAGTGAAGCAATGAATCCAGAGATGGAACATAATATTATTGAATTGATGAAAGAACGCCTAGGTTCTTTTGTTGGGATGAAAGAATTTGAAAATAATTTATGTGATTTTCTTAATCGTTTTTTCGATAATGAATACGAGATATTACTAAAAACAATTCAAAGCCACCAAATTGAAACAACGGGTGCAAAAGTAATTGCAACTAAAATATTAGATTATGTATCATAAAAATATTGCAATAATACCAGCAAGAGGCGGCTCTAAGCGATTAGTAAATAAAAATATTTATTTGTTGAAAGTAAAACCATTAATTGCATATTCAATAGAAGCATGTTTGAAATCTAGGTCGATTGAAGAAATATATGTTTCATCTGATAGCGAGGAGATATTAGCTGTTGCAGCGCAATATGGAGCAAAACCATTGTTAAGGACACATCACTTGCTGATGATATTACACCAAAAATAATTGCAATAAGAGGCGTTATAAAACAAATTGAAGAATTAGGATATACATTTGATAACGTTGCTATTGTACAAGCTAACTCACCTGAATTAACTGCTGAAATTGTTGACAAGGGATTTGAATTATTTGAAAATAAAAAATTGTGGGAGGTAATGTCAGCCGATGCAAATGGTGTGCAAAACGGAGCTTTACGTATTCTAAAAAAAGAAGTAGCATTTAATGAATTTCTAAGTGCTCATTGTGGTTTTTTTGTTGCTGATTTAGTTGATGTTCATACAATAGAGGATATAAACCTCTTAGAGAATAAATTTAAATGAGATTAATCGATATTTCCTTACCAATTCATAACAATATGTGGTCATATAAACCGCAGTGGCAAAATAATGTTGAATTGTTTGAAAGCACAATGAAAGGTGATATGAGTACCGTTTATAAACTAACGGTTTATAGCCATACTGGTACTTACATAGAAACCTCTTCTCATAAACTTAAATCAGAATTATTGTTAAGTGAATTGCCATTAGAGTCGTTTTATAGAAAGGTAAAAGTTGTTGTTCTAAATGAGAAACACATAATTACTAAGAATAAAGTGATTAATGAACTTGAAATTGCAGGATTGAAATTAGAAAGCGGAGATGCTGTAATTATTGCAAATGGATATGGAGAAAATCACAAAAGAAGATTATTTGAGTTCATCTCCTTCGTTCGAGCCTGAATTAACAGGTTGGCTAGCTACATTAAATTTAGGTTTATTGGGAGTTGATACACCGATAATTGAAAATTTGGCAGCGCCATATCAACCCGTTGTTAATTTGTTTAACGCAAACCCAGCTTTACTATTACTTGCCCCGCTTAAAATAGATACAAATGACGTGAAGAGTGGAGAGTATACTCTTTCATGTTTACCATTAAATATAGAAGATACTACAGGGATGTTGTGTAGAACAATATTAATTACAAATGAGTAAATTGTCTTTTAAAAATATTCAACTTGTATTGATTGTACTAATGTTTTCAATTCCTAAGTTTATTTTTTTAGATCAAGACATTCCTTCTTATATGATAGGTGGTTTGTCCCAAGAAGATGAGGCCTATTATTGTATAGGAGGAGTAAATCGCTATTTAGCAGATGAAAATCGAAGCTATGAATTAAATGCAAAGTCGACAATTGAAGCACTGCAACTTATAAATACACCAACTACATATTTGAGTTTGAAGATTTTTGGTAATAATTATTATGGCTTAAGAATTCCAATTGTTATTGTATCACTTCTCTTGAATTTAATACTCGTTTTATTTGCAAATAAGAGAGGTTTCTCTCGCTTGTCGATTCTACTGCTCATTATTTTTCTTTCTACAGAATTTTACTCATTTCTTTTCGGAAGATTTTATAATCCTCAAATATTTTGCATGCTATTTATTGCACTAATATTGAGTTTAATGCATTGGTCGGAGAACATTGGATTTAAAAAGCATTTTACATAGGTTTTTTATGCTCATTTATGGTTTTGGGAATATACGTTTATACGATTTATATTGCTTTGGGAATATTAATTTGGTTTGTTTATGAGGCATATTCAAAAAGGAAAATAAAATTTTTAGGAGGCTTTGTTTTTGGTGGAATTACTATGTTGTTTTGCTGGCTGGCTTATTTTTATGTTTTTAATATTGATTTAAAAGAATTAATTGCAAATCTTTCTGCTCATGGAGGTGGAGTAGAAGAAGCAGTGCCATAAGCATCTGTTGGAATAGTGAAAAAAAGAGCCTTAACTTTTCTACAAATTACTTCTACGAATTTTTTTAGGTTTAATTTATTTTTATTACCTCTTTTTGTGTTACTTACTATTTATTCATTATTTACTTTCTTTTCTAACTCTAGTTCTCGTTTATACTTAATGATACTTTTTTTTTTTTTAGTTCAGAATTTTTTGTTGAAAGCTATCCATTTAAGAAGCATATAATTTTTTTATCCTATATTATTGATATTTGTAATTATTAGTGGAAGAGAAATGATGACTTGGCTTAAACATAAAGTTAAATTGCCAATCTCAATTTTTCTTATTGTGATTAGTTTGTTTTTAATTTATTACAATGATAAACTCAATAATTCACCTGAATATTGGGCTGGCTTTGGGTATGGATATTATGAGAATGTTAATCAGTTTATTAGACTATCAGGAGTTTGTATTGCCGTGGTATTTACTTTTTGTTTGTTTATTTATAATCTGTTTTCTAAAATCGAATCTAAAGGAAGAATTTTAGTTTTACTATGTTTTATCCCATCATTTGTTCTTTTAACACAACAGTTTTTTATTAGTAGGACTTATTTTTCAAAAAACGCTTTGATGTCTATGCGCAGCGAAATAAGTAACAAGTATGTAGTTCAGCAATATACTCATTCATTTCAGTTTTATTCTAATTCTATTCCAACATTTTCTTTTTATGACAGAGCTAGTGCGGCTAAAATTGATTTAAAAAAATTGTATGCAAAAGTTAGTGGATATGCTATAATAAAAGCTTTTAGAAATGACAATAAAAATATTGTTTGGAAGAAATACAATGGTGAAAGTGTTAAATTTAATGGAGTAAATTTTATTTTTGTTAAGGAATATAAATTGCGCTATTATGATTATTTTCTATTAAAATACAACGAAAAACAATAATATATAAACTAAACTTAAACCAAAAACTATGTATGTAATATCAGAAATCGCTCCTCAGTTTGGTGGAGTAACAGAAGTGGCAGAGCAAATGATTCTTCAATCTAAGTTAGCAGGAGCAGATGCAGTAAAAGTTCAATTATACACTGAAACTCAATTTGGAGCTGAAAGATCATACCTTTCAATGCCATTTGAGCAGTTGAAGAGATTAAAAAAATATGCAGATAACCTAAACATAGATTTGTTTGCTACACCATTTACGATGGATCGCCTAGATTGGTGTATGGAGTTAAAAATGCCTTATTTAAAGGTTGCTGCGCGTATGCACAAAGAGTCTCCAGAATTAGTTGAAGCAATTATGAAACAAAACATCCCAACCTTTGTTTCCGGTTCCCGAAGATTATGATGTAAAAGATTTGAAAAATATGACCACGCAACTTACTTATATTGTATTTTAAAATACCCAACTCGTTTGGATGAGTTTAGTATGCCTGATTTCAAAAATTCTATTTTCAGTGGTATTTCAGACCATACGTTAGGAAATGCAGCAGCCTTTTTGCTTCTGCCCACGGTGCAACTTTATTAGAGAAACATTATACATTAAGAAATTCTTTTCAATTCGAAACAGAGAAAGCGCATTTAGGTGCTATGACTATGGACGACTTAATGCAAATTAAGAACACAGCCAAGGAATTTGAAATGTTAAGAAAGACGCTTAAACTCTAAGGTGGGAACAGACAGCGTTTTTAATTTATTTCTTAAAGCAATTTTCTCTGGGCTTCTGAACATGGGAAGTTATGAATGGCGAGTTGCAGGAAAGGAATTAATTTCTAAAAAGACATTTCGCTTGCCCGACTCTTCTTATTCGGATAGACTTATCGGCTTACGTGTTTTTAGTAGAACATTTTCTAATCTTAAGTGTGAAAAGAAAACTAGTTTTTCAAAACATAAAATTCTTATTCTTGATGCAAATTGGAAGGTTTTGCAATTGCGAAAGGAATATCTTATGTTGGTAAAAGGATATGCAGAAACTGAAATAGTTGGAATTACAAAAGACATTTCATTTGCTTATGCCAAAAACGTATCCACAAAGGTTTGCCTTATTTGCCTTTCTTTTTTTGTGCTTCCGTTTACATTTTTTAGTAAAAATAGGGTTCAATGGGCATTAATATTTTCGGAGTTTGTTGAAATTTCAGCTGCGGTGAATTCAGCTATAAGAATGCAAGTAGAACGAATCCATTTTTTAGTCCGGCAGAAAAAGATGCAAATCTTTCTTACTTAATTTTTAAAAAGCTGGGATAAACGTAACTAAACATCCTTCTCCTGGCGCTTTGGTTTCGCATAATAAAAATCTGATGGCAGATACCTTGGCTTTAAGTAGCAATTACCAAAAGATGAGTATCAGCTGAAATTAAAAGAAACAATTAAAGTAAGTGAGACCGAATTTTGGCCGCCTGAGATTTCCTTTAAATATTTAGATTTATATAAAGAGAAAAGAATAAGTTTGATTATAGGTTTGGTTTTATTCGCATGGAGGTTGGATTAGAGTTAAAGATGGAAAAACAAATGGTTTGTTTGCAAAGCCTGAGAAGAGGAAAAGTGCTTGGATATTATAGCTGATTTTCTTAAGTCTTTCCCTCAGGAGAAATTAATTGTTTTTCTGCACCCAAAAGAAAAAAATGATTTAGATGAAACTGAAAAGTATTATACCAACTGGTTGAAGAAAGAACAGGTTGTTTTTTACACAGAAAACCTTCCTTCAAGTCATGTGTTTTATAAAGCAGAGTATGGAATTGGGTCATATTCTACTATTTTATTCGAAAGAGATTATTTTGGGTTTAAAACTTTGTTGCTGAATGAAGAGGAAAGAGATTTTCCATTAAAGGGAACTAAGTTTTATCTTAATTCTTTTAAGTCTTCAAAAGACTTAGTGGAGAAAGTAAATAACTATATCAATTAAAGTGCAAACAAAAAAAAATGGACAGGTTAATTTTTTTACAAACGAAATTAATGTTTCATTTGTACAGAACGAAATTTTAAATCTTTCTAATTGTTTTTCTAAAGTAAATGTATTTGCATTCAAAAATGATAATTCTATTGTGTTTCCAAACAATGTAATAGTTAAAGAAGTAAATCATGAAGGCTACTCTACAGCTAAGGCTTTTTCTGGGAGTTTCTTACAATTTGTTCCGCATTAATGCTTGAGTTTTTTAAGGCTCCAAAATATGTATTTAACTTCTCTAAATATAAAAATGCGGCGAGTGATTTTTTTAGGTGTGTTTACTTATCTAAGCAACTCTCTAATACTACTAATGAATTAAAGAATGGAGATACAGTAAACTATACTTTTGGTTCAATCAATGGGCAACAGTTTTAAGTTTATTAGTTAAGATGAATAAAATCAGCTCTTATTATTCGAGAACACATGGAACTGATTTGTATGAAGAAAGAGTTCCTAAAATGCAAAGAATTCCTTTCAGATGGTTTCAATTAAAGTACGTGAAAGAAGTTTTTTCGGTTTCAAAAAAGGAACCGATTACTTGAAAATGAAATATCCTAATTATGCAGATAAGATACATTGTTCCTATTTGGGAACAAATGATATGGGAATAAGCTAAATTTAATAAAGAAGAAATTTTCACCATTGTAAGTTGTGCAAAAGTTAGAAATATAAAACGTATACACTTAATTCCAGAAATACTTGAGCATTTGGATATTGATTTAAAATGGATACACATAGGTAATGAGAATTTAAAATCGAAGGATACCTCTATTCCAGTGTATGAAGCAAATAAGGAAAAGTTGAAAGGTAAAAAAAACATTGTTACCGAATATAAAGGTGCAATTTCAAATAAGGATGTGCTGGATTTTTATAAAGAGAATACTATTAATTTGTACATAAGTGTTAGTGAAACAGAAGGCTTACCTGTAAGTATGATGGAAGTGATTAGTTTTGGGATTCCTATTCTTGCTACAAATGTTGGTGGTTGCGATGAAATTGTAACAAATAAAGCGGGTGTATTAATTCCAAAGGATTTTGATTCAGCTAAAGTTGCTAATCAAATAAAGGAATTTAGATTGTCAGAAATGAACGACAGCAATTTTAGGGATGGAGTAAGAAGTTTTTTGGAAGGAAAACTTTGATGGGAATAGAAATTTTGATTTGTTTGTAAATCAAATCACGGTAATTAGTAATGAGTAAAAAGAAAATACTATTAATATGCTATTCTTTTCCACCCTTCCCGGGTATTGGAGGAAGAAGATGGGCGAAGTTTACAAAGTACTTAACCAAAAGTGATTTTGAGATTTTTGTATTAGGGGCAGAACATCGTACGGAAAAAGTTCTAATTGGGTGCAGGATATTGCTGGCAATGAAAACCTTCATTATTATCCAATAAAACCAAAGTTCCATTCTTTTTCATGACCATGAGTTTAATTTCATAAAAAAGTTGAATTATAAATTCTCGAAATTTTATTTACAAAAAAATTGACAGGAAATTTTTATGATAAGGCACTTTCTAGTAATGAACTATTTTATAAAAAGGCGAAAGAAATAATTTTAAAGCACGATATAAAAAACCTTCTTATTACAATTGCTCCAAATAGATTAGTTGATGTTGGTGTGCGTTTAAAGAAGGAATTTCCTGAACTTAATTTTATTTATGATATCCGTGACCCATGGAATATTTGTTTGGATGATTGGGATCACAAGTACTTAAATGAACAGCAAAAAGCTGTTGAATTAAAATCTGAACTTGCAGCTGCTAAAACTGCAGACAAAGTATTTAGTGTTTGTCAAATTATTAATGATTTTTATACGGAGCATTATCCAGAGAAAAAAAATGATTATATTTTTATTCCCAATGGCTTTGACTCGGATGAGTTAAAAGCAGTAGCTGCCAATAAAAAAGAGGAAGTCCTAATTATTTTGTCTACACTGGTATTTTGTATGATATATCTATTCATTTGTTTGACGAATTTTAGAACAAATAGGAGGAATTAATAAACAAGAACAAGCTTTCATAAAGGATGTGGAATTTCACTTTTACATTCCTGAGAGAAATCAATTTGTAAAGTCTGTACAAAAATTCGGGTTGGAAAATAAAGTAAAGTTTTTTGATCAGGTCCCTTTGAAAGAAAATTCAACAAATCATAGCTAATTTCTTTTAGGAGGGATGCTTTTTTGCCGCCACAATTTGAGTTTAGTTTAAGCACTAAGTTTTACGAGTATGTAAGTTATGGGAAGAAGATACTTTTGTTTTCTAACCCGGGTGAGGTTGCGAAAATAATTGAAGAACATAAATTAGGGTATGTAATGCTGCCTGGTAGAATGGAAATACCTTTAAAATGGCAATTATTGATTTAACTTCAGGTAAAGAATTATCCAAACATACATTTCCACTAAACGATTATTCAGTTGAGAGTTTAGTAAAAAAATAATTCCCTATTTTAAATAAAATGTATTGTTTCCCAATCCATTTAAATTAAATGAAACCACTTATGCAAATAAGGAAGTACTTGGTTTAACTGTTAATTCGGGTAAAATGCTATTCGACTTGCACTGCGCTCATTTAATCTTCCGCCAAATTCAGTAGTAGCTATTCCTGCTTTTTCGTAACGAGGTGGTTAATGCAGTTTTGGAAGAAAAGTTGACGCCTTTGTTTGTTGGATTTAAAAGCCGAAGGAACTTTTTGGTCAGTTTATGATGAAGAGATATTAAGGAAAGAAGATGTAAAAGCAATTATTATTACACATTTATATGGCTTCCTGCATCCAAACACAAATAATATTATTGAAATTTGCCAGCGTAACTCAATAAAATTGATTCATGATGCTGCTCAAAGTTTTGGTATTGATGAAAACGAATTGAAGGCGGCCCAATTATATACTCTTTTGGTCCTGGTAAATCAACTACTGCTTATGCAAGAGGAGGAGAGATAATAAATTTAAATGCAGTTTCACAGAAACTTGATGAGCCTTGTAGATGGGATAGGCAAGAAGCTGAATTGTTTTTAATTCAAGAGTTTATGGAAAAAAAATCGGAAAGCTTAATTTATTAAAGTGGAAAGTCGCTAAAAAATTTATGACTCACTTTTTACGAATTAAGACTATGTCACTTTATCAGAGAGAAAACAAGCAAAGAGGCAAAATATATTGCTATAAATTTTCATGCAGAAGAAAGACTTGAGCGTTATAGATGATTTTCTTCAGTGATTAATCAGAATAAGGCACTAAGATTGGCTTGTGAGGAGGAAGGAAGATCATTTAAAATTGTTATTTATTTAAAAAGTGAAGTAGATAGTTTTATTGACTACTTAAAAAACAAACAGGTCCTTTTTGCAGGTTGGCAGATAAATGAGTTTGAACAACAGAAATGTTGAATCTTGCAACAATTTTAAGAAATCAAATGAATCGATTATAGAAATTTCAACGGAGCGTTCAATCCCATTGGAAGAAAATAAAAAGGGTAGTTGGTGTTTTAGCAAAATTATAGAAATGAAAATTGATTTTT
>JADJDM010000021.1 GCA_016702705.1 Bacteroidota bacterium | reverse complement strand
AAGTTTTGCTCGGATAAGTTTAATATCTTTAAATGAAGGATTATTTTCTTGAATGTTGCTTTGTAGTTTTTGAAAGTAACTTTCAAAAATAGGTTCAATAATTTCAAAATCATTTTCGTGAAAATTTTCGTCTTTATATAAATTGTCAAAACCTAATTCAAGTTCTGTGTTTGCTTCTGAAATGTAAGAGGCATTGTTTACTGAATACATTGAAAATGCTTTAAGCAAACGAAGTAGCCATTCATTATTCAAATCTGTTTCACTCAAAGAACGTAGGATTTTCTTGCAAGAACCCATCATGTGTTTGTAGTTGTTTTGTTCAGTTCCATCTGCTCGGTAAACCTCTAAATATTTATCAAGAATTTCTTGCTTGCTCATTAACTGCTCTTGATAGTCGTCTAAAAGAGAAAATGGTTTGCCGTTTATCTTAAACCCAATTCTTGCATACTTCGCATTGAAGTAGAAATAGATTTGTTCTTTGATATAAAGGTTTTGTTGAAACCAATCGTTAACATAATTTGGTTCGGTTATACTGGTATTCAGAATACTTTCAATTTCGTCTGTTGCTCTTTTCGTTTACTTGCAATTTCTTTATAAGAAAACTCTGATAAGAAAAAAAGACATTCAATAATTTTTCTACCGGAGTCGTCTTTATTGTAAGGCGATTTTTAAGTTGTTTAATATTTTCCATTGCAGTATTCTCTGACAAATATCTTCTCAAATATTTTTCAATTGTCTTTGTGTAATTGTCAATTGTTTTGAATTTCTTAAATGTGCAACTGTAAAGATTGTTCTTGTTGTAGTCAATCAAGTAATCTTCTAAAAATCCCATGCTGTGCATCCTGTAAATCAATCTGCCCGTGTCATTTGCGGTATCTCTGTCTCTGCTGTAAACAAAAAGTAGTTCCGCTTTTACTTCGTCTGTGATTTTAGAAAGTTCTTTAACACTGTTTTCTTCCAATATAAAAAGGAAATCATTGAAGTCATGTGACCAATCATAAGCACTCTTAACAACCTCCTCAAATGTCTTCATAAATGCAGGCGGGTTGATTGGGACTTTTGGCTTTACTCCTAATAGATTGCAGATAATTTCAGTTGAGTCAAGATACTTCTTTGTTGCTGTAATTATGAATTGGAAATTTTCCTCTTTGCAATTATTAAAAGTGTTTGCTAAAGTACCTTGCTTTTCAATGTCAATCATCTCAGCATTAATAACTTGAAATTCTTTGACCTTGAAAAGATTTAGAAATTGACTTTTTTCTGTATCAACTCCTTTAAAAGAAAGTTCGTGAAAGAAATCGTGAATGTTCCTGTCGCTGTATTTCTCAACAAGATACTTGAAATGGTTGTTGCCGTCTTTCTCTTTAAGTTTATCTCTTAATTCACTTATGTTTGCTGCTGGTAGAATATTGTATTTACTTCCATCTTTTTTAAGCAAACTAAAGTCAGTCAAGTCAATTTCTTTTATTGCATCATCCAATGAAGAGAATGAAATGTCAATTGGTAAATTGTCTTCCCATTTTTTCAAAATGCCTGTCTTATTGCTTTTCTTGTAACTCCTTTTTGAATGAGTTTATAATCTTGGTTTTCGTTAAAAAATTTGTAAACATCAAGTTTCACATACTTGCTTTTGAAATTAAAATATTCGCTTCGGATATTTTTTTGTCTCTGCCTGACCTTCCTGCTTCTTGAACCAAACTTTCAAGTGAACCTGAATAAAAATAGTGATAGGTTGAACGAATATCTTTTTTGTCAATTCCCATCCCAAATGCTTTTGTGCAAACGATGTGCTTAGATTTATCGGTTACGAAGTTTTCAAAATGGTCTTGAATTTCTTGACTTATTTCATCTTCATCACTTGCATAGAAAAATCCTTTTGAGTTTGAACTTAGATTTTCAAATACAAAGGGAACGCCTCTTGTATCTGTAATTTCACCTGCGACATTTCTTTGTTCCTTAGTTGGACAAAAATGATTGCGTAAAAAATCATTTTGATTTTTAGCACTTAAATCAGTCAGTTCTCCTAATTGATTTTTGAATAAGATATTCTGATTGAATTGTTCTGCATCGTTAAAATTATCGTGGTGATGTTGCTGTGACCTTTCAATAAGTGATATATTGTTTAGCTTTTGAAGATTAGAGCCAAATTTTCCAAAGTCGTTATTCAATTCATTGATCCTGTCTTTGCCAGTTACATCAATAACTCTGAAAAATAATTCAGGTCTAATAGTATTTTCAATCATGATGATTGCGTCAGCAACATCATTATGATGAATTTGCAATTCTCTTTCAATGTCTGCCAAAACATCAAATGAAGCTGTTGCAGTTAGTCCGATAAGTGAAACTGCTTTTTCACTTTTGGTTTTAGCAAACCGTTGTGAGTTCTTTCCAAGCATTAAATAAGTTGTACGGAAATCGTGTCCCCACTCGGAAACACAATGCACCTCATCTATTACGCAATAAGAAAAGGCTAACCCTAAATTTGAAATATCAATTGTCCGAATGATGTTTCTGAAATCTTGCATGACAAATCTTTCAGGAGAAATGAAAAGAAACATTGTTTCTCCGTAACGAAAGTCAATTAGTTTTTTCGCTTTGTCTTCTCGTTTAAGGTTTGAGTTAATGAAATCGCAACAGTCAATCCAATTTTGTTTTAATACTCTTACTTGGTCTTCCATCAAGGATTTAATCGGGTCAACTACTAAGCACAAACCTGACTGCAAAAAAGTGGGTAGTTGAAAAGTCAAAGATTTTCCTCCGCCCGTTGGGAGCAAACCAATAACAGGTTTCTGCTGTAATGCTCTTGAAATGATTGGAAGTTGCCCTTCTCTGAAACTAACCTTTCTGAAAATGTTTTGAATAAAGTAATTTATGGGCTTTCTGCATTCACTAACTGAAATATATGAACCATCATCTTTTTTCTCACCAATGGTTTGTAATGCAACAAGTCGGCACAATAAACCCGTCTTGCTTTTCCGAATGAGGTGTCAAAATAATGAGAGGAACGAATTTTTTATTGCCTTGTCGTTTTGAAAATCTGTTTCCTTGTAAATGTTTGAACGCCTTAAAATGGAATGATCAAGTATGATGTCAAACTTATTTTGAATGAAAAACTTTCATCCTTTACACTTGCTTGCAAGTGTAGTTTGGTATCAATGACCCATTTTGAGTTTTCAAATATTTTCAATGAGATTTCAGGTAAAGGCAACTTGTCTTTGTCTTCTAAGATTTCATTGATATTGAAAAATAAATCTTGCAAAGATTTTATCGCAATGGCACCGCATGGCAAATCTCTTTCAACAATTGCAATTTCAATTTTCTCTTTCTTGAATAGTTCGGGATGAACCAAAAGGAATTCAAGAATTGTTTTTTGGACTCTTGCTACAGCAAGAGGAATAAAGATTAAAGAATATTCTGCAAGATGTTCTTTAATGTTTTTATCAAAATTATTTTTGAAATTTTGATAAATCTTTCTTCCTATTAACGCTTCAAAGTCGGTGTTATCTGCTTTGATGGTTTCAACAGTAAATCTTATTGTTTCAAAATTTTCATCTGCTGCAATTGCATCTCTGTAAGCATCATAATATTTGTATTCAGAAAGTGAATGGTGTGGGCCATCCACTTCAAAAATTCTTCCCACCTTCTCATAACATTGGTTTGCATTGTTCCAATGCAAGTAAGGAGAAGTGAAACAAAAATCTACTGTTCTGTTTCCTAGTAGCTTGGCATTGATGGTTGAAAAATCTCTTTGAGATTCTAATATTTGTTTTAAGAATGGATGTTTTTTAATGAAGTCCCATTCTAAACTGCTCCCTAAATTTCCTCCGTAGTTAGATCCTGCTAATTTCTAATTGTGGTTCAACAATGTGAAGCAATTCAAAAATGCTTTCATAACTAATCGGATTTGTTGAGTTTGGAAAATTGAATTCAAACTCGTCTTTGTTTGGTTGGGTTAAATTGATTTCCGAAAACAGGTTCTCCAAAAGTAATGGTGCTCTTGTCGGCAAACCTCTTGTGATAACATTGTTTAGAGTAGCTAAAACAGGATTGAGTTTTTTGAAGTCAGGTTTGTGTTCGTATGGAAACTCAACATCAAAAGAACTTACATGTTGCAATAGTCCTTTGATTTGGTCAAGTTGAGTTTTCTCGATTGGAACATTCTTATTCAGAGCAGTTCTAAAGTCGGTTATAACTTTAGCAATGGTGTCAACTATGTAACCTGCTTTGAACTGCATTTTATCTAATTAATTATGAAATTGAATAATTGTCTTTAGGTTGGTGATTTGGCAAGGCGTTGAGGCAAAAGCAATGTTAAGCAACTTGCGTTGGCTTGTGATTGCATTGCTTCTCTTTTGTTTTTGTGAAGGATTGCAAACACGGCTTGCACGAAAAAATTACAGTTCTGTTTCATTTTTTATCTGTCTGAAGATGCACGGTCGCCCTAAGGTTGCCGATAATTTACTTATAATATCAAATTTTCTCATACAATTTTGCAAGATTCTATCAGGTTTAGTAAAAACATAAATCAAGCTAATATAGTAAAATCTTTTTAAAAGAGTGTATATAAAATAGCATATAAATCTGGTTTTCTATGCGCTATATTTCTTATAAACAGCTTCCCAATGCTTTCTTAATTTCTGCATTTTGATTCGAGTCATTTTAAGTTATTCATGAAATTCTTCTCGTTTTTGTGGTTGGTGATTTCATAATTTAAATCGAGGGAATTTATTTAAGAGAGGCAAGCTAACAGGTAAACCGATGGATGAAATTCAAAAAGACTTACAAGATGGAAAGTTGTTAAGTATTCTATCGGGAAACAATCCTATCAATTTAGCCCCCTTAAAAAGCGATTGTTAAATCCAGCTTATTTAATAGTGCAGGATAGTTGATAAATTAAACTTGCCAACTAGGTGCATATTAAAATGCCTTCAGTCTACTTTATTAACACTTGTTGCTCTAATCCTTTTTTTTCAGAGTCTATTGCATTAATTAAATTGATCACCTGTAGGTCGCCATTTATTAATATTGATTCTTTTAAATGTTGCTGTTGATTGTATAATTTACGACTACCATATTGCTTTATTAAATCCTGAATATCTGTTGGTACTAAAAACGATGCCCGATCCTTTAAGTGCTTTTTATATTCAGTGAGGTAAATACTGATACCAGCAAAATCGAAATCCCCAAAATGAATATATGGATTATTGATTCTAAGGAGCCATTTGACCAAATCTCCACCTTGGGGATAGCGACTTACGAATAATGGTTTCATGCCATTAAAAAGGTGTTTTTGCCTATTTATAAGCCTAAAGTTCTCTGAGTTCTCAATACCAATAACAATTATATCTGACGGGATATTAAAATGTTCAAAATCGTAAATAAACGCAAAGCTACCTGCTTGTGGATAACATATAAATGGTTCACCGTTTAATGAGCACTCAATTTTGTCATAGCTATTTATTAAGAATCCTTTAAAAGTCCGAATTTTTTTAATTTTTGAATCAGAAGAGATAACAACCGCCTCGTGACCTTCTATGTTTTCTTTTTCTAAAACTTCAATATAATTTGATAGATCACTTACGCCGTATTTGTTTTTGAGATATACATCAAGGAGTTTTGAATCCTTCAACACTAATTTATACTTCGTTCTACCTAAAGATTGTCTAATCAGAATTCCGTCGGCAATAAAACTATCTGTAAATGCTTTATTAAACAAACTAGCAGAGATGCTATTTGTTTCTTTAAGAGCCTGGAGTTTTTTTGCTATGTGAAGGGGAAGCGTCATTTTTTAGATGAAATTAAACGTTTTACTCTAGTAAACTTATCCTGATCTTTTCTTAATTCATAAATATGCTTATAAGCTAAGGCATCATGTTCAATTGGTGAGCCATTAATGAGAAGTATATTCCGTGCAGTAGCAAAATTTAAGATGCCTCGAACATTACTTGGATGTAATCTTCCAATTTCATCCATCACACAATGAAGTTTAAAATCTTTAAGTTTTCTAGAGGCGTTTTCTTTAAATACATTCAGTAACATTATATTTATCATTGCCTTTACCAATATATCAGTCCTTCAGATACAATATTCGATAGTTTTTCAACCCAACCACTATCATTTTGATTTTCTACAATCCGAAATTTCAACTCAAATGAATCAGAAATATTTATTGTGGTGTTCTTAGACTCCTTAATTTCTTTTACAAGGGCTGCTAATAATCCGATTGCATCGTTAATTCTTTTTTCATCTACATCATTAGTAAACAAATTTGGGCCGCTGCTAAAATTGCTAATTTGCCCATCCAAATTGAACGATTTTATGCGCTTGAAAATATCAACTATTCTATTTGAACTATCCTCAATTCGCATTTCAATTACAGAAATAGCCCCAACAAAGTTTTTCTTGGAAATCTTTATTGATTTTTGAAATAACTTGCTGAATATCCCCTTCCTTTTCCGTAAGTTCAGTTACTTCTTTGTCAACTAAATTAATTATCTCAACATACCTTTTATTCACTCGTCTCTCAAACTCGGAAATTTTATTTTCGTCAATAAACTCTTTTAAAGTGACAGCAAAATCAAGGTATTCAGTAGGCTCTATAACGCCTGTTTTAAAGCTGAAAATATTGTGCAATGAGAATTTACTCGAGTGGTCGTTAACCAATGAGGTTAATAAATGTTGTTTCAATAATGCTATAATGAGCCTCACGAATTCTTGCTATATAATCAGAGATACTTTGGAGGTTGATTGATTCTACTTTTGAATTATGATCACTTTTTTAAATCTTCATACTCTTTTAAATTTGTGAATTCATTATAGTGTTTTAATTGTTTTTCAATCTCTTCAAGGGCATTAGCAATGCCTTGTAACTCTTCCTTAATTTTAGTTATTTGAACTATTAATGTTCCTTTTTGTTTAATAAATTTCTCAACCTCATTTTTCTTTTCTTCTTCTTTCAAAGATATATTAGCCTTAAATTCTTCTATTCTATTTAAATATTGTTCCAGGTCAATTTCATATTCAATTACCAATTTTTTATTTTGACTGATGAAGATTATTTCTACAGAAATTGTCTCTACTTCTTTTTCAATTTCTTGAAGTCTTTTAGTGTCTAAACCTTTTCCTTGTAATTCAGCATGTTTCCTTTCGTTTATCTCAATTTTTCGAGTGTTAACAATTACTTTATTTTCACTTATTACAACATCAATATTTCGTAAATCATTTTCAAGTTGATTGCCTAGCACTTTTATTTTATCATTTCTTTCAACACGCTTTAAATTTATTTGTTCTTCAAACTCTCTATTTATTTTAACTTTTTCATCAAGAGATTTTTGTAATTCAGCTTTTACTTTGGAAATTTGTGAATTAATTTCCTCAATTGCCCTTTGTTTTTCTAATAAGCCCCTTTTCTCTAATTCATTTAAATCAAGTTGAAGCTGCTCTAATTTAATTTTCGCTTGTTGCGATGAGTAAGCTAATTGTTGTATAATATCCGAATGCTCTCGAATCTTAGGTAATAAACGCTTCCTCACCTTTTCAATATCAGCAAGTTTATCGATTTCAAGTTGTTCTATTCTTTTTCGTATTGACTGTATTTGAATTTCTAAATCACTTTTCTTCTTCTCATAACCATCAAGAGTTTTCACTTTTGTTTCTAATTCTGAAAGGTCAATTTTCAAACCAAAAAGCAATTCGCTTTTTTCAATTAATTCAGGAGAAAGATTTGAGTTAAATAGGACATCTTCGTTACAGACTTTTCCAAGAGAATTTTCCCAACCAGGATACTTTTCATTTAAAAACCCAAACAATGTGTTATTATTATTATTTAACCAATCGTTAAGTTGATTAAGTTGCCCCTCTGTGCTCTTAAGAGGTCTTTAAGTTTGTCAAAGTTAACCTCATGGTTTTTTCAATCATTTCTAATTCGTGCTCTAGATCTTTGTTATCCCAATTTTTCCAGCTTCTCTAACTTCCTTTATTTGCGAATCGTTTTCCGAAACTAATTTATCATTTTCTCTTAATGAATTTTTTAAGAGGTTAATTTCAGATTCATACAATCTAGTTGAATCAACCTTAATTAGCTTCTTCTCTAAATCAATAACCAGTTGGTGCTCCTTGTTATAATTGTTTTCGGCCTCCTCCTTTTTTATTTTATGTTGATTAGTAATCTCCTTCTCAACTTGCTCAAATGTTTGATTAATATTATCCTTTTGCGTTCCGAAAACTTGCTTTAATGTATTCTTTTTCTCGCCTTGAAGGTTCTCGAATTGCTTGAATTCATTTTCAAGTTGATCGGTTAGTAATTTGAATTTCTGCTCTATGTCTTTATAGGCTGTAGTTATAGTATTTTGTTCTTGAATAAGGTTGTCTTTTTAGAAATCAATATTCCTTCTTCACTTACCCTTTCTATAATTTTTTGAATATTCAAATTTATGTACTTCTTCTCCTTGCCCTCCGCTGATTCCAATTTCGATTGCCAGCCCCCTTTTTCTTGATTCAATCTTTCTATTAATCCATTGTGATTTTTTTCAATATCCCTTAAATTGTCGCTTTCAGTAAGGTGAAGAGCAGTAAGTTTCTCACTCTTGTTCATTAAAAGTGGCTTTCTCTTCTGCTCAATATCTACAGCCGCTATTAACAAGCTATAGCTTTCTTTTTTGTCAGCTATTGCTTTAGAAATATGATTATGATATTCAATTATTCGTTCTGCCTTTCTTGTGATTTCTTAGTTTTGTAGGTTTCAATATCTTTATATTCATTTTCAAATTCTTGCAAATGGTGGCGGTAAATACCAAGATCGATTGGGACATTTTCCTCCATAATAGAATCTATAATTGTCTTCTTTATGAACTCTGCGTCCAACTTCGTGTTTAAAAATACATTTTGAATTGTACGGGGAATATTTTGATAAAGCTTACTTTCTAAAAGAGCATATTTTTTAAATTCCGATTTTCCTTCATTGTTACCATAAATAATATTCCTGTACTCTTCATATCTTCCAATCTTTTTTGAAAAATCGATCCCCAATTCATCCAATTTCATCCTCACTTTATCCCAACCCTCTACGGCGTTATTATCTGTAATAAAATAATTAACATCATAGTGAGAATCTATAAATCGATATGCAACTCTTCCTGATTGCTTATAAGCTAATATGCAAAACGGACCACTTTCCCTCAAAACTTCATAAACAATGTAACTATTCGAGTTGGCAAAATAATAATCTGTAAATCCTTGTTTTTCTTTTGGAATACCTAATTTATTAATGTCTGCGTTATAGAAAAAAAGGATAGCTCGTAAAACGGTGCTCTTTCCAGCACCTTGAGTACCTATGAAATGCACATTGCCATCAATAGAAATTTCTTGATACTGAATAGTGGCGCTATTTATAAATATTATTTTATTAAGATGCCTCATTTTCTTCCGGTATATTAATTAGTGATATAAAGTTCTCTATGTAATGTATAGAAGAAAGTACTTTCCAATTATCTAATAACTCACTCTCAAGTTCAACAAATTCATCCTTTCTTAAAATTTCAATCAATTTCTTAATACGAGCTACAATGTTATCTTCTCCGGTTAGCTTGCGCATACTTTCAAGCTTCATTTTTAACTCGGAATTGACCTTACATTGCTCAGCAATATGTGATGGAGATAATTTAGCTCCAGGACCAAAGGAAGGGTTGACAGCTTTGAAAAAATCATAAATATCTATCCACTTTATAAGCACTATCCAATTTACGTTCAACTTCCACCTTAGTTTCATTTCTTGGAAAATAGAAATATTCATTTCCTCTTTCAAGTTTAAAATTTATTGCATCAAAATAATCTAATAGAGTTTCAAAATTTGTATCTATAATATCATATCAAGCTCACGTGTCTGATTTACTGCTGTTGGAACTTATAAACCCTCCCTTCCCAAGAGTTTCAAATATTTTCACTGTATGTATTGGTAAATTGCTCATTTTGTTTCTATTTTGGATTAACAATCACGTATTCTAAATCGTCAATTAGTAAATATCTATCAGTTACATCCATTACATCTGGATAGAGGGAAATAAGTTGGCAATAAATCGTCACCTTTTGACCAAAATCAATCTCTTTAGGGTAATCATATTGCATAACAAAGTCAAAAAGATCCCTTCCTGATGCTGTAAAACTATTTTTTAGAGACTCTAAATCAATTATTATTTCGGTTTCCTTTTCCTCAGAATTAAAGTCATCAGAAAAAGGTGCAGCGGCTGGTAATGTTATCTTCTTAACTACTACTTGCTTTGAACGCACTTTCCTAATTAATTCAATTGCTTGATCTGACTCAAGCATTTCAAGAGAGAGCTTTAATGGGTAACTTGGGTTAATTTCGAAAGTAACGGGATTTAAACCATTAAGCACTTCGATAATATTACTTTTTGTTTTAAGTTCGAATTGATCCTTTAAATGTTTTACCCTTTGAAGTTTTCTAATAAATTGATCATGTTTCTTGCTCTGATTAAGGTATTCAATAACCTGCTTTTGGATATCAATAAGGTTATGTCTTCCATCATTTAAATTTATCCTTAGTTCATGTCTGATACGGCTTAACTCTTCATCCATTGCAACCTTAAAGAATAAAGGTTGATTTTCAAACACAAGGTTGTGGGTTACAGATATAAGCTTGGAGATATCAGCGCCTTTAGAATCTAAACGTTCTAATTTGTTTATTTTAATCTTATAAGTAGGTTCTGTTTTGTAAATTTCCTCAATATTTCTCCCTAAATCAATTACATTTCGAATAATAGTGCGGCCTATTTTTCTAATATCAGATTTCACTTTACGCAAATATTGGAACTGCCTGGATTTATTACTTTCATCAAGATAGAAATTAATATTTGCTTTAATATTTTCAATATTTTCTTGTATATAGGAAATATTGATTTCGAATTTACATCTAAAATATCCTCAAAAAATTCTAAATAGCGAGAATCTAATTCTATAAATTCACCATTTTTAATAATTACAGATCGTTGAATTAAAAACTCTAAACTTTCCTCTTTCTCACCCACCAACTGCAATGCATCATCATACCGAACCCGTAAGTTACGTTTATCGAAAAGCTCAACCATAAGTTGACTCTCACGCCAAAAGGCATCAATGAATTCTTTTATGGATTGAAAGTTTAACATTTACTTAGCCAGTTATTTTAATTTCTTTTTGTATGATCCAAATAAAATAATTTTGCACATGCCATTGCACCCGAAAGTGCTTCATGAAGATTTAAATCAATTTTACACTTTCCGCCTAATATATTGAGTTTTTCGCCATATATTTTTAGAGTATAATGTTTCTCAAACTCGTGAATTTTGATATTATAATGATTTAATGTTTTAATTAAAAGCGAGACGCCCAGTAATAAGCGATTGAGGTTGTCAATGTACCACTTTGATTTTATATAGCATGGAATTATTAAGACGCTCATTAGATTTTTAAAGTGATTTATTTATAATTCAGGAACTTTGGCGGACATATAAATATAGTTATTTATTTTAAAAATCTAAAGTTTTAAATATTGGAAACCGTTATTATGTGCTATGGTTAACATTGGCCTAATTGTTTCTTCATACTTTAATTTATCAATTTTGAAATCTGGGAAAATTGTAAGGTATTCTTGCAAAAATCTATTTTTAGGTGCAATTGTTTTAATCACTTTTAAGCCCTCTTTCTGAATCTCAAAAAAAGAATCAAAGTATTTATCAAAGTTAGGCAGTTTATCTCCCTTTTTGGAATTAAAAGTAGAGTCGGCAGGAATTAGATTCCACATTAAATCATGTGCCACAAATTGAAAGGGAACAAAATGCTCTACAGCATATTCATCTATCCCCAATTTTTTACCAGTATAAATACAAGTTACTGGTCCAAGTTCTGTAATGATCAAATCCCAAAAGTTACGTTTATGATTAACTAAACTACCACGGGAAATTGGCCTTTGTAATTTAGAAGGAATATCTGGAACATTCGGATTTCTTGCTTGAAGGTATAAGGCTAAATGCCAATAGCAAAATGACTTTAAAACTCCCATGTTACTCTTAAAGTATTCTAACCAATCCGCTTGAACAATGATGTGATCTTTGTAAAGAGAGTAGGGAGCAGAACTTGTTTTTTCTTGAGATTTTTCGTAAATATTAGAAGATGTACCAGGTCCTAACCAAGGACTTAAGAATTTGTGAGGAACATTTAAATCAAAATGCTTTAGCGCTGAAATTGTTCGTCTATCGCTAGTATTTAATAATTTCTCAAGAATAATCTTTTGTGAAAAATCAATTTCAATTGATTCCCAAGTTTTGATGTCTTCAATTGCTTGCTGAATATTATCTTGCTTACCAAACGAAACATGGAAATAATTAACAGTGTACCAACTTAACGAAATCATTCGGGCAAATAGCGATCTTTTTTCGATTTGCACTTGACCTTCTTCAACCGACTCTAAAATCGATAAAAACCAATAGAATTTATAAGTTGCACTTGTGTTATTAAAACAAGCACTTAATAAATTTATTGGTACATTTTTATCGTTTGGTAGTTTCATTTTATTTTATCCTACTGCTAATTTTCTAGATTCATTAAATAATGCCGGTGGAATTGCTTCTTCTAAAAGCCATTTAATACTCATTGGTTGACTTCCTTCATGTGAAACGTATTTAGCTGGGCCTAAATAAACATAAGCCATAGTTAAGCCATTTTCATCAACGTTTTTTTCTCTAACAAATAGTAAGATTGTTTTACCATTTTTTAAGTGATTGATATAGGAAAGTCCTTTTGGTGAATCAGGTTTTGCTGAATTTTGACTTTGCCAGTGAAACAAATTTTGTGTAATAGCATAATCCTCATACATGGTAGTAGGAGAATAATCACCTTCTGACTTATCTAATGTAACAAAGAGGGCTTCCGTTTTCAAGGCATTATTTAACGCAACACCTTCTCGGTTAGAAGATTTATTTTTTTCTGTACTAAGTTGTAAGGCTACAAAAATTTGACTCCTGGTAAATCGACCATGCACTTTTAAAGGAAACACGAGATTCAAAACATTGTTTTTTTCAATACACTCACATTGATTAATTCTAATGTCCAAATAATTTAGCACTTCTTCTTTCAGAGTTTTATTTTTGAACACATCTTTAATTCCATCAATTGCATTTGAATACCCAATTTTATTAGGTGAATCTTGAAAGATGTCGTAAAACAACATCAATATGAAAATTTGGTTTTCTGAACTTTTAAAATCAAAATTGGTTTCATTTTTTAAAAATGCAGAAACTTTTTTCGAAATACGATAAACTATCTGTGGACAGCCAAGTTGTTCCAAGCATCCTGCCGATTTGAATCTCAAAACCAGTTGTAATAAAATCTTTCTTTATGCCAGCCTCTCTTAATAAATAATCCCAGGTGTTCTTGGACTTGTATACGTTTACTAAATCTAAACTTTCAAATTTTAATAGGTTAGCTAAGTTTAAGGGTAATGTATAACTATTATTAAAGTTTTGAATTTTCTTAACTAGTTTTCTTAAGCCTGAACTCGTTGCCTTTTTTATGTTTGCTATTATTATTTCTTTTGCTCTTCTTTCTAAAACAATAGAACAGCCTAAAGGTAAATGTGGAAAGTCTGTTTCAATTTCATCCTTCACAGCAATATGTGTTTTCCAATCATTGCTCTGAATTTATGTTCAAAATCATATTCAGGATTTGAATTGCCAACAAAATCAAGTATGGTCAAACAATCCTTGCCTTCATGTAAACGAAGCCCTCGCCCCATCTGCTGAAGAAATATAGTTAAACTATCTGTAGGCCTTAAAAATAAAACGGTGTCAATTTGTGGTATATCTACACCTTCGTTAAACATGTCTACAACAAATAGATAATTTATTTCTTTTCTTTTAGTTTATTTAGTAGAGAAACCCGATCGTTTGAATTATCACTTGTTAAATCAGCTGCTTTTAAACCTTTCACTAAAAAACTTCTTTGCCATAAATTGAGCGTGCTTTTGGAAACACAAAACCAATGGCACAAACTTCATTTAAATTAGAAAGATATCTTTCGCAATTATGTAAGATGTCAATGACGCGTCTATCATCCTCTGAATAAATCTTTTCTAATTCGGTAACATCATATCTCCCTTTGCGCCAACTTACATTTGATAAATCAATAGAGTCTGAGATTCCAAAATACTGAAAGGGCATAATAATTTCCGATTCATTGCTTCAGGTAATCTTATTTCAGCTGAAATACTATTGCCAAAGTCTAACAAAATATCTTCGCCATCCATTCGTTCAGGAGTGGCGGTTAAACCAAGTAAAATTTTAGGAGTAAAATAACTTAGTATCGGCCTATAGCTTTTTGCAGGAATGTGATGTACTTCATCAATAACAATATAATCATAAAAATCAGCTTTTAGATTCAACTGACTAAGCCTATTAGCAATAGTTTGTACCGAAGCAAAAATATGATTGTGGTTTGTAGGTTCGTGCCCACTGAACCACAAAGATCCAAAGTTTTGATCCTTTAAAATATGACGATAAGTATGAAGAGCCTGTTTTATTATCTCTTCACGATGCGCAACAAACAGAAATTTTGCATTAGGATTTTGAGCATAAAACTGCTTAAAGTCAAACGCAGAAATTACTGTTTTCCCTGTTCCAGTGGCTGCAATTACTAAATTTCTAAAATTCCCTTTAGCTCTTTCTGACAATAAGCGCTCAAGAATTTCTTTTTTGGAAATTGTGCGGAGTAATATCGAAAAACTTGAAAAATTATTTTCTGATTTAGAATATTTTTCCTCATCAATGGCTTCACGCAGTTTGTCTTTGTGGATGTTTATATCATATAATTCAAACTCAGAGTCATTCCAATAGGTGTCAAAAGTTTTTTGAAACTTATCAATGACATGTGGAATTTCTTGAGTAGTAATCTTTAAGTTCCATTCAAGTCCGCTAGTTAAGGCTGTACGAGATATATTAGAAGAACCGATGTAACCAGTATTAAAGTTCGTATTTCTCAAGAATAAATATGCTTTCGCATGAACACGTTCTTGTTTTGTATTATAGGATATTTTTATTTCTGTGTTGGGTAATTTCGCTAATTCCTCAATTGCTTTAGGCTCTGTAGCTCCCATGTATGTGGTTGTAATAATTTTAATTTTCTTACCTTTTTTAGTAAACTCTTGTAACGCTTGTAAAAAAATTCGTAGTCCAGAAAATCTAATGAAAGAGACAATCCATTGTATTTCATCAGCAGATTCAATTTCCTTTCGTATTTCACTTTCTAATGAAACACCGCTTTTATTTCCAGTAAATAATTCTGATTGTCTAAGTCCAGTTGAAGGTAATAACGATGCAACGTGCTTTTCTAAATCTGCATATGGCGAATTTATTTTTGAAAATACAGCCTTTAAAATTTTACCCTCAGAAAGCAAAAGATTTTCTTCTATTCCTTGGTTCTTAATTTCTGAAGCCAAAAGTTGAATTAACTTATTCGCTAATTCAATTTGATTAGTAGCAGAATCCTTATCTTCTTTTAATAAACCTAACGTGGTTTGTAGTATTTTAGAAAAGTATTGAGCAAGGAACAGCGCAGCGTCTTTTCGTTTAAGGGAACAGATTCAATATAATATTGATCATGTGGAAGGTTCTCAATTTCATCAGAAATTAATTGATTAATCAATTGTTCGTATACACCTTCAACCATTATATAGTATTTAAATACTCATTCAAAACCGGAATATCTGCTGCTGCCCAATCTAATTTAGTCAATTCACTTTTACATAACCAAAGAAAATTAGCGTGCTCTGTTAATTTGACTTCTCCATCTGTTAATTCACAAATAAAAGGAATAAGTTTTATGATCTTTGTTTCTGAATATTGATGAGTGTTACTATTAAGTCTCTTCGTGATTTTGACATTTATATGTAATTCCTCGAGAATTTCTCTAATCAAACAAGCCTCAGCTGTTTCATCTTTTTCAATTTTCCCACCTGGAAATTCCCACTTTAAAGGCAAGGACATCTTTTCACTTCTTTGAGTAACTAGAACTCTATTATTATGTTCAATTATAGCACAGGTGACTTCAATCATTTTCATTGTAATTTGAGCATTCCAATCATGTCGTTTTTGATAGCCGTTTCCATAGCAATTTTCCCACTCAATAATAAAACAAATAATTGAGAGATATATCATTTTATGATGCGTTTTTGTAAACAAATTTGAGAAAAGAATTTGAAGAAATGTCTGAAATTTCTTTCGCTGAATGGTTAAACAATAATGAATGGGTTAAGAGAAACCATACTTATCCCAAACGTGTTGGCAAGTATTTTCAAATATCCATTGTGAACACAAAGAAATTGGAGAGCTTTATGAAATGTTCAAATTGACACGTTAAGATTATTTTTACAGATAATTCAATTATCTATACAGATAATGCAGTTATTTTTATAGATAATTCAATTATTAATACAGATAATTGAGTTATTTTTATAGATAATTTAGTTGTTTTAGATAATTCAATTATTAGTATAGATAATTCAATTATTGATACAGATAATTGAGTTATTTTTATAGATAATTAAACTTGATTAAAAATTGAAAAATTTCTAAAAGAAAAATGCTTAATTAGATTATATTTTTAAATTGAATAAATTATTAGTATAGATAATTCAATTATTGATACAGATAATTGAGTTATTTTTATAGATAATTCAATTATCAGTTTAAGGGCCTTCTGGAATTTATTTATATATTTCGAAATATTTAAAATAATCGCTTATCAGCGGTGAAAATAATATTCGGTTTGAAGCCAAATAATCGCTGATAAGCGGTTTGAGAATGGCTTCCGACTTATTTTAAGTAAATACTTTGTGGCTTAGCTCCAAATAGAATCACCCGCAATTTTCGGCTAAAACCCCAAAACTTAAAGTAATCTTATCAATATTTCTTCGTACTCAAATTTATCTTTATATTAGAACTAGAATTCAGTAATATATGCAAACATTAAATGATGTTCATCAGCAATTTGCCTCCCTGTTTAACAATAAGGTAATTGAACCATATGCTTATCTTTTGTCAAAAAAAATGAATGATGGCCATATTTGTATTAATCTATCTGATCTGACAAAGGAACTAACCGAGGACTTTCCATATGCTGCATTTGAACCAAATGAACAAAATTTAATAGCGCAAACCGATTTCGTAAGCACAGATCCGAACCTGAGAAAACCGTTTATGATTCAAAACGGCTTACTTTATATGCAACGTTATTATGTGTATGAAACTATTATTTACAATAAAATACTCTCCTTTTTGGATGTGGAAAAGGCAGAGTATAACAAAAGAAAAGATGACTTAATAAATCAAATGCCATTTATTAAGGAATTGTTTGAAGATACAAGTTCAACAGAAGGCCTTAGTGAAGAAGAAAAAATTGATTGGCAACTTGCTGCGGCAATCAGTACTTTACTTAATAATTTTACTATTATAACAGGAGGCCCTGGAACAGGTAAAACTACTACTGTGGCTAAAATATTAGCGGTTTTATATACACTTAATCCCAATGAAAAAGTTGCCTTGGCTGCGCCAACAGGTAAAGCTGCCATGCGTATGGCTGAATCGCTGAGGAATGCAACTATACCTGTAAGCAATGAATTGAAGGAAAAGTTCAATCAATTAAAACCATATACCATTCATCGTCTCTTAAAGTTTAAAAAGGACTCACCATATTTTAAGCATAACGAAACAGATCCAATTAATTATGATACTGTAATCATTGATGAATCATCAATGATGGATGTAGCTTTATTTGCTAAGTTGTTGGGAGCCATTAAAAATACTACAAGAATTATTTTGCTTGGAGATAAAAATCAATTAGCCTCTGTTGAAGCAGGCAGTATTTTTGGGGACTTATGTGAAACTCCATATGAAGCAAATTCACTTCTTAAGGATCGTCAAACTTTAATTAATAGTTTTATTGAATCGAAGGAAAAGACTATTAATGATAATTATGTGATACCTGCCAATAATCACCCGCTTCTGCATCATATTATTGAGTTAAAAAGAAGTAGAAGATTTAAGGGGAATGAAGGGATTGGTAAACTGAGTAAAAGTATTATTGCAAGCAATATTAAGGAACTTGCTGTGTTTTTCGACAATAAGGATCCGCAAATATTTTTTGATGCCGAGTATAATTCTTCTCTATTCGAAAACTTTATTCTGAATTATCGTTTGTATATTGAAGAATCCAATATTGCAGCAGCGCTAAAGAAAATAAATGAGCTACGCGTTTTATGTGCAGTAAGAGAAAGCGAGGAAGGAGTTTATGCAATGAATAAAAGAATCGAAAGCATATTAAAAAGCAAAGGGCTTATTGAAACAACAAATGAATTTTATCACAACAGGCCAATTATTGTTACTAGCAATAATTATCATTTAGGTTTATTTAATGGCGATGTTGGTATAATTCGTAATAATGGAACGCAAACCTTGGCGTGGTTTGAAGATAGTGAAGTAGGAGTCAAAAGTGTTTTGCCAGGATTCATCACCTCATTTGAAACCGTTTATGCAATGACAATTCATAAGAGTCAAGGGTCTGAGTATAATCAGGTATTAGTTGTGTTGCCAAAAGCGGGGCAGAATACAATTTTAACGCGTGAATTATTTTACACAGGCGTAACTCGTGCAAAAACAAAAGTTATAATTCAAGCTAGCAAGGAGGTTTCTGAAAAACTGCTTTAGAAAGAGTTCAACGTGTTTCTGGTATCTGTAATCGTTTTAATCAAATTTAAGTATGGGCTTATTTTTAAAAGTTTCAAATTCTATTCAGTCACTTGCAAAGCAGTTGGCGGTAGATTCTTATACTAATCAAAACGATGTTTTCAGTACCTTATATATTGCTACTCAAACAAAGGGAATGAATAACTGGCTTAAATTAGAGCTGGCAGCTAACATGGGCATAATTGCCAATTATAAATTCATTAAGCCTAACGATGTTGTTAGTCAAATCTATTATTTATTTGGTGGCGAGCGCAAACAACTGTTGAACAACGAAAATTTAAAATGGATACTTTATTCTGTTTTAAATGAGGATGATTTTAAATTGAATTTCCCAACGGTAGCAGATTATTATATTGACAATGATGAAAAGCGTATAGGTCTGGCTGCTAAACTAGCTGATTTATTTGATCAATATCAGGTTTACCGACCAGAGTATCCTATATTATGGGAAGTAGATGTGTTATTAAATGAGAACGAATTTGAGGAAAAGTGGCAAGCAGCATTATGGAAAAAAGTTTACGAAAAACTAAATGAGGAGTTTCTACTAAGAGTTAATGTTGAAATGTTTATTGAGGATGCTCTTAAGATAGAGGAGAACCAGGTTCTTTTGAAAGAGAAATTTTCTCAAATCAATTTATTTGGCCTATCTATTTTTACTCAATCACATTTAGTGTTTTATAAAGGTTTATCTAATTACATTGATGTCAATTTCTATATGCTAGATCCTGCATACAAACATCAATGGTTTGAGAAGGATACAGAAGCTCTCATTAAGAAAAGATATCCTTTAAGTGTAAGAGCAAAAAGTAAGGGTGAAAATAACATATTGCTCAATAACTGGGGAACATTAATACAGAACACCTTTCAATTATTTCTAAATGAAGATGTCACTATTGAGTATTTACATTTAGATGGAAAGACGGTAAAGAATAAAACCTTACTAGAAAAAATACAAGAGGACATTAGTAGTAATGCAAGTAAAGCTGAACGTAATTCAATTGTAAAGAAAGAATTGAGCGATGGGTCTATTACTATAAATGCATGTTATACGCCTGTTAGAGAAGTAGAAGTGTTTTATAATTACCTCGCAGCTTGTATTGATAAAAGTAGTACCCCGTTTTCTGTAAGGTCTATGATTGTTATGGTAAGTGATATTAATCTTTACGCTCCATATATAAAAGCAGTTTTTGATAACGCTCCATATAAAATACCTTATACTATTGCCGATCAAAGTATTGAAGAGATTAGTCCAATACTTGCGGCTTTAACAGATTTAATGAAATTGAGCAATGATAATTTCACTTCGGAAAATCTAGTTCAATTAGTGGATAACAAACTAATACAAGCACGATTTGGAATTACGAATACTTCCTGGTAAGAACAGCAGTAGATAAAGCAGCTATAAGATTTGGTATAGATGGATCTGCAGAGAAAGATACTCAATTCATAAGTTTTAAAAACGGGCTTAAACGTTTATTGTATGGGTATTGTATGGTAGGTGATGATTCTTATGTGGAAGGTACTGAAGAATATTATCCTGTTGAATTAAGTGAGGGCACGAGGCTAAGGACATTATTTCTTTCTTTCATTTTATAAATGTGCTTGAAGCCAGCTTGATCGAAAGAGTAGGGCAAAAAACATTGAGTGCTTGGGTTACATATACTACTGATTTAATAAATAATTTGATTGTTGAAGATAGTGAAGTTGAAAGCGATGATTACAAAACATTGCTGTATCAGTTAAGCTGTTTAAATGAGGCTGAAGAGTTGATGAATGAAGAAATTAGTTATACTGTTTTCAGTAGGCAGTTACTTCAGAACTTACAAAATGAAACTACTACTTCTTCCTATCTTAACGGCGGCATCACTTTTGTTCTTTCATACCAATGCGTTCTATTCCTTTTGATACCGTTGCAATGCTAGGTTTAAATTTTGATAAGTTTCCAAGGAAAGAATCGGCAATTCAATTTGATTTGATAGCGATGCACCCTAAAGTGGGAGATAGAAATATTAAGGAAAACGATAAACATTTATTCTTAGAAACTATTCTCTCAGCAAATAAGCAACTTTACCTGAGTTATATTGGAAGAGGCGCAAGTGATAATGCTAAGCTTTTGCCATCATCCTTAGTAGAGGAGTTACTTGATTATATCAGCGATGGATTAGTTGAAAAAATAGATGTTCATGCTGAACTAATTACCTTGCATCCATTGCATGGCTTTAGTAATAAGTATAATGCACGTAATCAAAGCTTATATAGTTATTTAGGAGATGCAATTATGCCAATGCCAGGGCAAAGACCGCCTCAGCCTCCACAACAATCGGGTGTTAAAGAAATAGACTTAAATGATTTCATTAGTTTCTTCAAAAACCCATTTAAACATTATTACAATAGGCAGCTATCTATTTATTATGAAGATTCAGCATCAGTGCTTGATGAAACTGAAGTGTTTGATATTGATCATCTGTTAAAATGGCAATTGCAACATGATTTAATTTTATTAGAACCTAACGAGATAGAGAACTATCGTATTAAGGCTGTTAAAAATGGATTGTTGCCACTAAAGAATGCATCCAAAGTAGGTGTTGAATCGCTTTATGAGGATATACAACTCACGAAAAGTTTATATGACGATTGCAGGAATAATGAGCTAATGCGTTTTGAGAATTTCCAATTGCCTTGCGGTAGCACTCATATTATTTCTGGCAAAATCGAAGAATTGCACGGGAATAAATTTATTGAGCTTAGTTTTTCTAAATATGAATACAAATATTTATTAGGAGCATTTATTAAACACTTAATTGTTACTTGCACTGGCCTTGCAACAGAAAGCTGTTTTGTTTCGAAAGCAAAAAAGAATGTATTTGTTTTTGAAACTATTACTAGCAACGAAGCAATGGGGATACTTATAAAATTGTTAGAATATTATGAAGAAGGACAGCAAGCGATTTTACCTTACTATATTGATTTTAGTGAAAAACCAAGTAAGTTAATTGACTACGATGAAATGGACTTAGTGGGAATGATTAATGGTCATGTAGATAATTACAATTATCCATTAAGCGATGCGTATGTATTAAAGGAATATTATGATGGTTATTTTGAGGAAGGAAACAATGCAAGCGAGTTTCTCGAAAATTACAGGACTATTCACACTTTTTTATCTGAAACTATTCCAAGCTACACCTTTTAATTATGGCTAAGAAATCATCAAAAAAGAGTACCCCCATTGTTTTTAGTGCTACGGATGTGGCACTCGAAAAGAGGAATTTAATTGAAGCGAGTGCAGGTACCGGAAAAACATATTCGGTAGCTATACTTGTGTTAAGATTAATAATAGAAAAAAATATTTCGGTAAAGGAAATTTTAATGGTAACCTTTACAAAGGCTGCAGTTGCTGAGCTTGAAGAACGTATTCGTTTATTTGTAAAAACAGCTTTTAAATGTGCTAAGGCCGAAGTCATCAGCGATGCTACTATTGAGGCCATTGTAAAACGTAATATTAAAGATCTTGGTAAAGAAGTTGTTTTAAAAAGATTAAATGATGCAGTTTTAAATCTAGATGAAACCTCGGTTTTAACTATTCATAGTTTTTGTCAGAACTCGTTAAGTGAATTTGCTTTTGAAACCAATCAGTTATTTAATGCTGAAGCAATAAATGATTTAAGCGAAATAGTAGAAGATCAGGTTAATGAATTTTGGCGCACTTATATTACTACTATCGAAGTTCAACTTCTGGCAAAGGTTCTTGGTTTGGTTAGTAGAAATGAAATTACAAAGATTATAAATAATGTACTAGGAGGGAAGCAATTTTTAACTAATGTTGATGTTATTGATGATTTACTAATTAATAGAACTCGACAAATTGAATTTGCTGAAGCGATTGATATGAGCTCCGAGGCAGCAGCAGCTTGTAAAGAAGAGTTTATAAACTTTGTTGAAGAAAATAGAGAACTGTTAAGAGAACGAACTGCAACAAATAGCTACGCTGTTAAATCCTTTATGTTGGCTATTGATGATGCGGAAGACTTTTTTACTGTATTTAAGGAAAAGTACAGTACTAATTATGTGCAGGTTCTTTATCCTGAATTGGTTATTATTTATGATAGATTAATAACACTTAATAGTAATTTAGAAACGCTTAAAAATATTGTAAGGTATTCGATTTATTCCTTGGCTATACCCATAATTACAAATGCAGTTAGTAAATATAAAAAGGACCAGAATATTATCACTTTTGATGATATGATAACGCATTTGCATACTGCCGTTACTAGTAAAGATAATGTGGAACTATACAAGGCCTTACAAGCTAAATACAAGGCGGTATTTGTTGACGAGTTTCAGGATACTGACAAATTGCAGTACGAAATATTTGATACTATTTTTAAGGCAAATACTCTTCTCTTTTTTATTGGAGATCCAAAACAATCAATTTATAGTTTTAGGAAGGCAGATATATTCACCTATTTTAAAGCTGGGAGCAAAGTAGATAATAAATATAGCATGAATACTAACTTTCGCTCTTCTGAAAGATATATTGATGCTATGAATGTTTTTTTTAAGCCGACTCCCGACTTTGATACTTTTCTTTTCGGAGGTTCTGCTAATACGATTGATTATATTAATGTTACATCGCCTGCAACAAACAAGAAAGGGGAATTGTGTTATAACAAACAACCTGTTGCGCCAATAGAAATTAGTGAGAGTGATAATAAGGACACCATTATTTGGAAATTAGCAGCAACTGTTGCAAACCTACTAAGCGATAAGAAATATGAAATAATTAGTGGTAAGCAAAGCCGCAAAATAGTAGCCGCAGATATTGGCATATTAGTAAGAACAAATAAGCAAGCCAGGGCTGTTAAGTCAGAATTAACTAGGCTAGGTATACATGCAATAACAATTGATGATAGTAAATTGCTCGAAAGTGCTGAAGCACTGGATATGCTTTATGTATTGCAAGCAATTAAAGATAATAGCCGTGCCAATATAAGTAAAGCTTTGTTAAGTGGTTGCACTGCTTATACCCGTTATGAAATTTTAAACCTAAGTGAACAAGAATTACTAGATAAGTTTAGATTATACAAACAAAAGTGGGAAAGTGAGGGGGCCTATGCCTCGCTTAATTTGTTTTTAAAGGAATTTAATGTAAAAAGCTATTTGATGAATTTACCTCAAGGAGGTGATAGAAAATTAGCTAATGTATTACAGTTGGTTGAACTACTTCATAAGGTGCAGCAACAAAAAAAATACAACCCTGCAGAGTTAGTGCATTGGTTTAACTCAAGTATCGAATCTAGTTCCTCGGCAGAAAATGAATTTATACAACGCATGGAGAGCGATGAGGAGGCTGTTAAAATTGTTACGATACATAAAAGCAAAGGGCTCGAATACAATATAGTATTTGCCCAAAACCTCGATTTTGTATTTAACAAGAGGTTTGAGGACGGTAGTTTTAGAGATACTACTTCAGAGATTTACTTTTACGGACACAGAGCTCAGTTTACTGACGCCCAAAGCGCAATGCAAATATTGCAAATGGCTCAAGAGGATAGGCGCTTATTATATGTTGCAATAACAAGGGCCGTTTATAAGTGTTTTGTATTTAGGAACAACCATTATAAAACATCATCACTTAGCCCTTTTGTTACTGAGCTTAAAAAATACAAAGGTAACTTAATAGTATTTCAAACGGGTGCAATAGATGAAGCGGATGAAATACCACGCGCTACTTGGGCTCCATTTACACCCTTAACAATTGATAAACTAAGCTTGGCAGATACCAATTGGAGAAAGATTAGTTATTCGGCAATAGTAGCCGAGCATGAGTATCATCCAAAGGAGAATAATAATATATGTACAGAAGAGTATGATCAATTTATCTTTAAAACCCTACCTAAGGGAGCGCTATGTGGGAATATGCTGCATTTTGTTTTTGAGCGCATAACTTTTAATGAGCCCGATTCCTATGACTTGGCAATAAAAAAAGCCTTGCGTAATTATTTCCCAAGTAAAGCAGCAGCTTATAAAGATAATTTATTGCAATTGGTAAATGAAACACTAAACGCTAAAATTGTTATAGCTGGCACAAGTATTAACTTAGCTGCGGTTAGTAATAAACAGAAGTTAAACGAATTAGAATTTGACTTTCATATTGATGAATTTAATTTAAAACAGCTCTCCGCTTTATCCAGTGCCGAGCGCAAATTTGAGGTTAAAAATTTAGGTGAAATAAAGGGGTGGTTAAATGGTAAAATAGATTTGTTTTTTGAATATGAAGGAAAGTATTTCATACTCGATTGGAAATCTAATTTTTTAGGCGATACTCTAGATCATTACAAACAAGAAAACATGGCGCAAGCCATGAATGAAAATAATTATCATTTGCAGTATTTAATTTATAGCCTTGCAGTGAAAAAGTATTTAAGTAAACGCCTATCTAATTTTGATTATGATAAGCATTTTGGCGGTGTTGTTTATTTGTTTTTAAGAGGCACTCGTAAAGGCAAGGATAAAGGGGTTTATGTTTATAGGCCTGAGGATAAGGAGATACTAGGCTTGGAGAAATTGGTGACTAATTAGGATTTTAAAAATGACACCGAAGTAAGTCATTCAGGCGATTTTACATGATTGAATATTATTAAGGATTGTATGGGGAAATAGTATTAATTACCTTAATCATCTTTGATGCTTTTTAGATTATTCAATTGCCTTAATTTTACTTTAATATGACCAGTTAATCTGAATTTCAATAGATCACTTTCACTATTTTAGATTCTTTATAAAGGGTTCAAAGGCGTTTTCAAATTTAGAGATATTAGAAATGAAGAAATTATTCATTTTATCCCAATCAGATTCATTGTTTAAACTTACCTCTTGAAGCTCGATTTTAATACGGCTCATTTTATTGTCAGGTAACTCCTCCCAAACTAATGATTTGCCAAATGCTTTTTCAATGGACTCCTTATTTTGTGCTAGTTTTTTAAAGTACATTTTATTTTTATCCTGGCTTGAACTCGATATTGCTAATTCAATCCTAACATGGGATTTTGTAATAATAAGATTATAATGTATACCGCTTATACCAGCTCCAGCACTTAACCAATGGTCCTTTGAAGGAGAAACATTAGAATAAAGTGCTGTGTTATTTATTAATGGTAGTAATTGGTGCCAATACTTCTTTCTTATCGAAAACCTATTGGGTTCTGACTGGCTATCGGAATTAGTGGAATATTTAATAAATAGTTCATCTTCAATTTCAAATAAAGTAAGCAACTTTTTTAAAATACTGAATTTAGAGTTACTATCAATATTTGATTCTATAAACCAACCATTTACAACTTCTTGACCTGCTCTAAAATCTGATTGGGTTCTTGTTATTTTAAATACTTCTTGATTGCTTAATAATAATTGAGAGTTCTTTTCATAAAGATTTCTAATTACATAAAAATACATTTGGGCAACCGTATCTTCTTCAATTTTGTGTTTTCAAAAATAAAGTACTCTAGTTTTTTTGTGTTGGGCTTTCTGCATCAAATATATTTTGTTCATCAGAATCTTCACCTTCTGAAATTTCCACATCAGGAAACTCCCATATTTTTAAGAAGCGTTCATAAATGATATTAAACCTTTCTTCATATTTTGAAACATTCCAAGTGTCAATTGATTTTAAATAAGTGTTCAACCATAAGCGACTAAATTGATAACCTTGCTCATTACCCTCAATATTCATGGCTTTTTTGGCTAAAAATGATTTATTGCTTAATGCACCATTATTACCTGAAAGTGTTAGGTTGCCTATTGTATTTAAATATTTTTCTTTGAACGTAAAGTATTCTGTTGGTGGCAATTCATTATTCCAGTCTTCATTAGGATTCCTTGGAAAAATGTGCTCTATTGTAATTTGCTCGTTACTTGTGTCAACGTGTTCTCTATTGTTGAAGTTTTCCAACATCTCAAAAAGATAGTTTCTATTCTTAGGTTGAGTGTTATATAAATCTTTGTCCTTTAACGCAGTTTTTAAATCTTCGTTACTTGGAAATTTAGCACTTGCTTTCTTTTTAATTAATGCTTTTGCAACAGAATCATAATATTCTTCTGTATCTACTTCCGAATACAGTGTCATAAAATTTTATTTAAGGAACTGGTTGGCAAGCCAACAATAAACCTTCGCCAGGCATAGCTTTGAATCAATTTTAAAATTTTAATTAATTCTTCTTTTGACAAGCAATCCATTTTCTGCATCTTCAAATACTTGAAGTAAAAATGGGTAAGCTACATTTATTTCTAAACGGTTTAAAAATTCCAATTCCTTTTTAATACTTGCATCTGCAACTACTGATGGGTTTACAAACTTTTTATAATGAATGGATAACGATTTTATATTTTCCAATTCCTGATGATAGGCTTCATCTTTTTTGTTAGAATATAAGTTTTTAAACTCTGCGTAAACTTTATTTTTATTTGGAATTTTTTTGTTGCGAAGTGTTAAGTAATCACGAATGTAATCGGACACTAACGAACTTTGTTTCACTAAATCTTTTGCATTATCTTCAATTGGATTCCAAATAGTTTCAAAAACCTGTTTTGGTCTTTTGGTGGCAAATCCATTAAAATAAAATTCCTTATTAAATCGGATTGCGATAAATCTAAACCTGTTGAATTTAAACTTTCAAAAATACGTTGAGGATCATCTTTACCTCTTTCTAAGGAGATTTCTACAAATATTAAGCGGTTTAAACCTCTTAAAATTATTTCAAATGTATCATTTGTTATTGCACCAAAAAGTAGTTGTAGTTTTCTGTTACATTAGAAAACGAAGTATATTCTTTTTCAGTACCAACCATAATTGCTTTAAAAGCTAATGAATTGGAATCTGTTTGCTTCAATTTTAATTTACTGGATTCTTTTTAACATACTGATTGGTTAAAAACATATTGTATAAACGTTCAGCGTCCTGAGCATTGCCGTTTTCTTTGGCGAAGCGGTATAATGCCACATATAAAATATTGATGGTTGTTAAACGCTGTTGTCCATCTATAATAACTAATTCTTTTACCTCACTGGTGCTGTAAGTTCCTTCATGAACAAATACAATACTGCCAATAAAATGTGTTCCTCTATCTTCTGTTTCTACTGAAATAATATCATTGAGCAATTCTTTACATTCGGTATTTGTCCAATCATAATTTCGCTGATAAACAGGAATTACAAACTGTACATTGGGGCTTGTAAAAAATTATTTATTTGTAATTCGTTGGCTTTCATCTAATTTTATTTATTCTATTTTTCAGCATTGATTTTATCATGCTTTCAATAAAACTAATTTCTTCTTTGGTTAATGTACTTTTTATATTTTGCAAAGCAATTCATCAATGTAAACTCCTATCAATATTTGATTTGATGAAGTTTTGAATTTGAAATTTTGCTTTGTACATCTTGAGAATTGACTTATTTTGCAAAATGCAGGAATCTAGCAACTTTAGTATAAATAGTATGACCGGAATTTGCTGATATTTCATTTAAGTTTAAAAGCACCTACTACTATATATGATTCAGTGCAAATTCTTTTAGGTTTTCCAATTATAGAGTTTTGGTTGTCGTCATTAAATCAGTACCAATATTAGTTTGATTCCAGCACATAGGGATTTTGAACCAAATCAATCCACTTTATGAAGTGAATTATTATTTCTTAACATACCCTTTGCTGCTGGCATATTTTAGGCCAATTCTTTGAAGAACCATACAGGAATGCCTGAATTTTGTCTATATAATTATGTTGCTAAGCCAAAAGCTTTCTGAAGAAACTACATGTTTCGTTAAATTTTTTTCAAAATGTTCCTTTTTGCTCAAACTTCTTAGAATGGAAACTATGCTATGTCGGATTAAAATATGAGAACTCGTTTTTAATTACCTTTTTGATATAACTTAAATCATCTTTATATATAACTTTTGTTAAATCATATTCTGTTATCATAATTTTTTCACGAAGAAATAACAAATCCCACCTCTAAGATTTACCAGTGAAAAATCATTTGCGTTTTAAAAAATCGACTAACTTGAAATATGATTGTCATTAAGCATTTCATTTCTAAAATCATCAAATCCTTTGCCTCCAGCATACCATCTTGTAGGTATAATTATAGATAATAAAATTAGGATTAAATTTTTTACTTAGTTCAACAAAATTTTGATAAATAGGACTTGCGCTTCTTCCATGACCACCATCACTTTGTTGATAAGGTGGATTGCCTACTATTACATTGAATTTCATTTTCTTTTTATTTATTTTTATAGTGTTGCCTTCAATCAAGTTGTTTTTCTTTTTTAATTCATAGAGGTGTAGTTTTTTCAATTAAATTAATATCTAATTCAAGAAAGTGTATACTTTTCTTGTAAACTCATAAGCAATTTTAGATGTCGGAATAGAGTAAAAATTGCTAGCTACTTCTTTGCCAAACTTTTTATAAACTGCATAAACAAATTCCCCTTGTTTAGATGCAATATCTAAAAGCATTGTAGTTCGGTTTATTGAATTAATAGGAAATGAATTAATAATTTTATCCGTTACAATTTCTGGTGTTACAACTTCAGAGTCTGATAAGCGACTAAATTTTTTCAAGGCGTTGCTTGCTCTTTCAATTGGAGCAATTGTTGTATCGTTTGCTAATGAATTGATGTTTTGAATTTTATAATCAAGTTCACTTAATATAAATGGGTTAAGATGTTTTTGAAATAACTCGAGAATAGCAGTATCTAAATTTAAATTTGAAGCAATTCGTAAATTATTGGCATTGCCCTTAATTTGAGTTATAATCTCTTGAAGTGATTTAACTCTTGATTCCGTTAAAAATGCAAAGAATAAAATCCTTGCATAAAACATTGCGAATTGGCCTTTATAATCTGTTTCGGCTTCATCTTCTGTGTCTTTGGATTTCTTTGTACTTTCTTCCGTTTCACCATCTGTTTCAGGTATCTGTCAATTTCAACTCATCACCTTCGCCCAATGATAGCTTAATTTCTAAACCTTGGCGTGAACCTATTTCTCTTTGTTTTTCAATTTCCGCTTTTATTGCTTCAATATCTAGTAATTTTAAATCAATTGATATAGAAGTAGCTTCATCATATACGCTTCTGCTACTGGAATATTTTCTTATTGCATCAAGAATATGGGCTGGTTGTACTTGAATAATTTTATTGTTATTCATAACAACAATAGGAGATATTTCTAGTTCTCTTCTTATTCTATCTTCTAGCTTGCTATTCCCGTTTGATTCTGTGTTTACATTGTAAATTTGTGATTTATGTTCCTGCATTTGGAACATTCTATTTGGGTTAAAATCAACCAGTAAAGTTTGTGGTTTCATATTGAACTTAACAACATCACCATTTGGCTCTTTAAACTCCTTTATATATTGATTTTGTAAACGAAAGATTGCTTGGTCGTATTCTTGAGGAGATGCAGTGTCTTTAAGGTAAAGCATAGTGTCCCATTCATGGACAGTACTTCCTGTTAGCATCCTGTTTACCGTTAATGTTATGGTTTTTTTATTTACACTTTCACATTTTTTTATTTTGGATTTTACAGATTGTGTGTCCTTAAAGTTCTTTTCATTCTCAACACCAGAGATATTTATGATTTCATAATTGCTAAGATGTTTAAACTTGTGTTTTTTGATTAATGCTTCTAAAGCATCACAAGAAGCCCGATAAGGCAACACACAAACAATATGTCGGCACATTTTGCCCTCTTTAATTTTGTCATAATCTAAGAAGCTTAATAAATTAGCATCTTTTTCTGAACCATCAATTACTTTTAACAAATCAATAATTTCTTTCTCGTACTTGAATTTTTTATGTAGTTTTTTTGTCTTGTCTAAAGTTATTGATTGAGGTTTGAAAAGTTCTGAAAAAGCATAGGTAACACCTTTCTTTTTCATTTCTTCCATTTTCTTACGAGAAGACTCATTGGGATTAAATGCAAATCGAATCATTTGTGGGAAACCATAATATGGGTTATCCCATTCCTTAATTTCGTCTTTGTTTAGATTATCTAAATCCCATTTTTCTTGGTCTTCTGCAATATTTGAAAACTGATAGAATGCAATGATATCATCAGTTGTAAACTCGCTATTCATCAAGATGCGATAAGGTGTGCCAGAAAGGTGAATGCGAATTTTAGCATTAAAAACTTTTGTATTGCTTTCTATATCATCTAATGAATTGTCATTAAGTTTTAGCTCACTTTTAATTTCTTTAGCACTTAACTTTTCCTCCTTTAAAACTTTTCCATATTCAGTTGCTCTTGCTCCAAAATGTGTTTCATCAATTAATAATAAGTCAACTTGACTTTGAAATATTTTTTTATGTTTTGGTTTTACAATATCACCTTGAAGGTCTTGTAACGTAAGAAACAAAACAATTTTTTCATTTGCTTTTTGTTTATCAGCTATAATCGTATCGCTTTCTAAAAGAGAATTACTATCTAAAAAACAATACCCATCAAATTTTAAATGACTTTCGGTTGTTCTTTTCCATTCTTCTTTAACATCTGCTTTTGCTGAAACAACTATTACAAGTTTTGCATTCATTTCAACCGCACAGCACATCGAGGTAAATGATTTACCAAAACGCATAACGGCATACATTAAAAGATTTTTTCTGCCTTTTTTTACCGCCTTCTTAAAATTGTTTATTGTTTCTTGTTGGTTAGGTCTTGGGTTGTAATTTTCATTTCTGATGTATGTATGAGTAATTGGAATATGACTTTCATCAAAACGATAATATTGATATTTAGATTCGTTCTTCTTATGCCCAATCTTAATATCGTTTATCGCATCTTGCAGGTCTTTTTCTGTTGCGTTTTTGAAAAATTCATTTGAATAATAAGGGATATTTTTTAAAGCACCTTTCTCTAAACGGATTCTTTTTAATTCGGTTTCTAAAAAATAATGAACTGCATAGTCTCTGAAAAATGTTTCATCATCAACCTTTGCTACATTACCATACTTCTTCTCAAGGTTTGGAAAGAATTTTCTCCATTCATTTAATCTTGTTTCGACAGGACGATATGTGTCGCCAACTTTAAGATAATTTGGTATTGTTTCTGTTGTAAATGCGTAAATCTGAGGTTCAACTCTTCCGATTATTAATTCATCGAGAATATCTACATTTATTTTATTTATTTCTGACATAGTTATTCTTGTTTATTTATTAAGTAGGTCAATAAATCTTTTTGCTTTACCCATTGATCCTGTTTCAGTGCCCTTTTCCTCCCAATCCATAATTACGCAATATTTACCATTGTGTGCTAAAATGTTTTTTGATTTACACCCATTGCATTTAACAATTTCATTTACTGGATTGCCAAATAAATCACTATTTTCTTTTATCAGATCTGTGCAACTCTCAGGCACTACGCCTTTTAATCCATCCATCTGCCAAACATTCCATGAAATTATATTAGCGATGTGCTGAATTGATTTTAATAACGGCTCTTTCTCGAATTTGTGAGTATAATTTTCAATAAATGTTATAAGCATGGCTTCACGTGCAAGTAGCAAACTATCACCTTGCCATTCAAAAGCGTAAGTGTTTTTATATGCAATTTGAGATGCTTTTAACCAATCTTCTCTTGAATCAACATTTTCATTAATTACTCTTAATTTTCTGTCCAAAATTCCAATTCGATTTTTAACTGGTATAAACTCTCCGGTTGTACTATCATATCTGCTTGTAATGTATGGTGCTTCTCCGCAAGAAATTTCTAGACGTGTATCAATAACATAATCTTTCCAAGTCTTACCTTTTGGATAGGTTATTTTCTCGTTGTTTGTTTCCCAAATTTTAGAACCATCTTTAGTTAATATTTCCGAATTGAATACATTTTCTCTTCCAAACCAAGTATTATCAATTAGGTTGTTTTGAGCATTACATATCCATGATGGAGTAAAAACTTCTGCCATTTCTTTGGATCTGGATTGCTGCAAAAGTTTGTCTTTATGAACTCTTGGCATTATAATACTTCCATAATCACCTGAAATTAAATCGGGTAATATTTGAGAATGGAAACTGTATTTCTCTCCAATGTGTTCGTAATTGTCGGTAGCCCAAAAGATGTTTTGCTGTGTTGTGTGGTCAAGCAGGAGTGTGTCGAGAACATGAGGATATTTCTCGATTAATTCATTTTCTAATATGTCGATTCCTGTCCGCACTTATATTTTTACTTTGTTAGATTTTAAAAGGTCTTTTACATCAATTTCAAGAATATTGGCTATTTCGTAAAGCACCTCCAGTTTAGGTTGATTATTGTTTTGAGCGCGGCCATTAATAATTGGATAGCTCTTTCCAATTTTTTCAGCGAGCCAAGTTTGCTTGATCCCCTTTCCTTCTATGACCTCATTAATCCGGTTCATTTTATTCGTCTTTTTTGAGTTAAAAATGAGGGAGCTTTATTAAAAGCGACCTCGGATTTTACTTAGTAAATATAAAATTATTGGTGAATTAATTATAGAGTTTTTACGATATATTGTTATTAACAGTGGGTTCACCGCTGAAGGGGTATTTTTCAATAGCATAGTGTTTTTATGGAGGAGAATAAATGCAAGTTATTGTCCAAAATAGGCCACCAAAACTTACAATAGAAGAGGGCGGTTAAATGAGATTGAGCGGAAAAGAAGGTTGTTTAATCAACCTAAATAGCCTTAATATTCTCTTTCATTATTTAATTGCCTGGTCTTCTATAAACAGGTATTCTCTAAAAATTACTTGCTTTTCAACTGTTTCTTCATCTATTTGTTTCATAATTTCAAATGAGGCATAAAATTTCTTTAATTTAGTATGTTTGCCATGGCTGCGGCAAATAAACAGTTAGGTCAAGCCTCTTTTGCTCTTGCTTGCTATTAACAGCTACTTTTGTCAGGGTATGTCAATTGTCACTTTACCAGCTTTCAATAGTGCAAAATATTTTGTTTTACTATGTTCTGAATTAATAAACATTGGAAGAATTGCTATGAGAAGTAGCATTACTGGAATTGTTGTTTTACTATAACGAATGATTAAAAAAGCGAGTAGTGCTCCACCGCCAATTGCTAAGACTTTATTATTTCCTTTTTTAGTCCATTCTGAAATACGATTAAAGATTTCGGCCGTTGCTTTTGCATTTGTTCTTTCTTGTGAGCGTCAAATTCGATTGGCGCAATGAGTCCATTATAGAATCCTACAAACATTTTGTTTGTAGCTTTAACTTTTAAGCACTAAACTTCGAGGCATCAATAACTTTATATCACCGACTGAGATGGGATGATCGGAAACTATTCTGTCGAGTTGTGAAGTATTAGATTGAAAAAGATAATTAAATATTTCATAAACAGGATTGTCGGAATGAGTTGGATGAGTATGAAAGCGAATTGGAAGTGTTTTTTCAGACTGTGCTAGTAGCGTATCATTAAGTGCCTTGTGTAATTCTTTGCTGTCAGGTAAATAGCTTTTAGCAGGTGATTCAGATACATTTGTGAGAAAAATTATGCTATCAACAGTAAGTTGAGCGCCACTTTTCATTTTTTTAATCGAGCAACTAAAACTCCACCCTTTACCTTTTTGGATCATAGTTGTCGCGTAATTGTTTTGTCGCGTTGTTTGTCAAATGAATTTTGCAAGGTGTTTTAAGATGTAAATACTCTTACCATTTTTTTGACCATATGCTAAAAGTCCGTCCTTTTTAAGTTGTAATAGCCATTCTTTTGTTGTCATGTTGCCTCCTTTAAAGTTGTTGCTAATTTTTTGTACCCCTTTGTTTCTGATGAATTGAGTAGATTTTGTTTTTAAAATCAAAACAGCTTTAATATTCTCTTTCATTAAATTAACGTGGTCTTCTATAAACAGGTATTCTCTAAAAATTACTTGCTTTTCAACTGTTTCTTCATCAATTTGTTTCATAATTTCAAATGAGGCATAAAACTCTTTAGTGTGCTATGTTTGCCATGGCGCAGTAGTATTTCATCTTCAAGCATATATCTTATCAAGTAAATTATAATTTGATTTATCTGTAGTATAAAGCAAGCTCTCACCAATTAATTTTATACCTGATTCACCTAAAGAGGTCAAGTCGGGGAGTGCGAAAATATATTTCTGTAGCTTGCATAGAGTGCTTATACAAACTCCATGCGCTAAGATATCTTTTTCAATGCTCTTCATTTTTCTTAATAAATGCTCCGCTTCACTTATCGAATCAGTTTTTAAATAATCACCATGTATTACATTATAACTATCAACCATTTCGGCCAATAAAGGCAACTTAGTTTTCTTATTCATGTTATTGGTATTAGGTTATATTAATTAGGGTATTCGTTCGTTCTAACGGTATCGTTCCAATGTGGAATTTGACAAATATCTATTCGTGCTATTTTATTGTCTTCGATTTTTACTCGAATTGTAGCAACAGGGTTTTCCTTTGAACCTTGGGCTAAAACAATGCAAGGCTCTTCACCAAAATAGGCGAGTTCGGCATGCATTTCGGTTGCTGAATTTTTAATAATTTCGAATTTGTGCGCCAAATAAGAAAACACTTCTTTCGAACCGTTTATTGAGTTTATCACCCATTGGCTTTCATAAATGATATCATCACTTGAAAACGATTCAATAATTGAACTATCAAGATTATTGTAGCCCTTCGCTATTTCTTTTACTATTTCTAAATTTGTCATATTGGTTTTATAATTGAATTAACTATGAATATAAAATCTTGGTAAATACTAATTTCTTTAATATCATCATATAAAGCAATGTATCCATTTGAAACAGTGCGCAGATAAAGTGTATCAAAGCCTTCTCTTAGATCGCGGCTTCATTTAAGTATTTAATGTTGTTTAATCATCTTACTAGTTTTTATATAAACCTATTAAGCGCTGAAACTCTTTTTCTATTTGTTCTTCCGCCCAATCGGGATAATAAATCCGGAGATTTCCTTTAACATCTTGTTCCTTAAAACCTTTCGAACTTTGAATCTTTATCCTCATTGCTTGTTCTCTCGCTTGTTCTAAGGTAACTGGTTCTTGTTTAGCAAGCATTTCCTTTGCGCGCTTTGCTAATTCTTCAAATGACATTGATTCCATCTTTTACATTTTTAAATTATTTAATTAGCAATTAAAAGTCATCAGATTCAAAATTCTTAATTCCCTCATCTATCTCCTTTTGTTTTCTTGCGAATCTATTTTTTGCATTTTCGGTCCCACCTATAAATCTGTCGTAATGACTTAGTTTTTGATTTTCGGGTGTATCTAAATACCGCATTCCTCTGTACATTGCCCCTAAAGCATCTAGTTTATCACTCAAGGATTTAACTTTGTCATAATCATCTATTGTTAAGTTATGACCAAGCGAAATTAATTCATCAATTGTTTTTTCCATTTGCTCAGAATACTCAATACATGATTCTTCAGAGAAATTAGAAAAATAAAAAGTTGTAATTTTTACAATCCTATTTTTTTTCGCTTCTAGAACTTCATACCAATACATAATTTTTAGATTAAAATAGTGGTGTTATTTCTTCCAGTTTGATTCCCTCGTAAGTAACTTCTCCGTCTTCAACATGAACTTTCAAAATTTCGTTTTCTTTATATTGTTCTGAAGTGATTGGTTTTGACTCCACCGATGCAGCATTTGATTGTATTTTGGTTAGAAGTTCAATTGGGTCCATTGGAAATTCTTTGCAATAGTATGTTCTGTAGTTCCATCCTCTTTCTTTCATAAATATACCAAACTCTTTTCCTTCATAAGTAAATGAAAGTTGATTTGTAGGTAATTCAAAAAAGGGAAGCTTGCCAGTTGTTGAGCAGGCAATGCCTGTTTTGCTTATGCACCCATGCGTATAACCTAAGTACATTATAAACTCCTCTCCTTTCTTAAAATCTCGTTTCAGCCAATGATGTTCCTTTTTTAATACATCTTTGTTGAGGGTTAATTTTATATTTTTCATGTTTACTATTTTAGTTTATTTCGAATCTATTTTCATTGTACCATAAGTATTGGTTGTATAGAATATCTTTTCTTGCATCATCATCTGTATAATCAACCAATGTTTCTATTATTAAATTTTTTGGAAACAATTCACACATTAATTGAACACTTAATTCTTCATCGGCTTTTTTGAGTTTAGTTTTGAGAACTGATTTTATTCTTTTTTCACTAGCCTTGGAGCGTGTTTTGTTTAGCCTTGATAGGCAATACTTGTGCAGGTAGTCGTTTTCTAAAATAACATCATTTATTACTTCGTAAAACAAATTGGTTTTTGCATGCTCTATCAAGTATTCGGGACATAATGAATGTAAATATTCCTTAAATGATTGATTATCGGTTTTGAAATTAATTGCTTTCATACATAATTAGTTTTATCGTTTAAAATCCTATTTGCCTTGCTTTGTTCTTATTTAAGAGATCTTCCTCTTCGCAGTACTGCATGGTATCTTTAATGGAGAATGATTTTCCATGGAGCACCGAATCAAGGAATATTTTGCGAGAGATATTTTCAATTTGCCCTCCCGAAAAATCAAATTCTTCAGCTAATTGTTTTGCATCTTCATCAGAAAGAAATGTTAGTTTACTTTTCCAAATCGATTTTTTTGCTACCATAGACGGTTTAGCATATTTTATTTTAAATAAAAATCTACGTTCAAATGCCTCGTCTAGGTTAGATGTAAGATTTGTAGTGGCCATCAGTATACCTCTAAAATCTTCTAATTCTTGCAATAGAATATTTTGCATGGCATTGTTCATTTGATCTACACTATTGTTTACGTTTATTCGTTTTCCAATTAATGCATCCGATTCGTTAAACAACAAAATTGGAACTTGCTCAAAATGTTTAATGCTATTTTTATAGGTTTCAAATACTGCTTTCAATCGTTTTTCTGATTCACCAACATATTTATCTCTAATTTCACTAATATCTACAAGCAATATGTTTCTATTTGTTTGCCTTGCTAATTGGTAAATGGTTTCTGTTTTTCCTGTTCCTGGGTAGCCATGCAATAAAATGGTTAGGCCTGGTCTCATTTTATTTTCTTCCAAGCGTTTTACTATTTCACTAAATTTTTCATTTTTCAGAAACTCTGATACAGTGTTAATTGATTGTTGCTCGTTTTCATTATAGAATAGTTCCTTTTCTACAATAGCATCACATTTAATAAGTTTGCATAAACCTGATGAATAATCCTCATCTTCAGATAGGAAACACGCATCTTCACCAAAAATTAATTTGACCGCATCAGCACTTAGTTTTAATTGTTTATCGGTTTTAAAGTCTTCATTTATAAATTCGAGTAGATTACTTTCGAAAAGTTTACCCTGTCTTTTCGAAATCAGGCGTCTAACAACTGCTCTTTCCATTTGTGAGTTAAAAAAATTGGACATCATCCTATCAACATCAATAATTTCTTCGCCAATGGTAGTTTTTGTAACTGCATAGTATAGGATAAGCCTTTCCATCTGATTAAGTTGGAGTTCAGCTGCAAGTTTGAAGGGATTTATTTCCGGGTTTTCTTCTTCAAGTTCATTTATCATTGCCAACATTTCTTCTGATACAATTTCATCATCAAAATGATCTCTCAAGCATTTATGCAACATATCTGCTGCGAGATAAACATCCATTTCTTTCTTTTTAATTTCAGGAGTTTCATTCTTGTAAAGCGCATCTAAAATGTTTTGAGGAAGTGTGTAGACTTTTTCTTCCATTCTTCTTGGACCGCGTTGAATACCTTTACAACCGCACTGTACAATCCAACCTTTTTTACGAGGACTTTTGTGAGATTTTTTATTTCGTAAAATTCAAATGGACTAAAATTGCTATGACTTTTTAAATCAGTCATACAGAAGGAATCAGAAGTTATAGATAGATAAGTTGCAAGGCAAAAAATAGCGACCTCTTCTTTTGTAAGTTTTAAATAATCTGATACTTCTCCTAATTTAGAATCAAGCCTATTTATTTCATCAATAAATACTTTTTGAGTTTTCTTTTCGCCTTTCAATTCAAGGGCAATCTTCTCTATGCTTTTTAAAGCTGTTGTTTTATTTGTTGTCATAATTGTAGTTTTTTGTTTTAATGGTACGTTTAAAAAGTTAAATGAATTATCATCATCGGCATCTTCTATAATGTCGATTTCTTCAACAGTTACTGGTAGCGGCGGAAAGAACAGTGAGTAGTATAGTACATCTCCTTGCTTTTTAAACGTTAGCGATTTTGGAGATATTGGAATACCTTCTGCTTTTTCTAATATTAGATTCTCCTCAGAGCCAACAGGTCGGATAAAGCAGTTGGGATCAATTCTAACCCATCCTCCAAAACCATGGCAATTGGTATAGCGAAAGTCTATCCGTACCTGCTGTTCATCTGATTCGATATTTATTATTTTAGAATTTTCGTTCATGTATATTTTTTATTCTTGGATTTATAAATGAAGAATAATTTCCTCATCGTTATCTCCAATAAATGTTTTATATTGTATGGTTGCATAAAGAAGTGATTCACTTTCCATTGATTCAAGGTTTGCAATCACTAATTCTAACTCCATTTTTCCACAATCAATTGTTATATTATTAGGAAAGCATGCAATCAAAGTATCGAATTTTTGTAAAGGTAATTTATCAGATCGCCCCACTATATCCGTTTTTAAGAATAGAGGTTCCAGTTTTTCAATGCTTTTACTTGTGCTTTTCATTATGAATTGAGGCGCAGTAAGTCCTTTCAAATTTGTTATCGTGATAGAATCCATAATAATCAGTCCTTCATTGAACAAAGACTTGTAAATTGGAATTGATTTAGTTTCGCTACTGATAAAAAATGAAATTAATTTTTCTTCCATTGTATATATTTAAAATTATGATGATGTCATTCTTTATAAGATTTAAAAGTGATTTTCCATTATGTAGAATCTTTAGCTGAACCGCCAAGAAACATTTTATCAATTCATATTTCTTTGGCAAGTTCAATCTTGTTTTTTTCTTGGGGCATATTACGTTCGGAACCGGAAGTATCGATTAAAATTTCTTTTATAATTTTCATGCTATTTAGTTTATCTCAGTTTCTACACACCATAAATTCAAATCATTAAGAACTCCAATCATTATTCCGTTCTTTTGTTTTGTAATAAACATGTCGGCTTGTATTCCATGAATAAATTCCCATTCTTTACTTAGATTAAAATAATCATGCAAATCCTGTCCCTTTCCTTTGTCTAATAGTATTTCCTTGCCAATAATAACAGGCTTTTCAGCTTTTAACTCACCAGGATAAAGGAATATATACCAAGTGCCAAAATTGTCCCAATCAACAAGGTTGATGTAATCAGCTAGTTTAGTTCTTGCCCCACTGAACAAAACAAAATTTTCTGTAATCCAATTTTTCTTTTCTTCAAAAACTCCTTGTGGGATGATGTTTTTATCATCATAATAAGAAAGGAAGTTGTACGAATTGTTGAACAACCAAGGATTAAGTTCTAATGCTTTTTTAATTGTTAGTTTTGGAAATAAGCTCCAAGTGTAACGGCAGCATTGCTTTGGTTTAATTGATGTTTTCATTTGTTAAGTTTTGTAGGATTTGAATTTTCTATCCGAGCTCAAATTTTAGGACACTTATTCCTTCCTCTCCGCCTCCCTCCCTTCTCCCCCCCCTTCAAATTCTTCAGCCAAGAAAAACACAACAAAACGAAAAAATTTTTTTTTTTTTATTTTTTTTTTTTGAAAAACACTAATCACTCATTTTCCCCCCCCCCACCCGGATTGGGTAAATTTAAAACCCCCCAAAAAAAAACACCAACCCCCCTTTTATTTCATTTGAATTATAAAAAAAATCTCCCCCCCGGCCCCCCCCCTTTTCGGGAAAAACCAAAAAAAAAATTTTTAAAAAAATAATGATACAACCCCCCCCCTTTTCTTTTTTCTTTCTCAAAAAAAAAAAAAAAGCCAAATAAAAAAAAGAATAGAAGCTACCCCGGAATTAATTTTATTTTTTTTTAGGAGGGGGCGCGGCCCCCCCTCCCCCCCTCCTTCTTTCCTTAACCAAATTTTTTTTTTTTCCGAAGACCACCCCCTTTTAAAAACCACCCCCCCCCCGGGGGAACCCCCCCCAAAAAAAAAGAGAAAACTTTTCATCACCACCAACCCCGGGGGGTACCCCCTGGTAAAAAAAAGCCAAAAACCCCTTGTCAATCTGTTATTATAGGTAGTTTGCACGTAATTAGTTTAATTGATTATTGTTTCTTTTTAATTGATTGCAAAAACGATAAGCCTTTTGATTAATTAAATTAGCTGTACTGTCTTGCTTTCCAAAATCAGCCCCTGCATTGCGCATTTCGTGAGATGTGTACCAAGTAACTCCATTAAATAATCCGAAAGCATTATTACCAAGATCTCTCATTTCACGTTTAATCGAATTACGTAATGTTATCATTGATGGACTCCAACCTAAGTTCTCCGCCTTAATTTCTCGGCTATCAGTTGCAAGCATTTTATGTATTTCTCTTATTAATCTTTCTACAGCTTCATCACTTACTCTAACGCTTTCCATTCCATCAAAAGCGCTATATATGTTCGTTTTTTTTGATTTATAGAGTTTTATAATGTCTTGTATCCCATTATCATTTACTAAAATAGGCGAGGTGTGTTTTTTTCGAAATACTTTAAGTGTTGAGTAAAACTGATTTTCGCAACGAATGAGTGAGCTGCCTGTTCCGATATAAAATGGTTTGGTGCCATCATGAGAATTACCAATGATTAGATATTCACGCATTGCACAACCGCTAATGTTTAGGTTAGGATTTTTGTTTTGTAAATAAGCTAATATTGTTTTACCGTTGTTTAGTTCGTCAAAGCCTTTTAATTCGAATTCGCCCGTTCTTGTTAATGCATCAGAAAATTGCATTAAGCGTGAGTTACTTACTGGGCAATAATCTTTTCCCACTATGCCTAGCACTTTACCATTATCATTGCGCACGATTGCAGTTTTACCAGTGGCGAAGCAACCATTAATGGTAACAGCTTCAGTGCAAATATCCCATTCGATTTTTTGTTGAAATTCTGTTTTCATAATTAGACAGTTTTAGAAATTGTGATTAGTGAATTTTTATATTCTTTATAAGAATCGCGCGTGTCCGAAATAAAGCTTGTTGAAGCAAATAAATAGAAAAGTGAAAGGAAATAATTCAATAGGAGATGCTCGTTTGCAAACAAAAAGTTATTTAGTAGTAGCGCACTCATAAATACTAAATAAACACTGATTTTAAAATTGAATATTAGCTTATCTTTTTCTGAGCTAAATTCTTTTGATGTGATTGTTTTGTAGAGTGTAAAGAATGCGCCTAAATGGAAAAGGGCAAATGAAATGGTAATTCCAATACTCCAATGAGTAGAAGTAAGCCACCCATCATTAAATATCATAACATTAATAATTGTAATGAAGAGCACTTGCTCAATAATTGATCTTGTTTTTTTGTTTTTCATGTTGATTAGTTTAGATAGTTTGTATTTCGGTTACTAGAGATTTAAAACTATTGATGTTTTCTAATTCATATGGGTTCCAAGGTGATTCAGGAGTAGATACGACATTAGATTTATTTAGATGTGGCAATTCAGTTTTCATAAATTTGGGGTTGCACAAGTTTTTTAATGAGTTTTTCAATGAGCCAATAGTTGAATCAGCGCTCTTATTGTTTATAAGGAAACGAACATTCAATTTTTTTGAAACTAGTAATTCATCTACTTTATTTATTGCATGAACTAGTTTTTTGTTTCTTTCAATATCATTTATTTCTGCTACTACAGGAACGATAACCAAATCAGATGCTATTAGTGCGTTTACAACTAATAAACCTGTGCCAGAAGAATTATCAATTATTATATAATCATAATCATCACGGTATTTATTAATAAATTCTGCCAGGATATATTCTCTATTTGGATAAGTTACTAGTTCGATTTCGCAACCGATTAAATCCAAGCACGCAGGTATTAATTCAACAGCAGGATGAATTTTTACAGTTTCAATATGTTCTTTGTCCGTTAAAGCCAAATACATATTATCATCTGTTTCTCTCGCCCCAAAATTTTGAGAGAGTTCGTTTTGAGGATCCATATCTATTACCAATACTTTTAATAATGACCTCGACATTTGAACAACAAGGTTGGTGCTGATGAAAGTTTTTCCACTTCCAAGTTGGTTGTTTATTATGCTAATTACTTTTCCCATTTTGTATTTTTTAAATCAAGATTTGATGCGTTTGATTTACAAGAACAAAGTAACAGATAGTAAAGCATATTGTTAATACGGTTTACTTTAAATAAGGCAAAAAGAACTAATTTAGTTTGTAACTAATTGAATTATAGTTTAATAAAATTGAAGATATTTTGAGATTTTAGGCTAGTTGAAACGAAAATGGCCAATTATTTTTAGCGAATAGTAGGAGGCACTACTTTAAAATCACTTGTTTTCCGTTAACTAAAATCAAATTTTCTGATATTTCAATAACCTGATTTTCGGAAGATATTTGGGCTTTATCTAGCAAGGGTTTATATAGGTGGGTAATAAAATCTTTTCTGCTTGGATACATGTGATGTATTTCGGGATGCTCATCAAAAAACTTATAAGTTAAGCGTTCGCCTTTGTATGTTACCGTTACTTTTGGGATTTTTATCATTGCTTAATTATTTTGAACCCCATCTTTTTTCTATCTCATCAACTACGAAAAGCATTGATTCAATAATTTGATCTTGAGAAGTAAGCGATTCTTTTATTAACTCTCCAATAGTTGGATAAAACCTATATTTATTGGCGTAATTTATTTCTTCGTTGTAAATTCCATGTAATTGATCAACCAACCAGCTTAAAGCAGCTGCATGTTCGGAGTATATTATTGTATCACCTTCATGAAATCCACGATCTTTATTTTTTGTAATAATTAAGTTTGCTCCTCCAAACTCATTATATTTATTAGGGAATTTACCAGAATTAATAATTTCTTTTAGGTCATTAAGTTTACTCATGTTGTGAAGATTGAAAGGTTAAATTAATAAATATTGCTGGATAAATAAAATAAGAGTTAATAGATAATTGACTTTTTATCCTCTTCATCCAAACGTATTTTGTAAAAATTAAAATCGTTATTATTTCCCATTTCATTCTCAATTAAATCAATTGCGTTGATTCTATTATGAATTATAGTGTCGTTAAGAAGAATTTTTTTTGAATCATGAACTTCTAATATTGATGGGAAATGCAATGAAAAATATCGCCATTCAATACTAGAGTTGAAATGTAATTTTTCAGGGCCATATGGAATGTTGGTGGCGTTACTTAAAATGAATTTTCTGTTTGTTCCTTTTGGTTGAATGAAATGTATTTGGACTTATATCAATCCATCCGCCATTGGTATAATAGTCGGTTGCTTGATATCCAAAGTCAATTTTTGTTTCAAGGTTAGTTACTGTTATTCTAAGCAATTGTAAATTGTCATTCTCACTTGTATAAGTTGGGTTCGAAATTATGTAACCGGTGTTTTTAGTCACGCCTTGGCGTGATGTTTTATCTTTTGCCTTAGTCATTGCGTTTCGTTTTTTTGTATCTACCAACAGATCTTTCTAATTCCTTTTCTACTTCTTTTCTTAACCACTTTGGTTTAATTAATTCCATATGCTTTCCATATGATAATATTAGCGCTACTAACTCATAGGTTGGAACTAGGTTCAAAGAAACATGCAATTCACCATAACCTCCAAATTCTGTTATTGTTTGTGATTTATGCAGAGGCATTGATTTTATGTAATTTGCCATAGTTTGGCTTACCCATAAAAGTACTTCTTCTGGAGTTTCAATTTCTTTATCATGAATCGTATTTAAACCAATTTTATTATCAAATAAAGTTCTTAAATCAGCACCTTCGTTTTCTATAAATTTCTTTTCTATTAGTATGGGATCATAAATACGATCTAAACCAAAATACCTTACTTCTTTATGTTCCTCCGAATAACCTACTAAATACCATCGCTTATTACTTTCCTTCATTAAATAAGGATGAATGTTAATAGCCTTAAATAATTTTTTGTCGTATGAATAATGAATAAACGAAACTGGAATTCGTTTTTTAATGCTGTTTACAAAAGTTTCAAATTGTTCCATGCCTCGCATGTACGTTGTTTCTTCTGGCTGAATGGCATTGGTGAGTTTTTTTTCTTGATTAGTTTTTTTTATGTCAACCGAAGAAAGTAATTTATCTATTGCTTGATTAAAAGTATCATTAACTTTTATTCCTTTAAAGTGTTGTAGAACACCAGCTGCTAATTCAATAGCTTCAATTTCTTTTTCGTTTAAGCCACTTGATCTAATCGTAAAATCAGGAAAGGTTTCCAAATCATAGTAATAACCGTTAACAGATTTCTTGAATTTGATAGGTGCAGAGTAACCTCCAACATCCTCACCACTTTTCATCTGCGCAATATCTTTTTGAATAGTTGCAGTTGATACTGATGTTTTTAATTCACGCTCAATAGCCCATTTTAAATCATCCATTGTTGGATAAGGTTTATATGGATTGGTTAAGCAACGATCAATAATTGCATATCGTAAAGCAGCTTCGCTAGGAGGTGGCATAGTAACTTATTAATAAAGTAAATGTAATGATTAAAACGGAAAAACGATATGGTTTAATAAAATGAATTTTCTCGATATTTTGAAATAGAAATATAAACACAGCAGATCAAGTCTTATTTTTTGAAGTGCCTAAGTTCATTAGTCATGATAGTTTGTCAAAGAATTTAATTTTTTCCTGTTTCATATTCCTTTTTGATTAAAGAGCATTCTTGTTTCGTTTTATTTAGAATATACTTTGTTATTTCAAAGAGTTCATTGTAAGATTTTTCAACAGTTTCATGGTCTCGCGTTACAGCTTTCCCTCTATGAGTTATGTTACACCTAACTTGATAATAATAATCCAAAGATTTTATTGGGTTTTGAGCACTTAATATTGTTTTATCATCAGGATCTTCACTGCTATAAATTGTGCGTTCACTGAAGACAAATTCCAATAAAGCTTCTTTATAATATTTGTTTTCTGCTAATAATCTATTTCTTGTCGATGGGCCACCTCCAAAGCTGTATCTTAAAAATGAAAATCTTTCTAAGATTGTCCACAGAAGCATATATTTCATTTGTAATTTGAAAAGTGGTTTTAAATTCCATTCAAACTTTTCATTAGGCATTTCACTCAAAACTTCTAAAGCTGAAGTGAAAAAAGGGTCATCCCAAATTGTTTTCCAGTCAGCTTCTCTTATATCATCAGAACCTCTGTCAGGTTTAACTCCATAAAGAATATTAAACGAAATATCATCAGTTTTTTTTTCTTTCCATTTAAAGAGTTTTTTCGGCTCTAGTGAGTTGATGAATGAATAAGCATCATTTGCAAATTTAGGCTTAAAGGTTATTAAATAGCCACTAACAGTTTGATTTTTTGAATCTTTAAATAATGTCACTCCATCTCTTAGCACTAAGTCACCTTCAATTGTTATTGCTTTTGCAGACGAAACAAAATCTTTAATTCCAAGGAATGAAATTTCACCAGGCCTAAAAAATCCGTATGAAAAAAATGGGAGAGTATTATTTACTTGAGGTGTCATTTTAAATTTTAATATATTAAGAATATTTTTCCCAGTTTCATAAGTAGGCAAAATTTCAAAAGGTAAAGGTTGGTATTTTGGGGTTGATAAAATATAATTTAAAAAGAAAATGGGATCAAGTGCTCTAAAATTATTTTTGTCTACTAATGAAACCTCTATTTTTTGTTTGGTGTTTATGTTTTCAAAGCAACAATGGTATCCATGAAGAAAATAATTCCAACCATTCATTTCCCCACTCTGTTTTGTCGAAAAAAATGGCTTAAAAGTATTTAAAGGTAATTTTGGATCAATTTCCACTTCCAATAAACAGGCTAGTTCATTAATTAGATTTTCAGCTAAAATTTGGTGATCCGCTTCGCATTTTTGAAAAAAACTGAGATTATTAATGATTTCGTTTTCTTGTATCATCCTTGTTGAAATTGTTAATCTAAAAATACTTTTTCTTTATGAGATATTCCTAAATTATCAGGATTTAATTTAAAACAAGTTAGTCTCAGGTTTATTTTTTTCTTCTTAATTGTTCTACGCCACCTCATTCTTATAAACCGCTTCACAATGCATCTTAATTTACGTTTGATAATATTCCTATTAGCTTAATTATTAATCTAACATTTATCGATTAATTTACCTTGCTAATATCGAAGCCAATTGTTTTATTGGTTGTTAAAAGGAACTTTCCAAATCTTAAAATCTGTTTTCCCCCCGTGGCTAATTCTGGTAAATAACTGCAATTTAGATTTAGTCCTAGCTCTTCAATTTTTTCATTAGCAATAAAAGTTATTTTATTGCGGTCTAATTTCTCCAAGATTTTTATAATATTTTTTCGTTGCTTAAACATCTCATTTTCCCATTGATTACTTTTTTTTCTTGCAATGTGACCTGCTTTATTGCTGCATGATTTATCGCAATGTTTTCTTTTTGGGTTTCCAATAGGTAAAAGTTTCCCGCATTCCGGATTTTCGCATCTTCTAAGTTTTTCCTCCTTCATTTTTTGATTCCTTTTTAGTTTATTATATTATTAATTTTCCTTCTTTTTTTTACAAAATAATAATTATATTCTAATAGTGTAATATATTATAGTGTTAAAAATCAAGTAAATAGTTAATTATTTTAAAAAATAGGCGTTTATATTGATTATTATGTTACATTTGTATCGTAAAAAAATAGCATGAACTTAACAGATCATCAACTAAACAGTATTTTAAGAGCCATTAATCTAGATGTTAACCGTTTAGAAAAGGTGTACCCAAAAATGTTCGAAGAGATCATAAAGGCTTCTTCATTAAATTTAAGAGCTCGTGAGTTACATTATTTAATTTCAAAAAAAGTAATTAGAGCCCCACAAGCAAATGCCGAAAAGCGTTTATGGAATAGATATAATTTATTAGAATGTTTGTGGATTTCAATTGTAAAAGAATTAAGAGGTTTCAATGTGCCGCTTGAAGATATTGCTGCAATGAAACAAAATTTGTTTCAATTAAGAATTCAAGAAGTCATTAAAAGTGAAGATGAAATTATAACTGAACTTTCAAAAGAATATAGCATTAAAGCTGCTAAGGATTTATTCAGTGCGTTTATTGCATATTTAAGGGGAATTAATAAAGATCACGTAAAGGAATTCTCAATTCTTGCATTTTGGCTTACCGAAATTTTGTTAGATGGAAGAGAAATAAATATGTTGATTTATAAACAAGGTGCTGAATTTCGAATTGTTGCAGATGGTACTAGAGGACAAACACATGTTCAAGATGAAATAAAAGGAGTGAAGGGTGGTTCCTATTTAACAATTAACTTAACTAAAATAATTGAAAATTTTGTTGAATTGGACGCTAAACTGCCGGAGAATCAAGGTTTCGGAATACTTTCGAATGATGAGAAAAAGATTCTTGATTCACTGAGATCAAGAGATTTTAAACAAATTTCAATTAGAAGAAGTAACACAAAGTTGTCATCAGATAATGAAGAAAATATAATTATTGAAGTAGAAAAAGATTTTGATTTGTTAGACAAGAAAGCAATTGAAGTTAGAAGAATGCTAGCCCTTAACCAATACAGTGAAATTAATATAATCTATCGTAACGATAAACATTTATTTGTAAGGAGTAAAACCAGAATTTAATAGACCCCTCGCAAAGGGCTCTAATATTTATAGCAGCTTGACCTTTTGAAAAAGCTCAAGTAATTGTTTAATTTAAAATGAATAACCTCGAGAATGAATCCAAAACTCCCGGATTCAATGATTTATTTGCCGATAAAATAAATCTAAAAAAAATACTACAGGCATTAAACTTTACTAATATTTTTAGTGCGATACGCTGGTGTAAAAAACATCACTTACTAGTTATTAAATTTGGTAAAGAGCGATTTGTAAATAAGGTAGATTTTGAACTTATTATCGATAAACCTTTTATCCTAGCTTTAAAACAAAAGTATCCAAACAGTTGGAAAGAAATTTACGCATCCTATAAAAGCGAAAATTATGCAGAGCTAGCCGATCAACTATTGTCAGATTCAGCCTTAGTGAGAAAAAGATTTGTTGCTCAAGGAAAAGCAGCAGGTAAGTTTTTTAATAATATGAAAACTAAACTGCAATAGTATGGCTGAGATTAAACTACTTAAAAAGGTTCAGGTAAATGGTTTATATATATTTTGCACAAAATGCAAAAGTAAAATCAATGATAAGTGCGGATTGACCGGAAAAAACATTAAAACATGTAAGTGGATAGAGAAGCATAAATATAAGGCTATCATTTGTGTTCCTGGCAGCGCTACATCGTCTGTAAGAACTAAATTGCTTGAGACTAGAGATTCTACTGAGGCTACAATACAAACCTTTGCATTTAAAGCTGAGCTTGAGAGAAATGATTATATAAGAATTGATGTTCCTATTTCGACCGTTCCAAACACTATTTTAGAGGCTATGACATGTTACATAAGCTACTTGAATAATGATACTCCTTTAGAACATGAACATAAAATAAGATCGAAAGGTCATGTTTTATATTTGGAAAAAGTGTTCAGTTTGTTTGTAGATTACTTAAAAACAAGAACTGTTGATGCTAGTATATTTCCTATTGAAAAATTAGACAAATTTATTGTTGGGAAATTGAAATCATTTTTGTTAGAACAAAAGGGTTATGCACCAAAAACATATAATAACTTTATAGCAGCCATGAGAGGCTTTGTAAATTATATAAAGAATGAATTTGATTTAAGGCTGAAGAATCCGTTTTTAGGATTTAAAAAAATGCACGTTGAAGTTAAAATAAACACAATTACACAAAACGAGTTTCACGATCTCTTAAAAATTGTAAGGCCCGATAATGGAGTTACTAATTATCAAGAAAGAAAAACAAAAAGAGTATATAAGAAATTTAGATACCGCCCTTGGCTGAAAGATGCTTTTTTATTAGGCTTACTAACGGGTAGGCGCAGGGAGGAAATTGTAAGAATGAAATTTAGTGGGATAATAGTAAATCAAAATGATGAACCAGTTTCTATTTCAATTCCTGATTTTAAAGTCAACCGTGGAAAGGGCCTTAGTGAAAATGAATCACAAAAAATGATTTACGTCCCAATTATTCCACCACTAAAAAAACTATTAATGAAATTGGGATATGAAGAACATAAGGGAAAAGACATGTACATACTAGCCCCAGAAGAAGAAATGGAGAGAAGAACAATGATGGACTACATTAGTAAAGGTTTCTCTCATTATTATAGTTTGCTTAATACAGGAAAGGATATCAAATTTTATGATTTACGCAAAACCTATATCTCTTATTTGTATGCAGCTCACGGCGAGCGTGCAAGAATAATTACTAAGCACTCAGGCGAAGCTGTAATGCATGCCCATTACATAGATCAGCAGGTTGTTGCCCAAGTTGCCATGGATTTTGAAATTTTTGGGTTGTAGCAGGATTTGATAATTCTATTTTTAACGGTTTGCAGTTTAGCGCAGGGGACTTTTACCATTGATTTGAAAACAAACTTCCATTAACCACAAAACCCCGTCTTTTGGTTAGCTGCTGGCGTTTTTCGTCTTCACGCTGTTATGTTCCATGATATGCAATTCAATATTCCTCCTTCGTCTGCCAATTCGTTGCTGTCAACTGTTGCTATTGTTTGGCCTTTGAAAACTTGCTCCAATACTTTTACTGCTTTATCATCAATTTTTGTTTTGAAGGTCGGAACAATTACGGCTTGTTCCATTTGCAGATAGTTTAAATAAAGTCCTTTTGCACTTATTAGCTTGGGGTCGTTTGGTGGATTGTAAGGAAGTTCAATCCAATCAAGTCCTGCGTTATGCAAGGACATTCTAAAACATCTTTGAAACTCCGCATTCTCTTTTGAATAGTCGTTGATTAAAACCGTGTCACTATCTATGAATCGAACCATACCGTCTGCATGTCCTATGAAATCATTGACGTCCCATAAAGAAAGTTTATCAACTTCAAAAAGATTTTTAAGTTGTTTGATTAAATTTCTCTCGGATAGATGCTTGTTCTCATGGAAAACTTTGTCGCACATTATTACTTTGTCCGTTGTTCTTGAAACATTGCCACCGTCAACAATCAGTTTTGATTTTATAGTTGTCAAGTTGATTGCTTTACAAATGCTGTCAACATCGGAAATAGTTTTCTTATATTTTTTTGGTTGTAAGTAGTCGGGGTTGTATGTAAAACGAACAAACTTGTCCTTGCTGATTTGAACAGGCATGAAGTCAACAGCCCAAATATCTTTTAATTGGAAGAAATTTAAAGTTTATGTTACAGTCATTCAATACTTTCAAATCGTTGAAAAATTTCGACTGCTTGTTTTGCAAGCAGTCCGCAAGAAAAAGTTTGTTGGTTTGAATATCTGTAATCATGAAAGCAGTTGTTTGTATTTAAAAACTCGAAATGAATAAGTGTTACCACTTACGTTTTCTTTTTTATAGATTTTAAAGTCGCCTGAAATTGAGATTCGAATATTTGCTGCTTGTGAGTGATGGTAAACAAACTCCAAATGTTATTTGTGGAAACCCTTGAGGAAATGTTTTTCAACGAATTTGCTTGTAAAGAAAAGTTTATTGATTTGATTTTTCAATAATTGTTTTTATTTTCTTATTGTATTGCATTTCAGTTAAGTATTTGTCAAGGTTACTGTTCCTTAACTTTTGAAAATGTTGCGATTGCACCTTCCTCAATGAAAAAATCTTTTTTTGTTTTACTGTTTTAACTCCGTTTGGAAAGCTTCAGAAAGTATGGGTAACTCCAAAATAAATTATCGACTGCACTGTAAAACCATTCTTCAGGGTTGTCCTTATTTTTTATTTGTTCCATTCCAGGAAAACTACCGATAATCAATGTAGAAGCATTGTCAGGAACAAAGGGTTGAAAAGGATGTTCCTCAAATTCCATATTAATAATCGTCATCGCTTAAAAGATTTGAGTTGTGAATATGAAACTGTTGAAGGTATCTCACTCCAACCTGTTCAAGAAATGATGACACTTCATGTTCGTTGATTAAGTGTTCGTTGCTCAATTTTCCCAAGAGCATTAAGAATATCAGGGAAGCGGCTTACGAATTTTAAATCATGTAAATGTTTTCGAGATTGTCTTTCCGTTTGAGTAGTATTTGTCATAAACGAAAAGAGTAAGTATGAGTTGCGACTTTGAGTTCAGGCAATACATACATCGGATCTTGCTGTCGTTCTGAGCTTTTCTTGAAAATTTAGTTCAGATTTGGCGTTACTCAAAAGATAAGCTGTTGCCGTCGTGTGAAGTTGTTTTACTCGTTCGCTCACTTCATAATCTGTCGGAAGTTGCGAAAACCAAATTAATTTTTCATTGCTGGGGCTAGTTGGAATCCCGAAACTTTTAAGGATGCTATCTTGAAGCGATAAAATTTGTTCAAAGAGTTGTCCGTCTTCGGAAGGTCCGCCTTTCTTGTTCAAAGCGATTTGAAGTTTAGCAAGTTCTGTTAGAGCAGGTTTAATAGAGTCGTGGTTTGTCATTTTGTGTATTTAGAAATTTGATGATGCAACCATTGCAACGAAGCGTAACGATTGCAGCACGGCCCGCGGGCGCTCTAAGGCTAACGTAGCCTCAACGTTTAAACCCACAAATGTTTTAACGAAGATAACCTTTCTAGCGGCGGCAAAACTTAAAATATGCACTTTAGCCAACCCAAATTTAGCCAAAGCCCTACCTCAAAACGCGCATGAGCAATTGCCCGTTGTTAGTGTTAGTTTTTGAGCATTTTTTAATATAATTTTCAATACATCTTATGATTTCACCTTTGAGGTTAGAATATTGCAGGGTACTTTATGAAATTATATTCAGAATCTTAGATTCTTGTTGAATTTCAATATCCATTGAACCTATTAGACCACCCCATTTGATAGGATAAAAGTTGTAAAATGGGTCTATTGATTTGTTTGATTTTATCAAGAAAGATTTATCCTTCTCCAATTGGTCGAATTGTGTTTATATCCCACATAACTGATACTTGCATTTTTAAATTTATTATTCTTTGAGATTTCCTTAAATATCCTTGATGTTTTGTTGTACACCAACCGGGACAGGGTCACTGCATGGGAGTCTCTGGCATACGGGAGCGTAGCGCGAATGATTGAAAGAATTTTGATTTGTTTTTCTTGTTATTTTGATAGTTATCATCCCTCCTCTGAATCTTTATTATGGAAATTATTCAAATATTCATAGTATTCCTCCTATCACTTTAAACCGGAAATTATCATTGTCTATTTCAAAGAACGAAATAATAGAAGATTCTTCATATTCATTTTAGAAACCGAAATGAAAGCCTTTGGGTCTAAGCGCCCAAAGATTCTCCTCTTTTTTGTAAAAAATCCCGTGGGTAAAATATAAAATATATATAATTAGGATAAAATTTTTTACACAAAAAAAAAAAAAAACCATTTGAAAATGCTTGACAATCCAGAAAATATTTAAACTAAAAAATAAATGGGAAAAAAAATTTAAAACAAAGGGCAAAAAAAAACCAAAAAATTTTTAAATAACAACTTGGGACCAAAGTCGAAAAAATTCCCCAAAAAAAAAAAAAAAAAAAAAAAAAATTTAAAGGGAATTGGGGGGGGGGGGGGCAATACCCCCCGAACCTCTAAACCACTAACTTATGTTTATACCCCCTAAATTTTTCAAACTTATACAGCCAAATCTGGGTTGATATATCTGATTCGCAGCATTAAGAGTCCTATCAAATCTAAGAATAAATTATCAAAAAGCATCAAAGCGAAATATATTATTAGCTAAGGTCAACATTTTTTGTAGTGAATAATTTTTATTTATGTTTGAAAATAAAGTTCCCATTACCCTCTTTTTATCACCTAAAATTTCCCCAAAAGAATTATTTTCTAAGGTAATTCAAGGGATAACAAACTCTCTGGTGTTTTCCTTTAAATTTCCGCTTAATTTCCTGCCCAAAATTTGTCCAAATTTTAAGTTAAATTTTTAATGATTTTTATTGATAATTACTGGTAAAAAAAGAGCAAACTAGACTACAAACTAGACTACAAAATTTAAAATTCTTCGATTTTTTCTTTTGAAAAATAGAAAAGCCCCTTAAAAAGGGGCTTTCCGGTGTAGCGAGATCGGGATTTGAACCCGAGACCTCAGGGTTATGAATCCTGTGCTCTAACCAACTGAGCTATCTCGCCATTTATCATTTGATTTAGTTTAAAATATTGATTTTCAATATTTTAAACTTGAATTTGTTTGGTTTTACAAATTCATCTCCAAAACGGGAGTGCAAAAATACACTTTTATTTCTATTATGAAAATCTATGACCATCAAAAAAATAGAATAAAAAATTGCTCGCATGTTTTTTTTTTATAAATTGCATTGTCTTAAACTTATATATTCTACTTTATGTCGAAGAAAAAATCAAAATCGTCGGTAAAAAAGGTTAGCAAGCCAGCTAAAAAAGCAGCTGCAAAACCTTCAAAAACAGCGAAAAAACCTGCTAAAAAGTTAAACAAAGTAGCAAAGGCAAAGCCTGTAGCTAAAAAACTTGTAAAAGCAAAACCAGCTAAGACAAAAAAGCCTGCAGCTAAAAAGCTTTCGAAACCAGTTAAAAAGGTAGCAGCTAAAAAGGCTGTAAAGAAAGTAAGCAAGCCAGTAAAAAAGGCAGTAGCAAAGAAAGTGGCTAAGAAGATTGCAAAAAGGCAGTTAAGAAAATCGCTAAGCCAGTAAAAAAGGCTGTTGCAAAAAAAATAGTTAAAAAGGTAGCGCCGAAAAAAGTAGTTAAGGCTGTGAAGAAGCCAGTTGTTAAGACTCCTGCACCAAAGGTAAAAGCTGTTGTTAAACCAAGCCCAAAACCAGTTGCAAAACCAGTGGAGATTAAAACTGTTGCACCTAAGCCAGTTGTTGTAAAAAAACAAGCGAAGGAAGCACCAAAGCCTCAAGTTACAACTACTCCAACATTATCTAAGCAAGAACAAATAATAAAAGTATTAGCAGGAAATTCTGCTGAGAAAGCACATAACGAACCTGCAGGTAAGTTTGAATTAGAATACGTAGTACATTCGTCTGCAAGTATTTTATTTGAATTTTTAACTAGCCCTAGCGGATTATCAGAATGGTTTTGTGATGATGTAAATATTAGAAATGAAAATTGTTCTTTTGTTTGGGATGGCGTTGAGCAAAAAGCAAAGCTTGTTAAGTTTATAGAAGAAAAATTAGTTCGTTTTCAGTGGGAAGATAAAGGTGATGGTTCTTATTTTGAATTCAGAATTGAAAGAGATGATTTAACAAATGATATTTCATTAATGGTTACTGATTTTGCTGAAACAGCAGAGGAAAGAGAATCGTCAAAATTGCTTTGGGATAGCCAAATCGAACAACTAATGAAGGTTTTAGGAAGTTACTAATAAATAGGTTTCTTCTTTTATATTGTAGATAGCAGCTTTAGGCTGCTATCTTCTTTTTTACGCATTTCTTCTTTATGTAATTTGGATTTGTCTTTATAACCACAAATATGTAAAACTCCATGAATCATTACACGATGTAATTCTAATTCAAAAGTGGTTTTAAATTTTTCAGCATTTTCTTTTACTCTATCAACGCTAATATGTATTTCGCCATTCACAACTTTACCTTCTCTGTAATCAAATGTAATAATGTCGGTGTATGTATCGTGTTCTAAAAATTGTTGGTTTATTTTTAGTAATTCATCATCGCTACAAAAGGTGTAAGCAATTTCACCCAAGTTTAATTTTTCGTTTTCAATTACTTTTTTAATCCAAGTTTTTAATACTTGTTTGTTTTTTAATTTGAAAATAATTTCTGTTTGTGCGAAATGAATAGCCATAAAAAAATCCCGTTGGTTTAACGGGATTAAATTTAGTTATAAATTCTTTAGTTTAGATTAAAGCGAAGTACTACTGTTTTTCCTCCATCTTCAAACTCAACCTTATCTGCTAAGTTTTGCATTAGAAAAACACCACGTCCACTGTCTTTTTCAATATTTTCAGGAGCTGTTGGATCGGGTAATGTTGTATAATCAAATCCACTTCCTTCATCATGCACTACAAACGAAATATCAGTTGGAGAAGATTTAAATGCTATATCAAATTTTTTATCAGGATTACCATTGTTGCCATGCAAGATTGCGTTATTAACCGCTTCTGTAACGGAAATGATTATGTTACCGAATTTTTCTTCGCCAATATTGAATAGCTCACAAACATCTTCAACCATTCTTTCTACAAGAATAAGGTTCTCAGTCTTTGAAGGAAGGCGTAGTTTTTGGTCAGGTGCTAAGATCATTTTATATCTTTTTTATTTAGTAAAACTGTTAAAGTAGGAGCTCACTTTTGATTTATAGTAAGGATTAAGTGAAGCTGGAACCGTTTTTAAGAGTTCCATTTCCTGCTCTTTTAATCTGTTATACTCTAAAAACAGATTAGGGTTACCAAAATTTTGATTTTTTGCTTCATTTGACTGTCTTTTTTCGTCTAATTCCTTCTCACGCTCTGCTTTCTCGTGTTCTAGGAGCTTTGTCATGATTTCTTGCTGGCGTTTAATGGTTTCTTGTGTAATTACTTTATTAACCAATTCTGTTTCAGTTTGTTCCATTTTTTCTGCTAGGTCGCCACCTGGATTTTTTCCGTTTTTTTGCATGCTTTTCATGGCGTCTTGCATTGCTCTTCTAATAGCTTCTTGTTCGGCAGCCATTTTTGCAAATTGCTCGCTGTTTCCGCCTGGCATCATTCCTCCATTACCATTTTTGCCCCCAGGATTTTTCCCGTCCTTATCGCCCGGTTTTTTGCCATTTGGGTTCTTACCTTGTTGCTCAAGCATCTTTTTCATTTCTTCTAATTGCTTGTTTAAGGATTGTTGCATTTGTCGCATGTTCGACATACTTGGTTTGCTTCCTTTTCCCCCCGGTTTTTTACAAGAACCACTTCCAGGCTTCGCGTTTTTTTGTGCTTTGGCCTGCATTTGCATTTGTTCTAATGATTCATTTAACAATAATGCAAGATTATTTATTGAAGTCATCGAGTTTTGCTCACGCACCGTTGCTTCACCCGTTTGTCTTTCGGCTAATGCAGCAACTGCTTTTTTCATATTCATTTGAATATTGGAAATTTCTCTATTAATTGAAGCAGACACAGAAGGATTTCTTTTACTCAATGCAAGCAGAGTATCTTCAATCATTTTCGAATCGTCTTGTAGTTTCTTTTGTTTTTGGGCAAGTTTAGTATAAAGTGGATTGTTTGTTTTAGTTTTTTGTGTTTGTGATACTAATTCTTCTTATGCAAAAGATACATTCATTAAGTTTTCCATTACCTGACGAAGTGTTTGCATGTCTTCTTCGTTTTGCTCTTGCTCAGCAGATTGTGAAGCAGCACTCATTTTCTCACTCATGCTCTTCATTTGTTGGGCAGCATTTTTTTGTGATTTAGAAGCACCTTTTTTATTTTCTTTTTGTAATTGTTCCTTTGCGTTTTGTTGTTCTTTATCTACGTTCTGTTCTTCTTCCTTCATATCAGGAACAGCCATTGGATTTTCGAGCTCTTTGTTTAATTCGCTTAACTGCTTTGTATCTTCTTTAACTTGCTCAAACATTTTGTTGAGTTCATTTTGTTTTTCTTCTAGTTTTTTTGTGTCAGCGTTTTTGTCTTCCGATTGTTTACTTAGTTCTTCTTGTTTTTTTGCTAAATCATCTAATTTGTTTGTAATGTCGTCCATCTTTTGCTGAGCTTCCATTTCTTTAAATTGCTCAAGTGTACGGTCCAACTCCTTTTCAATGTCTTTGTTCGACATGTTCATTTTTTCTAATGTTTCTTGAACTTTATTTTTGTCCATTTTCTCCATTAGTTTTTGTAGCTCCTCAAACATCTTCTTCATTTCGGGAGTCATGATGTTTTCGAACAACTGTTCTAATTGTTGTTGTTTTTCTAAAATACTTTCGTTAGGCTGTTCGTATTGATTTTGTTGCTCTTTGTTTAATTGATTTTCTTGTTTGATGTTATCAATCTTTTGTTGAAGCTCTTTTTGTTTTTCAACTAAGTTTTCGATTTTCTTTTTTTCTTCCCAGCCTAATTGTTTTTTCTCTAACACATTTTTGTTTAGCTCAGTAATTTGTTTTTGCAAATCTTTTGCATCTTTAATATTTTGATCTAAATCTTTTTTAATGTCTTTATTTTTTTCGGTAGTTTGATTTTCTAATTCCTCAAGTGTTGGAGCTTTAAAAGTCATTAGACTTGATTTGGCAGATTTACTTCCGTTAACGCCATCATTATCCCAAACTTCAAAATAGTAATCAACCTTGTCGCCAGGTTTTAATTCTAAAGCACTTAAATTAATGCCATGCACAAATGATTGAGAAGTAATACTTTTTTGCACACCTAGGTTTGCATTTTTCTTTATCTCAGTTGTTCTATCTGCCGAATCTTTTGAATAAATATTATAATGAAACAACAATTGATTAAACCCATAATCATCTTTTATATTTCCTGAGAAATAAATATTGTTTGGATTTACCGAGTCTTTTCTCTCTTTTAATTCGATTGTTGGGTAAGCATCTTGAATAACATTGATGGTATAATTAACAGAATCAATACCGCTTACATAATTATTACCCGTAGTGATTACATAATTAGATGAATTAAACAAACGACGACCGAAAGTAAATTTGTTTTCGGCAACAGGTTTTAAACTCATTGTTGTATCGCTAAAACTAAGGCGGATGAATTCGCTATTCTTAGTTTTAAAATTCCAAACTACACGTGTGCCTTCAGGAACAATAAAATCGCCAGTGTTTGCAATTATTTCATCTTTACGATTTAAGTAAGGAGGATATTTTAATTGAATGTCAAAATCAGCCAAACTAGGCTTAGGCATTACTTTTAATTCATAAGGCTTAGATGAATAACCTGCCCCGCTTAAATTAAACGAGAAAGTTTCCTGTACATTTTTAAAAGTGTATTCAAACGAACTAAGGTTTTCTTTTTTAAGTTTGAATTCATTGTTATCTATTTTTACAAAAACTTCATCAGGAACTTCATCGCCTTTTACATTTACTTTTAAAACATAATCTTGTTGTTGTATTGCCTCAAGGTTTTTGTTTTGTATTTCGAAAGTAAATGGAGCTTCTGCTTCAAAATAAGTTGAGTGATTGATAAGACGCTTTGTTCCTAAACTCAATATTTTTGGCGCAACAACTAAAATGGAAACAAGTACTAGTAAAGGAATTACAGCGTATTTTAAATGCTTTTTATTTTCGCTTAAATCAATTGCAGAAGTAAACGCAACAGGTTTTAACTCAGAAATACGTTGATTAATACTTGCATTTAAAAGCGCATCCGAATGAACGCTTGCTTTGTTTTGTTGCAGTTGTAATACATTTAATAATTTATCCTGAACGTTTCCAAAGTGTTTGCCCACAATATTCGCAGCCTCTTCATGTGAAATTATTTTCCCCATTTTATTTAGCTTAAGCAATGGAATAACAATGAATTTACTTAATACATATCCACTAAATAAAATAAATGAATAAAATAAAACAGTTCTAACAGTTGTATTAAACTCGCCAAAATATTCGATTGAGCTTGCAGATAGATAAAAAACGAGCAGTAAACCAAAACTATAAATCAATCCTTTTATAAGTTGGTTCTTATAAAATTTGCGGATAAATTCATCCAGTTTGTTAAGTATCAAATTTTGGTCGCTCATATTGCAAATGGTAGCTGCCTACAAGATGTGAAGTTAATGAAAAATCCATAAAAGGTGCAAAAAGGTGTTAAATCTAGGTTCTATCTATTAACTAATTGAGCAAATATGTTAATATTTTACGTTCCGATTTCACACTTCCACCTTTTTCCAAACAAACGATGTCCAATTTCTTTACCTACACCAACATTCTCTTTAAAAATAATTTTGGAATCTTTTACAAGTACTTTGTTATTTGAGCCAATAACATCAATAACTGCAATATAGTTTTTACCTTTTTTATCAAAAGTAACACGTGCTTTAGGAATAGTTGTATCCTCGCTTAGTTCGATGTTGCAATCTTTAATGTCTTCCATAATTGTTTTTATCATTTCATCATCCTGCAAACCACTAAAGCTTACATTTAATTTTGCAGGTATGCCTGAGTAAAGCATAAGTTGAGGGTAAGTGTCAAAACATTTATTCCTGTATGTGTCATACTCTTCTGTTTCTTCATTTACTTGGCTTAATAGTTCAAAAACACGGTATGCGTAAAGCATTTCGTATTTTGTGTCTATTCTGCTTTTGTCTCTTTCGCCCTTTAGCTCCAGGGCTTGGGAATGTTTCTTCTAACAACTCATTACAAATTGTTTTTACTTCATCTTCTTTATCTCTAGCTAAGGCAAATTGAGCTGATGCTAATTTCATGTAACGTACAATGTTTTCACGTGGCTCTGTTAAGGTATAACCTTCGTATTTGGCTTCAAAAAACGGAGAACAAAAATCTTTTAAAAGAAACATAGTTTCATCATAACTAATAATTGCTTCTGAAGCAAATAAACTATAAATAACTTGCTCACGCTCGGGATTGCTTGCAAGTGCGCTAATGGTGGCATATTGTAAAAGTACTTTTTCTAATTTGGTTGCAAGTAAATCATACAAATCACTTGGCGAATACCACCAACCACTATTTTGGAATTTTATTTGCTCCAATTTTTTACTAATCATTTGTATGCGCAGTACATTAATAGCAAATTCATAATGCGATTGTGTAAAGGTTGTATTGATGTGCAACTCTTTAAAATGCGCTGCTTTATCAAGGAAAAATTACAGCTATCTAATTGACCATCGTATAAATAGCCACGCGCCAAAGCAATATTGTACCAGCCAAAACCGGGAGTAGAGCCTACTTCAGCAATTTTATCGCGCGACATTTGAATGGCTGTTTTAGTTTGTCCGCCGTACACCATGAGCATGGGAACAAAATAATCAGTTTCGTTTAAAGAGAATTTTCGTTTGTATTGTGGCTTAATGTAATTATCATACGCTTCGGCAAAATCTCCAGTAACGTGTTTTAAGTTTGCGTAATTGCTCCAAACAACTCGGTTGTTATCAATTAATATTTGATAATAATAATGCGAACTGTCGTATTGCAAATTATAATCGTGAAGAATAGCGAGGTAATGATAAACAGTAAGATTATCATCGTGACTTTGATATGGGCCATACCAAGCATCGTTAGCAGCTTTGTTTTTTTGTATGCGTGAAAGTTGCTTGTAGCATTCGCTGTAAGCCATTGCTTCGTTTTCTTCAATCGAATTTTTAAGAAAGAGAATTTCTCAGAAGTATAAAAGCGATTACGATGATAAAGCCAAGCACGTGTTGAACCAATATTAAAAAAATCTCTTTGGAAATTATACCCCTCAATTTTGTTAATCAAACTCATTGTGGAATCAGGCATTTCAATGCTATTATAACACGATTCTAATGTGTTTGATAATTGATAAAAATCATCAAAATAGTTTTTGTAAGCATAAAAATTATTGATGGAAGAAAAAACAATTTGTAAGTTCTTTCCATAATCTTTTTCTAATAAAGTAAGTGCTTTGTAAAGCGGGGCAATTGCTTGTTTGTAACCAACATAATCCGAACTTCTTTCGTACTTATACATTCCTTCATACATATGGCCAACATAGTAAGTGCTATCTAAACGAATGAATTCTTTACTGCGGGGCAATGCATCTTTGTCGGTTGGATAAATACCAATTCTTTTCGCATCAATTTCATAACGCGCTGCTGCATTTTTTTGCCCATTCATTTTGTTTGAGCATAACAATACAAGCAAACAACAAATGAATGCTGAATTTAAGTTAAATGATATAATACGTTTTGTATTAAAGGTCATTTCTAAATGATTTTACTTTTTTTAATCTGTCCAATTCTTTTGTGATGATTTGATCTAATGCTCTCAGCTTTGCTTCTTTGTTTCTGTATATTAAACGATGGTCTAAAACAGGCTTTGTTATTGCTTTTAAATCGTCTTCGGTTACAAAAGTTCTGCCATTTACTAATGCAAATGCTTTTAAACATTTTAAGAAAGCAATTCCACTTCGTGTAGATGCTCCTAGAGATATTTCAGGATGAACACGTGTGTCTCTTACAATGTTTCTAACTGCAATAACAAGTTCTTCATGAATAAAAACTTTTTCTGTTTCTTTTTGTAAGAAAAGAATTTCTTCCATTGTCAATACTTGTTTAATATCAGAAAGGTTGTTTGCGATTCCTAAATAGTTTTTGTAAATATCTAATTCAGTGTTTTCATCAACATAACCGAAATAGATTTTAATGAAGAAACGGTCTAACTGCGCTGTTGGTAAGGGGTAGGTTCCTTCCATTTCAACTGGATTTTGCGTTGCAATGGTGAAGAATAATTTTTCTAATGGATAGGTTGTTTCACCAATGGTAATTTGATTTTCGGCCATACACTCTAATAAGGCTGATTGAACTTTTGGAGATGCACGATTGATTTCATCGGCTAAAAGCAAGTTACAAAATAACGGACCTTTCTTAAAAACAAATTCTTTTTTGTTATCATCGAAAATGTGCGAACCAATTAAATCCATTGGCAACAAATCGGGTGTAAACTGAATACGTTTAAAACTTGCCCCGCCTTTATGCGACTCATTAGAAATACTTTGCGCCAAAGCCCTTGCCATTACTGTTTTTCCAGTGCCTGGATTATCTTCCATTAAAATATGACCTTTTGCAAGTAAAGCAGTTACAACAAATTGAATTTGCGAACGCTTACCGCGAATAACGGTTTCTATATTGTCAACTAATTTAGTAATGTTGGCTAAAGCGTTTTCTATTTGAATTGTTTCTTCCATGTTAGTTGATTTTAGATTTTGAATAAAAATTTAATGTGTTCGAAAAATTAAAAAAGTTCTTAATGCGTTGTTTTAATGAAATTCCTGATTTTACTTTTGTTATAAATGGTTGATAGAAGTTTTTCATCTTCTCAATTTCCTCAATACTTACAGCTGTTTTGTTGTATTTATGTTTTTGATATAGTACTGAGAATTTACTTAACTCGGTTCCGAATTTCAAATCTATCATATATGCAAACTCCGCAGGGCTTAGGTTTTTAGTTGGTAATTTGTGTTGATTTAAGTAATACAGTACTGCTTTGTTTATGTTGTAAACACTATCGTTTGCAGGAGTGTTTTTGTTTTTAGCTTTCGCGTGTAAATACATCCAAATAAAACGAGGGACGAATAATGCAATTAATGCAAGCTAGCTAAGTGAGATTAAAACGATTTTTAAAACTTTTAGCCAATTAATATCGCTTTCTTCTTTCGCTTTTTTCTTCTCTTCTTCTTTTTTCTTTTTCTCGTCATTAATTATTTTTACTTCATCAATTGGAATAGGAATCGGTAGTTTTTTGATGATTGTAGAAAAAGAATCTCCTTCCTTTATGTAAATTTCTTTTAGCGCTTCTGCATGCGAAATACAAGTAACATGCATGTTCTTTTTTAACGCACTTAATTTTACTTCTCCTGTATCGTTTGATACCGTTGCAATTGCAGCATCTGTAAGTAGTAAGGATTTGTTTTTAGCAACAAACTCTGTATCGTGATAAAGAATTTTTAAGCTAGTTACACTAATTGTCTTTTTAATTGTATCAACTGTTTCTACATTGCCATCAATTACTAAATAGGTGTTTGGAACATCTGTAGGTGGCGTTCCATCTGGCTGTTCTGCCTGTTGTGTATTAACATCGGGAACAGTAGTATCAAAGTCTATCCAACCATAGTCTTGAAAATAAACTTGTACCCATGCATGCGCCTGATCTTGATAAAACCAATACCATCCAGGATTTTTGCTGCTTCTATCAGTTGTTGAATAACCCGTTGCAACGCGTGATGGAATTCCGAGTGAACGCAGCATAAATAATGTTGCCCCTGCGAAATAAGCGCAATAACCTTTTCTGTTTTCAAAAAGGAAATAATTTAATTTGTTCGCGCTTGGCATTCCCGGTATTCCCGGGTTATCGGAGTAAGCGAAAAGAGGTTGGTCTAATTCATCTTTACTTAAAAAATAGTCTCTGATTGCAATAACTTTGTCAACTGGTGTTTTTGCGTTTTTGGTAACCTTCTTTGCTAAGTCTCCAATTCTATTGTACTCTTGGTCTTTAGGCATGAAGGTGTAATAATCCATAAATGCTTTATCTGGACCAATTATTTTTTCTACCCCTCTTAATTTTTCAAATCGTTGTTCTTGAAATTGCTCCAACTCTCTCATCCCTGCGGGGTTATATATAAAGTAAGCAGAATTTAATTTACTCACCCACATTTTTGCTGAGTAGGCACTTTTGTATTGCTCTTTAAATTCTTTAGGAACGGAAATGGGGTGGCAATAGAATGCTGTTGACGGCGCGACGTAACTGCTAGGTGCCATTGCTACTTTATAAATTTCTGCAGTAACAATTTTTCTATCTACTGTTCCTCCCGAATTTTTTACAACAACATCGTTTTTCTCCTTAAAATAAAGTGGAATTTTTGATGGGTCAACCTCAAACAAATCATTGTAAGGCATTTTCTCGTCAATTTCAAATGTTTGCGTTTCTGTATCAAACTTTGTGTAGTAATGCGAAGTGAAATAGAGTGGGTTAGGAGTGTTTGTTCCTTCAAAGAAATTATCTAAATGCGCAACAAATACTAATTGTTTATCTTTACTTAAAGAACCTGTAAGCTTTGATTGGTCTTTGTTTGATACGCCGCCTAAGCTGTCTTTTTGAGTCATTGACTCACCATCTTTTCCTTCTTGCTCTGAGCTTTGACCTGCCCAGTCTTTTTCTATCGCTTTAAAATTATCATCAAAAATGGTAAGGATAATAGTGAAGAATATCAGAAGTAAAACTGCAAATAATCCAAGTCGTTTACCAATAAACCAAATAAAGGTTTTCTCGCCTTCGTTCATGTTTCTAATAAGTTCGGCAATGTAGATGGTATAAAACGCATAAATAAGAACAGGTGTAATTCCATTTACGAGCGAACTAAATGTAAAGTCGGAAGTTTTCCCAATCAAAATAATTTCAAAAATAATAGCAACTACACTCCAGGTTATAGTAAGGTATTTCGACCTGCTAAAAGCAAAGCCAATTAACCAACCTGAACAGAAGAGAACAGAAAACAAAAAGAATTTTATTGTTGCATAAAAACTATCGAACTCGCCAATGGTAATGCTTTGCACAAAAGTGTAAATACCATAGTTAATGAGGAATATAATTAAGCCAAGTGTTATAAAACGAAATCGATAACTATGAATTACGATGGATGTTGCGCAGCCGATTCCAAAATAAATACTTTGCGATAACCAATCGTTTTTTAAAATCGAATAATAATTATTTAATTGAAAAAGCATAAATGCAATTACCGCAGTTGTAGGCAATGCCAACAATAGCAATTGGTAAATGGTCTTTTTTGCACTATGTACTTTCGTAATCGCCATTCTTATTTGTTAATTCTATTTTGGTTAAGTACTTTTTTAATTTGCGTTTCGTTTGCTTTTATTTTGAATCGAAGCGGCGATAATTTCCACTTCGTTTTGTTTGATTCAAGTGAGTCGTTTTCTGTTTTTATGAATAACCATCTAAACCAACTTTTTATTGCGTTTTCATTAAGTATTTCGCTTAGTGGAATATGAATGATTTGAATCTTATCACCGTAACTTTCTGCAAATTGTTTTACTTGTTCTAATTCAATTAGTGAAGATACAATAACAACAGAAGCATTTATAGGTTTTACATAGTCTTTTAACTCGTTTTCGGTTTGCCAATTACTAATGGTAAGCGCATGATTTACCTGTTCGGCACTTTCATAAATTTTATTTAATTGATTGGACTGGTCGGTAACAAATTTTACTTCAAAACCTTTTTGAGATAGTTGAGTGTAAATAGACCAGCAGATTGTTTTGTAATAATCGAGCAAAGTTGATTGAATTACTTTGTTTGATTTGTTGTTAAATGCATTGAAGAACGAAGCATACAAATAAATGTGTGAAGCGTATGGATCCATAATCTCAGGAATGCGCACCACGAGTTCTTTATTCTTTGCGTAAATTTTCCAAACAATTCTTCTTACATCATCGTTGGTTTCAAAGTTTTTGTAATTTATTAATTCTCCTTCAACACGTTTTAACTCTTCTATACGAATACTTGTTTCTTCTGTTTTACGAGGATTGGGATTAAGACTGTTTAGTTTCTCAGCTTTTGGTCCAATATGAAAATGTTGGTTAAGACGAATAGAAACTGAAAATGAAAAAAATTGAAAGTAATCTTCAAAATAAAGAACTGCTTTTTTAATGTGGTATTCTCTTATTTCGGGCAAGTCCCAATTAAATCTTCCTTCAAATGTTAGGTTAAAAATATTATTTTTCTCAACGATTGGAGTGTATTTAGCTGAGTAGGAATTTTCATCGTATAATAATCTGATTTTTAGAAAGCCCATTAATGGTGATAGTATAGGTTGTAGTCTAATTTTTACAATTTGACCTCTACTATTAATGTCTTTATTTGCCTCTGTTTCGAGATGAAAAACTTGAATTTGTTTTCGCGCTTTCATCATTGCATAAACAAACGAAATGAGAACGGTTACGAATCCAAAAAGTAGAATTGTTACGCAAATTAACAATGAAATACTTAGTAATAAACTAAAGGTTGCTTTGTATCCTGAGTCAGGCAGTTTAGATTGTCCATCCAATAATCGGTATCCAAAAACAATCAATAAACTAAACGCAACAAAGTATCCAGTAAATGGCAGAAAAAAAAGTACTCGTTTTATATTGGAAATTAATTTCTGCATATATCCGTAATAACGGAATTTGATATTAATTGTTACTTAGCAATGATTTTAAATTCAACCCGCCTGTTTCTTGCTTGTAATTCTTCTTTTTCTTCTTTAAAAATGGGCTTTGAATACCCGTAACCAATATGACTTATTCTATCTGCAGCTATTCCTTTTTTTATAACATATTCTTTAACAGCAAGCGCTCTATTGGTTGAAAGGTCTTGATTGAATTTTTCGCCTGATGTATTAGCACTAGTATGCCCAGCAATTTCTATTTTGATAGTTGGATGTTCTTTTAATAAGTCATATAGTTTATCTAATTCAGGATATGACTCAGGAAGTATTTCGTATTTATTTGCAACAAAGAATAAATTGTTCATTACAATACTTTGTCCTTCCTCAAGTGGCGTTAAGTATAAGTCAACATTTTCTTCCTTGTATTTTTTTAGTGAGACAGCATCAAAATTATAATGCGTTGCTGCAAATCCTTTATGATGCGCATTAAAGGAATATTTTTTTCCTTGTGGCAACGCAATCATAAATATTCCTGTTTCAGGATTTGAATGGGCTGTACCAATAACTTTTTTGGAACCTAATTCGCTATAAGTAATTTCAGCAGCCATTGGTTTTTTTGTTGCACTGTTGTAAACGATACCATGAATTAATACCAGTGGCAATGGCTTTGCTGATTCAGGTTGTTTAATGACATAAACATCTTCACTTCCATCCGTTTTATTCGTTGATACCATATATGCATTTTTACCAGAGGCAGGAACAGTATAGTAAGCATCCCATTTTTCGGAATTTATTTTTGGCCCAAGGTTTTTTGGAACAGACCAATTTTTCCAAGTATCATCAAGTCTTCTACTCATAAAAATATCATTACTTCCATATCCTGGATGACCAGCCGATGAGAAATACATAGTTTTATTATCTGCTGCGATAAATGGACCCGTTTCATCTGCAAATGTGTTAATTGTTTTCCCAATGTTTTTTGGTTCACTCCACGAACTATCTGCTTGTAAAAAAGCAACGTAAATATCTTTTTCTCCATAGGTATCATCGCGTTCGCATGTTAGCATTAGTACGTGTCCATCGGCAGATAAACAGCTTTCGTTATATTTATTGTAATTATAATAGTTTTTTATTTTCATTTCTTTGGGCATCGTCCAGCCTTTAGCTGTTCGGTGTGAAATTGAAATTCCTTTACCAGTGACGCCTCCTTTTCCATCATAAACATTTCCCAATAAGGCAGTATTATTATCATTACTAATACTAATTACAAAATTATAGCCCACATTGTTAAGAGGTGACCCTATGTTTTTTAAGGGGCCCCAAGTACTATCACTTACGTTAAGTTTCGAAAACCAGATATCATCTTTTTTTTCTTCACCAGTATTACCTGGATGTTCATCACGTGTTACATATAATGTTCTTTCGTCTGCAGAAATCAGAGGGGCTTTTTCTACATATTTTGAATTTATATTTCCACCTAAAGATATTTTATCTCCGAAGGTATTATAGTTTTCAATTAAATTAATGGGTTTCTTTTTTTGTTTCGCATGCAAGAAATCAAATTCAATATAATTATATCCTGATACATAAAAACCAATTTGATTTCCTAAAAATTTTTGTGCTGGCATACTATACACTTCTGCCCCGTTAATGTAAAAGTGCCATTTTTGACTAATATTTTTAATTACCAATAAATTCACTTCATTAAGCGGCTTAATTTTAGCCGAAGGCGTCCATTCTTTAATAGCAATGTACTTATCATCAACATTTTTAAAAACCGCAAAACTCCCATCAGAGTTAATGTCAAATACGAAACAGTTTTCCATTTCTAGTGCAGCGAAAATTAACCCGAAGCCTTCATCTGTTTTTCCTTTGTATTGCTTTGCAGCAGTTGAGATTTCGAAATCTTCATTCGGATTTATACTTGTGCCTTGATATTGATACCATGTGGTACTTGCTTTTATATGTTCGATATAAAATTTACCTGGTTTAGTATAGGTTACAACATGTGGTTCGTTATAGCTTGTCCATTTTGGACCACCTGGATTAAAATTACATTCGTACACATAATCAGATTGTGCGAAAAGAGAACTAGAAAATGCAATAGAAAGAAATAAAAATATGTACTTCATTTTGTAAGCGATTAAGAAGTAAATATACAAAAGGGAATTAGAATTATCAATGATAATTTGAGACTAGACACTTCTTTTTGTAGGCTGCCAAATATTGCTTTCAATTCCCATTGCCCATTTAAAAAATCCTTTTAATAATGCAGCATTCATGCGAACAAAGTGGGCTGCGGTTTTAATTGGACCAAAGCCTTTACCTTTTACCGAGAAGATACTATCAAAAGCGGGGCTAAGTAAAAATAGCAATTCCATTGCAAAAAAGAAGAAAAACCAATTGCTATACCAGGATAGAAAAAAGCTCCCTAAAAAAGTAATAATGATAAAAAATGGCGTTAACCAACGTAACACCTTATGGGAAATAAAAGCAAAGCCTATCTCCTTTTTTGTAAGTAATCCTTTGTAACGATTTAAGTTTTGAAAGTTGCCAATAGAAATACGAACCTTACGTTTAAACTCCTCGTTACCGCTTGTTGGTACATCTTCGTTACATACTGCTTTAGGTTCAAACAAAACTTTTTTTCCTTTTTCTAAAACATTCATGGTGATGTAAAAATCATCCATATAAAAATTCTTTGGCACTGGGGCATAAAACTCTTTACGTATTGCATAACAGCCGCCTTCTGCACCCATTACTATATTCCATCTGCGGCTCTCTGCGTATTTTATTTTGTTCTCCATCTGAATGTAATTCATTTCTTGAGAAGCAATACCTTCTTTTTTTGGAGAAACTTTTATAATGTTTGCTGCAATTTGCGCAACATCAGTATTCTTAAAATGTTTTACGAGATTGAAAATAGTATCTTCAAAAAAGATAACGTTAGCATCCGTTAAAATAAAAACATCCGCACTTGCTTGCTCTGCTAATGCATTTATAATACCTGATTTCCCTGTTCTTCCTGGGAATTCAATTAAATGAATGATTGAATTTGTTTCTGCAAACTTTTTTACAATTTCATTTGTTCTATCTGTTGAAGCATCCGAGCCAACAAAAATCCTAATCTTATCTTTTGGATAATTTGTTTTCAGCATGCTTTCTAATTTCCCTTCTAAAACAGCTTCTTCATTGTAAGCAGCAAACAATATATCTACTGTTGGCAATTCATCTTCTTTCTTAAATTGTATTTCGTTTTGCTCTTTATCACCTGTAAATACTATCAGCCATAAAGGATAAAAGATATACGTGTGAAGAATGCAAAACAAACTCACAAAGAAAATAATAGAAAAGAAAATAGCCATTAAGGTCATTATTCTTTGATGTTTGCTAAAGCGTGTGTTACATTCTTCTCAATACGGGCAGCAATGTTTTCTAATGGATTTTTTACAAATTTTTCTCCAGCAACTTTCTCGTATAATTCAATGTAACGTTCCGAAATTTCATTAATCCATTCAGTACTCATATGCGGAACAGTTTGTCCATCTTTACCTTGGAAACCATTCTCAATAAGCCATCTGCGCACAAACTCTTTACTTAATTGTTTTTGCTCTTCGCCTTTTGCTTGGCGCTCTTCGTAACCTTCTTTGTAAAAATAACGCGAAGAATCTGGTGTGTGGATTTCATCCATCAAGTAGACTTTGCTATTATATAAACCAAATTCATATTTAGTATCAACTAACAACAAACCTTGTTTTGCAGCTATTTCGCAACCTCTTTGATACAAAGCACGAGTGTAGTTTTCCATTTGAACATAATGTTCTTCGCTCACAATCCCTTTTGCTAAAATTTCTTCACGAGAAATATCTTCGTCGTGCCCAGCATCTGCTTTTGTTGTTGGAGTAATAATTGGTGTAGGAAGTTTATCGCTTTCTTTTAATCCTTCAGCTAATGTTACACCACATAAAGTTCTTAATCCGGAACTATAAGTACGTGCTGCGTGTCCTGCAAGGTATCCACGTATTACCATTTCTACTTTAAATGGTTGGCACATTCTACCAATACTTACAACCGGGTCGGGTGATGAGATTAACCAGTTTGGCACAATGTCTTCAGTTGCTTTTAAAAATTTTGCTGCAATTTGATTTAATACTTGCCCCTTGTAAGGAATTCCTTCTGGTAAAATAACATCAAATGCACTAATGCGGTCAGATGCTACCATTACTAAATATTTATCTGTAATGGTATATACATCACGCACTTTGCCTTTGTAAACTTTTGTTTGCCCCGGAAAATTAAAATCTGTTTTAACTAATGTGTTCATAATATTATGCGTCCTTTTTAGGTTCGTCTGTTTTCTTAAAATCTCTATATGGTTGCTTTACTTGAGTGTCTTTTTCTAAATCATATTTAGCAACTAATTCTCTTACTAATCTATGACGGATAACATCACTACCATCTAATATTATCGTATCAATTCCTTGAATATTTTTTATAATACGCAATGATTGAATTAGTCCCGATGGCTGATTGCGCGGTAAATCAACTTGAGATGCATCGCCTGTAATAATAAACTTTGCATTTGCTCCCATACGTGTCAAAAACATTTTCATTTGACTTTCGGTTGTGTTTTGGGCTTCATCTAAAATTACAAAAGCATGATCTAATGTACGTCCGCGCATAAAAGCAAGCGGGGCAATTTGAATTACTTTCGATTCTATTAATTGATTTAATTTATCCATCGGAATCATATCATACAATGCATCATACAATGGTTGTAAATATGGATCTAATTTTTCTTTTAAATCTCCAGGTAAAAAACCAAGATTTTCTCCTGCTTCAACAGCGGGGCGAGTAAGAATAATTCTTCTTACTTCTTTGTTTTTTAATGCGCGTACTGCAAGTGCTACTGCTGTGTAAGTTTTACCTGTACCAGCTGGACCAACAGCAAAAATCATATCGTTTTTCGCAATGGCATCAACCATTTTGCGTTGATTAGGTGTTTTAGCTTTAATAACTAAACCATTGTTGCCAAACACAATTACATCGTTTGCCTCGCTTTCAATTTTTTCTAAAATGTTATCTCCAGTTTGTCCAAGCAAGCGCTCAATAGCTTTTTCGGAGAGTACACCTGTTTTGTGATAATACTCAACCAATAGTTCTAATTTCTTTTCAAAACGCTCTATTTCGGGTTCATCGCCAATTAATTTAATCGAATATCCACGCGCAACAATCTTTAACTTAGGAAAATAACCCTTCAATAAGTTTAACTTGTGGTCGTTAACTCCATACAATTCTACTGGTTCAACCGAATCAACTGCTATTATTTTCTCGCTCAAGTGTGTTGTTTATAATTCTGTTAATGAATAGAAATAGCCTCTTAAAGGCAGGTAAAAATATTAATTACTTTTGAAGGTGCAGTACTTTTTTACTAACAGCTATTAGCAAATGCCAATTATAACGCTTACAACCGATTTAGGTAACCGCGACAATTATGTTGCGCTGGTGAAAGCGTATATATTAAAGAATGCTCAAAATACCCAAATTGTTGATGTTTCGCATGAAATTGACAAGTACAACATTCAACAAGCTGCCTATGTTTTTGGAAATGTTTTTCATGAATTCCCGAAAGATACTATCCACGTATTAGCAATAAAGTCAGCTAATCTGAAGCATGATAACAGTTTAATTGTGCGATATAAAGAACAATATATTTTATGCCCCGATAATGGTTTGTTCAGTTTGTTTTATGATGGAGGTGAAGTTGTCTTTTATCATTTGAATAAAGAAGAGTATCCTGATTCCATCTTATATCCGAGAGATACATTATCAAAAGCCGCTGTTGATATTGCAAATGGAAAGTTTTTAACTGACATTGCCGAGGAAATTCCGGAAGCCTTGCAAGCATTGAATTTTCAGCCGACTTCAAGTGCAGATAGTATTGTTGGTAAATGTGTTTATTTGGACTCGTTTGGAAACGTAATTACCAATATAAAAAAATCATTTTTCGAAGAATCGAGAAAGGGTAGGGGCTTCACTATTCATTTACCTAATTTACGTATTTCTGAAATTTCCGACAACTACGATGATGTTTCGGCTACTGATGCTTTGGCTTTATTTAATAGTTCAGGACATTTAGAAATAGCTATAAATAAAGGTGCTGCAAGGCAATTACTATTTCCAAGAAATCTGCATACGCATACCGATTTTAATATTACAATAGAATTTGAATAATGATTATACGTATTGTAAAAATGACTTTTCAGGAGGATAAAACTGCTGATTTTCTTAAGATCTTTAATGAAAGCAAACATCTTATTGCAGGTTTTGAAGGCTGCACACATTTAAAGTTACTTAATGATATAAATAACCCAAACATTTATTTTACTTACAGTCATTGGAATGGGGAGGAATTTCTCGAAAAATATCGCAATTCGGATTTATTTGCATCTGTTTGGGCTAAGACTAAAGTGTTGTTTTCTGCTAAGGCAGAGGCCTGGAGTGTGGAGGAGCTTGTTTCCTTAAGCTAAAATAGTATTAAAATTTCCATTATAACGGAAAAATAAGTATTAAAATTTCTATTATAATGGAAAAATAAGTATTAAAATTTCCAATATTTTCAAATAAGTTGTACATTTGTGTATGGATAATTTTACCCGATTAGCATTTCCAAACATTGAAGCTTGGCTTAAAAAGCATAAAGCTATTGTACTTATTGGCGCTCGTCAGGTTGGGAAAACAACCTTGGTAAATAAGCTAATTAAAAGTACAAAACAAAAAGCAATTTACTTAAATGCTGATGAGGCAAATGTGCGCGAATCGTTGGGAAATGCTACTCTTAATCAATTAAAAGATACTATCGGAAATCACAAGCTAATAGTGATTGATGAAGTGCAACGTATTGATAATGCTGGTTTATTATTAAAACGTATTACCGATAATTTTAAAGATGTTCAGTTAATTGCAACAGGTTCTTCGGCACTTGAAATTGCTGATAAGGTGTTTGAGCCTTTAACAGGAAGGCATGTGTTAATGCACTTGTATCCGTTTTCGGTTTACGAATTGTATAAAGATGAAAGTAAATTAACAATTGAAAATAATTTGCCTTTTCATTTAATACATGGTTTTTATCCCGAAATATGCACGCACCGTGCGGATGCAGAAGCATTGCTTAAAAATTTAGCTTCACAATATTTGTATAAAGATGTATTGGTGTGGAAAGATATTCGTAAGCCAGAGTTACTTGATAAACTCTTGCAATTGCTCGCGTATCAAATGGGTTCAGAAGTTTCTTTAAACGAATTAGCAAATCAATTAAAAGTAAAAACAGAAACCATTGATAGTTATATCGATTTGCTTGAGAAAGCTTTTGTTGTTTTTCGATTGAGTTCCTATGCAACCAATCAGCGTAAGGAAGTAAGTAAAATGAAGAAAATTTATTTTTGGGATAATGGCATACGCAATGCAATTATCAATGATTTTAGACCAATACAAGTGAGACAGGATGCAGGCGCATTATTCGAAAACATGATGGTGGCTGATAGACTAAAAATGAACGAGTGGAAAAATAAAAATGTAAAACCTTATTTTTGGAGAACATTGCAGCAACAAGAAGTTGATTACGTAGAGAAGTCAGCGGGGCAATTGGATGCATTTGAATTTAAGTATAGCGAAACTTCAAAAGTTAAGCTGACAAAGGCTTTTACCAATGCTTATCCAGATGCAAGGGGGAAAATTATAACGCCAAAGGAGATAAAAGATTTTTGTTGGTAGTTTTTGTTTTAATTATTCGGAAACCCAGCATTAATCCATTTTTCAACAGCATCAATATCACATTGCGATAGTTGTGTAGTTCCTTTAGGCATCGCACTAAATGTTGAAATATGTTTTATGCTACCCAATAGTTGATTATTTGGAATCGAGCTTACAACTCCTGCATAGCTTGATAAATTTATTCCGCCACCTGGACTTGTAGCACTGTGACATCCTTTGCACCAGGTTTGAATAATAGGGTTTATACGCCCGCTGTAAGTGTAATTAGTTGTGTCACAATCAGTACAATTAGAGCTGTTTTTAGCGCCCATTTGTATCCAACTTTTAATTTTTGTTACATCTTGTTTGCTCAGTTTCGAATATGGTTTTTCGGGCATTTCTGGGTCGTTTCCGCTAATTGAATGAAAAATCTCGCTTGAGTTTGGTTTGCCTACTTTCACTCCCTTCATTATTCCATCATAATTACTAAGGTCGTAACCTTCTTTTTTATCGATAGAGTTGTGACAACCGCTCATTGTGCAATTACTTACAAAAATGGGAAGTATATCTTCTTTAAAACAAGTATTAGGTACATACACATCTTTAGTACAAGTGGTAAGGGAAAATATACCTGTTAAAACAGTAAACCAAACAATTCCTTTTCTCATACGGCGAAGTTAGAAGCAATTTGTGAGAGTAAATGTGATAAATGTTACATGAATAACTGATTTCTGTTTGAAATGTGTTGAAACACAGTTTTTTAAATATTTCAACAAAAATAGGCTGTATTCCCAAATTTATTGTATCTTCGTTGCCCTAAATTTTATAAAGAGAAAACATGCCAAAAATGAAAACAAATTCCAGCGCAAAAAAGCGTTTTGCGTTAACTGGAACCGGTAAGATCAAAAGAAAGCATGCTTTTAAAAATCACATCTTGACTAAGAAAAAGAAAGATCGTAAACGCGGTTTAGCAAAAACTGGTTTCGTTCATGACAGAGACTTAGGAAATATCAGATTTTTACTAGCAATTGGTAAGTAATTTTGAATCAAAACCTGGAAGAAAAAACAATTTTAAACCTTGAGAAATCAGTTTAAGCTTTCGAAAGAAACACTGATAATCAGTAAAAAAACAAAAAATGCCTAGATCAGTAAATCATGTGGCTTCAAGAGCCCGCAGAAAAAAGATCCTAAAACACACAAAAGGTTATTGGGGTGCTCGCAAAAACGTTTGGACAATAGCGAAAAACGTATGGGAGAAAGGTTTGACTTACGCGTACCGCGATAGAAAAAACAAAAAACGTAATTTCCGTGCATTATGGATTCAACGTATTAACGCAGGTGTGCGCGAGCACGGAATGAGTTATTCTGAATTCATTGGAAAATTAAATTCTAAAAACATCGATCTTAATCGTAAAGTATTGGCTGATTTAGCAATGAATCACCCACAAGCTTTTAAAGCGGTTATTGATGCTGTAAAATAGAATTAGTTTTATTTTATATAAGAAAGTCCTCCGAGTAATCGGGGGATTTTTTTTTGAAGAGCCTTGATTCATCTATTGGATTTCCTCATGGAATTTGATATATTTGGTATATGAGAAAATTTATTTTACTTCTTGTGTTTGTTGTTTTAGCGAAAATGAATTTTGCTCAAAGTGTGTTTGCTCCAATTGGGAGTTATTTTAATTATTATTTGATAAGTCATACTGGAGGTTTTAATGGAGAAAGAACTCTTTATTATACAGGCGATACCATAATTAATACTCAAAATGTAAAGAAGATTTGTACTGCATCTTATGTGAGTTGTGTGTGCCCTAATCCACCTTCCTATTACTCATATTGCTCTAATTATCTCTTAGAAAGAAATGACTCTTTGTTTGAGTTTTTCCAAGATAGTTTACAGTTGCTTTATTCATTTAATATGAATGTGGGCGACTCAATTGTATTTGAACCATTTCCTGCGCCAACTGATTTTAGATATATATTAGTGCTTGACAGTGTTGGTAGTATAGTTATGTGTGGAGCTACTAGAGAGGTTTTGTATTATTCTAAGATTCAAACTTCTTGTCCTTGGATTGTAATGCCATATACTGTTGTTCGCGGAATTGGTCCTATAGATGATTATTTGTTTTATCAAACAAACGGATGCGAAATGGGCGCTGATAGATATGGATTTAGTTGTTTAAATACTGGTAGCTGCACCTTTCCTTCAGGTAATTGTGTTGGACAAGGCCTTTCGATTAAGGAAAATAAACAAATAGAAGGATATGTTTCAACTATTTCAAATGGGATACATGTCAGTTTTTCAAAGGCTCTAAGCGGAAGAATTATTATTTCTAGTATCATTGGCGCAACTATATTTAACGACCAATTGTTGAACACAGAGTATTTTGAATGCAATACTTCACAACTCGCTAAGGGAATTTATACCTTCGCCATAAATTGTAATGACGGAACAAATTTAGCTGGGAAATTTATTGTTGAATAAGTAGCTTTAATCAAAAGTATTTTGAAAAAAATCTGCAGTAATCTGTGAAATCTGCGGGAAATAACCCGAAAATTCTCCTAAATTTGTCATCCTTATTATAATTTAAAATTATGCAAAAGCGTACAAAAATTAAAGAACTTCTTTTAACCGAACCAACTGAACAATTAGTTACAGTTAAAGGTTGGGTTCGTACTTTTAGAAACAATCAATTCATCGCTATTAACGATGGTTCAACTATAAATAATATTCAAGCTGTTGTTAATGCTGAAGTTGCTGATGAGGCAACCATGAAACGCATTACTCCAGGTTCTTGTGTTGGTGTAACAGGTAAATTAATTGCTTCACAGGGTAAAGGACAAAAAGTAGAAGTTGCTGTTACCTCAATCGAAATTTATGGTGATGCAGAATCAGATATCAGCAAACCAAATTCGTATCCACTGCAACCAAAAGCTCACTCATTAGAGTTTTTGCGTGAGATAGCACATTTACGTTTTAGAACAAATACATTCGGGGCAATTTTCCGTGTGCGTCATTCATTAGCTTATGCTGTGCACAAATTTTTTAATGATAAAGGTTTTGTTTACATGCACACACCTATCATCACAGCTAGTGATGCAGAAGGCGCAGGGGAAATGTTTAAAGTAACAACTTTAGATATTAATAAAGCTCCATTAAACGAGGCAGGTGAAATTGATTTTAAACAAGATTTTTTCGGGAAGGCTACAAACCTTACGGTATCTGGGCAATTAGAAGGTGAACTTGCCGCAATGGCATTTGGCGAAGTATATACTTTTGGACCAACTTTCCGCGCAGAGAACTCAAACACTACTCGCCACTTAGCTGAGTTTTGGATGATTGAACCTGAGATGGCGTTTTTTGATTTGAATGATAATATGGACTTAGCAGAGGAATTACTTCATTATGTAATTCGTTATGCATTAGAACATAATAAAGAAGATATCGAATTTTTAAACCAACGTTTGTTGGATGAGGAAAAAAACAAACCTCAAACAGAGCGTAGCGAAATGTCTTTACTAGAAAAATTGCAATTCTGTATTGATAATAAATTTGAGCGTGTAACTTATACTGAGGCGATTTCTATTTTACGCGAAAGCAATCACAACAAAAAGAAAAAATTCCAATATCTTGTAAACGAGTGGGGCGTTGATTTACAAAGCGAGCACGAACGTTACTTGGTGGAAAAACATTTTAAAAAACCAGTTATACTTACTGATTATCCAAAAGACATCAAAGCGTTTTACATGCGTCAAAATGATGATGGGAAAACAGTAAGAGCAATGGATATTTTATTCCCTGGTATTGGAGAAATAGTTGGTGGTTCTCAACGTGAAGAGCGTTTAGAATTATTGGAAACTCGCATGAAAGAAATGCATTTGCCAATTGAAGAAATGTATTGGTATTTAGATACAAGAAGATTTGGTGCTTGCCCACACGCTGGATTTGGCTTAGGCTTCGAGCGTTTGGTTTTATTTGTTACAGGCATGACAAACATCCGCGATGTAATTGCATTTCCTAGAACTCCGAAGAGTGCTGAGTTTTAGTTTTAATTAAACAGCGCTTTTGTTATCTTACATAAAAAACAACCATGAAAAAAATCAAAAACCTAACATTGGCTATTTTAATTGGAGCCATCCTTGTTTCCTGTAAGTCGGTAACTCCGGAAGATGCAAAAAAGTACAACGAAGATCTTATTGCAGCGGAAAGTGAATTAGCTAATAAAGAAACTGCGTTTTCAAATATTGTAGCTACTGATTCGAGTAAAGCACAAAAAAAGGCAGCATACGATGCTCTGGTACTTCAGGCAAACGAAGCTTTGGCAGCAATAAATAAAATGGAAGCTTTTGATGGCAGCACAGAGTATTTAGATGCGGGAAAAGCTTATTTCACGGCTATTAAAGGTATTTGTGATGTAGAATATAAACAAGCTTTTGATTTAATTACCATTGAAGGCAGAGATCGTACTGACGAAGAAAACGCTCAGTTGGATAAAGTTACAACAGCCATGGTTGATAAGTCTGTTGTAGCTTTAAAGAATATGCAAGCAGCTCAAAAAGTGTTTGCCGATAAAAACAAATTTGAGATAGAAGAAACTACAGCTACAGAAACTAAGTAAAAGATAAATAGAATTCTAAGTCCCTGTAACTCTGAGAAGGCCGAAGAACAGCAGGGACTTTTTACGTTTGGTGCTATTCGTTACAGGCATGACAACATCCGCGATGTAATTGCATTTCCTAGAACTCCGAAGAGTGCTGAGTTTTAAATTAATTTGAATCTTATAAAGAATCCGAGATGAGTATTTGATGAAATAGTTATCTCGGTTTTTTACTTTCCATCTCCCAATATTTTATTACCTTTATTTAAAATTTAAACAAAACATGAAAAATTAAAAACCCTATCCTTAGCTCTACTTGTTGGAGTTTTATTGGTTTCTTGTAAACCAAGCGTTGAAGATGCACGTAAGTACAATGATGATTTAATTGCAATCGAAAAAAAGTTATCTGCAACTGAAACTGAATATCTAAATATTGCATTTAGCGATTCTACTAAAGCACAAAAAACTGCTGTTTACGAAAAGGTTGTAAAAGAGGCAAACGATGCATTAGCAACAGTTGATAAAATGGAAGCTTTTGATGGAAGCTCTGAATATAAGGATGCTGGTAAAGCTTATTTCACAGTTATTAAAGGTCTTTGCGATGTAGAATACAAACAAGCCTTAGAATTAATAACTATTGAAGGCAGAGATCTTACTGAAGAAGAAAACGCTAAATTAGATGCGGTTGCAGATGCAATTGATACCAAAACAGCAGATGCTTTAAAGAAAATACAAGATGCGCAAATGGTTTTTGCTGCAAAGTATAAAGTTACAATTGAAGAAACTGCTCCTGCGGCAACTCACTAATTTTGTAAATAGTTATTGAAGCCCCATCATTTATTTGGTGGGGCTTTTTTATTGCGTTAACTAAATTCGTCGAAATTAATGTATAGACAATTAAACTGTTCTTACATTTGTTGTCTATGTCAACACCTAAAGTAGTATTTACTAAATACCAAGTTTTTGTAATTGCTATTTTAGCAATATTGCAATTTACTGTTGTATTAGATTTTATGGTGTTGTCGCCACTAAGTGATACATTAATTAAGGAATTAAAAATTGATGCTGCAAAATTTTCATTAGTAGTTTCATCTTATGCATTTAGCGCTGGTTGCTCTGGATTGCTCGCTGCTGGCTTTGCAGATAAGTTTGATAGAAAAAAACTTTTACTTTTCTTTTATACAGGTTTTATTTTAGGAACACTTTTTTGTGGTTTAGCCCCCGATTATAACTCACTACTTGCAGCACGTATTATAACAGGGATTTTTGGTGGTGTTTTATCCTCTATTTCATTTGCAATTATTACTGATTTATTCCCCATGGAAGTGCGGGGTAGGGTAATGGGATTTGTTCAAACAGCTTTTGCCGCGAGCCAAGTTTTAGGAATTCCTGTTGGTTTGGTGCTTGCCAATGCTTATGGCTGGCATTCCCCATTTATTATGATTGTTGTATTAAGCTTAGTTGTTGGAGCGCTTATTATTGTGAAACTGAAACCCGTTAATGAGCATTTGAAATTAAGAACAGAAAGTAATGCCTTTAATCATTTAATTAAGACTATCTCAAACACTAACTATTTAAAGGGCTTTATGGCAACTTGTTTGCTAGCTACTGGCGGATTTATGCTAAACCAGTTTGGCGGCGCTTTTAGTATTAATAACTTAAAATTAACCAAAGAGCAATTGCCCATTTTGTTTGGAGTAACGGGCGTATTCTCTATTATTGCGGGGCCTTTAGTTGGCAAACTAAGTGATAGAGTTGGCAAGTATAAAATATTTTTTGTTGGTTCGGTATTAAGTATGATTATGGTTGGAATTTATACAAGCCTTGGTGAAACGCCACTTTGGTTGCTATTAATAGTTAGTGTATTCTTATTTATTTCTGTGGCCTCTCGTATGATTGCTTCTTCAGCATTAATGTCGGGTGTTCCTGAGCCAAAGGACAGAGGTGCTTTTATGGGAATTAATTCATCTGTGCAATACTTAGCAGGTGGTATTTCCGCTTATTCGGCGGGTTTAATTGTTTATCAAGATAAAACGGGAGTATTTCATAACTACGAAGTACTTGGTTATGTAGTTATTGGCAGTATGGTTGTGTGCCTTATTATGATGTACTTTATTCATAAAATGGTAACCGCTAAAATGAAGTTTAAGTAGGTTTTTTAGAGTCAAGAACGAAATCCCTCCGTGAAACTCTGTGTTCTATGTGTCTCAGTGGTAAGAAACACAGGAAAATTGGGGAGATAAAATATTTACCACGGAGACACGGAGAGCACTAAGGAACACAGAGTTTGTTTTTAAAGCTTAAATATTGTTATCAAGAGGGCATAACATCTGTAATTCCCGCAAAAATCTTATCTTTAGCCTTTAAATTTTTTAAATAAAAACATGTCGGTTTACGAAAAATACGAAGCGGTTATAGGACTCGAAGTTCACATTCAATTACTTACTAAAAGTAAAATGTATGCGGACGATATTAATGAGTACGGAGCTTTACCAAATACCAATGTAAGCGTTACAAGTATTGGTCACCCTGGCACCTTGCCCCGCGTAAATAAAAAAGCAATTGAGTTTGCAGTAAAATTAGGTTTAGCAGTTAACGCTGATATTAGAAAAGAAAATCAATTTGCTCGTAAAAATTATTTCTACGCTGATTTACCAAAGGGGTATCAAATTACTCAAGATAAAACACCCATTTGCAATGGTGGATTTATTGGAATTAAACTAAAAGACGGTTCAACAAAAAAAATAAATCTTACTCGTATCCACATGGAAGAGGATGCAGGTAAGAGTATGCATGATCAAGATCCTTTTGATTCATTAATTGATTTAAATCGTGCTGGAGTACCTTTATTGGAGATGGTTTCTGAACCAGATATTAAAACAAGTGATGAAGCGTATGCTTATTTAACTGAAGTTAGAAAACTTGTACGTTATTTAGATATTTGCGATGGTAACATGGAAGAAGGTTCTATGCGTTGCGATGCAAACGTTTCGGTAATGCTTAAAGGCAGTACTGAATTTGGAAAAAAAGTTGAGGTTAAGAATATGAACTCTATTCGTAACGTGCAACGCGCTATCGAATTTGAAATTAAACGTCAGATTGATGATTTGGAAGCAGGGAAAGAAATAGCAGGTGAAACAAGAAGTTTTGATGCGGTTGCAGGTATAACTTTTAGTTTAAGAAGTAAAGAAAATGCAAACGACTATCGTTATTTTCCTGAGCCCGATTTGCAACCGATAATGATTACGGAGGAATACATTGCAAAACAAAAAGCTACATTGCCCGAGTTACCTCAAGAGTTGTACGATCGTTTTGTAAATTCATTAAAGCTTACTGATTACGATGCAACTAACTTAACGGATACAAAAGGTATTGCATTGTATTTTTCGGAATTAGTAAAACAAACTAAAAATTATAAAGCAGCAGCAAACTGGATGATGGGTTCAATCAAAAGTTATTTGAATGAAAATGCATTAACGATTGATCGCTTTACTTTAAGTCCTGTTAAGATTGCAGAATTAATTGCCATCATTGACGAAGGTAAAATAAGTAACACGGTTGCATCATCGCAGGTGTTTCCTGCAATGTTAAGCAGTCCCGATAAATCACCTTTGCAAATTGCAACAGAATTAAATTTAATACAAGAAAGTAATTCGGATGCTTTACAATTATTGGTTGACCAAGCAATAGCAAAATCACCAGAAAAAGTTGCTGAATATAAAGCAGGAAAAGTAAGTTTAATAGGAATGTTTATGGGAGATGTAATGAAGCTTTCTGGTGGAAAAGCAGACCCAAAAATGGCAAGTAAATTAGTTAAAGAAACCTTAGATAAATTATAATTAATGAAAAAAGTATTTTTAAAATCATTGGCTGTTGCAGCATCGTTAGTAGTTTTGGCTTCTTGCGGTAATTCAAAAAAAGGAAATGGATTTGAATTAAAAGGAACGCTTACAAATGCAAGCGGCGAAAAATTAGTATTAGAACAAATGGCAGGCAATAGTCCTGTGTTTATTGATTCAGCAATTGTAAATGAAAAGGGTGAATTTGAATTCACGAATATCAAAGCTACACCGCTTGATTTTTTCCGAATTAAAACTTCTGAAGCAAATTTTGCAATTATTGTTGCTGATTCAACTCAAAAATTAGTTTTTACTGGTGATGCAAAAAACTTAGGTAAGGATTATAAAGTAGAAGGCTCTGCAGATACAAAACAATTTATTGAAGTAAGTAATGAATTATTGAAAATTAGCACTGCTTTAGATTCTCTTCAAGATGTGGTGCAAGCAAAAATGGCTAGCCAACAAATGGACTCAGTAAAAATGGAGCAAATGAATGGCGAGGCAGAAGCGCAATTTAATTTGATTTATGAAAGAGCTGCAAAGCATATGGCAACAAAGGTAATGGCTTTCCCAGGCACTATCGCTAATTTTGGCGCTTTTAATGTAATCAATATTGAAACAAACTTAGATGTTTATGAAAAAGTATTAGCTGCATTAAAAGAGAAACAACCAAAATCTGTTTACACCACTCAGCTAGAGCAAAGTGTTATGCAATACAAAAAGCAATTTGAATTGCTAGGAGCACAAGATAAATTATTGCCAAATGGTGGCGCAATGCCTGATATTAAATTGCAAACTCCAGAAGGAAAAGAAGTTGCTTTATCTTCATTAAAAGGGAAATTGGTGTTAGTTGATTTTTGGGCTAGCTGGTGCGGGCCATGCCGCAAGGAGAATCCTAATGTTGTGAGATTGTATAATGAATATAAGAAAAAAGGTTTTGAAATTTACAGTGTTTCGTTAGATGAAGAAAAAGATAAATGGGTAAAAGCAATTGAGAAAGATGGGTTAAAATGGATTCATGTTTCTGATTTAGGTGGATGGCAATCTTCTGTTTGTGCCCAGTTTAATATTTCATCAATTCCTTTTACAATACTTGTTGGTAAGGATGGAAATATTATTGCCAAAGGTCTTCGTGGAGCTGCATTGGAGGCTAAGGTGAAAGAGATTTTAGGATAATGTAATGAGTCAATTTAAAAAAAAGGCTTCCTCTTTTCAGAGGAAGCCTTTTTTGATTTATAACAATGTAAGATTGTTTAAAAAAATCCAAAAGGTACGCCTATCTTGCTAAATTAACCAGAAAAGAGTATTTTTAATATTCCTATATGGGATTTAGGCAGCATTAGTAATGAGACTACAGATTACGATAATATTACTTTCATTTCTTTGCCTGAGTTGTTATTCCAAACGGGCAGACAAATTTGCTTTGTTTTATTTTCATACCGTTCCAGATAGTTTAAAATATGGTGTCGACTATCAATGGACGGTGAACTCTAAATCTATTTCAGAACAAGGTGACACAGTTAAACTAAAAATCAACTATCCTAATTTTGACACAATTCGACTCGTAAATAATTCTAACAAAGATGTACGGATAATAATCACGCGGTTTGACCCAGGTCACATTTACGAGATGAGTAATTATTCCGACTGTGATGATGCGGCAATACATGACACGAGAAACTATAAATCTGGGCAGAAACTTCTTTGGACAAATGAGATTGGAATAGTTATATTTGAAATTAAAAACTATTTAGACACGATTCTAATTGCAGGTACATATGGTGATATTAGACACAACTTTACTAGAGGAACTTTACTAAAGAATAATAAAACAATCCGAATTGAAGACCCAATACAAACTGAGCCTTCTTGCTTTTGTTTCCATATTAAAATTGGAATGGGCTCAATTCGAGAAGAAAACAATTTGTATGAAGATTATAGGTTTACAAATTTTCGTTACGACATTGACAAAGTTTTCGCAATTGAAGACGAGTTGTTTCATCTCGAATATAAGTTCTTTAACAAAGAGACATTAACAGTTATTTACGACAATAAGAGCAAAACAGTTAGACTGCAATTGAACTAACGGCCGCCTAACAAAGGGCAATTGCGCCATGTGGGTTTTGAGGAAGGACTTTGGCTAAATTAAGGTTTGCACTAAAGCGCATATTTTTAGTTTTGCCGCCGCTTTAGAAAGTGTTATCTTCGTTTAAACAATTCCCGAGTGAGTCGGGACAAGTAGTGGGTTTAAAACCTGTTCGGCCTCGTTAGCCGCACAGCGCAAGCCCGCAGCCCTTTATCGCCAATGTAAACAAACGACAACATATAAACTTTTATAATTTTATTCCAATAACACAAACATCATCTACCTGCTCCAAATCGCCTTTCCAATTATTAAAGGCTGAACTTAAATTATTTTTTTGTTCTTGTAATGAAGAAGTATGTTGAGATAAAATTAATTCGTTTAGTTGTTTGTATTTAAATTTCTTCCCCTTTGGTCCACCAAATTGGTCGGCATAGCCATCGGTATAAAGGTATAATACATCACCTTTTTGGTAATTAATAGTAAACAAATTAAACTCATTGTTTTGCTCGCCTTTGCCTACAGGTATTTTATCTTTTGGCAGCTCGATAAGTTTATCTCCACTTACAATAATTGGAGCGTTATGTGCTGCAGCGTAAACAATTGAATTATCTGTTTTAGAAAAGCGTAGTAAAATTCCGTCCATGCCATCTTTTTGGTCTTCCATGCTTATGCTTTCGATTAAGCGCGCACGCACATAATTAAAAATCACATTTGGTTCCGAAATACCTTTTTCTTTTATTGCCTCGCTTAAAAAACCAATATTAAGCAAACTCATAAATGCACCAGGAACACCATGCCCAGTGCAATCGCACACTGCTAAATAAAAATATTCAGCATGCTCTGCAGCCCAATAAAAATCGCCACTTACAATATCCTTAGGGTTAAAATAAACAAAATGATTTGGCAAATTTCTATTTAATAAATTTTCATTAGCTAATAAAGCATATTGTATGCGTTTTGCGTAATTAATGGAGTCAACAATTTCTTTTTGATGAACCTCTAATTTTAACTTCTGTTCTTCAACAATTTGTTTTTGTTCTTCAATGTTTTTATTTTTAACTGATAATTCAACATTCGCTTTTTGTTTTACTTTGTTTCTGCTATACAGAGCAAAAGCCAAGAACACGAGTAATACAGAGCCTGCAATTAAGGAATTTCTTAACCAAGATGACATTTCTTTTTCCTTTTGCAATAATTTTATTTCCTGTTCCTTTTTGTCGGAATCGAACTTTGCAAGTAGTTCATTCATTTGAACAGTGTTTTCCTCACTAAATATCGAATCCTTAAGTTCAAAATATTTTTGCAAGCACATGTATGCTTCTTTAAAATCATTTAACTGTATATAACAATTTTGCAAGCCATCGTAACTATTTTTCATGTCGGATAAAGCTGAAACTTTTTCGGAATACACCAATGATTTCTTATAATGCTCCGCAGACTTTTCATACTCGCCTTTACGGTAATGCACCTCGGCAATATTATTTAGGCAAAGGGAAATTTTTTCTGGAGAGTCGGCTTCCAAATAAATGTTATAGGCATTAATAAAATTAGGATAGGCTTCATCGTACTTTCCTTGTTCAGCTAAAACACTTCCAATGTTATTTAGCATTAATGCTTCTCGTTGTTTATTGCCCAGCTCCTTTGATAAGTTTAATGAGAGTTGATAATACTCCATAGCCTTTTTATAATCATTCATTGCAAAATACGACTTCCCGACATTACCATACGACATAGCAATTTCATTTTTACCATCTTTGTCGTTTTTACTATGTTTCTTTCTAATTCTTAATGCTTCTAAATGATGGCTTAATGCATTTGTTGTGTCATTTAATTCGAAATAAATACTTCCAATATTATTATGTGCAGCTGCAATTCCCAAAATATTATTCTGCCTCTCACATATTTTCATCATCTCCAAAAAATATTTTAAGCTGCTATTAAAATCTCCTAGATAATAATAATTATAGCCTAATTGATTAGTAATATCCGAAAGTATCCTGTCGTTGGAAGCATTTACCATTAATCCTTTTGCTTGATTGAGGTATTTGATAGCAATATTAGGGTCAATATCACTATACATTTTGGCTAACAAAAATAGTGTTTTAGCTTTGCTAGTGTCTTGCTTTTCCTTATCAATGGCTAGTTTAAGGCTATCAATAATTTTTATATCCTCATCGCTTTGGGAATAACCCAACAACGAAAAGAAAAGCAAAAGTGATAGTATATAAATTTTCCTAGTCATAACTAACTTGTGCTAATATACGGTTTAGGGAGCAAATACAAAAAACTTAAATCATTTGAATATACTACACAAAACAACTATCATTTACAATCCTTATCTTTACCATACAAAATGATACTGCATGCGTAAACTAAGTATTTCTATTGATGATTATAATGATTTGTTTTCCGACTTTGATGCACGGAATTATAATGAGCGCAGTGTTTCGGAAGATTTTTCGCATCAACTAAAAAAAGTGGCCGAAGAAAGTGAAGAAGAAATTAATGAATTGCAATTTTCACTTACAACAAAACAACATAATGCTGAGCAGGAAACAATTATTATTAAACGTCTGCACGAACATTTTAAAAACAGATACAATCATTACTTGCTAAAAAAGAAAAAAGAACAACAAAAGGGATTACTGTTCTTTTTAATTGGAAGTACTTTATTGTTTTTTGCAACCTATTTATTACTGCTCCAAGAAAAACAATTATTACTAAATGCTTTAATTGTTGTATTAGAGCCAGCAGGTTGGTTTTTATCTTGGACGGGCCTTGAAACCTTGTTTAATAACACCAAATGGCGCACGCACGAACTTGCATTTTATGCTAAACTAAAAAAATGTAAAGTGCATTTCAGCAATTAAATCCCACTTTCCTTACTAAAAACAGGGTCGCCATTAATGGATTTTATTTGATAAATAAAATCATCTATATACTCTCGTTCTTGTTTTGTAATTGGAGGGAACGCAGCGGCGACTTCTTTTATCACCTCAACAAACTTTTCTTTCATCGACTTACTTACGTATTGGCTATTTAAACGCATTTCGCGCAAGCACCAAGTATAGGCAGTTCGCGGCTCCATTACATCTTTTTTCAGTACCTGAAAAATAATATCAGCATAGTCGAAATCTAATCCATGCTTTGAAAACTCTGTTTTTAAAATGCGTTTAAATTTTGCTTGTTCTTCTTTTTGAACTCTCCCGTCGGCCATTGCAACTGCATAGGCGGCTTCGCCTAATGCCATGTAGAGATTTTGAATGGGTGTCATGTTATTTAATTTTACCGCAAGTTACAGCCACAAAAAAATCAAAAGCATGACTTGGCTCATACTTAAAAATGAGAAACATCAAAAATTTAGAAAATCACATTAAAAACCACCCAGCTCGAAAGGTAGGCAAGGGCGCTCATGTAGAAAAATTGTACAAACACCCATTTCATTTTTTTTGTTTCTCGATATACAACTGCTAATGTGCTTACACATTGCATGGCAAAGGCATAAAACACAAGCAAACTCCAACACACAGCCTCACTGTAAGTTTTCTTTCCAGTAACTGAGTCTCTTTCTAAACTCATTTTATCTCTTATTTTCAATGTGTTTTCACCATCACCTGAGCTATAAATAGTTGCCATTGTTCCCACAAAAACTTCACGTGCAACAAAAGAAGTAATAAGTGAAATCCCGATTTTCCAATCGAAGCCTAAAGGCTTAATTGCTGGCTCAATAAATTTGCCAACGTGTCCAACATAAGAAGCTTCTAATTTTTCTGATTCTTGTTTAGCAATAAGTTCATCAGCATTTGTTGGATTAGCTGCAATTTCGCTCGTGTACTTTTTCTCTATTTGCTCAAATGAATTGCCTGGCCCATAAGCACTCATTAACCAAAGCACAATAGAAACAGCGATGATGATTTTACCTGCATCAAACAAAAACACTTTTACTTTAGTGTACATGGTAATGAAAACCGTTTTTAATTGCGGCACACGATACACAGGCATTTCCATAATAAAATAAGAACGTTGTTTAGCTTTTAAAATAAATTTAAGAACAAAAGCAACAAGCAAAGCCATTACGAAACCTAGGATATACATAGCAAATAAATATAATCCCTTTTTGCTAAAGAACCCCGAGGTTTCATCGTCAGGCACCATTAATGAAATTAGCAAAGTATAAACAGGTAACCGAGCAGAGCAACTCATTAAAGGTGTAATTAAAATAGTAATTAATCGCTCCTTCATATTACTGATGGTGCGCGTTCCCATAATTGCTGGCACTGCACAAGCTACTCCACTAATTAGCGGAATAACCGAACGCCCGTTTAATCCAACCTGACGCATTAATTTATCCATCATAAAACTAACACGTGCCATATAGCCGCTATCTTCCAACAAAGAAATAAATGCAAACAATAAAGCTATTTGAGGCACAAATACAACTACTCCACTTAAACCTGCCAATACTCCTTTAACTAATAAATCATTTATAAATCCTTTTGGTAGTAATGCAGATAAACTATCTCCGCCCCAAGCAAATAAATCTTCAATCCATGTCATTGGATACTCGGCAAGAAAAAAGATAGATTGAAAAACTAAAAACAATACAATTAAAAAGGAAAGAAAACCAAATACAGGATGAGTAAGTACTGTATCAATCTTCTCAGTTAATTGAAATAATTTTCCTTTGCCAGAATATTCAACTGTTTGAGATATGATTGAACTAATTTTTTTAAATCGTATTAATGTGTCTTTCTCTTCAATTTTTTTTAGCTTGCTATTAATACTTGGATATTTTGCAGAGGCATCCTTTAGCAAATCAATATAATGCTCGTATTCATCCGTCTCAATACTTTCCTTGGTCATAAAAAAACATGCTGGCTTTGTAGCTATAGCAATTTGTTTTTTTAATTCATCAATCCCTTCACCTTTGCGTGAATTAAGATGAACAACTGGGATACCAAGCAATTGAGAAAGTAATGCTGAATTTATAGCGATGCCATTTTTCTCTGCTTCATCGGCCATGTTTAATGCTAACACAACAGGAATATTTAAATCAATCAGTTGCGAAACCAATAATAAATTTCTTTTCAAATTGGTGGCATCTGCAACAGCAATAATAATTTCGGGATAATCAATATTATCATGTTGAAGTAATACTTCGCAGGTTACCTTTTCATCCGGAGATTTTGGAAACAAACTATAAGTACCAGGTAAATCAACCAAACGATAGGGTTGTATTTTACTTTCATTTACAATTCTAAAAAAACCTGCTTTTTTATCTACAGTTACTCCTGGAAAGTTTCCTGTTTTTTGATTTAAACCAGTGAGTGAATTAAACAAGGTTGATTTTCCTGCATTAGGATTACCAACAAGTGCAATTGTTATTAGTTTTTGTTCGATGGATTTTTCTTTCGACACACTACTCACTTTCTACAACAATAATAGTTTGTGCTTCTGCTTTTCGTAAGCTTAATAAATAACCCGAAACTAATATTTCTATTGGGTCTCCTAAGGGAGCTGTTCTTTTAAATTCAACTTCTTCGCCCGGAATGCATCCCATTTCCATTAGTTTTAATGAAAGGTCATCATCCGTAAAACGTTGAATAATGGCTTTTTGACCCGGAATTAATTGAGCTAAAGTTGACATGGTGCAAATTTAGCCATAAAGGAGGAATTTATCATACCACAAAAAGGGTATATAAATTATTTTGGTACTTGAAGTTTAATATCCAAATCCATTTCAGATTGATAAGATATTTTGTCCTTTATTTCAAGTTTTCGCGTTGCTATTTTAAATCCATACAACTCAACCTCCATTAAGTAATTTCCAGGCGAAAGAATCACAACGTATTTACCAGTATTTGAATTTGGTAAATAAGTGCCAACTAATTCCTTTGTTTTATTATCCCACACTGAAAGTAATACATCAGGATAATTAATTGCAGAGCCATCTTCGGACAAAATAATTCCCTTTAAAACTGTTAATTCTGGATCAATCTCATTAAACACAACGCGGTAAATATCATAATCTCCCATCCCATTGGAACGAATTGCAGAAATATAACCGTAACGTGCATTTGACGAGGCTCTATAATTCATATCATCACCTGTTGTATTAACGGGATATCCAATATTTTTTGCGTTTTCCCACTTTTGATTTTCTTCATCAAAGTTTGCTTTAAAAATATCATAACCACCCATTGAAGTGTGTCCTTTACTACTAAAGTAAAGTGTCTTCCCATCTGGAGCAATGTTAGGAAAATCTTCATCTAACGCTGTGTTAATTGCAGGCCCTAAATTGTTTGGCAAACTCCAAGTTCCGTTAGGTTGTTTTCTACTCATGTACAAATCAATCCCTCCAAATCCGCCAGGGCGATTACTTGCAAAATAAATTTGATCTCCTTCAGCACTTAATGATGCTGCAATTTCATCGGAAGCCGAATTAATATTTTTATCAAGCATTACAGGTTTTTTGAATGTTCCGTTTTCATCCTTTTCGCTGATGTAAATATTACCAAGACCTTTACTATCTTTAATTAACATCAACAATGTTTTTCCATTAGCACTTAAACCAATTACTTCTTCTCCTGTATTGCCTTTACAAATTGGTGCGCCGATTAAATATGCTTTTTGATATTCTCCATCAATTACTTCAGAAATATAAATTGAATTCTTATACTCCCCGTTCTCATCTTTGAACGAATTTTTTTCGGGACGATTGGTATTAAACACAACAAATGATTCATCAGCAGGAATAAAAGAATAATGCTCGTTATATTCTGAGTTTACATTATATCCCATGCTCTCAAACTTAACATCTGCAGGGAATTTCATTAACTCTTTTGCGTTTAAACAATACTGCATTTGTTGATCAACATTTTTAAGGTTCTCTTGAGTTCCTTTAGCATTGGTTTTAAATTTAGTGAAGTAAGAAATAGCTTCATCAAATTTATTTGCATAATGATATGCTCTTCCTAATAAATATTCAACATTAGGATCATGTTTATCATGACGCACCAGTTTTTCTAAATACGGAACAGCTTTAGCTTTGTTACCATTAATATTTAAATAACAAACGGCAATGTTATAAGTGTATTTATTATTAGAAGGCTCTTCAGCATGTAAATTTAAAAAGTCATCTAAGGCTTCATCGTAATTACCACTAAGCATTTTTTGCTCCGAAACCTTTGGATCCGTTTTAGTTATCGGTTCATTTTCATCTTGAGCAATAATACTAAAAGATGAAAACAACAATGTTAAGAGCAGTACTTTTGAAAAATTAAATTGCATAGTTTTTTTTATTTGAGCATTTCAAAATTAAGTCAAAAAAAAGTAATAATGAAAAATACTTGCCTCTCAAAGCAAACTAATTTGTTAAACCGTATTAGCCGGCAATCATAAGCGGCACCGAAATGCGATGACGAACCTTTTCCAAAGTGGTTCCAAACAATAAATCCTTTAAGCCCCCATGCCCATGTGGAGCCATAACAACCAAATTGCAACCCAATTCATTCACTATTTCGGGTATAACTGCCGATGCCTTTCCAAAACCAAGCTTTATTGAGCAATTGTAACCATGCTCCTCAACTTGCGATAAATACACTTGTAGCTTTTTTAAATCTTCATGTGTTTCCAAATCATCGCTATTTTTTCCGTGCAATATCGCGTTGGTTGATTCTACTGCATGAATTAACACATACTCACATTCTTTTCCCCCTAAACTTAATGCTTTGCTGATAGCCTTTGAATCAACGACAGAAAAATCTACTGGAATAGCAATTTTAGTGTATTTGAAAGATGTATTAATAACCAGGTCTTTTAATTCTCCATGCGGTTTATATTCTTCTTCATTCTTAGGCGAAATAAATGGTTTAACAATTATGTAAACCAATACTCCACAAAAAAATAAGCATACTGGAATTAAAATAGAACCAATTAAACCAGGCAAATCACTCGTTTTAATTGCCCCTACTACTTGCTCATAAACCAACATACCATTAAGAAACACGATAACAGATGCAGATGTCCAAGCTAAAATTTTTGTTATTGGTTTAATGGCAAAGGTCCCCATACTTTTTTTATTGCTTACCAAATGAATAAGCGGAATAACCGCAAAACCTAATTGCATACTAAGTATAATTTGACTGAGGATCAACATATCACCAACTGCTTTATCTCCGAAATAAAGTATAACTATGATAGCAGGTATAATTGCCAAACAACGTGTAATTAAACGGCGAACCCAAGGTTGCAAACGTAAATTTAAATAACCTTCCATTATTATTTGTCCGGCCAAAGTACCTGTAACCGTGCTGCTTTGCCCTGCTGCAATGAGCGCAACTGCAAATAGAATAGCTGCAACACTTGTTCCTAAAAGCGGGGCAATTAATTTATGAGCTTCTTCTATACTAGTTACATGCAATCCATTTGTATTAAAAGAAGACGCTGCTAAAATAAGTATACCTGCATTAACGAACAATGCCAGATTCAGAGCAATAACAGTATCAATTGTATTAAACTTTATTGCTTTTCTAATTGCAGGTTCAGTTTTTTCAAATTTTCGGGTTTGCACTAACGAACTATGTAAGTATAAATTATGAGGCATAACTGTTGCGCCAATAATTCCTGTTGCAATAGCCAAAGCTTCTGCATTTGGAATACTTGGTATCATACCTGAAAATATATCGCCAATTGCAGGTTGCGCTAAAAACATTTCCACTGCAAAACATGCCCCGATTAAAGCAACCAAACAAATAATAAATGCCTCTAATTTTCGTACACCAAAGTGCAATAGAAAAAGGAGCAAAAAAGTATCGAGTACAGTAATACAAACACCAGCAAGCAATGGTAATCCAAACAACAATTTAATTCCAATGGCCATACCAATTACCTCAGCAAGGTCGCAGGCTGCAATAGCTAGTTCGGCTAAAATATATAATACAAAATTTACAAAAGGTGGGTAAGTTTCGCGAGATGCTTGTGCTAAATCTTTTCCTGTAACAATACCTAAACGAGCGCTTAATGTTTGCAATAAAATAGCAATGAGATTACTCATTACCAACACCCAAAGTAATTTATAACCAAATAAACTTCCTCCAGCAATATCAGTTGCCCAATTTCCTGGATCCATGTAACCAACGCTAATCATGTAAGCAGGGCCAAAAAAGGCAAAGAGTTTTCTCCAACCGCTTACGGCTGTTGTGTTAACGCTTGAATGTATCTCACTTAATGATTTATGCTCTGTATTCTCGGCCATTTGAGCTGCAAATTTAGTAATTATATCAATATAATCAATTTATTAGATTAATCTAACATATTAAAAATTCACAACACATAATTATATACTACCTTTGTTTCCCCTAATTTTAAAAAGAAATTTACTTTGCTTGTAACATCTTTTAAAAAAGAGGGTATAATTTATATATGAGCATTCTTACATTCTTTAAAAACAAAAAACTAATGGATTGGGCTAAAGCATTTGGCATTGCTTTCTTATTAGTTATTTTTATTAGAGGATGTGTAATCGAACCTTTTACTATTCCGTCGCCTTCGATGGAAAAAACCTTGTTGAATGGTGATTTTATTTTAGTGAATAAAATGGCCTATGGTCCGCGCATATCAATGACTCCATTAAGCACTCCATTTGTAGAAAAAAAATGGTATTCAGATTTTTGGCAACTGCCCTATTTTAGAATTGGAGGAAATCCAACTATTGAACGTAATGATGTAATTGTTTTTAATTACCCAGTTGAAGATGAATTTCCTATTGACCATAGAACACACTTTGTAAAACGTTGTGTTGGATTACCTGGTGATTCGATTGGAATAATTGACACTAAATTATTCATCAATAACATTCAACAAAATTTTAATGATTGTACGCAACACAACTACACTATTAAAACAAAGGATGCAGGTTTAGATTCTACATTTTTAAACGAAAATAACATTAATGAAGGCGGCTTAATTTCTCAAAAGGGTGATTATTCATATAGCTTAACGGAAAAGAATTATCTAAAAATGAGGGCTCATAAAAATGTAATCAGTTCTGAAATAAACATTGAAAAAAATGAACTTTGGGATGAAACAGTATTTCCCTATTCACAGGTGTATCCTTGGAACATAGATAATTTTGGCTCGCTTTACATTCCAAAGGCAGGAGACACATTAAAGCTTGACAGCAATAATATTGTTTTGTATCGAAGGCTTATTACGGTGTATGAAAACAATAAACTAGATTATAAAAACAATAAATTCATAATAAACGGAGACACAACAAATAAGTATGTTACTAAAATGAATTACTATTTTGTGATGGGAGATAACAGACACAACTCCATGGATTCGAGGTATTGGGGATTCTTACCAGAAGATCATATTGTAGGAAAAGCATGGATTATTTTTTATAGTTATGATAAGACAAAACAAAAAAGTAGATGGGATAGAGGTTTTACGAAGATTAAATAGTTAAGCGTAACTCAAATTAGAATATACACTTAGATTCCCCTTCGCTCATTTTATTTACAAAAAAAAAGAGGCGCCTCGAAAACGGGGCGCCTCTTTTTAATTCAAATTATTATCAATTAGTCAATAACTACTTTTCTTACTAATTTCTCAGTAGCTGTAGAAACTGTTACTAAGTAAACACCTTTATTTATATCTCCTAAGTTAATTGTCTTAATATCTCCAGATACATTCTTCTCAAAACTAGTATAAACTGTTTGTCCTAAGATATTTGTAACTTCAATCTTAACATCAGATTGTTTAGTTAAAGCAAAAGCAAAGTTAATTACTCCAGTACTTGGATTAGGATAAATAGCAACTTGTGTATTTAAAGAACTTGCAGCTAAACCAACAGAAACTGGGCAAATAATAGGGAATAAGGCTAAAGCACCATTTGAACTCCATGCAGCTCCACTAGAATATGGGTTCCATGTTGTTCCATTTTTTTCCCAAGCAGTATTAGTAGTTGGTACGCCTAATATTCTTGAATATAAAACAGCAGTATCTCCAGCAGTAGTTGGTAATTGAACTGCTGCTAAAAATTCATTAGCTGTTAAAGTGTAAGGACTTGAGAAAGTGTGGGAATAATATAAAATTGTTCCGTTTTGAATACCATTAGTCGCAAGTGTTCCTAAAGTAACATTATTACTTCTAACAGCAGCACCTGAAGGACCTGTTGTGTTATTTCCTGCATATAATTGGAAAGCGATATTGTTTGCAGTGTTTCCACCAGTACCATTATTTCCATTTTTGTAGAAATAAGCAATTACACCAGTTACTTGGTTACCAGAAATACCTGGTTGAGTAAAATACTCACCTTTGTGCGAATCACCGTATTGATTATTTCCATTTACATAACCACCACCAGTTGTGTACATTACTAAACTACTTGTATCAGGAATATTATAAATTGTATCGCATTGTGTAAGTGTACAATTAGAAATTGAAATTACCTGAGTAGCGTTTTGTGAACCAGAACCATTTGTTGCTACCAATGTAATTGTATACGTTCCAACATTAGCAAAAGTAATGTTAGGAGAAGTTGCAGTTGTACTAGAAAAAGTTACACCAGTTGAAGGACTTGAAGACCATGCATAAGTAGGAGTAGGGCTTCCACTTGAAGTGTTAGATGCCGTTACGGCAATATTAAAACAACCTGTTGAAGGAAGAGTAAATGAAGCTGTAGGCGCACTTGGTCCAGAATTACACAATCCATGAGTACCTAAATCTTTTCTGTAAGTTCCGTTTGTCATTGCAGTTTGAATACGCGTTTTTTGATTTGCTGTAAATAAATACATACAAGCATCATCAACATAATCCATGTAATTCATAAACATTTCACTTCCTACAGTTGTTGCTGAATTTGCACCAGTACATTCACCTGAAGGTAAGTATGGGAAAAGAAGGGCAGCTATAGTTTAAACCACCTTGACCACCACCAAAACCACCTTTTTGCTTAGGAGTATCATTACAAAAATCATCACCACAAGCTGCATCACCAGAGATATGGCGTAAACCTAACCAGTGACCTACCTCGTGAGTTGCAGTACGCCCTTTATTATAAGGTGTATAACCAGATGTACCAGCAATACCAGATGTACCAAAAGCATAACAATTAATAACAACTCCAGAATTTTGATTAGTTTCTGCAGTCCCCAGTTGTCCGCCAGGAAAACCTGCAGCAGCAGGCCATGAAGCATATCCAAGTAAACCAGAACCATCCATTTTTGCAACCCAAATATTCATGTATTTTGTAGGGTCCCAAATTGTAGCTGGTTTAATTGTGTTATTAAATAAAGTTTGAAGCGCCGCTCCACTAGATGCAGCATTAGGATCAGTAGCTCCCGAAATGGTATTCCACTTTTTACGGTCAATACCTGGTTCAGTCATAGGATTACCGTTTGGATCAGTAACCGCTAAACAAAATTGAACTTGAGTGTTTCCAGCCTGAACTCCTGTAAAAATTGATGGTACACTAGTTATATCAGTATTTGTTCCAGCAAAGTCAGCATTTAAAACTGTAATTTGAGAAGCAACTTGCGCTGCGCTGATGTTTTCTTGTGTAACTGAGTTTTGGTTATGAATAATGTGCACAACAACCGGAATGGTAGCAGGAACTGTATTAACTTTTCCTGTAGCATCCGCTTGATGATCTTTAATATATTGTTCAACCAATTTATTAAATTGTGTATCCCACTCTGCACTTGGCACAGGAGAAGCGCAACGCGTAAATTGCTGTTCTTGCGTTCCAGCTTTTGTAACTTGAGTGCTTCCAGCAATAACATTATGCTGAGCAAACATAGTTGAAAAACCGAACAGAAGAAACGCAGACGCAGATAGTAATTGTTTTTTCATGTGTATTTTAGTTAAGTTTATTTTTAACAAATTAAGATAAATTTAATAAAAAAAACAAACTATTCGAAGATATTTAACAAATATGTTTTAGGTTTGAATTCTAATATTTATTAGATGTATATGGCAGGTAAACTTATATTATTAGTTGAGGATGAAAACAATTTAGCCACGGTTATAAAATTAAACCTTGAACTAGAAGGATATTCGGTAATTATCGCTGATAATGGGCAAAAATCTATTGAAGTTTTCAAAAATCAAAATCCTGATTTAGTAATACTTGACATTATGCTGCCAGAATTGAATGGAATAGAGGCCTGCAAACAGATGAAAAAAATAAATTCCGAAACTCCTATATTATTTTTATCCGCAAAAAGTTCAGGTGCCGACAAAATTGAAGGGTTAAAATCTGGTGGGGACGACTATCTAACAAAACCATTTAATTTAGAAGAATTATTGCTTCGCGTTCAAATTCTCTTAAAACGCCATCAATCAAATGCAAAAGAAGATAAATACATACTTAGTAATTTCTCAATCGACTTTAATACCTTTGAAATCACTGATAATAGTGGAAAAAAAATTGATGTCCCAAATAGAGAAATGAAACTTTTAAAGCTTCTAATTTCTAAAGAGGGTCAAGTCGTTTCACGCACTGAGATAATGCAGCAACTATGGAATCCCAGCGAAAATCCTTCCGCACGAACAATCGATAATTATATCTTAAATTTCAGGAAAATATTCGAGCTCGAGTCCTCAGAAAACAAGTATTTTCATTCAATTAGAGGCGTTGGATATAAATTCACCAAAAACTAAAAGAGTTTTGGTTATTAATCGAATAATTTCTATGTTAGTAGCAATAAATTTTTCTGAAAAAACTAATTTACATATTACTCTATCCAATCTCGCTAATTTATGCGATTGTTGTTTCTATTAGGAACAAATTTTACGATTGGCAAGTTTTTAAATCTAAATCATTTACAAATGCAAAGGTAATTTGTGTTGGAAATTTGTGTGCAGGCGGGGCGGGTAAAACACCACATGTTGAGTATTTAATTCGTTTGTTAAAAAAAGATTTTGCAATTGCAACATTAAGCAGAGGATACAAAAGAAAAAGTAAGGGTTATATATTAGCAGATAGTAAAAGTACCGCAGAAATTTTAGGCGATGAGCCAATGCTATTTCACACAAAACATCCCGAAATAAAAGTTGCGGTTGATGCTAAACGTGTTAGAGGAATTGAAAATTTATTAAAAGAAGCTGAAGCTCCGGAAGTAGTTATTTTAGATGACGCATTTCAACACCGCGCAGTAAAAGCCGGGATGAATATTTTACTTACTGATTACACTGATTTATATATAAACGATACTTACTTGCCCTCAGGAAGATTAAGAGAAGCAAAGAAAAACTCTGCAAGAGCAGATATAATCATCGTTACAAAAACACCACACAATGCTACTAATGTAGATTTAAAAAGTGTTATTAAAGATATTAAACCGTGGCCATATCAACATCTATTTTTCTCCTACTTAAAATACGGCGCCCTTTATCATGCTTATGATTCGAAAGAACACTTTAAAGCGGAGATGGAATTGTTTAAATACAACGTTGTATTGTTTTCGGGTATAGCTAACAACAAGCCTTTGGTTACTTTTATTAGAGAATATGCTAATGATGTTGACTATATTGATTTTCCTGATCATCACGAATATTCTGAATCTGATATCAATGTAATTGTTAATAAATTTGAAGCCATAAAAGGCGAAAACAAGCTGATTATTACCACAGAAAAAGATGCCGTTAAAATTACAAATGGTATCTTTGCTGATAGGTTGAACAAATTACCATTATACGTTTTGCCAATTGAAATTGACTTAAAAAATAAAACACAAGAATTTAACGACTTAATTTTAAAATATGTTAGAGCAAATAGAATTTACCACAAAAAATATTCAGCAGAAAACGAATAATTTCCAACCCGAAATCGGAATCATTTTAGGAACTGGTTTAGGTGGTTTAGTAAAAGAAATTGAAACTCAATTTGTAATTCCTTACGAAGAGATTCCTAACTTTCCTGTAAGCACGGTTGAAGGCCATTCGGGTAAATTAATTTTTGGTTTATTAGGTGGTAAAAAAGTTGTTGCGATGCAAGGCCGCTTTCACTTTTATGAAGGCTACTCAATGGAGCAAGTGGTTATGCCTGTGCGTGTAATGAAATTATTAGGGATAAAAATGTTATTCTTATCAAACGCAAGTGGTGGTATGAATCCTGATTTTGAAATTGGAGAAATCATGATAATTAACGACCACATTAATTTATTTCCAAACCCACTAATTGGAAAAAATTACAGCACATTTGGAACTCGTTTTCCTGATATGAGTGAGCCATACGATCACAAAGCAATTGCAAAAGCAAAAGAAATTGCAAAACGTTTAGATATTAAAGTAAGCGAAGGTGTTTATGTTGGTTTAACTGGACCTACATTAGAAACTCCAGCAGAATACAAATACGTTCGTATTATTGGTGGCGATGCAGTTGGAATGAGCACAGTGCCCGAAGTTATCGCTGCACGCCACGCAGGTTTACCTTGCTTTGGAATTAGCATTGTAACTGATTTAGGTGTGCCAGGTAAAATTGAAGTTACAACACACGAAGATGTACAACGTGTAGCTGCTATTCAAGAGCCGAAGATGACTTTGATTATGAAGACTTTGATTAGCGAAATTTAAATCTCACATGAACTCAATAAAAACTATAAAGCGAATACTAACACTATTCGCTTTTGTTTTTTCTATTACAGCATTTTCTCAAAAGAAAATCCCTGTTTACAAAATAGAAAAACTATTAAGTAGAATAGAAAAAAACAACGATACACTTTACATCGTAAATTTTTGGGCAACATGGTGCAAACCTTGCGTGCAAGAGTTACCTGATTTTGAAAAAATAAATGCTGAATACAAAAATCAAAAAGTAAAAGTAATTTTAGTTACACTCGATTTTAAAGAAGAATTAAAAAAACGTGTTGTTCCTTTTATTAAAAAAAACAAATACACTACTGAAGTGATTTTGCTAGATGAGGTGGATGGAAGTTTTATAGATAAGGTTTCGAAAGACTGGTCAGGCGCAATTCCTGCTACGTTATTAATCAAAAACAACAAAAAAGAGTTTATTGGCAGAAAAATGAACTATGAGGAACTAAAAGAAAAAATTATTTCTTCACAATAGTTGTTTTTACTTTTTTCTCCCTTATTAATCTTTTACATTTGTAGTATAGTAAATGGAAAAAGATCTTTTATATAAAATTGCACTCACCTTAGTTCCCAATATTGGCGATGCTACTGCTAAAAATTTAATTGCATTTTTTGGAAGTGCTGAAAAAGCATTTACACAAAGCAAACAAAAACTTATACAAATACCTGGCATTGCCGAAAAAACCGCATCCGTACTTTTTTCAAATCTTGGAAACAAAGAAGTATTGTTGCGTGCCGAAAAGGAATTACGTTTTATTGAAGAAAATAAAGTTGAAGTTTTATTTATTGATGACGAAAATTATCCTCGTCGTTTAAGATACTGTAGCGACGCACCTGTATTACTTTATTACAAAGGAAATGCAAATTTAAATGCAGATAAAATAATTTCCGTAGTTGGCACCCGCACTCCAAGTGATTATGGAATGCAAATAACAGAAAAATTAATTGAAGATTTAAGTGGAACAGGAGCATTAATTGTAAGCGGCTTAGCTTATGGTATTGATGTTCATTCTCATCAAGCATCGCTAAAAAACAAATTGGATACTGTTGGGGTTGTTGCACATGGGCATGATAGAATGTATCCAGCAGTGCATTCGGCTATCGCGCGCAAAATGGAAAATCAAGGTGGAATACTTACTGAGTTCATTAGCGAAACAAATCCCGACAGAGAAAATTTTCCAAAACGCAATCGTATTGTTGCAGGCATGTGCGATGCATTAATTGTTGTTGAAACGCGTATAAAAGGTGGCTCATTAATTACAGCGGAAATTGCAAATTCATACAACAAAGATGTGTTTGCTTTTCCTGGAAGAAGCAATGATGAAATGTCATCGGGCTGCAATGCATTTATAAAAAGGAATAAAGCTGTGTTGATTGAAAATGCTGCCGATTTATTATATGTTATGAATTGGCAAGAGAACAATGAAGCGCCAATAAAAAAATCGAGACAAATTCCTTTACCAATTAATTTAAGCAATAAAGAACAAGCTATTGTTGATGCAATTAAAGCGAAAACAACTATACATGTGGATGAAATTTGTCACACAGCAGGTTTTACAACAAGCGAAACTGCAGGACTTTTACTTCAATTAGAATTCAGTAATATTATTAAATCCTTACCCGGAAAACTATACACATTAAATCAATAAAATGGGCGACACGAAAGAAGAAATAAAATCTGCAGTTACTGATAAAGTTGATTTGTTTCAAGAATACAGCACAAAACTAATTGATTGGGCAAAAGTATTTGTACCTAATTTAATACTTGCTATTATTACTTTACTAATTGGTTTATGGCTTATTCGTAAAATTGCATACCTAGCCGTAAAAGGCATGGAACGAAGAAATATAGAAGTTTCTTTACGTACATTCTTAAAAAGTTTAATTGGTATTGGATTAAAAATTATTTTATTCATAACGGTTGCAGGCATGTTAGGTTTTCAAACAACTTCCTTTGTAGCCATTTTAGGAGCAGCTGGTTTAGCGGTTGGTTTGGCATTGCAAGGTAGCTTGGGAAATTTCGCAGGTGGAGTTTTAATCTTAATTTTTAAACCTTACAAAGTTGGCGATACAATTGAAGCCATGAATCAAAAAGGCGAAGTAAAAGAAATTCAAATTTTTAACACCATACTTGTTACACCAGATCATCGTACAATAATTTTACCAAACGGTGCAGTATCAAACGGATTTATCATCAATCACACTAAACTTGGAACTGCAAGAGTGGATGTAGATTTAAGCATATCGGAAAATCATGAAATAGAAACTGTAAAAAATTTATTAAGCAATAAAGTTTTTACAGACGCAAGGATTTTAGAACAACCTGCTCCTAGTATTGGATTTTCTAACTATTGCCCTGGCGGTTATATTATTTCAATAAAGTTATTCGCTGAAACTCAAAATTCTGCCAATTTAAAAGGTGATACATTAGAATTGGTTAAGAAAATTTTTGACGAAAATAAAATTGAAGGCCCAAGAGTTACTTCCTATGTAAAGCAGGTGTAGTATAGAGAGTTCTACAAATTAGATTTTTAGGCGCGGGGGAAAATTTTAAACCCCCGCCGGCTTTGGGGGGGGGGGTTTTTAATTTTGAAATCCCCCGCCAAAAATCTAATTTGTAGAACTCGCTTAAAATTGCCCCGATTCGATTTGCTTAATTGCAACTTCAATTAATCTGTCTTCACCTTCTGGGTCGTATTCAGTTTTTAAACTTGAGCCAAAAAGGCTAGCTAAACTTTGCCACATAAATGCGGAGAAACTTCCGCGCAATTGTTTTACTAATGCATAAGAAGTATTGCCGGTTTCTCTATCAATTAATTTTATTAATATTCTTCCTTGACTAACACTTAGTTTTTTTAATTCATCTCCAAATTCTTTTTGCAATTGCTTTTCGGCAACAGCCATGTATGCTTTACGTTCTTTTTCATTTGACATTTTCTCTAAAATCATTTCGTATTGCTTTAATCTAGCAGAAGCTAAGATTGCGTAAGGATAAGCTTTTTTTACATTGTGTTTAAGTCGAGTCCACTCAGCATATTTACGTTTAGTAGCAAATGGCATAGGAGCTTCAATTGATACAATGGGTAAAGATAAATAAGCAAATGTGTCAACGCCTACTACAATTGCATTTACACGTAATGGAATTTTTAAATCGTTAGGAACAACAACTTCTTGAGAAAACAAGTTAATCGAAACTACTAAAAACAATATGTTAAAAAGCGCTTTCATGGTTATTAATTTCCTATTTATATTCTTGTACGCAAAAAGTAACCCAAGGTTCTACGATAAAGCCGTGCGATTCTTTTTCCATTTAGAATAATTAACAGTTTTGCTTGATTCGGCTGTAACATTCGTGCTGGCTTTTTCGAACAAACCCGCTGCAACTAATGCCGCAATTGCTTCTTCATCGGCACTATGTTTATTAAGGTATTCGGGCTTGTAATGATATTTTATAAAATTTGTATCAAATTTGCCAGAAGTAAATGCTTCGTGTTTTAGAACAAAAGCACAAAAATCTAAAGTAGTTTCAACGCCAACAATTTTATATTCGCTTATTGCACGCAACATACGTTCAATTGCTTCTTCTCTGTTTGCCCCGTGTGTAATTAACTTAGCAATCATGGGGTCATAATAAATAGGAATATCCATTCCCTCTTCAAAACCATCATCAACACGCACACCAGTACCTTTTGGAATACGATACGTTTCTAATTTTCCAATATCAGGTAAAAAATTATTTTGTGGATCTTCAGCATATACACGAACTTCTACTGCATGACCATTTATTTTTAAATCATCTTGAGTAAAACTTAACTTCTCATTACGCGCAACTTTAATTTGTTCTTTTACCAAATCTAAACCAGTTATCATTTCTGATACAGGGTGTTCAACTTGCAAACGTGTATTCATTTCTAGGAAATAGAAATTCAACTTATCATCCACCAAAAATTCTACTGTACCTGCCCCGCTGTAGTTACAAGCCTTTGCAACATCAACAGCACATTCACCCATTTTTTTTCGTAGCTCAGGAGTTAAAACAGATGAAGGAGCTTCTTCAATAACTTTTTGGTGACGACGCTGAATAGAACATTCGCGCTCGAACAAATAAACCGTGTTACCATGGTTATCTGCCAACACTTGTATTTCGATATGACGTGGGCCTGAAACAAATTTTTCAATAAACACAGCATCATCGCCAAAGGCAGATTTAGCTTCGCTCATAGCAAGTTGCATTTGCTCTTCTACTTCCTCAACTTTTTCAACTAAACGCATTCCCTTTCCGCCGCCGCCTGCAGAAGCTTTTATTAATAAAGGAAATCCGGTTGCTAATGCAACTTCAATTGCTTCTTTTAAATCTTTAATTGCCCCAGCACTACCTGGAACCATTGGTACGTTAAACTTTTTGGCGGCAGCTTTTGCGCTCAATTTATCGCCCATCATATTCATTGCTTCTGCACTTGGTCCTATAAAAGTAATTCCAGCAGCTTTTACTTTAGTTGCAAAGTCAGCATTTTCAGATAAGAAACCGTAACCTGGGTGAATTCCATCAACTCCTAATTTTTTACATACATCAATAATGACATCACCCTTTAAATAACTTTGGTTACTTGCAGGAGGTCCGATACAAACTGCTTCATCAGCATATCTTACAAAAGGAGCATTTCTATCTGCTTCCGAAAAAACAGCAACAGTTTTAATACCCATTTCTTTTGCGCTACGCATAACACGCAAAGCAATTTCACCACGGTTTGCAACTAATATTTTCTTCATAGATATTGTTTGTGTTAAAGAAGCGAAAATACGAATTTGTTAAAGGGAAAGCCAATTTTTCATCAGATTTTCGCCGTATTGCGATAAAATGGATTCGGGATGAAACTGGACGCCATAAATTGGAAGATTTATATGCTGAATTGCCATAATTTCTTGCTCTTCATCTTCGGCCAAAATTTGTAATTCATTTACTGGCAAACTATTATCAATTACCCAAGAATGGTAACGAGCAACAAAAAAGTTAGCGGGGCAATTTTTAAAAAGTGGGGATTCTTCAATAACGTCCATTCTCACTGCTTCGCCATGAACAACTTTATTTAAGTTTTTTAATTCTGCACCAAAAAACTCTCCAATAGCCTGCATTCCTAAACAAACTCCTAAAATTTTCTTTTCATTAAAATACTGTTTTAACAAATCAGGCATAATCCCTGCATCCTTTGGTAAACCAGGTCCAGGCGAAAGTATTATGGAAGAATAATTGTTTATTTGATTGAGCTCAATTTCATCATTCCTTTTAACAATTACTTCCTCTTCCCCAACCTTTTCAACCAAATGTTTAAGGTTGTAAGTAAAACTATCATAGTTATCTAGTAGAAGAATGCTCATTATTGCAAATATTGCTGTTTTTTCGATAAAATGTGCCAATTCTTAAAAATATATAATAGCTTTTTTCGTTGTTGTAATTTAGTAGGGAAACCACTATCTTTAAGGTCTGTGTTACGAATGAATTTAAAAAAACTTATATTATTTTTTACGCTGATTTTTTCGGCGAGTTTTTTATTTGCTACACATAATCGTTCGGGTGAAATTACCTATCAGTGGATTGGTGGGAATCAATATAAAATAAGAGTAACCACCTATACTAGTTTCACTTCGCAATCAGCACCTGCCGACAGATGCGAACAAACAGTTTACATTAGTACACTTGGTGGATTTATTTTGGATAGCTTAAATGCACCAAGAGTAAATGGCTCAACATTATGCTCTGGATCTACCAATGGGGCACTTGATGGGGAAATTCTTGATCCAGGAACTAACAAATTTAAAAAAAATATTTACGAGGTAGTTTACACATTTAATTCTGGTGCTACCTATATTATTTATATGTTCGACCCTAACAGGAACGCAAACATAGTAAATATTATAGGAAATTCTGATCAACAGCCTTTTGCACTAACCGACACTTTAAAAACATTTAATATTCCAGGTTTAACTGTTAACTCAACTCCTACATTATTAAATCCTCCAATTGATGAAGCCTGTGTTGGAAAACCATTCATACACAACCCAGGTGCATTCGACTCTAATGGTGATAGCTTATCATATAACCTATCCATAATTTTTGGAGAATTTGCTCAACCTATTCAAGGATATATACCTGCACAAAATTATGGAATTACAATTAACCCTGTAACTGGTGATTTTTATTGGCCCAACCCAACTATACAAGGTGAGTTTAACTTTGGTATATTAATAACTGAATGGCGCAAAACTTCAGACGGTGATTATGTAAGAGTTGGTAGTGTTTTAAGAGATCTGCAAATTAATGTTGTTGTTTGTAATAATAATCCACCTGTTGTTGCAAACATACCCGACACTTGCATTTTAGCTGGCACCGATTACATGCAATTAATAAGCGCAACTGACCCCGACAATAACATGATTGACCTTACAGTTACTGGCGGGCCATTTTCTTTAAATCCAGCACCTACTTTTACATACAGTTCAATACCTGGCAGCGCAAACGGCGCCATGAATTGGACTCCACCATGTAATGCAGTGCGCAACCAACCTTACTTAATAACAGTTAAAGCCAGTGATATACCAAGTACAGGTGAAACTAGTTTAACCGATTTCGAATCCTTCTTTATAAGAGTAGTAGCTCCACCTCCACAAAATTTAACCGCAAATCCTGTTGGCTCAAGTGTTTTAATAACTTGGAATCCACCTGCTATATGCACCCAAACTTCAGGTAATATTATTGTTTCTTATAAAATATATAGAAAAGTTGGATGCGCTCCTATCTCACCTACTATATGTGAACCTGGCGTTTCTGATGCTTGGGGATTTTCTTTAGTTGGAACTGTGAATGCCATTGGTGTAACTAATCCTAATTATTCATTTACCGACAATTCTAATTTAGTTCAAGGGATTGACTATTCATATATTGTTGTTGCAGTGTTTGCTGATGGTTCTTCTAGCTTAGCTCCAGCCGTTGTTTGTGTAAAATTAGTTAGAGATGTGCCTTTATTAACGAATGTAAGCGTAGATACTACAGATGCTAGCGTTGGTAAAGTTTTTGTGCGTTGGATTAAACCGTTAGTAAAAAATTCAACTGTAAATGGATTAGATACTATTGCAAATCCAGGCCCTTATGAATTTAGACTTCTGCAAGGAACAGGAGTAACAGGTGTTCCAACGGTAGTTATTTACAGCGCAACACAAACATATTTTGCGCAATTAATAAATCTAAGTGACACTACTTTTACAAGTACCAATTTAAACACAGATGTAAACGCTTACAACTATAAGCTTGATTTTTATAGCAACGGAAACCTAATTGGAAGTTCTCAAAAAGCATCTTCCGTTAGATTAACAGCAACTGGACTTGCAAAAAGGGTTGAACTTAATTGGAGTGCATCAACACCTTGGACAAATAATACCTACTACATTTACAAACAAAATACAAGTCTAAATTACATCCTTATTGATAGTACATCATCCCTTTCTTACACTGATACTGGTTTAGTAAATGGTGCAACCTATTGTTACAAAGTAAAATCCAGAGGTGGATATAATGATCCAAATATTCTTAGCCCATTAGATAATTGGTCACAAAAAACCTGCGCGTCTCCAGTAGATAAAGAAGCTCCATGTCAACCAAGTATAACTGCAGATGGAGATTGTAATACGCAAATCACACAAATAACTTGGGCAAATGGTGCTGCAAATTGCAGTTATGATATTTTATATTATAATTTATATTACACCGCAATTAAAGATAGTCAGTATGTAAAGATTGATTCTTTTGCGAATAACATTAACTCTTTCACCACTGATTATGCAAATTCAATAGCAGGTTGTTATGCAGTAACAGCCGTTGATTCATTTGGAAATGAAAGTGCGATTATTAATGAATTTTGTGTAGATAATTGCCCAGAATACGAGCTGCCAAACATTATAACAATTAATGGTGATAGTATTAATGATTTTTTTATTCCAATTAAAAATAGATTTGTAAAAGATATAGACCTCAAAATTTATAACAGATGGGGAAGTTTGATGTTTGAAACTACCGACCCTGCAATACACTGGGATGGCAAAAACAAACAAAGTAGTTTACCATGTGTTAGTGGAACCTACTACTACATTTGTGAAGTACACATGATACGCTACACAGGTATTGAAACCAAAAAACTAAAAGGTTTCGTTCAAATACTGAAAAACTAAATGAGCAAGAGAGTTCTAATTGCACCACTCGATTGGGGATTAGGGCACACCGCTCGTTGCATTCCAATTATACAAGAATTATTACAACAAGGTAATGATGTTATTTTTGCAGGCACGCAAAAACAATTTGACTTTGTAACGCAACATCAAATAGAAATAAAACATGTAGAATTGTTTAGCTATAATGTAAATTATGCCAAGCGCTTGCCACAATGGGTGAAAATTGGCGCTCAACTAAACAAGCTTAAATCAAAGATAAGAGCAGAACACAAATGGTTGAATGATTTTTTGAGTATAGAAAAAATTGATGTAGTCATAAGTGATAATAGATACGGCTTATACTCGAATAAAGTCCACAGCATTTTCATTGGACATCAACTTTCCATTCAATCACCACTACTCTCAAAAAAAATAAATAGTATTCATGCTAACTACATAAATAAATTTAATGAGTGTTGGATTCCTGATGATGAAAATATAAACTTAAGCGGAGAACTCTCGATTAACGAAAAAATAAATATACCTACAAAACAAATTGGTTTGCTAAGTAGATTTAGCAAGTATAATTCAAGTGCAAATAAAAAGTACGATTTGCTTATTCTACTTTCAGGTACAGAGCCGCAAAGAAGTATTTTAGAACAAAAATTAATGGGTGCACTAGATAATTCTACACTATCAATAGCACTTGTACGAGGAACTTCAACATCACCAACAGATATTTATACCAAAACAAAAACCTTTGATTTACTTAATTCAAATGAACTTCAAACATTAATTGAAAGTGCGGAAACAATTATTTGCAGAAGTGGGTATTCTAGTATCATGGACATAATTCTTTTTAATAAAAAAATGATTTTGATTCCAACACCGGGGCAAACCGAGCAAGAATACTTAGCAAAACATTTGAAAAAAAAGTATAACATTGCTTATCTTGAACAAGGTAAATTAAATAACTTAGCTGAGTGCATCAATAAACTTGAGCCAAGTAAAATACATTCAGCAAGAACTACTTTAGCAATAAAGGTTTAAATGAAATTGGAAGAAAAACATATTTTATTTAGAGGGGAAAAAATCACCTATACAGATGCTGGAAAAGGTAGAGTCATTGTTTTACTGCATGGCTTTTTAGGGGCAAAAGAAATATGGGAAACAACGCAAGCCGCACTTAGCAAACATTTCAGAATCATTACAATTGATTTACCAGGGCATGGGAAAAGTAGTTGCTATGGCTACTCGCACAGTATGGAATTATTAGCTAGGGCGGTTAAAGCTGTAATGGATAGTTTAAAGCTTAAAAAATACATTCTTGTTGGGCACAGCATGGGCGGCTATGCAACATTGGCATTTGCTGAGTTGTTTCCAGATAATTTAAAAGGCATTTGTTTGTTTCACTCAACTTGCTACGCTGATAGCGATGAAAAGAAGCGTGATAGAACACGCGCCATAAAATTAGTGAAAGCAGATGCAAAAGTTTATTCTAAAACTACCATCAAAAATTTATTTGCCCCGTCTAACTTAATTAAAAACAAAACTGACGTTTCCTTTGCACAAAAAATAGCTTTAAAAACAAGCAAGAGAGGGATTGTAAATTCCTTAGAAGGCATGAAAGATCGGCCAAACAGAGACATTGTAATGAATTTTGCCGAGTATCCAATAATGATGATTATTGGCAGATATGATCCTGTTTTACCAATGCAAATTTTATTAAATCAATCAGAAATAATTCAAAGTAAATACATTTTACTTTTAGAAAAAGATGGTCACATGGGGTTTTTAGAAAATCCAACTGCTTGTATTAAACACCTAAAAAGATTTTTTAGAGCTAGTTTAAAACCGCAACGCAAGCCCATGAGTATTTCCGTAAACGAAATGTAATATGAGCAGCAGTTATAAGTTAAAAACAGCAGTAGTAAAACATTTGGGCATTTCTAATAAAGAAGCTGGGCAATACTTGCAAAACTCACAGATTAAACTCAACGGAAATGTAATTCTAGAAAATTGCTTTGTTGATGCTTTTGATGAAATACTTGTGAATGAAAAAACCATAAGGGAGACAAAAAAAGCAATTTATATTGCATACAACAAACCAAGAGGTATTGAATGTACTTTAAATGAAAGTATAGAAAACAATCTTAAGCACGCAATTAACATTAGTGAAGATTTTTTTCCACTAGGTAGATTAGATAAAGATTCGGAAGGATTATTATTGCTTACTAATGATGGAAGAATTTATGAGAAGCTCATGTTTAAACAACATGAAGTATGTAAAATTTATAACGTTACGGTTGATAAGCCTATTACAGAATCCCTGCTTCACTCTTTAAGAACAGGCGTTACTATTATGGGCAAATTGACGCTTCCGTGCGAAGTGAATAAAATTAATGATACCGAATTTGAAATCACCTTGATTGAAGGATTGAACAGGCAAATTAGAAGAATGTGTTACAAAAGTGGTTATCAGGTTACACGTTTAATACGTATAAAATTTGCAAACTATTCTCTTGGCCTATTAAAATCAGGTGAATACAAACACATAAAAAAAGAAGAGATTAGTTCCTTCATCTAAAATTTCACTGACTTTTATTCGATTTATTTAGCTTTTCCCTAAAAAGGTTTAGTAATATTCATTTTTTTTTATACCTTTCTATAAATAAATTTCACATGATTTCACTATTTACTTCTACTATCAAAAAAAACTCGAAGTCTTCATTTAACATGTCTTCTCTGTTTTTAGCTCTATTACTTACTTTTTCTGTGCAAACATTTGCGCAATTAGATGTGAAACACTTTATACCACCATTGTTTGGCAGAGAAGATAAAGGATGTCATTACCTAACATTGAGTACCCCGCAAACAAATGCCTTTCCCGTGACTGTAACTGATGGCTCTGGTAATTTTATCACTACATTAACTGTTTCAAATTCGGCATCTATATCCTATAGCTTGGGATGTAATGACACTTCCCGTTTTTTAGTAACAGAAGCTGAATTAAATACTGCATTAAGTAACGAAGGTTTAATACTTACAGCACAGTACCCTTTTTATGTCAACCTTAGAGTTCAAGCAGGTGCACAAGCAGGCTCATTAACTTCAAAAGGTGAGAAAGCTTCTCTTGGAACAGATTTCCGTGTTGGTTTTATGTACAATAATAACGGGCAAAGTTTTAGGAAAGCGAATGTATTTGGATTTATGGCAACCGAAAATAATACTACCGTAAATATTACAGAAATTAGGCCTGGGGTGATTTTTAGAGGAACAACTCCAAGTGGTACTCCCTTAACAACTCAAAATATTAGTGTTACATTAAATGCAGGACAGTGCTATGTTGTTTCCGAATTTTTAGATGAAGCTACTGCAACACAAAATATAAATGGTGGAAATGGAACAAGAATTACATCAGACAAACCAATTGCAGTTAACGTTGGGACATGGCTTGGTGGTAATGCTATAGTTAGCGGAGTGCCGAGCACAGGAAGAGATTTAGGAATAGATCAAATTGTTCCAGTTGAAACCGTTGGCTCTGAATATGTTTTAATTAAAGGTGAAGGGGTAGATAATGAACAAACTATTGTTGTTGCCACACAAAACAATACAGATTTATTTTTAAACGGTAACGCAACACCTATTGCTACTATTAATGCTGGTGATTATTATGTTTTAGATGGAACTGGCTACTCTGCTTTTGATAATCTATATTTACAATCTTCTTCTCCAGTTTATTTATACCAAACAACAAATGGTAGCGATGGTACAACCGATGATAACGAAAGACAAAGTGGTTTAAATTTTCTTCCACCAGTTGGATGTTCTGGCGGAAAAAATGTTGTTCTTCCTGATGTAGCTTTTATTGGACAAGCATATATAAATATAATTGCAAACACTGGCGCAAATATTTATGTCAATGGAACATTACTAGGCGCTGGAGATCCAATAACAGGAACTAGCTCATATGTAACTTATAAACTTACAAGTGGTTATACGGGCGATGTAAATATTGTAAGCGACAAATTAATTAGGGTTGCACTAATCAACTTAAATGGAAACATTGGTGCTTCTGGATATTTTTCTGGCTTTACAAAAGATATTTCAGTTCAAACTCAAACAATAAATGGAGATAATATTGCATTAGAAGGATGCGTATCTGCAAGTTTTACATCTGGTATTGATGCTCCAACAAGCACACCAACGGTGCTTACTTATACTATTGGAGGAACTGCAACAAATGGTATTGATTATAGTCATTTAGATAATAGCATTACAATACCAGCTGGACAAACCCAAGCAAGTGTAATTATTAATTCCATTTCAGATGGAGTTCCAGAATCACAAGAAGCAATTTATATTATTTACCAACCTGATTTATGTTCGCCATTAGATACCGCTTATCTTTATATTAATGACGCAGACCCTATAGAATTTACTCTAAACGGAACTTCCTTAACTTGTTTCGATAATAACACGGGGCAAATTACTATTAACGCAACAGGTGGATTTCAACCATACACCTATCATGTAACTTATCCAGTAGGACAAACTATAAATTATACAAGTTCACCTGTTACTGGATTAGAAGCCGGAACCTATACGGTGCAAGTTTATGATATATACGGTTGTAAAGCTGAAGCATTAGTTGTAGGTGGAGTATTTGATGCAGATACAACTTTTTTACCTGATGGTAGCGGAGTAACTTATACAACTCAAATTCCAATTAATGGTTTTGATGCGGGGCAAACATTAGATAACATGTCACAGCTACAACAAATTTGTGCTACAATGGAGCATTCATATCTTGGTGATTTATCACTAAGTATCATCTCTCCAAGTGGGCAAGTTGTAGTGTTAAAAGAACAAAATGGAGGTGGCTCATGTAACTTAGGTATTCCTTTCGCTTCAGGCGCTGTAGATGGTGCAAATAGTAATCTTACCGACCCAGGCACGGGTTATGAATATTGTTGGAATACAAGTCCAAATTACCTGACAATGGTTGCTGAATCATTTAACTTTAATGGAACTTTTCCTTCATCAACTGGTGGAACATATAATGATACTTATTTGCCTTCGGGTTCTTACGCATCATTTCAAAACTTAAACGGTTTGTTAGGTTCAACCTTAAATGGAAATTGGACGCTTCAAATAACTGATCAGTATGGTTTGGATAATGGATATATTTTTAATTGGAATATAAGTTTAGTTTCTGATTTGCCAGATACAACGGTACAAATTAATCAACCAGATTCTATTAGTATAAGCGGCTTTGTAACACAAGCGCAGTGTGGTCAAAATGATGGTGCAATAAACGCTTCTGTTAGTGGTGTTAATTCACCATTTACCTATCTTTGGTCAAATGGCGCAACAACACAAGATTTAACTGGAATTGGCGCAGGAACATATACACTTCATGTGACTGACACTAATGGTTGTTCAGATTCATTATCATTTAATCTTAATAACATAAGTAGTTTATCAACTACCGCAACTTCTTCATTGGTAACATGTGCAGGTGGTAATAATGGCGCAATTAATATTACTACAACAGGAGGTGCTACACCATATTCGTTTTTATGGAGTAACGGAGCAACAACAGAAGATATTACAAATCTACAAGCGGGTTCATATACCTTAACAGTAACTGGTGCAAATGGTTGTATCCATTCTAAAACAGTTGTTGTTGGAACCATCGCCCCAATTTTAATTTCGCTTGATAATTCATCCAATGAATTTTGCGGAACTCAAAATGGTGCAATAAATATAAGCGTATCTGGTGGTTCAGGATCTTATGGTTATAGTTGGAATAATGGCACAACTACACAAGACCTTTCAAGTATTACTGCTGGTTCATATACATTAACAGTTACTGATGGAAATTCATGTACACAAAACGCTAACTACTCAATTGTAAATGATGTTTCAAGTTGCTCATCTTATTGTTATTTAAATATTTTGACGAATAATGTAACAAACGAAACCTGTGGTAATGATGCAGGCGCAATCGATGTTAGCATAATGGATGCAACACAACCCTATAATGTTTCTTGGAACACAGGAGCAACAACAGAAGATTTATCTAACCTACAAGCAGGAAACTATACTATAACAGTTCAAGATGCTAACCAGTGTATTGTAAATAAAACAATAACTGTTGGCAATAACGTTGGTAATTTAGCCTTAACAAACACACAAATAATAAATGACAATTGTGGGCAAGGTGTTGGAGCAATTAATGTAACAGCAAGTGGCGGAACGCTTCCATACGCATACAACTGGAGTAATTCAACAACAACTGAAGATGTTACTTCTCTTAATGCAGGAACTTATACTTTAATAGTAACTGATGGAAATAGTTGTTCATTAACTCAATCATACGTTGTTACAAATAATACTGGTACTTTAAATCAAACTGCAGTTGTTACGAATGAACTTTGTAATAATAATTTTGGAGCAATTAATTTAACGGTAACAGGCGCTACGGGAACATTAACTTATTTATGGAGTAATGGAGCAACTACACAAGATTTAAATAATTTATCATCTGGAACCTTCTCCGTTTTAATTACTGATGCTAATGGTTGCACACTTAATTCAAATCCATATACAGTAAATAATTTACCTGGAACACTTGTATTAAACTCTGTTGTAATTAATAATGAAAATTGTAATAACAACCAAGGGGCAATAAACATTACTGTAAGTGGTGGAAACATTCCTTATACATACAGTTGGAGTAACGGAGCAACAACAGAAGATATTAGCTCACTTAACGCTGGAAGTTATAATGTAACTGTAACCGACAATAATGGATGCAGCGTAAGTAGTAACAATAATGTTGTTTTTGATGCGCCTGGAACATTAAATGTATCAACTGATTTCATTACTAACGAAGTTTGTGCAAACGCTAACGGTGCTATATACGTAAGTGTTTCAGGAGGAACAACACCTTATACATTGCAATGGAACAATGGTTCTATTGCTGAAGATAATTTAAATTTGAGTGCTGGAAATTATATCTTAACGGTAACAGATGCAAATGGTTGTTCATTTAACCATGCTGAAACTATACTCAATTCTTCAGGAACACTAAATATAAATAACACTGTAATTACAAATGAAACTTGCAACAACAGTAATGGTGCAATTGATTTAGTAATTAGTGGCGGAACAAATCCTATAACTTATGCTTGGAGTAATGGACAAACCAATCAAGATATTACAGGATTAGCAGCAGGTTCATATTCAGTTACTGCAACCGATAATAATGGTTGTGAAGCAACTACTAATGTTACAATTACAAATGTAACTGGAACACTTGCAGTAATTCATCAAGGAACAGCTGAATTATGTTCAAATAACGGCGGGGCAATTGATTTAACTGTAAGTGGAGGATTAACACCATATACCTACTTATGGAATAACTCAGCGACTACTGAAGATTTAACAGGTATTTCTGGTGGAAACTATTCGTGTACGATTACTGATGCAAATAATTGTTCGATACTTACAGGTACAATTTTTATTGCAAACAATCCTGGCACTTTAGTAGTTAATCATACAGCAATCAACTCAAGTTGTGGATTAAGCAATGGTGCTATTGATTTACAAGTTAGTGGTGGCACAAGTGGATACACTTATTCTTGGAGCACAGGTGCAACAACCCAAGACTTAACTAATCTTAGCGCTGGAAATTATACCTATACAGTTACAGATGCTTCCATGTGTGAAAAAGTTGATTCGGTAATAATTACAAATACCTCAGGAAGTTTAAGTATTAGTAATGTTCAAATTACAAATGAAGTTTGTAATAATAACGCAGGTGCAATTAATATCTCTATCACTGGTGGTACAAATCCATTGACTTATACTTGGTCTAATAGTGCGATAACAGAAGATTTGACGGCATTAAATCAAGGCATTTATAGTTGTACCATTTCTGATGCTGCTGGTTGTTCTGTTGTTACTGGTAACTTAACGGTGTCAAATTCAGCAAGCACTTTAAGTTTAAGTAATATTACTGTTGTAGATGCAACTTGCGGAAACACTTCAGGTTCAATAAACCTAAGTGTAAGTGGAGGCCAAGCACCGCTTACTTATTTATGGAGCACTGGCGCAACAACGGAAGACATCCCATCTGGACTAAGTGCTGGAAATTATTCGTGTACAATTACGGATGCAAATGGATGTTCAATTCAAGCATTAGCAACAGTAAACAATACGAATGGAACATTGGCGATTGTTTCAAATGTAATTACTAACGAATCCTGCGGTAATACAAATGGAGCAGTAAACATAACTGTTCAAGGTGGAAATGGAGCTTATACTTATACTTGGAGTGAAGGCTCAACAACGCAAGACATAAGTAATTTAAATTCAGGAACGTATTCTGTTACTGTGTTGGATGGAAATGGTTGTACAACAAACCAAGCATATTCTGTGCTCGACATAGGAACTAACATAAGTATCGCACCAATCATTACAAGCGATGAAATTTGTGGAAACCAAAATGGCTCTATTAATATAAGTGTCCAAGGTGGTTCAAGTCCTTTTTCTTATTCATGGAATAATGGTTCATTATTTGAAGATCAAACAAACTTAAGTGCAGGCCCTTATTCTGTTATTGTTACAGATGCTAATGGTTGTATTACCAATGGTAATTTCACTATTAATAATAACACAAATGGATTAGCAATTAATTCCATTATAGCAACAGATGAATCGTGTGGTAATGGATTAGGTGCAATTAATCTTAGCGTTACCGGTGGAATAAATCCTATCACTTATTCTTGGAACAACGGGCAAACAACACAAGATCTTTCTAATTTATCTGCTGGTAGCTATGATGTTGTTGTTAGCGATGTTAATGGATGCAGTGTTAGTTCAAGCGCAACTATTCAAAACCAAACAGGAGGGTTGAGCGCAATTGTAAACACAATCACAAATGAAAATTGTGGCGACACAACTGGATCAATTGATATCAATGTAAATGGCGGAACATTGCCTTATACTTTTGCGTGGAGTAACACAAGCTCAAACGAAGACTTAATTGCTGTTGGGGCAGGTAATTATTCCGTTACTGTTACTGACGGAAGTGGATGTTCGGTAATTTTGAATGGTAGTGTTTCAAATAACAGTAGTGGCTTTGCAATTAATAATGCAATAGTAGCGAATGAAAATTGTAGTGACAGTTCTGGTTTTATTGACATAAATTTAGTTGGTGGAAACACTCCATATACAATCAATTGGTCCAACACTTCTAATCTTGAAGACCAGTACAATTTAACTTCCGGCAGCTATACGGTAAGCGTTACTGATAATTTAGGATGTACTATCAATCAAGCGTATCAAATAAATAATAATTCAAGTTCAGGACTAACAGCAACACCAAGCATTGTTAACGAAACGTGTGATGGTAACAATGGTAGCATTAATGTAAATGTGAGTGGAGGAATCGCTCCTATAACTTACACCTGGTCTTCAGGTTCAACAAGCCCTTGTTGCTCATACACACTTAATATGAATGATACCTGGGGAGATGGATGGAATGGAGCTATACTAGTTGTTTCTGTAAATGGATTAACCGTTGGTACATACTCTGCTACGGGCACTGGATCAAGTGTTTCGATACCAGTATGTGATAATGACAATATTCAATTGACTTATACTGCGGGTGTTTTTGAAGAAGAAAACTCATATACTTTATTAAATACTTCAGGCGGAACAGTATTTACAAATGGTCCAAATCCTACTGTAGGCGTGGCTTATACTGGAACAACGAGTTGCGCTATTGCAAGTGGCGGAACAAGTCAGACCAATTTAAGTGCTGGGGTTTATAGTTTAACTATTACTGATGATGTTGGATGTTCGATAGTGCAATCATACACAATCACTAATACAAGTTTATATAGCAGTTCGGGTGTTGTTACTGATGCAAGTTGTGGAACCTGTCCTAATGGAGCTATAAATTTATCAGTTACCAACGGAGCGGCTCCTTATACCTACTTATGGAGTAATGGATTAACATCACAAGATTTAATTAATTTAACACCTGGAACGTATAGTGTAACAATTACTGGAGCAAGTAACTGCGTTGTAAGAGATACATTTATTGTTGGCTCTTCAACATCATTAGCTACTATTTCTAATGCAAATTGGGATGTTAAATTATTCCCAAATCCTGCAACTGATGCAGTTTATTTAAGCTACTATTTTAATAAAGAAGAGGGTGTAAAGCTTGACTTAACTAATTTAATTGGCCAGTCAATTTACAAACAAGACATTGCTGATAGAGCTGGGAAAATAAAAATAGACACTCAACAACTTCCTAATGGAATTTATTTTATTCGATTATACAACAATAATCGAAGTGAAACTATCAAACTCGTTATTTCACATTAAAAAAAGGAGGCTCTGCAAAGAGCCTCCTTTTTTTTAAATAAATTTATGTAATCTGTTCTTTGATTGCGTCTTTTAGTTAAATTCACATTATGAATGCTAGAAACTTCATATCAATTTTTCTGCTTTTAAGTACAATGGTGTGCTTTTCACAAAAAGAGTCCATTTTCATAAAAGGAAAGGTATTTGACAAGGAAACAAAACAAGTGCTTAAAAATATTTCTGTTCGCATTAATAATTCAACACTTGCAACTGAAACAGATAATAAAGGTGTTTTCGAATTTTTCATTCCAAAAATAAAACATGCGAGTTTAATTTTCTCTTCAGTTGGATATAAAAAAGAAGTAAGAGAATTGGATATAGAAACAAGTGATGATACTATTAAACTTTCTGTTTCATTAAAGAAAGACATTATTGATTTAATTGGAGTTGAAATCAGTGCCAAACACAAACCCGACACAGTTTTTGGTTCGCAGCGTTTTAGTATTTTGGATTTTGATTTTTATGAGGATAAATATTTCTTATTAACGGAAGATAAAAAAACAAATATACACAGCATTAAATTAACAGATGAAACGCAAACGGTTTTGCACTCATTAACCATACCCGAAGACGCAGGAAAAGTAAAAGAATTATATCGTGACTTTATGGGCTATACCAATGTAATGGCCGAAAAGAAAATTTATAGAATTTTAGTAAGAAACGATAAGTTAGTTTTAGCTTCTTTACCTGTTGAAGATTACAATGCACTTGTAAAACCTGTTATTGACACCATTAACTCTCAATTGTTATTCAGTAATTTCAGTAAGGATTATCCACTCTTTAATTATTTTTCTTACAATTATTCAGATTCAACTAAAAAGGAAATACACACCATTGAAGATGAGGAATTGATGCATGCCTATCGTTTTGAATATTACAGTTTAAAACCAAAAGATAAATTATTAGCACGAAACGTCGCTCAAGAATATGGAGTTGATAAACACATTGCTGCAGCAATGATTAGTGGCTTTACTCAATCGATGTATTACACCCCTTTGTTTGCCCCGCTTTATATTGTATCCGATACCATTTGCGTATTCGATCATTATAAGAACTCACTGTTTCATTACGACAAAAACGGAAACAAATTAGACTCGGTAAACATCAACTATCATCATCCAAAAAATTGGAAAGAGTGGAAAAACAAAATGGTGAAAGATTTAACCGAAGATAAAATTTATGCTGTGTATGATAATAGCGGGCACCGCTACATTAAAAACATTAATTCGAAAACTGGAAAAGATGAAGGCAAGTATTCAATCATACATTATTCTGCTGATAAAATAAGAATAAGAGATGGTTACATCTATTATGTTTACAGGCCGTTTCAAAGTTTGCAAGAAAAGTATTTATATAAAGAAAAAATAGTTTTAGCGAAATAAGTGTTTGGTGAGTTTTATTTTTGAATGGTCCGAGAAAAGGGGAAGCTTATAGCAGCAAAACTAAAAATAAGCGCTTTAGCGCAAGCCTTAATTTAGCCAAAGCCCTACCTCAATACCCGCATGGCGCAATTGCCCGTTGTTAGCTGCCGAGCAATCTATTACTTTTGCATTTCTGTATATATTGCACAGTTAGGAAGCAAATCTTTTAGTTTGTCTATTTGTTGTTTGACCAGGTAATTTTCGTCAAGTATTAATTCAGTCAAGGCTTTACAATTAGTTATATTGTCATCAAATGATCTAATTTGATTCCTCATAAACGATAACTTATTTAGATTTGTGAGTGAACCGATTTCCTTTGGAATCATTTTTAAATTGTTTCCATCACATTGGAGGTATGATAATTTTTTTAAACCGGAAATACTTGCTGGCAATGAGTTTAGTCCATTGAATGAAATATATAGTTCTTTAAGGTTTGTAAGTTTGCCTATTTCATTTGGAAGTACAGTTATTGAATTACCCTAACAGTCAAGCGTTTTCAGTTCTGCTAATTGTCCAATAGATGCAGGAAGCTCTTTAATTTGATTTTGTCGAATGTCTAGGGTTTTCAGGTTTTTTAATTCAGCAATGCGGTTCGAGATAGATTTTAAACTACATCCTGATAATTCAAGCTTTTCAAGCTTTTTAAATTGAAAATAGAAGTTGGGAAAGAATCTAATTGCTTGAAAGATAAGCTAAGGTGTTTAACCTTGTCCGCATATTTTAATGCAGTGTCTAGATTCATGTATATTTCGTCTGGTTTATTGAACAGACCTGAAATACCCGCGCCAGTGTCTATGGTTGTCTTTTGCGGTTCCTCTATCATTGAGTTTGATGGTCCACATGAAACTAAAATGAATAAAGAGAGAATGGCTATAATTTTTTTTCTCATAATTTTCTTGCTTTGCAGCTAACGGTTGGCGGTATGTGCAGTGCGGGATTCAGCGATACCACCTTCCGAATTAGTAAAATGTTAATTAAAAATACTAATTTTCAGTTTGTACAAAACCCATATTGCGCTAAAGACCGCTTGTTAGCGGTTCGTTAGTTATTTCTTCCATTGGTTTAAGATTTTCCTTCTTTATTACTTAATATTGAAAAGAACAATTGTTGCAATTTTAGACAAAAACAGTTAAGCTAGAATTGAACCCTCTGGTCCAATTGTCCTCCTGTAAACCATTCTGGCTCCTTTATTTAGAAGTTATAATGTTTTTATATCTCATTTCCTGATACTATTGCTCCAAAAATAGCTGATTGCGTAAAATTCCAAGCAAAGTGGAATGCAATCGGAAACATATAATTTCTTGAATGTATATAAGCGGCTGCTAACAGTAGTCCCTTGAATTGAGAGTCCAATATCTGCACTTAATGAACTATTTGGATTGAGGGAAGAAGTGGCCCAAAAATAAGTGCCGAAATTATCAAGGAAATATAACTTCCTAGTTTTCTTCTATTATTCTAGATATTATGCCTCTAAATAAAGTTTCTTCAAAAATCGCAGAAGTAAAAGCCATTGTCAAAGGAAATGGAATTAAATATATTATTGGGTTTATGGATTAAACATAATATCCTCCTTTTAAGTAGATCCCCAAGATTGTCAATGGTTGTGGGATTATTCTAAAATAATTTCAAATAGTTAAGTTTTTAAGAGTGTTTTTCGAGAATTCTGTAATTTTTTTTTTCGCAAAACCTAAATAAGAAGGGTATAAGAGATTATAGCAAGTATTGCGACAATATTCCTCCAATTAGACTTTTCAAGTCTTTATCAATATGGTAAGTCCAATGTTTTTGAATTAAAGCCTGTCCGACTCCAACTACTCCTCCACAAACAATAAGTCCGATTATTATTTTTGTCAAAGGAAAGTGAAGTATTTTTTGTCCAATGTTTTTTTTGTCCATTTTCTTTTTAGTTTCTAATTTGTATGGTTTTTCTTTCAATGACCGCCACTAACGTTTTGCAGCTACAAGAAGTTGGCGATTTCGAAGCACAGAACTGTCTACCACCACAAAACTTGATACGAAGCACAGAGCTTCATTTAACCACTCAACCGCCAATTTCTTGTAGGTGCTGTTAGCTGCTGGCAATTATTCTACTATTATTTTCCTAGTAGTCTTTTGTCCATTGTTGTCGATTGAAACAAAATACAAACCAGTCTTTAAGTTTAAATTTAGAGTAGTTGTTTGTTCTTTAAATTTTTTACTGTATACTATTTCACCCAATAAATTAAGAACTGTCAATTTAATACTACCAATGTTTTCGGTTAATTTAATAGTTATTTGTCCGTTGCTTGGATTTGGGAAAACTTCAAATGTTATTTGATTCAATGAATTTTCTTCAATTCCGCTTAAGGTGGAACAATTGACTTTATACACAGCTTTCTCAGCACTTGATGTAGGTAGTGGAGCTGCAATTAATGTAATGCCGTTTGCTGTTTTTCGGAAAGATGGCTGTGTAGTGACGCCTGTACCAATTGGATAGGTTGTTACATTGTAATTGCTACCATTTACATAAATTAATCTTTTGGCATTTGCTCCGTTTTTTCCATTAAAAAACAAGTCATTTCCACAATGCTCCGCATTACCTTGAAATTGAGGAGTTAAACCGTCAGCTTCAAAAGTGGTTGGTGTACCACCAAAAACTTTTTTTGTCCCTGCTAATGTGCCATTTGTAACCCATAACGCTTTACTAGATGAATTTACAGTATATAATGTGTCTAAAGTTACGAAATAAACCAACGAATTTGTTGTTCTTGAAGTGCCAACACCCACATTACCACATGGTCGTGAATTTGCAACCGTGTTGAAATTTAATGAAGTTGCTACTCCACCATTAATACTTACATATTCACTTCCCGAACTAACAGTTGACATTAGAGCAATTACTCCATTTGGTGTTACTCCAATTAATCTTACTAAATGTTTATTAGAAGCTGTTTCTGTGTAAAGAACTGTTTTAGTGCCATTATCGCTAACCTTATATACTTTACTAACACCAACCGAACCTGGTCCGTAAGGAGTGCAATAGTAATACTCATTATTGTATACCGTTCCATAATCATATGTACCAGTTGATGAAGAGTCTATTTTGGTAATATTACCAGTGTTTAAATCAATTCTTTTCAATTGTGGTGGAGCAACAGTTGATGTCGTAACTTCCCAGTAGATAATTGAATTTTTTGTGTATTGCATTTCATTGATGCCCCCACCAAAACCTGCATTTTCTTTTACAGCTAGTGTTTGTATACTAGAAGCAGAAGTATAATCTGTTTTATATATTTTATCTGTTGTTCTAAAGTAGGTGAAGTTACCTTTATGAAAATAATCGCCTAAAATTACTTTGTCTCCTGTATATCCAGCCATTGGAAGTTGTCCGCCAGTTATGTCAGAGGCGGTCGAACCGTCAAACAGCTTAAAAGGCGAGCCGTTGGCAACAGGATAAATACCCTTTCCATTATTCCAAATCATTGTTTGAAAAGGGTCAACTGTTAAAGTTGTAACAAGCGTTGACACATTACTACCGTCAATTTTCATAAGTGTCAAAGCAGGATAATTAACGACATAGTAATTTAATGAGTCGGAAGTTACTTTGCCAAAGTTTGTCGTGCTTCCATTTGGCTGATAAATGTTAGTTGGCTGTGCGTAACCAATTAAAGTTAAACAACTCAAGACTGCGGATGTTAGTAATTGTTTTGTCATATTTTATTTTTTAATGTTTGATTATTTTTTCTAAATATTTTGTCAAAGGTATCCTTATTTGCTCATTGTCAAAATACCGTCTCTCGGGTATTTTCGCATTGCTTGCAGCTAACGTTTGCGGCTTGGCGAAGGTGCGGATTTTTATCACTAAATGTTTATGCGGAGATAATACTGTTTTCTTTTTGAAAATATTCAATCCCCGCACTTTACTTCCCGCCTTGCGTTCAAACCGCTTGTTACCAGCAGTTATTTTTTTTTGAAATCCATATTCAGGCACTTTTAGAATAATTATGCCCGTCAACAAGTTTAATTTGTTTCTTATTTCTGCAATTAGTTTTAATATTTATTGTCTGTACGTATTATATACTCAAAAATACGGAATGTGAATTACATGTTCATCTGTATCAATTTTTTATTTGTTCTTTTCAAATTTCATAGTCATTCTGTATTTTAGATTATTTTAATTATTTTTTCACAAGTTCTCCTTAGAACCGTTTCTACCAATACAAAATAAATACCCGGCTCTACACATTCTGTAGATTTATCTCAATAGTTTTTTCTCAGTTTTAGAATTAAGAGGTTCCAAATATAATTTGACTCAACTAGATGTTATTTAATCGTAGTTTCTGAATATGACTCCATTTGAGATTAATATTAAGTAAGATTCAAACGGATTTGGGTAAACTGATATATTAACAGTATTATCAGTTTCAATTATACCCGTTGTTGAGCTAACTGGGATATAAAAAAAGTTGACATTTCACTAATTGTAGAAATCTAAATAAGTAGACCAATTTGAGTTCCCATAATACCAAGGACAGTGTGAATGGCGCCTTGGTAAGCCTTTATTTGTACAAGGAGATGAATATTTAATGACCTTAATACTACTATATTAAATGAAAGATGGGAATAAAGAGATCCCATCACCGTGTATCCGCATAAAATTGGGTGGGTCGGTGGGGCTTTCAATTGCGCTTGTATCTAATAGCATTTCCACATAAACATAATGTCCCCGCAACAGTATTTGAAAAGACACATTATTTGTACTCCCTATGGGGTCATTTGGATTAGCCATTGGATAAAAGTAAGTCATTTTCCGGATTGCTTATCAGCGTAAAGCGACCATCATTGAAGTTATTGCTACAGATTCACCACTAATAAATATTGAGTGTATTATCAATTCAGTAAACTGATGCATTTCTTTGAAATAACGAATAGCTTGCTTTGCATCATGCATAGCATCGGACAGTCGCGCTCCACTCTACGGTAAGATGAGTTATATATAAATCAAAATTAGGGTCCTAGTCGATAGTCAATATTTGCAGCTTAGCATAACCGCTTCTTTGCCATTCGCTTCTGCATATTTTGCTGTGCAGATAAATATGATCTTGAGCCACAGAAAGTAAATCCGCCTCCCGTAATAAAAAATAAATAGTGGTCGCTCAGTTGAGGTATCCATCGCTGGTTCGTAAAAATCAAACAATAAATTTTGATTGTTTAATTGATGGATTACCGCTGTTCCATATAAAAACCTCCGATAATAAGAGTCTATAACTGGGGAGTCATCGGTGAGATATCTTTGACCACATAACTATTTATCGTGTTGATTAATAAAATAAATAATAATATTATACATGCTTTTTCATTTTTAATTGTTGGTAACGTTT
>JADJDM010000020.1 GCA_016702705.1 Bacteroidota bacterium | reverse complement strand
ATTATGGCAAAAACAATTCCATTTCAGTTAAAAATCCCTATTTTATTGAGCATTACAATGGCTTGATAAAATGATTATGGTTAAAAACTGTGGTAGGGGGTAAAACAATTATGTATCAAGCTTGTAAGAGTTTCTTTGGTATTTAGAAAGCCAAGGCTTTTTTGATTTACGAAAGTAAAGCGCTACAATTGTTGCGTCATTATGAGTACATACAAACACGTCCAAATTTAAGGCGGCAAGGACCTTAAGCGAATCTATGATTCGCAATAATCTTTATTCGGTTCGTGTGTTTTTTGATTACTTAATAGATATTAATGCAATTGAAAACTCTCCTGGTTTACAAAGTTTCCAATTTGGTAAGCAAAACTGATAGAAACATTTGTACCACTTCCGAAATTACCTTATTATTTAATACTTGCAAAGATGCACGCGAGCAAAACCATACTTGCTATGGCAGTGGTTTGCGGCTTACGCCGCACCGAAATAGTTGCACTAATATTCAGGATATTTTAATTAGTAAGGATTGTTAGTTGTTAGAGATGGTAAAAACACAAATCTCGGGTTGTACCAATTTTGAATTTATATTGAAAAAAATTAAACCTTATTTAAAGGCAGAAAGAGGTTTATACTTACAGCATAATAGCGTTTATACTAAGAAGCTCTAATTTTAAATGATATTGGAGCACGCATGTGCGGACACAGTATTTACAAAACAATTTTGCGCATTGTTGCTGTGCACAAATGATGAGATGCCCTCATTTCAAAAACATTACCCTCCATTGTTTAAGACACCGTATCAACACACCTCTCGAAATGGAGCCAGTGCCGAGTTTGTAAAATCATTTTAGGGCATACCGAAATAGATACAGTGCAACTATGTGCTAAGCGCAGAAAACAAAACTATAAATTCTCGTAATAAACTTACTATCATGTCAAGAAAAAAATTTCTTACGAAACCTATTTGGTTCAAATGGGGCATACGCCATCAGGAGTAAAAAGCTATTTTATGCAGTGGCAATATTATTGCCCGCGATTTTCGAATATTTCTACACTCAAAATACAAGGATATTGTAGATTACTTATTTCAATCCGAACGACTAAAAAATGTGAACCACAAAAACTTTTTTATACTTTACGGGATTAAAAAGTATTATGACTACCTAATCGAAATTGGTAAGGTCGGAAACCATTTGTAAAACATTAAAATAAAAACGGGAAACAAAGCAAGGAAGTAATTCATCAGGATTTTTTTCTACAAAAGAACTTCAATTGCTTAACAATAAGGAAGAGCGTTATTCTATTTAAAAGTGCGCAACGAAGTAATGTTAGTTTGCTTTAAATCAAGCTTTAGTGCTTAGTGAGAGCTTAAAAACATAAAGCTAAAGTGTTGATTTAGATGAGGTGAGTATTTACATTTAAAGCAAGTAAAACCTTAAACACGCCGCAAGCTATGCCTAAGCAATCAACAGCTTGATTTGTTTATAGATTACATTAAAAACCACCGCCAAAACTGATTAAAACTAAATGCGATTACTTTTTTTAGTTGGCAAACTAGGGACACAAATTGGACATTCGGATGTTAATTATTTAGCAAAGTATTTTGGCGCTATGTTTCCTGATAGACATTTGTGCCCTTTAAACATTAGGCGTTCGGTGGTATTGCCAACTGGCTAAACGAAAAACAATTATCATTAGGAGCAAGTGCAATACATGGCTGGTCACAAACTAACCGCTTCTACCACCTTACGGTACCGCCAAAAAACATTGAAGAGCAATTAGAACAAATAAATAAGTGGTTTCCTTTTAAGATTGGTGAGGTGTAGTAAATGACTAATGAAATCACAAAACCAAGTATTCTACTTGGTATAAAAATCGGGTGAGTAGTACTTATTGAAGAAGACTATTTTATTTCGTTTGCATTACACGGAAAAACATTTCTGCGCGAACGGGGGAATTCCTTTTCAACGTTTCCCGTTTTAGCTTTTAATGCTCACCACCTATGTATTTTAAAAGCTCTTTCTTCTTTATCGTGCTCAGTTTTTCGATTCAATACAATTTTAATGTTATTGTATTTATCAATTGCATAAGTACAATCATTTTGCCATAAATATGCCTTGTTCTGAGTTGTATCTTGTAGACATACAACAATGCTAACAACATTCCTTCCTTCACTTTTACATATTGGTAAATCATTAAGCTTTATATTACTTCTAAAACCGCCATTATATACAATGCCATCAAATGATATTAACAATTTGTATTTTTTCAGTTGTTCTTAAATCAAGACTTTCATGAGAAATTTCCATATTAATTGACTTATACAACAAATGATTACAATTTTTATCTTGCTTATAAATATTAAAACTTATTTCCTGCAGGGGAATATAATAATCGTAAATATCTTGTCGCATGCATCCAGCTAAAATAAACATGCTAAATATTGTAAGAGTAATTGCTTTTTTCATAATTTTCTTTCGCCTGAGGTTTAAATTCAAATTGCCCTTCTGGTAATTCTTCTGGTGTATCTCCCGAACGAGGTTCTTTAATGCTCCGCGTTCATCAAATAGTGCTCCATCAATTGTATATCTCTTTTTTTTATCCTCTAGGGCTTTATTTACTGCATCTATTTGATAATATTTGTCTAAGCCGTGATTATTCATATATAAGAGAGTTCCATAACCAGGTATTAACTTATTAAGTTTCATAGTCCTATTAAAGTTTCTGATATCCTTATTACTAAATGTGTCATCATAATTAGAACGACGTTTGAAAGCTTTAACTGTTGCCCCTGTTCTGTCAGCAAGATTGGGCTAAATGACTTCCTTCCTCATCTGGTGTTCCAGTTCTACAGGCATAAGAAACAAAAAGGGCGTTTCACCCGTAGCTGGATCTTTGCCAAAATGACTTGGGGTCAATTTGATTAACTTTCCTCAATGGTTAAATCTGTATTAGATTTACCACCTTCATAATCTAATGGTATTCTACCTGGCAAACCATGAGAAAAAATATCTAAGTTAGAGACAGGATCACTTTGTCTTTCTGTAGAAAGACTTGCGGTCTTTGTGTTTTTGGAGTTAATGTAGTTTACCACTTCATCCACATTGGAAACTTTAACTACATTACTAACGCCAAACATTTTACAAACTCTTTCAAATGCCTTAACCTGCTTGTCAGAATATCCATGATTAAACAATAATACAGTTGTACTTTCCCCAGAAAGTTTTTGATATTTTCTTGCCGCCCTTATAGCATGAAACATAAACATTAATTTATTACCTGGTGTTTCTGAGTGATTTTCAGCAGCAACAACTATTACATTCTCCTCACCATCTTCATCTATTGTTACAATTGGGTTATCATAGCCAAAATTGATATGGACTCCATTGTGGATATTTTCCTACTTTTGGGTCAACACTGAGCCATCTACCCAACCTCGGATCAAGCACCCTAGCATCAAAACTAATTGCATTTCCATCACCATACATTTCATCGTCGTGTTCTTGGTTATTGAAGGAGTAATTGGAGGGCAGCATGGTTACAAGCCAATTATACTAAATGGTTTAAAGGTTTGTGTTTATCAAAGAACGATTTGTAATTTAATAAATAATTGCTAGTTGAACAAGATTTGTTTTGGTTTATAAATTTAAACATTAATTTTTACAATAGTAAGTAATAAACTAAAACTTACCTAAAATAGAACTGATTAAATTTATCGTCATATAAAATTCTTGTTATATCTGGTTCATTTCCTCTTACAGTAAAAGAAAATTCCAATGTACCTCGTTCCAATTTTTTTAAATTAACCATTCCGTAATTAAAGTAAATTAATTCCATTTTAGCTTTGTTGTAAGTGAAAAACATTATCTCTTTTTCATCAGTAATTGGGCTGATATATGTGATTAAAAAAATTGTTACCTGACCATAATTTTTGATAATGCAACTCCTTGTGCCTTCATATTTGAGTTTACGAATTCAAAAGGAATTACTTGTATCTCCTTTTAAAAGTAATGTTTATAAAATGAAGTAGAAAAATCAGTAATGTTTTGTGCATTAATTACTTTTTCAAAATCATTCACATCTTTAAAGTACAAAATCGAATTATTTAAATGGTTGGCCTCACTAATATTTGCTTCAAAGTCTTCCTTTTTATAATGTTCATCAATAAATTTTGTATTTAATGAATCAAATCTAAAGAGAACACTCCTTTTGTTAAATATTATAGATGAAAATTGGAATGAACTATATCAATATTGGCTTTCTTTTAATTAATATAGAATCTACCGCAACCTCTTTGTTATTTGTTATAGAACTAGAACAAGAAGCTAAAAATAAAAAATAATGGCAGTATCAAATTTGTTTATTTAAAAACATTAGGTTTTGTGAGTTTAGTTTTAACGTCATTTGTTTGTAACTTTTTTTCGTGGAATTATAAAACATTTTCATAACCGCGGCTTTATAATTCACTTTGTGTGGCAAATTATTGCATCTTTTTTGCCATTTCCATTGTAGTTCTCAACTGCATTGCCCCAGTCTTTTCCTCCAGTCCATTTTTTTCCATCTCCATTTTTAAGGCCTTTTATAAAAGTATTCCAATACCCGCCTTTATGCTTTGTTGTGCGTTAAGAACCCGCCATTTTGTTAATCCGAATTGTTTTTGAATCATTCCAATCAGTTTTTGTTTCACTAAAATAAACATTAGCTTGCATAATGCTCTTTTTAGAGTCATTTAAATCATCAAGGTTGGGATCAAAATTACCCATTTGGGTTTCTTTAATAGCTATTGCTTTTACTAAGTAGGATTCAGATCAGGCACTTTATCTTTTGCATCTTTCATTACTGTACCATTTGCCATATTCAGGTACTTCACCCATTTCATTTTTCTTATAATTAAAGATAAATGTTTCTGCAGCAATGACATAATCATATTGCTGATATTTTGGGTCTTCATAACCACTAATTGTACTTGGCATAGCGGCCTCTTGATAATCATAACCTTAAAAACCTCTGGGTTGCCCAGTCTTTGGATCTACCCATTCTGTATATTGAATCGCAACAATGTTTTAACAGTTTTTCATCAACAACTCTGTGTGTTTCTTTTCCGTCCCTTCCCTAAAATGATGCAAGATCTCTTCCATCTGGGTCTTCAAAATATAATGGATTGCATAAAGCTGAATTGTATGGATTAACGTCAGGATATTTTGCAAATAGTGGGTCTATACTCAACCATCTACCCAAACGCGGGTCAAGTATTCTTGCTTCAAAACCAATCGCATTCCCATCACCATAAATCTCGTCGTCTCTTTCTTGCCCATTGAAGGAGTACCTGTAAGACCCGTAACTAGTACAAAAGGCGTATTATTAGTTTCTTCAATAAACAAATTATCGATTCTAAAACTACGTGTACCATTTACAAATCCTGTGGTTAATTCTAATCTGTATGTTCCTGCAGTTGCAACACTAAAGCTTAAACTTGCAAACTGATTTGCGGGTAAAGATAATGTTTGTACAACTGCATTAGTGTTTAAATTTCGTATGCGTGCTGTAACACCTCCTGAGCTAATTACCTCAAAATCAAAAGTAACAATGTAATCGGAGTTGCTGTTTACTGTAAAGTCTTTACGTGCACTAAATACTGAAGATGTTCCAGAAGGAGTGTTTTTTTGCACTCTTAATCGGTTTCCTTGTAAAGTTACCCAAGCATTGGTTCCAACAAAACCTGCGTTGCTTGAGCCGTTAAAATCTTCGTTCACCAAAGGTGTAACAATGGTTTGTGGAACGCAGATTGTTTTATCAAATTTTCTTCCCTTAAGCGGTGCACCAAAAGCAGAGTAATCGTTTGCTGTGTAAAGCTCGGCGTTATAGCCAATGATGTTATCATTCATATCGCCCACAGGTATTTTGCGGTCGGTGATGGTTGCCAAGTACATTACCTAAATGGTTTGTTAATTCATACACACGCTTACCAGGTGCATCAATAATCATTAAACGTGCTGTACCTAAATTATCAGGGGTCGGGTCCAGGTCCATTATTATCTATTAACTCAACAAAGGTTTTTTCCATACCTAAGCGGCTGCTTCCGTATATGTGTTTTTCAACTTGTGCATAAGAACCAGCTGCAATAGTTGGGTTAAAAAATTGTTCGTACACACTCATTACATTGCCTTGTGCATCGCGGCTGTAATACGTACTTTTTTTCCAAGTACCTGTTGCGCTGTAAACATGTTTTGCAATACGATTGCCCGAAGCATCATAATCGAACTTAAGTGTTTGTATACCATGAGCTGTGTGGCGTGTAACTTCTTTTATTTTACCATAAACTGTCCACTCAATATTTTCAATTCCTTTTTTGGTATCTTTTTTAAGTTCGCCAATTGGTGTATAGTCGTAATTTGTATTTTCTCCCCAAGTAAATTCGGGCTGAGAAATATCCAAACTACCCATGTCATCAATGTCATCTGTTTCTAAAGATTCTAAACCTATTTGATCGTTAACGTGATACAATCGATTGCGTCGCATATCTGTACCGCCTATTGCGCCAGTTGGTTGCGAGTAAGCCGAGTAATCGTATTTGTATTCTAAATTATCAAACATTAGTCCAAAATTATTGTAACGTTTTTGATTTAAAATATTTCCATTAGCGTCGTATACGAACTCGTTTCTATAAAGGTTACTTGCAATAGTGCTTCCGCCGCCCCAAGTATTTGTTGTTAAATTTAAATTGTTATAGGATGTTCCCTAATATAATACGGTTTAACTGGTCATATTTGTAAGCTGAACCAAGTGGTAATGGAAGACTTGGGTTATTAGGGTCAACAATGGTTGTAACCATGCTCCCAATATTACCATTGTATAAATTGTTTCGGTTAGCTACTAATTGGCTAGCAGTTTTGTCAGCTTCAAAACGATTTGTTGCGTTCCACTTAATCATATCTATTGGTTGGTAATCTCCATCAAAATAACCAAGCGTATATCCATAAACATCTTTAGCAAAGTTTTGATTTAAGCTTGGTGTTCCTATGTTCATTCCAAAGTTATCCATACCAGGGTCGCTTTGCGAAGATAAGGAATTACTATTAACTCCTTTTATCCAGCCTTGTAAAGTATAAACATAATCTACACCTTGTACTAAATTTTCCCCAAGTTCGGTACGTGCAAGTGGGCCATGATGATAATACAAGTATTTCGCATCTTTTTGCCATAATATATTATCGGTGCTTGTTTGCACTTCAAGTATACGGTTATCTGCATCATATTCGTATGCATGATGCCATTGGTCTTGTTTACCATTTTGATATGCAACCGAATTTACTTTACCGCTTATTAAATCATAATCGTAATCAATACGTTTGTTTTTTTGTTGAGCAAATAAAGTACTGTTTACATCATCAGGGAATTTTTTAGCTAGTTTTTGATTTTCGTTGAAAATCCTAAAGGTAAAAGACTGTAAATTATTATTTCCAAAGAGGTTCGTTTTCCCAATTAGGTTTCATGCCAAGTGCATTAGGGTCGATGTTTGGATATTTAGCTAATAAATCCTTTAATTTATGAGTAAACGAATTATCAGGATTAATGATATTTATTAAATATTTCATGCAACATAGGTGAATATAAAGCATGTAGTGTTCGTTAGATGTGGGGACATTTGAAATCCAAGGTTTCGGTGGTTTGGTAAAAGTTTTGGTCTTCCTGGTAAATTTTATTCCATAAACGACCATGGTGAGCCATATGTTTCGTATTTGCGCAATACTTTGCAACCAACTAGGCAAAAATGTGTGATTCACTGTACCTAGTTGTGCAGCAATCGAATCTTGAACCAACGGTGCTTTTAAATTACCATAAAATTTAGAAATAACACCAAAACTTACTACTTCTAAGGTTTTCCACGAAGGAGGACGTCTTGTATCTGTGTGGTATTTTTTATAATGTTCGGTAATAAATACTTCTCTAGTTTGTTGCAATTCTCTATCTAAAGAATTAGCGTTTTTGTATGTTCAACCGCGTCTCTAAAGTGGGTTGCATCTTCAAACCACCAAGGAGAAATTTCATGAGAAAGATTGTAAATTAATTTGGTTCTAAACCCTATTTCAATTCGCTCGATAACATCAAATAATAATATTCTTAGTTCTCTATCAAAGTTGTAAATCTGAATTATGTTTTCGAAAGTGCTATTTGGCTTAAATGTGTGAAGTGATTTATCTGCCTGCATTGGCCACCAATATCCAGCTAATCTGTAGTAACTTACATTTTGTAAAAAATATTCGGCAGCTGGTTCATCAGCAATTATTAACCCACGTTGCTTAAGTAAAGCAATTTGTTGTTTTATATCTGTGGTCGCCTTATTGTAATTCATAAAGGGTATAAAAGCAAAAGACACGCCCTGGGACGCTGTTCTTATGGGTAGCGTGGCGTGTACTGTTGAGGCAAATTTAGCACTTTTTTGGTAACACCAAACTAAAATTCGACAATTTTTCAAAAATCATGATGTTAATTGAGATAATCACCTTTGCAAGTTTGCAAACCCTTATATAGGGGTTTGCAAACTTGCAAACGAGCTAAATGGTTAATTATTAGGTGGATAAATAGTAAATGGTTTCTTTGTTTTCGAGTCGTTTGCAAAGTATTTTCCCTTTGCCATTGCCATCGAGAATTCTAAGTTTGGTTGAGATGATAGATTTTAATCTTGTTTCGATTGTACGTTCTTTACAATCCATTTCGAAGCATAGTTTTTCTATTAAGGTTGTTTTTGACATAGGTTCTTTTAAAAATCCACCAATTAATTCAATTGTCTCATCCAAGGCTGCTTTGTGATTACGATTTTCTTTTGCTTCTTGTATAGTGTTGTAATCTGCCAAAATCAATCCCTTTTCTTCATCAGAATACTGTACAAAAAACGGTTCATGTTTTTTGGAACTCCGGCATTTGAGATAGGATACTTTTATCAAGTCGGTATTATGGTTTTGTGCGTCTTTTTCAAAACCAATTTGTATTACTGTACTTGCCTTATTTAGTATTTCGGTTCCTAAATGGCCACGGGCTTTATCTGTGCTACCAGGATTCTCATGTATTAAACAAATGAAGGTAACATCATAACGATTAATTGATTGATTCATCATGTCGATTAGTTTCATGCTGTCTTTGGTGTCGTTAAAATTGAAAACACAATCGGTGATAACATCAAGCACAATAAAAATGTGCATTGGAAATTGTTTTCGAATATGTTCTAAATAAATATTGAGCATATCGAATCGTTCTTCCCTTCCAAATTCGAGCAATGAAATGTAATCGAAACCATAAGGATGGTCCTGAATGTTATAACCTGCTTTTAATTGTATTTGCTGCAATGAATAGGGTAATTGGTCAGAAAGATTTCTTTCGGTATCAACATAGCACACAGCGTAGCGTGTGAGAATGTTGGTTTTAAAATCCAATAAATCTCTATTGCTCTCAGGTATTTTTAAAAGCGCAGCGCAAATGGTTTCAGCAAGGCGTGACTTGTGCACGCCTGCCTTGCCTTGTATTACATTAATCGTTTTTGGAAAGAATACTGGATTATCTTTTTGCCATAAAATAGGTTGGCTAAAATTTATTGGTTTGCCTTTGTTTTCTTTTATCTTTTTTTGAGATTCGAGCAAACGAGCAAGTTTTACTTGTGGTGCTTCCAGCCCCTCTCCGGCTCTCCCCAATAGGGAGAGTGGAGAAGGGGTGTTTTGGGATGATGGTGCAGGAATATCAAACATAAATGCAGTTATTGGTAATAAGATAATGCCATAAAATAAACTCTAATCTTTCCGTCTTCGAAACGGATTGTTGCTACCCAATCTTTTGGTGTTCTGTTTTGTATTTCAGTTTCCTGTTGGATGCAGCTTTCTAAACTCATGATCATCATTTTGTAATTGGCTTCTTCAAGTCTAATGAACAGCTCTGAAAAATAAGCATGGCGCAATTTTTCGAGCTGAAGCTTTTCGAAAATGTTGTTGAGTTTTGTTTTGTCGGTATTGCTATCATTAAATAATTTCATGTAATAGTTTACATTGCTTTCTAAGGCTTTTGCATCACGACTTAAAATCGTCGAGATTTGCTGCAGTAAGTCGGACCAATTGATGTTGTGTATTGTTTCTCTATAAGTATCCATTTTGCTCTCCTTATTTTTTAAATGCTTTGATGTAATGTTTTTGAAGTAATTCTTCTACATCCGACAACCTGTAATAAATTTTGTTGCCAACTTGGGAAAATGAAATTTTCCCTTCATCTCTCCATGTTTGTGCTGTACGCTTTGAGATTTTCATCAACAACAAAAACTCCTGGTTGTCTAAATAATTTTCAGAAGGTTTTTTGTTTTCGGCTGTGATTTTTGTTTTAATTTCCTCGATAGAGCTTGTTAAGTGGTTGAACTGCTCTTTTGATAAGATTACTGCTTCCATATGTAGTGTTTTTTAAATGATTATGGAGCAAAAGAATAAAAAGTGCGAAGGTCTAATCGGACTAAAAAGGTCTAATTAGACCTTTTTGTTTTGGGAATGAATAGTGTTGGGGGATGAGAGAATTAATAGGATTTTAAAATGGATACCTTGGGTTGTTTATCGATTTTTCTAAACTATTTAAAAAGAAATAGAGGCTGTAGGCCTCTATTATCAATGGTCTAAAGGTCTAATTAGACTTTTTTATAATTGAATTTTATTGTCGTTTTTCGGTCTTTTTTCTGTACGATTTGGAGCTAACATTGTGCGAACTGTGCTTTCGGAAAGTGGCTGGCCATCACGGTCGGAAAAGTTAGAAGTAATAAAATTAATCAAATCAGGTGTGCTAGTATCAAGATAAGGTAATCCATTTGCTTTTTTCTCGTGAAGCATTTGGTAAAATGCATCAACTAATATGTTTATGTGGCCACGAATGACCATTTTGTTATTCGCGGGCTTACCTTTAAAAAAGGCATCACGAAGTGGTGCTCGTTTTTTAAGTTGTTCTAAACGCTCAATCTTTTCTATTTCTATCGTGCATTTTTCATCAAAGGGAGTTGATGTAGGGTCAATGAACTTAGGTTTGTTTTGAAGATACTCCGCTTGCTCTTCATACAAAAAAGAAAGTTGCTCTTCGGGAGTTTTATAGTGTTTTAGTTTCGCTTTTAGTCTATCAAAATCAAATCGCGCCGCGCGATTGAATTTATTGAGTTCAATCTCTTGTCTTATTAATTCAATAATTACTAAGGCTTTTTCTATTTTAATTTTTTGCTCCTTGTTTGTATATAAATCCCTATTTAAGTCAATCAACTTTTCAAGTTTGTTGAGCCATGTAAATGGATCAATCAACTGTTCACATTGGTATTGTATGAATGGTTTGATTTTGGACTTGCTTAGTGAGAATAGCTTGTGTAACAAGCATTCGCAGTATAACTGAATAGAAAATTTATTTTCTATTGTGAAATTTGGTGATTGATTTTTATCTATAACAATGATGTCATATTCGCCTGGCTCGAAGTGAGTGATGTCGATAATTGGATGCTCCTTAAATGGAGCGTTTTGAACGCTGTGCTTATTCATAGGAATTAATTTAGGTATTGAACTTAGTTGAGTAGAGAAAGCATGGCCTCTAAAACTCTAATACTAAATTATTAATTTGCCCTAAAAAACACCTGATTGTTAAGAAATATAGTTTTGATTTACTATGAATTATAGCTGTTGAAAATTTAAATTATTGATTGCAAGTATTCTAAATTATTCGTTGAAAACATCCATTGCTTTATCCAATTCTTCGTTTACGATTTTGGCGTAAATCTGGGTTGTTTTAATGCTTGCATGCCCCAATAATTTGGACACATATTCTATCCTCATACCTTTTCTCAATGCCCTTGTGGCAAAGGTGTGGCGTGAAGTGTGGAAGTGAATATGCTTCTTTATTTCTGCTTTTTTTACTATACTTCTTAAACCTTTATTTACCAATGCCGCAGCACGGGATTTAGCCTGCAAACATGCTTTTTTATCTTCCAGGTTTAAGTCAGGATTGAGGAGTGGAAATATAAAGCTTTCAGGTGATGTTAGTTCGGAAACATATTCATCTAGTAAAGCTTTTGCTTTTAATGGAACTTTTATAGAAACAGTACTGCCAGTTTTTAAAGTGTCAATTATAATTCGTGTTCCATCATAGTTTTTCTTTTGAATAAAAAGCATGTCGGAAATTCTGAGGCCACCTGCCTCAGTTGCTATAATATACATGTTTCTATAATGGTAAAGCTTTGTTGTTTTATCAAGCTCTAGTTCTACAAGTTTTTTAAGTTCATCCTCTTCTAAAAATTCTTTTGTCGTTTTCTCCCATTTTAATTGGTAACGTAAAAATGGGTTCTTTTCATAAGGAAATAGTTCTTCACGAATAGCGCCATTAATTAGTCTACGGATAACTTTTAAATTTGTATGTATTGTGTTGGTTGAGTTGTGCAGCGTTCCTCTTAAATATGTTTCGTAATTTTTAAGCCAGTGTATACTTATTTCATCCATCGACATAGTTTTCCTACCTAAGTATGTTTCTATTTTCTTTACAACTGAATCAGCTTTGCCAAGTGTACCATAGCTTCCTTTGCTTTCTAAATCTTTGGAGTATCTTTTTGCGTAGGCAAAAAAGTCTAGAGAAGAAATGCCAAGTATATCTTCTTTTATTTTGATTGGACGGACATATTTGTCTTCCGTTTCTAAATCCAAGGCGCTATCATGCGCGTCTGCAACTTTTCTTGCAATGTATTTGTTTAGCCTTACAGAATTTGGATGTGATTTTTTGACTGAATTATTTTGTTCGTCCCAATCTTCTATTTTTATGTTTTTACCTAATGAAACGTACCTTGATTTTCTATTTTTTGTAATTCTAATCCAAAGAGGTGCTTCATTATTTTTGTTCTTTTTGTCAGTCCTAAGTAGTATTTTTATTGTTGCCATTTTAGTTGTTTTAGATTATTTACCCCCTTAAAAGTAGGCCAGGACTCTAAAATAATGGTAAAACAAGAGGTAAAACATTTGCACAATTCCTTTGCGTTTTGTTTTATCGAATTACTTCAAAAAAACAATTATTAAATTGAAATACAGTGCAATAGAGTAAAGGTGGTATCGCTGGAGTGCTAGAGCATCAGTTCTCTCGGGACCACTACTAGAAAGTAATTTAGCTCCAAAGTATGGGGCTTTTTTATTTTTGTGGAGGAATTAAGTCGGGATTTGTTCTTTCAATTTCTTGAGTAATAAAAACAAATTCTTTCACACCTAATTGTTCGGCACGTTTATCAAAAATTGGATTGCTAATAATTTCTTCGCTTAGCATTTCGCGCAAGCCATTACGTAACATTTTTCTACGTTGATTAAATGCAGTTTTAACCACTTTGAAAAATAATACTTCGTTACAATCTAATTTTTTTACATTATTTCTTTTCAGTCGAATCACACCCGAATTTACTTTTGGTGGTGGATTAAAAACACCTGGGCTCACCGTAAATAAATAAGAAATATCAAAGTAGGCTTGTAGTAACACGCTTAAAATGCCGTACTCTTTACTACCAGGTTTTTCTGCAATGCGTTTAGCTACTTCTTTTTGAAACATCCCTACAACATAATCAACTCTATCTCTATACTCCAAAACACGAAACATAATTTGTGTAGAAATGTTGTATGGGAAATTTCCAATTACATTAAAGTTGTTTTTAGTAATGGTGTTGAGGTCGTAATGTAAAAAATCGCAAAAGATAAAATTTTCCGCTTGAGCTGGATAATGTTGTTTTAAATATGCAATCGATTCCTCATCTAAATCTAAACCATAAAAACCTACAGTTTTTTTTGCTAAAATAAAATCAGTAAGTACTCCTGTTCCTGGACCAACTTCAAATAAATCATCTTTGTAAGCATCGGCTGGTAATGATTCAACAATACGTTCTGCAACTCGTTTATCATGTAAAAAATGTTGACCTAAATGTTTTTTGGCTCTTACCGGTTGCATAATCCTTAATTAAACTATTTGTAATAATGTACGGAACGCTGCAAACTTTCCACTGAATTTTTCGGTATGCTCTTTTTGTAATGCAGGCGCATGCTCCGCTTTGTACCTGTCGTAATCTTCCATTGTTTTAAAAGTGTATTGAACCGAGTAGGTTGCTCCTTCATCATTGCCCAATATTTTCACGATTTGATTACCAACAAAACAACCTGTTTTTAATACGTCAGGTACGTGCTGTGTTTTCATCCAGTGCAACCATTCTTCTGCAATGGCTGCATCCATATTTAGTGTTACATTGTAAATGTACATATTTTAAAATTTCGCTCTCGCTTTACGTTTGGTGTTATCTAAATTAATATTTTGGTTTCTTGGATATTTAATAGAGAAAGTTAAAATTACTTTTTTTGTTTCATCAGGTTGTAATGTCATATTCCATTTTAATTTTCCTGTTACTTGATCCATCTCTGCTTTGCTAAGTTCAATATTTTCTACAACTATATCGTTATTTTGCGAAACGGGTAACTGGTCATTTAACTCCAATGTTACAGGACTTTTGCGATTGTTTTTTACAACCATTTCATAAGAAAAAGTAGCTTTACGATTGTTGCCGCTAACTTTATCTTTATTAAAATCTTTAAGTTTAGTACGTGTAACAATTATTTTTTTGTCTCTTCCAAAGGATAAATCTAAGGTGTCATCAACACTACGTGGGTTAATGTAAGATTGCCCAACATAAGTTCCGCCAAAATAAACATTAGCAGTTCCTTCAACTAAATTAAGTTCTTCCCAACCTGTAATACGAGCCAGCATGAATGCCTCTTTCTCTGTTTTTGGAACACAGAAATGTTTGTAGGTTGCAGGTAAATTATAAGAAGTAACATCTACTAAATAAGGTTTAGCATCTGATGGAATGGAGTAGTTTTGTTTGATATCAAATTCAGCGCTTAATTCAGAAATTTGAATTTCCTCATAAGTAATATTTGTTTTTTGATTTTTCTTTTTTTCAGCTTCCTTTTTTAACTCCATACTGCTATACAATTTGTCAATTGTTTGCGAGGCTGGCGCATTATATTGTTCTTGTACTTGAATCTCGTTATTGTTATTTGAAATATTCCCACCATACATATTGTTTTGATATGCTTGGTTACTGTATTGGCTGCTGTAATTTAAATACCAAGTTTTTAACTCAGGCTTAGATGCGTTTTTCATTGGATCGCCAGTAGAAAGTTTAATTTTAATATCATTCCAATCAACATTAGTGTTATTAAAAACTTTAGCCTTATATTTTAATTCAATAGGTTTGTTGATGTCTTCTGCAATTAAGTCGTAGGTTGGAACCCATTCGGCATTAGCTACTACATATTTTACTTCAACATCTGAATTTATTTTTGCTGCCCCGTTGTTGTTTATTAATAATTCAACTTCAGCTGTTGGGTCGTTATCAATACCTCTCATGTCGTTTAAGCCCATTTGTAAACGTGTTGCAAGTTGTTGGTTGTTTTCGATTTTTTTATCCAACTTTAATATTTCAACATTAATTTCCTTTATGCGAGAACGATAAAAATCGGCAGCTGCTTTTAATTCAACAACCGAAACAACTTTGTCTTTTCCACTTAAATCATGATTGGTGTTTATCATTGTTTTCTCTGTTGTATACGCCTCTTTTTCATAAATGAGTTGCGAAACATTATCACCAATTAACTCTAATGAATCTCTTAGTTGTTTTACTTTTGGGTTTTCTTTTGTTAATGATAAATAATTTATTTTATCGCTAACTGATAAAATAGAAACATCACCACTAGCGGTAATTTGAACACTTTTAGAAACTAGTTTTGGAGTAATGCCAGTAAATACAATTAGGTTTCTACCTGGGTTTAAACTAATTGATTTCTTTTGCGTTAGTTCTGCGCCATCTAAATACAAAATAGCTGATTCAACTTTTGATTGAATGTTTTGTGCGGGAATCGTTGATTGTGCATGTATTAATGCAGGAATAAAGAGTGCAGCGTAAAGAATTGTTTTCATGTGATGTGAGTAATGTTTAATTAATAGTATCTCCTCTAAGTTTTCTAAATCTTTTTCTAGCTTCAATGGTATAAACACTTGCTGGATATTTAGTAAGCATTTCCTGGTAAATATCTTTTGCCTTTGCAGTATCATTTAAAGTGTAATGATAAATTTCTGCAATTTTAAACAATGCATCATCTCCAAATATTTCTTCTCCATAAGCATCAACAACACGTTGAAATGCTTCAATAGCTTCTTTTGTTTTTCCTTGCTTCGAAAAAATAACTCCTTTTTTATAATAAATATCATCTGCTAAACTATGCTCTTCAAATACAATGTTTATTGAATCTAAACGAGCAATCGCTTCAGTCATTTTATTCTGAATAATCAATAAATCAGCAGAAGAAAACATTTGCAAAGGAACTACATTTGTATCAATATTAATTGCATCTCCAATAACAAGCGATAAATCCATCGCGTCATTTGCAATCAGTTTAGAAGTTGCACCTTTTAAAACATCCAATTGTGCTTTCGACCAATTAAAGTCTCCATTATAGTAAGAAAGTTTAGCATTTCGAAATTTCGCTTCTTGCCCTACTGGATCATATTTATATGCTTTCTCCACTTGTGAGTAAAGTAAAGATGCATCCCAAATATTCCCAGTAATTAATGTTACATCACCTAAATCTAATTTGCATTCTGCCTGCAACATTTTTTCTATTCCAGGTGAAGTGCTCGCCTCACTAAGTATATCTATTGCTGCTGCTAAATCATTTAAATAGTAAGCTTCTAAATTGGCAAGCTTACGCATTAGTGGAACAGTAAGTTGATTTACTCCAAACTCGGTAATAGTTGTTTTTAGTTTTGTTTTTAATTGAACTAAATCTTCTTTTGTGTAAGTACGTTGCTTCACTATTTTGTCGTATTGCGCGTTGGAAGATTCTATATAAGCTTGGTTATAATTGTAATTGTCTTTTCCTTTATCTAAAACGTAGTTGTAACATTTCTCGGCTACATCATAAGCTTCATTAGTTACGCATACTTTACCTAATTCCATTAGTCTAAAGCCATCTTCTTTGTTGCGTTTATCTAAAGCTTTACTTTGTGCAAATGCCCCATCAAAATCTTTTTGTTGCATTTGAATGAAAATCAAAAATTCAGAGTAAATTGTTTTAGAAGGATTAGATTGAATACGTTTTTGCAATTCTTGTTTTAAAACAGGATTGTTGAACCCGCCTTTTTCATCATCGTAACCTAAACTGTTTTGTAAATTATTTTGCACGCTTACTAATTCACTTTCTCTAAAATCAAGCGCATCTAGATATTCATTTATCATTGCTTTTAAATCGCCTTTTTCTTTATAAATCTCGGCTTTCTCATAAAAATAGGGATAGCTATTGTTATTATACTTTGCGCCTTTTAAAAATGTTTGAATAGCATAGTCATATTGTTTAACTGTTTTAAATGCATTAGCCAAGGAAGCAATTTGATTGTAATCGTTTGGCAATTCTTTTATTGCTTTCTGATATTGCTCTTCACATTTTTTAAATCGTTATCTAACTTATAAAGCTCTCCTAAATCAACATAAAGTGAAACGGATTCAGGAAGAAGTTTAATTTGCTTTTTAATTATTTTTTCGGCTTTCTTTTTATCGTCGGTTTTTAAAAGGCAGGTTAAATAATATTCGTAGTAGGAGTAAGGATTTTTATCATACAGTTTTTCGTAATATACTATTGCTTTATCGTACTCTTTGTTGTTGTAGTATTGCAAAGCTAATTGGTCGTTAGTGGATGCAGGCTGTGCAACCAAACTGCTGCTAAATACAAGCAGACTTAAAATAAAAACCAATATGTATTTACTTCGATTCAATTTTGTAGCTTGTAATTAATTTTTCAATTTCGTTGTTGTATTTGTCAAATGTATCAATGCTTTCTTTTGCAAGTTGATAATTGCTTTGTAAAACCTCATTCATTTTTTCCGCCTCCATTTTTTCAATTGTGTAAAATTCAAAAGCTCTTTCATCTTCAACTAAATTCTTTTTAAGGTCAGATGAAAGCTTAAGTAGTTGATCGCGGCTATACTGAGCATCTTTTAAAATGGAAGAGAAATTACCTTGCAAAAAAAGTAAAGGATCATTTACTGTTTGGTATTTTTTTAAGGTGTTTAAGTAAGTAACAGAAAGTGTATCCTTAATGTTTTCTCTCATCCATTTTATATTATTGTTGTAAGAGGAAATACTTCTCGCTATTTTTAATGTGTCTATAGCTGAAAAAACGGCAATTTTTTTATCGAGTTCAATTTTTAAGCTATCCAATGCGTTAATTTTTTCTTTGTGTCTATCAGGATTACTGCAAGAAACAAAAAGGGCGGATAGTCCAATTAATACTATAAAAAAACAAGCTTTCATAAGTACTAAAAGTAAGAAAATTATTGCTGTATTTTCAAGTTTAGAAAAATTAACCTTTGCTCTTTTTAAGAAAGTTTGAGATTTAAAATTGGCTTATTAATTGTATATTTGTTCTCATGAAATTATTATTTTCAATTATACTATTCTGTGTTTTCTCCTTCGTATCAACAGCACAAACTGCTGATAATACAGCTAAGTTGAAAGCATTACAAGATAAAAAGGCTGATTATCACAAACGTACAGAAGGTGTTTCTGACGGTTTTCGTATAAAAATCCATTTTGGCTCAGATAGGGTAAAAGCTATGGAAGTTAAATCGAAATTCTTAAGCAAATACAACGATTACGGCGCTTACGACGAGTATCAACAGCCAAATTTTGTGATTCTTGTTGGAGATTTTAAAACAAAACCCGAAGCTTACGGTTTTTTAAAGGAAATACAAGCGGATTTTCCAAATGCTTTTATTGTGAAGGATAAAATTAAACCTTCCTATTAAAGTTTGCCTTGTTCAGAAAGTTTAATGATTAAGAAGTCAACCTTTTCGTTCAATTGCTGAATTTCCAATTCAGCTTTTAAATTTATTTTATAATCATTCTCCGATCTAATTCTATCTTTTTGGTCTTGTCTGTTTTGGCTCATCATAATTAATGGTGCTTGAAGAGCAGCAATACATGATAAAATTAAGTTGAGTAAAATAAATGGATAAGGGTCAAATGCATTAAATGCAATTATATTTACAGAAATCCAGACTCCAAAAAAGGTCATAAATGCAATAATGAATTTCCAGCTGCCCCCAAAAAGAGCAATTTTATCAGCCATCTTTTCACCAAAAGTTAGGTTTTCATTTTCTAATTCTTCTGGTGATTTACTGATAGGATTATTATCAGCAATACTATTTAAAATTTCTTTTTCACTTTTACTTAAATTTGGATTATCTGAGCGGAGGAAATTCTCGGCTTTAGGTGCTTCTAGTTTTTTAATTCCTTTAATGCGATGTAACCATTGATATTAATATTAGGATATTCGCTTTTTATAATTTCAAGCAGCGCATCCTTAATGTAACTAATAGGCATTGCTTCGGTATTTCGAATCGCTTTGCCCGAAATTTCACAAGTTTTAATTGTTGCTCTTTCGCTCATAAAGTATAAATAAAAAAGGCGGAAAATTTTCCGCCTTTATGTGTTTAACAAAATTCTTCGTACACCATTTTTAGATGCTCACCAATCATTTGAGCATTTCTTCCTTCAATGTTGTGGCGCTCTACAAAATGAACTAATTCTCCATCTTTAAACAATGCAATTGCTGGTGAAGATGGTGGATAAGGTGCAAAATGTTTACGTGCTTGCCCTACAGCATCAATATCAAAACCTGCAAATACAGTTGTAAGTTTGCTTGGTTTTTTATCTCCACTTAAGCTCATTTTAACTCCCGGACGAGCAGCTCCCGCAGCACATCCACACACACTATTTACAACCATTAAAACAGTTCCCTTGCTATTAATGGCAGCTTCAACTGATTCGGCTGAATTACAATCTTCAAAACCTACTGCAGTAAGTTCTTCTTTCATTGGTTTTACTATACTTTCTGGATACATGATATTATAATTTTAATTATTATTTCGATTTATAACTTTACAAAGATACGAATCAAATCTTAATTATAATTAATCTAAATTAGGTGAAATGCAAGTAAATGTTAAATTGGGCTTGCAAAAAAACGCCATCTGCGTCGTTGTTTTCAGTATTTAAATTAGTCATTTACACAAGTAAACTCCTAATTTCAATACTTTGAAAACGCCTCGCATCTAACATCTTTTTGCAAGCCCTAGAAATGATAAGTTTTCTAGAAGGGCAAGTTTATAGAAGCTCAATAATTTGCTTGGCATTAGCAGTAATATTGAAGTTTATTAGATTTTCCTCGCGTTTCTTTATTTCCTCCTGGCTAAATTCTTTCGCAAACAATGAATTTATTTTTTCCGTGAATTCAGCACTTGTATTGGCAATTTCGCAACAGTTTTTCAAATTAGTTCCGTAAAGCATTTTATCGTTTACTAAACAAAATCTTCCTGCAAATAATGAATTCAGCAATTTTAATTTTAAACCACTTTCTTGATGCGTGTACAAGCAATTAATGTGCGCATTTTTTAATAAGTGACTTAATTTTTCATCACTTGGGTTTGCGATAATTTCAATATTCGAGTATTGTTTTGCTAATTGAATTAATGAATCCTGTGGATTTAATCCGGCAATAGTTAATTTATGTGTTGTTTTCGAAAACACTTCTTTAATTAAATATTCGGCAGCTAAATAATTTTCGGAAATTCTTAAATTACCATGATACAATGCGTAATCGCCTTTACCAGCCAAACATTCAAGCTTAGTATAAGGATGAAAACTGGGCAAGTATTTTATGTTTTTTTGAGGGAATTTATTTTGTAAGTACTTCGTGTCTTCTTCCGAAACAACAAGCATTACATCGGCTGCAGCAAGTTGCGCTTCAAATTTTTCCAATTTATTTGCTTCAGTTTTAAAATACCATTTCTTTAAAACACTTTTTTCCGATGCAGCTAAGTACCTATAGTATTGATGTTCGATATTACTTTCTCTATAAATTTTAAAACGTTCTTTTAATCTTACATCGTTTAAAATTGCGCAGGTATGCAAGCCTTCAAATAAAATGGGAGCTTTGTCGATCAACAAATTTTGCATTAATTGTTCAGATGTACGTGATTTAACAATAAACGGAACGCCACTAAACTGATTAAAAACGGAAGTGTTTCGCTTGTAATAATAAACCTTTTCGCAGTATTTGTTTAATTCTTTTGCTTCGCCTCTTCCGTACTCGAAACAATGTAAAGTTATTTTAACGCCCAAAGCATGCAGTGCTTTCAGTTTATAAAACACATCAATTACCCCACCATAATTGGCAGGAAAAGGGACATCAAAAGATATAATATGTAGTGTTTTCAATCGCTTGAAATTAATAAAATTATTGTAATTTTAACCAGATATGTCAAACGTTAAATTGCTTTTTATAGTATGCCTGCTGATGAACATTTTTTTTGTTCATCCACTTGCTGCGCAGGAGTTCAAGAATGCAGATGTTTGCAAAACTGAAGTAATTCACTTTAAACAGCATTTCTACCTCATTTCGTATAAAGAAGAAGGCAATTCACTTTCCTTATTTGTTGAGCAATTAGCCGAAAATCTTAGTAAAACAAAAGAGTATCAATTGAGTTTAGGAAATGCAAAATGTGCAGCCTTTTATTCTCCGCAGGTTGATACGCTGCACGATTATATTAATATTTCGGTGCAGCAATTGGATAACGCTAAAACAACACGTGTTGTGCGTTTAAATGCTAAGCTTACATTGGTTGCCGATTTACCTAATTCGGATATTACGCGTGTAAATACTTTCACCGCTTTTGAAACCGAATATTTATATGCTAAGAAAAATTTATATGTTGTTCGACCTTTATCAAAAGATTCGGCACACAAATATATTTTGCAACAATACACATTAAAGGATGAGAAAAAATTGTTTGAATATAATGCAGGTTGGCAATTAAATTTTGCCAAACAATCGTACCATCGTTGCCATATAATTGCAGCTAACGAAACATTTGTTTATGTATTTGCTAATGTAATGGATGGAACAAAAAAAGGACAATGGATTTTGTTCATCGATCCAATAAAAGGAGAAATTCTGCATTCAGAAAGATTAAATGATGAGAATGAAGGCTTTACTTTTTTGTATGGAAACTCTGCATACAATACAGAAACAAAGGATTTGGCAGTTGTTGGTTATAAATTAAATGCAAAGCAAGTTAATGCTGATTATAGCAAACTTGATTTAACCATCGGCAAAACAAAATTGTTTCCTGTATTTATTTGCACTTTTGATTCTTCAGGTTTTGTAAAAGAACGTACAGATAATTTTATTCCGGTTCCTGTAGATGTGGAGCGTGAGAAGGACTTTAAGCAATACCTGTGTAAGATTATAAAAATGGAATACAAAAATAATCAATACACTTTTGTGTCGGAAATTTTGGGTGCAGCTGCAGCTGCTAAGGAATTTAAAACTTATGGTTATACATTTAGTATGTTAGAACATAATGAAGAAGGAATTGTAAAACCAAAGTTTGCCCAGTTTAATTGCACCTACCGCGACTCAAAAAACAAAGAAGCAAAAAATATTTTTAATCAACATGCATACTCAGGCAAGCAAGACGCAGATGAATTGTTTTACAAAAAGCCGTAGTAGCTGTTAGCAGCGGCTTCGCTTGGAACCTCCCATTTGGCGCAGAAAAAGTTGTTGGTTACTCAACTATAACAACAAAATCAAAAAAGACCTTGGTTTACAAATACATTTTCGAAAACATGAAGTGGACCAATACTGAGCTTATGAATACTGAGCCACTTCCTGCCTTTAAATTATTTAATGTTTTGATTGATAAAGCAAATTTGTTTAATGCAGAGAAGGTGGATGAAGTGTTGAAGTTTAATTTGGGTGTTGTGGGAGGGATGAAGTGATGGATTTTACCAAAATTTCCACCATGGTTTAGAATTTTTTTCGCTCCATCTTTCCATGATGTTTTTATCTTCAGCTATTTCTCTTTGAAAATCTTCATCAAGTTCTAATTGCTTAACAATTATATTTTTACAGTTTTTAAATTCAATGTCAACACCAAGTTTATTAGCTAAAGTAACTAGGTCATCTGAAAATACTTTTTCATTAAAATTTAAACCAAGTTCTTCTTCCAATGGAATGCCTTGATTGATGATTACTTCAGAATCAGAATAGCAAAAATGTCTTACGATAGATTTGTCAATTTTCGCAAACTCAATATGCCCTGAAATTTTTTCTGATAAAAACATAAGGATTTTCGAGTCTAATTTTTCTGAAATTTGAATAAGTTTTTCTGTATCGCTTATGTCGACCATTTCAGGGTCAATGATTAAAGTCCAATCGTTTATATATGTAATTCCTTTTAGACCTATGTTTTGATTGGCAAAGTCAAAATAATTGGCGAATAGATATTCAATACCTTTAATGCTTGGCTCAAAACTTAAATCAACTTTTTTGTCAACACTACGAAATGACTTAAAGATTGAATCTAAATTATTTAAATGATACCCTCGTATTGCTATAATGCTATTAGTCATTTAAAATAAGTAATATAATTATTTCTGAAATATTTAATTAGCGCGAATTGTTTTCACTACTTCTTATTATAACTCAACTTCAATTTCTTCAAACTCTCTACTATCGATTTTGCAATTAAAAAATCGCGGTACCAGTTTTGGTCGGCAGGGATAATTTGCCACGGGGCAGCTTTGGCGCAATTTTTAAAAATGCGTTCGTACGTTTTCATGTAAACATTCCATTGCTTGGCTTCTTTTGCATCTTGGTCGTTATGCTTCCAAAATTTTGTGTAATCATCTAAACGCTCTTGCAGTCGTAATGTTTGTTCTTCTTTCGAAATATGTAAAAAATATTTTAGAATTACTGTATCATTATCAATTAAAAATTCTTCAAACTGATTAATGTGTTTGTAGCGTTTTTCAATTGTTTCTGCTGGCAATAGTTTGTGCACGGTTGGCACTAAAATATCTTCGTATTGCGAGCGGTTAAATATTTTTATCATTCCTTTTTCGGGTACATTTTTGTGTATGCGCCATAAAAAGTCGTAGCCTTGTTCTTCTGTATTGGGGGCTTTAAAAGCCTTTACCGAACAGCCAAGTGGGTTTATTCCTCTAAACACAGATTTAATTGCTCCGTCTTTTCCCGAAGCATCCATGCCTTGTAAAATAATTAATACTTTGTATTTGCCTTGCGCATATAAAATATTTTGCAATTCACTTATTTCATCAACTAAAATGGCGGTTTGTAGTTTTGTTTTTTCTTTATCAAAACTTTTGGGTGCGCGTGTAGAAATTTTTGAGAGTTGCATAGTCTAATTTTATAGGAAGGTAATAAAAATTAGTGCAACTAGTATTTACTTTCCAATTCTTTTTTCTAATGAATCAAAAATTTGTTCAAAGGCTTTTAATGTTTTTTCGGTAGGTGGTTTTTGTCCGAGGATAGCAATTTCCCAATCGCAAATTTCGGCGTATAGGTTGTACTTTTTTTCTTTGTCGGCAAGTGTTTTAGATTTTGCAATAACTTTATCTAGTTGATTAGGTAAATTTTTCTCTGTTAAAATCTCAATGATATTAAGGTTTTTGCGTATTTCTTTTGAGCTTGATGAATGATATTTTTCAATTGCATTTAGCAATGCATAAAAACAATCTTCAGAAATAATGGTGTGTTTAACTAGCACATCTGTTTCATTAGATTTTAGTTCGTTAATATTTTCAACAGCGTCTAAATAATCAATAAGTTCAATAAAACTTGATTGACGTCTGCTTTGGTTATTGAAATACTTTTTAACGTAGCCTTTTTCGGAGGGGCTTAATGATTTAACTAGTTTGTAGGTATAAGTTAAATAAAGATTCACTATCTTTTCTTTTTGCTAAAAACAGAGTTGCCTCTTTTTCTTTTAGCGCTTCTTTCTTTGTTTTGGTGATGAAGGAAGCCGCTATTGTTTTTCTTTGTCTTAGTTCTATTTCTTTTAAATAATTGGTTCTGTTCTTTGTTTTGAGTTTTACCAGGGCGAGTTTTACGTAAAGAAGCATTTTTAGAACTGGAACCTCCTCCGCTAAATATCTTAGACAAAAATCCTTTTCTACCTCTTACACTATTACCAGCAAATGCATCTGCATTACCTGCACTGTGTTTCTTTTTAAATAAACCTCCACCACCTCTTTTAGAAAGTGCTTTACTTTGATTTTTTCTTTCTTTGCTTTTCTTACCAAATGGATTTTGATTTTCATGGTAATTTTCTCCTTTACCTTTTCTTTGTGCAAAGGAAGTTTCAGTAACAAAAAATGTTAGAAAGGAAATTAGAAATATTTTAAAAAGTTTACTCATTAGTAAATGCAATAGTAAGAAAATGCGAGATTTTACGCAATAGCTAAGTTAATTAAATATCCCCATTTTACAAACACAATAACGTTAAAATCTATTTTAGTAGACCTAAATATTGTGCCAAAATACTGAAAACAAGGGTTTATGCGAATAATGGATACTTTTCCATCATTGTATTTACCTTTTTCTTAAGCTTAGCAAGCTCTTTTGGATTCTCTTTGTTTTTAATTGCTGCATCAATAAACTCAACAATTTTAAGACAATCTTTTTCTTTTAAGCCTCTAGAAGTTATTGCAGGAGTTCCAATTCGGATACCCGAAGTAACAAATGGCGATTTATCATCAAAAGGAACCATGTTTTTGTTTACAGTAATGTCAGCTTCTCCAAGTGTTTTTTCAGCTTCTTTACCTGTAATTTTTTTGCTTCTTAAATCAATTAGCATACAGTGATTATCTGTTCCGCCCGAAATAATTTTGTATCCTTTTTCAATCAATGCTTTTGCCATTGTTTGTGCATTTTTAATTACCTGCACACAATACAACATGTATTCATCAGATAAGCACTCTCCATAAGCTATAGCCTTAGCTGCAATTACATGCTCAAGAGGACCACCTTGTGTACCAGGGAAAACGCCCATATCTAAACAAGCACTCATCATTTTTATTTCTCCTTTAGGAGTTTTTTCTCCCATTGGGTTTTCAAAATCTTTGCCCATCATAATCATTCCACCTCTTGGTCCGCGTAATGTTTTGTGCGTTGTTGTTGTTACAATATGACAATGAGGTAACGGATCATTTAAAATTCCTTTTGCAATTAATCCTGATGGGTGAGAAATATCTGCTAATAATAATGCACCAACACTATCAGCAATTTTACGTAAACGAACATAATCCCAATCGCGAGAGTATGCAGAAGCGCCACAAATTATCATTTTTGGTTTTTCTTTTTTTGCTGTTGCTTCAACAATATCATAGTTTACTTGCCCCGTTTTTTCTTCAACACCATAAAAAGTTGCACGGTATAATTTACCGCTAAAGTTAACTGGTGAGCCATGTGTTAAATGTCCACCATGACTTAAATCAAAACCTAAAATAGTATCTCCTGGCTTTAAGCAAGCAAGCATAACTGCCGCATTTGCTTGTGCTCCAGAGTGTGGCTGTACGTTAACCCAAGCCGCTCCAAATAATTCTTTTGCTCTATCAATAGCTAATTGCTCAACTTTATCTACTACTTCGCAACCGCCATAATAACGTTTGTTTGGTAAACCTTCAGCATATTTATTTGTTAACACCGAACCCATTGCTTTCATTACTTGATCACTAACATAATTTTCGGAAGCAATTAATTCAATACCTCTAGTTTGACGTTCTTTTTCTTCAGCGATTAACTTAAAAATTGCAGTATCTTTTTTCATGATGTGGGTTTATTAAATTTCTAATTTGTTTTATTTTCTTCGCTTAACTTACTATTTGCATATGCAACAGGTAGTAAAAACATTATTGGTAATGGTGATTGAAGAATTCCCATAAAAATTCTACTAAAAGTATATCCTTTTTCTAGATTTCCAAATACCCAACCAATACCTAATGCCAACGCCGACAAAATTAGAAGAAATAAATACATAAAGTTGAGCCATTTTTTAACAAAATTAGCTTTTACGGTTTTTATTAGAACAAGGCGTTGAATAAAATAGTAAAGGGCTGCAAACAAAATGGTCATTATCCATTTGAGCGTATAAATTGTCCAGTAGGAAAAGTTTTGTAAAAAATCCATGAAATTATGAGTGGAGTACTCCATTTCATATAGCTTAGCGCCTAAATGCGTGTTTGTGTTTTTGAACAGAAAATCTCTAAACTAACAAAAATTAGAAAAATTGCCATTACAGATACACCATCGCAAGGACCACCAATCCAAATTGGATGAGCGCCATCAATACCAATCATTTGGTAATTAAGGTCTTCCATCGTAAAATAAATTTTGTAAGAAAAAAACTCCAAAAACCGTTTAGTGGAAAAAATGATATTAGAAATAATATTTTCGTCTAAAAGTGTTTTAGGTTTAATATAAAAATCATACAACAAAAACCAAAATAAGTAAATGAGAGCAGATAAGAAGAAAGAAACGAGAAGTTTTAGAATTGTAAAAAGAAATTATTCGGTCTTTAAAGGACATTCTTTTTATTGAGCTTGTTTTTTACTTAATTGCATAGTTTTTTTACCACCATAAGCTAAACCAGCAGCAATAAGTAGGGTTATTCCACCATCAATAGGAATACACGCTGGATTTCCTGGAGGCCAGCAGCCTTGCTTGGACCCATACCACCACCAGGAGGATTAGGACCCATTCCGCCTGCAATTGACACATGAGAAAAAGTTAATAGTGCAAAAACAAATAAAATGATTTTAAAATGATTTTTCATTAGGATGTGCTAATTTAATTCAAAATGTAAAGTTAATTTATTTTTTTAATTTGGAGGGGTAAAAGGTATAATTTTCTTTAATAATATGAGATTTCCGCTTAATAATACTAAATTTGCCAAGCTTTATAAAGTCTTGTGTCAAATAAAAAAAAGAAAGATAGTCTTGTAAGTATTGATGATGTGAAAGTTATCTGGCGAATTATAGCTAGAAATTGGTATATTCCTTTGGTTTTTGGAGGCTTATCATATTTAGTTGGTTATTTTTATACTTATAAATTAACCAATATTTATAAGGTTTCAACTCAAATAATGCTAAACTCAAACGAGCAGTATTATTCTCAAAGTTTAATTAGTGAAGCTTTTTGCAGCAGGAAAGGGTGATTACGGAAGGTATGTAGATAATACAAATGAAACCAAAATTATTCAATCCTATGATTTATTAAGTAAAGTTATTGATAAAATAAAGGATAAGATTCAAGTTTCCTATTTTATTGTTGGAAAGGTTAGAACTACAGAATATTTCACAGGAATGCCATTTACGGTTAAGGTAAACTCAATTAAATCCTAGTTTTATGAAAAGCAAATAAAGTTTAATATTGTTGATAAAAATAGATATTCATTTTACTTCCTGGTAAAAGTCTGGGAGAAGAGAACTGTTATAGGGTATTTTGGATAAGGAGCTAATTGCTGAGAATTTTAATTTTGTAATAACTAGAGAAAACACCTTTTCTGAAGAAAATATAGAAAAGTTTCAAGGAGGTCAATTTGAATTTCAAATTCATTCAATCGACGCACTTATTTCTCAATATCAATCGGGTCTCCAAATTGAAAATCCTGATTACACTAATATTTTAAAAATTAGTTGCCAAGATGTAATCCCAGCCAGAGCTAAACTTTTTTTAGATACACTTTCAAGAGTTTATATTGATGAAAAACTTAAATCAAATTTTGATTTAAATCAACGTACATTAAACTTTATAGATAAACAAATGGTAGAAGTTTCTCAATTTTAAATGATGTAGAAGATACAATGGAAAATTACAAATCAAGTAAAGCATGTTTGATATTAATAGAGAGAAGAATGCAGAGTTTCAAAGCTAAATAGGTTTATCAGGCGCAAATGGAGGACTTGAAATTGCAAGTAGATGCATTGAATGACCTTGAAAAATATATTATTGAAGATCAAGATCCACAGTTTTTGCCACCTTCTGTTTTGTTATAAAAGAGGATCCTTATTTGGTTAAAAATACAACTGAGCTTTACCAAAAACAAATTGAATTAAATGAAAGAAGATCAATTGCAACTGAAAAAAAATCAAGGACTATTGCTTTAAAAGAGAATATTAAAAAGTAAAACAAGGATTTACTTATTTATATTAATAATTCAAGAAATGCATATAAAAAATTATTGAAAATTTGAATGATCAAATTAACCAAAATATAATAGCTTAAAAATGCAAGTATTATTCCTGATAGTAAAGTAATTGAAAGTCCAAGAAATTCTGGCGTTGTTTGGCCTAATAAAACTAAGATAAATAATTCATTTGCTTTTATAGGACTTGCTTTGGGAATCGTGATTGTTTTATTAAGAGTAATATTCTTCACAACACTTCAAACAATAGAAGAATTGAAAGAATCAACAACATTACCTGTTTTAGGTGAACTACCTTTTGTGAAAAACATGTTGTCTACAGGAATTGTTATAGATATTGATCCAAAATCACGCGCTGCCGAAGCATTTCGAACATTGCGCACTAATATTCAATATTTAAATGTAAATAAGGGACCTAAGGTTATATTAATTACATCCAATAGCCCTGGAGAAGGAAAAACTTTAGCATCCATTAATATGGCTGCAATATTGGCAAAAGCGAGTAAAAAAGTTTTATTGTTGGAATTGGATTTGCATAAGCCGCGTGTGCAAAAGGCATTGGAAATGGATCCTGATATTGGAATTAGTACAGTTGTTATTGGACAAACCCAAATTGCAGAAAGTATTAAGCACACAACTATTGAAAATTTAGATGTGATGCTTTCAGGTCCTATGCCGCCGAATCCTTCCGAAATGATACTTTCTGAGAAGCTGAAAGAAATAATAGATTTTGGAAAAAATAATTACGACTATGTTGTTATAGATACTCCTCCCACTAGATTAATTTCTGATTCTATTTATTTAATGCAATATACAGATATTTCATTGTTTGTATTAAATACAAAATTTGCGACCAAGAGAATTATCAGCGGAATTAACGAGTTGGTTGAGAATAATAATATTCAACACTTCTCCTTCATATTGAATGGGGTAAGGAGAAATCGTGCCCGTTATTACTATAATAAATATGGTTATGGCTATGGTTATGGGGGAGGCTATGGCTATGGTACTTATGGTTATGGTGGAAGTTATGGTTACGGGTCTAAAAAATCCAAATAATAAATATTGAAATGCAGAATTCACTTGATATAAATGAACTTTTAATTCATTCGGATAAAACAATAAAAGATGCACTTGCAGTAATTGAAAAAAATGCGCAAGGTGTTTGCTTTGTTACGGAAAAAGGACTTCTGATTGGTGTTGTTACCGATGGGGACATCAGGAGAAGTTTAATTAATGGAAAAGGACTAGATACACTTGTTAGTGATGTGATGCAAAAACAATTTACTTCCTTGCCTGTTAACACTCCTCAAGCTGAAGTTCAAAAAAAATTATCTTCAAGTATCCGCCACATTCCGTTGGTTGATGAAAATAATATTCCAGTTGATTACGCTTGTTTCTCTAGAACACATCGTACACCAATAATGCAACCATTATTAAATGGAAACGAACTAGCCTATGTTTCTGATTGTATTAATACAGGTTGGATATCATCACAAGGTGCATACGTAAAACGTTTTGAAAAAGAATTTGCAGAATACTGTGGAGCACAATATGCCGTTGCAGTTAGTAATGGAACAGTTGCGCTTCACTTAGCTTTAGTTGCATTGGGAATTAAAGAGGGAGATGAAGTTCTAGTTCCAGATTTAACTTTTGCAGCTTCTATAAACGCAATAATTTATACAGGGGCAATTCCAGTTATTGTTGATGTAGACAAAACTACTTGGACAATTTCACTTGAAGATATCGAGAAAAATATTACTAGTAAAACGCGTGCAATAATGCCAGTTCATTTATATGGTCATCCTTGCCATATGGACGAAATAATGGCGATTGCAAAAAAGCATAATTTACTTATCATAGAAGATGCAGCCGAAGCAATTGGTGCAAAATACAAAGGGCAACACGTAGGTACTTTTGGAGAAGCAGCAACATTTAGCTTCTTTGGAAATAAAACAATTACTACAGGTGAAGGTGGAATGGTTTTCTTTAAAACAAAAGAAGCTTACGAAACAGCATTAGTGTTGCGCGATCATGGTATGAGCAAAACTAAAAAGTATTGGCATGATATGGTTGGTTTCAACTATCGTATGACCAATCTTCAAGCAGCAATTGGTTGCGCGCAAATGGAACGTATTAACGAGTTTGTAACGGAGAAAAGAAAATTAGCAGCATTTTATAACTCTATACTTGCAGAAACTGGAGTGTTTGAGTTACCTCCACAAGCTGAATGGGCAGTTAATGGGTATTGGCTGTATACAGCTGTTTTAAAGGAAAATTGCGGCATTACAAGAGATGAATTAATGGATAAAATGTTGAAGAATGGTGTTGAAACACGCGCTGTATTTTTTCCGCTTCATGAAATGCCTCCATATAAAAATTATCCTACAAAAAGTAATTTTAAAAATGCAGACTATATTTCGCAACAGGGAATTAGTTTGCCTTCTTCAGTAAATATAACCGAATCCGAATTAGTAAATATTAAACAAGCTTTTCATACTATCTTCGATTCAGTAAAAGCATCTTAATGGAAATATTATTTGTAATACCTGCACGTGGCGGTAGCAAAGGATTACCCGGTAAAAACATTCGCCCAATAGCAGGTAAACCATTAATCGCTTGGTCGGTTGAATCTGCGAAAAAAGCAGCACAACTTATTGGCAATTGTGATGTAATTGTTTCTACTGATTCTTCTGAAATTGCAAGCGTAGCAAAACAATATGGAGCAGATGCACCTTTTTTGCGTCCAGAGAATTTAGCAAATGATACAGCAGCATCAATAGATGTAATGTTGCACGCATTAGATTTTATGGAGCAACAAGGAAAATCATACAAGTACATTGCAATGATTGAACCCACTTCTCCACAAAGAAGTGCCGAAGATTTAGTTGCTGCTTATGAAAAATTAAAAAACAATAGCTTGCTGAAAGCATTGTAGGCGTTAGTCGTACAGAAAGTTGTCATCCATTATTTCTTACGAAACTAGAACAAGATTTTTTAGTGCCTTATGAAAATAAGGAATATAAAGTGTATCGTAGACAAGATATTGATGAGGTTTATTTTTTTGAAGGAAGCATGTATATTTCAAAAATTGAAAGTCTTAAAAAGAGGAAAAGTTTTTATCACGAAAAAAACATTGGGCTTTGATATGCCTAAATGGAAATCGTTTGAAATAGATGATATCACCGATTTTATAGTAATTCAACAATTATTAAAAGCAAGAGAGGAAGGATTAATAAAATGAGTTACTCAGAGAGATTACATAAAGTTATTCCCGGCGGAGCGCATACTTATAGCCGTGGCGACGACCAATACCCAAGCAATGCACCACAAATTTTAGAGCGCGGAAAAGGTGCTTACGTGTGGGATGCAGATGGAAATAAATTTCTTGATTATGGTTTGGGCTTGCGTTCAATTACTGTTGGTTATGATCACGAAGAAATTTCTGAGGCAGCCATTGCTGAAATAAAAAAGGGAATCAACCTAACTCGTGCATCTTTAACTGAGTTAAAAGCTGCTGAGTTAATGATTAGTTTGTTTCCTTGGGCAGATATGGTGAAGTTTGGAAAAAACGGCTCCACTGTTACTACTGCCGCAATAAAATTAGCACGTGCATATACTGGAAGAAAACACGTTGCTCTTTGTGCAGAGCATCCTTTTTTTACTTACGACGATTGGTTTATTGGCACAACGCCAATGGATAAAGGTATTCCGGGTGAGACCAAAAGTTTTAGTCATAAATTTAATTACAATAATATTGAGTCATTAGAAAAGATATTTGCCGAACATCCAAACGAAATTTCTTGTGTAATACTTGAGCCAACTACTTTTCATAGTCCGTGCACAAATGATAAAGATGGCTTTTTAAATAAGCCACATTGTACAAATTGCAATTGCGAACAAAAGAATTTTTTACATCAAGTAAAAGACTTGTGCAAGAAAAACGGGGCAGTATTTATTTTAGATGAAATGATTACTGGTTTTCGATTTGATTTACAGGGTGCAATGAAATTATTTGATGTCGAGCCAGATTTGGCAACTTTTGGAAAAGGTATGGCTAATGGTTTTCCTTTATCAGCTTTAATTGGCAAAAAAGAAATCATGAATCTTGGTGGTATATTAGAAGAAGGTGCTGAACGTTTATTTTTAATAAGCACTACGCACGGTTCTGAAATGAGTTCGTTGGGCGCATTTATTAAAACAGTTGAGGTATATCAAAAAGAAAACGTTACTCAACACATTTGGGATTACGGTAAAAAATTGATTGAGGGCATGAACGAAATTGCCGCTCGACTTGGCATCAGCGATTATTTTGAAGCTGGCGGTTATGCTTGTTCACCAGTGTATTTTACACGCGATAAAGACAAAAATATTTCTCTGGATTTTCGAACATTGTTTTCTCAAGAAATGATTAAAAATGGGGTTTTGATTCCATGGGTTGCGCTTTCATACGCTCATAAAGAAGAGGAGTTGATGCACACTTTGCATGCAACCTAAAAGCTTTAGAGGTATATAAGAAAGCATTGAATGGGAATATTAGTGATTATTTGGTAGGAAAAAGCATTAAACCCGTTTTTAGAAAATACAACTAATTACTTCATTACTAATACTAAACTATTATCTTTGATATAAAATCGCTTTATCATGAAAAGAAGCATACTTATTATTATTCTTTTGTCTTTCGTTACATCATTATATTCACAAGATAAAATGAAAGTTTCTAAATGGCGTAAAACAGAACGCGACTCCATGGAAAATGCTCAGCATCTTTTTGATGAAGGAAATTACGTTATGGCTTTACCGATGTATGACGCTCTTTTGCATAATCATCCAAAAGAATTGTATCTTAAATATGTTACTGGCCTTTGTGGATTGTATCGTAGTGATAAGCATGACGATGCATTACGCTTGCTAAGCGAAGTTTATGAAAAAAACAAAAAGACAGCGGAAATAGAATTGGATTTAGCAAAGGCAAATCACCTTAATTATAAATTCGATGAGGCCTTGGCATTGTTGGAATTGTATAAAAAGAAAGTGAAAAAAATAGAAGCAAAAAAACAAGAACAAATAGATTTATTGTTACATTATTGTGATATTGGTAAAAAGTTAGTTGCACACCCTCTTCCTGCAAAGCTAACTAACATTGGAGGTCCTATTAATACGGAAGCTTCAGAATATGTTCCAGTTATTTCTTCGGATGAATCGGTAATGATTTATACCTATCGTGGTAAAAAGAGTATTGGCGGTTTGCAAAATGTATATAATCAACCAGATCCTTATGGTTTTTATTATGAAGATGTTTACATTTCATACAGAGATAGTACTGATAATTTTTCTGAACCAAAAGATATTGGTCCAACAATCAATTCAAGTTCTAATGATGCGGCAGTGGCTTTATCATCTGACGGACAAAAACTTTTTATTTACAAAGATGATGGAACAAATGGTGGTGATTTATACTTAAGTTTATTATCAGGAAGAGATTGGTCGATACCTGAGCGTTTGATTGGAGATGTAAACTCACCATCTTGGGAAGGAAGTTGTTCTTTATCTGCTGATGGTAAAACACTTTATTTTTCAAGCGAACGAAAAGGTGGTTTTGGAGGAAAGGACATTTATAAATCTATTTTGCAAGCGGATGGTTCTTGGGGTTCGGCAATTAATATGGGCGAAAAAATAAATACTGCTTATGATGAAGATGGTCCTTTTATCCATCCTGACGGAAGAATTTTAGTATATAGCAGTAAAGGAAAAAGCAGTATGGGTGGTTATGACATCTTCCGTACTGTTTACAATCCTGCCGACTCTGCTTGGACAATACCTGAGAATATGGGTTACCCAATTAATTCACCCGATGATGATATTTATTATGTGTTAACTGCAAGTGGTGAATATGGTTATTACTCTTCAGGGAAAGATGGTGGTAGTGGCTTACAAGATATTTACCGCGTGTATCCAGGCTTGGTTGGTTTAAGCCCTTATCTAGCTTTGCTTAAAGGAACTATTACTTTAGATAATGTTCCTGTTGAAGGAAAAGTAAGTATTGATATAGAAGGTAGAACTGAAAATTACACATTCTTAAATTCAAATGTGGCTACAGGAAAGTACTTAGTTAATTTACCTGGCGGTTCAAAGTACAATGTTACTTTTAAATATGAAGGTCAACAAGATCAGGTGAGAACAATTGATTTAACTACCATAAAAGCTTATGAAGAAAGAATAGTTGATATTAATTTTTCTACAACAAAAGCTGATACTATTAAAGATGTTGCCGTAAAAAGTAATGCAATAAAAGATTTAAAAGCCGATCCATCTAAATTACCAGATGTAAACGAAAACGATTTAAATCAAAATAAAAATAAAACAGGTAACGAAACAACTACTGGTTTAATTTTTAAAGTGCAAATTGCTGCTTACACCATGCCTGAAAATTATGATTATAGTAAAATTAAACATTTAGGTAAAGTGGATAAAAATGTAATTGATGGTATTGCACGTTTTACTATTGGTGGAGAATTTAATTCTTTGAATGAAGCAAACACGCATTGCGCTAAGGTTAGGGCAGCAGGGCAATCGGACGCCTTCGTTACTGCTATTTATAACGGAAAAAGAGTTTATTTAGAAGAGTTAGAAAAACAAGGAATTATTCCAGTGCAACCGAAATAATTTCCCGATTTTTAATTCTCAATTTTTAATTTTTAATTTATTTCATGTCACGTATTTTAACTGGTATTCAAAGTACTAATATCCCACATTTAGGTAATATTTTAGGAGCTATGCTTCCTGCTATCGAAATGAGCAAGGACCAAAAAAACAATTGTCTTTTTTTTATTGCTGATTTACATTCGCTAACAACAATTAAAGATGCAGAGTTCCGTCGTAATAGTACTTACTCGGTTGCCGCAGCTTGGTTAGCTTTGGGTTTTGATGTAGAAAAGAATTTATTGTATCGTCAAAGCGACGTGCCCGAAGTGTGCGAGTTAACTTGGTATTTAAACTGTTTTACGCCATTTCCAATGTTGGCAAACGCACATTCGTTTAAAGATAAATCCGATAGATTAAGTGATGTAAATGCAGGATTATTTACCTACCCTGTTTTAATGGCTGCTGATATTTTATTGTACGATGCGGAGTTTGTACCTGTTGGTAAAGACCAAGTACAACACTTAGAAATTACACGCGACATTGCAGAGAAATTTAACAATACATACGGAGAAACATTTGTTGTGCCTCAAGTAAAAGTAGATGAACAAGTAATGATTGTGCCTGGTACCGACGGACAAAAAATGAGTAAGTCATACGGCAATTTCATTAATATTTTTCTTCCTGAGAGGGAATTGAAGAGAGTAGTAATGAGTATTGTAACAGATGCAAAAACATTAGAAGAACCAAAAGACCCAGCAACTTGTAATGTGTTTAAGTTATATCAATTGCTTGCTAATGCCGACCAGTTAGAGCAAATGCGTGCAAATTATTTGGCAGGTAATTACGGTTACGGTCATGCAAAAACAGCCTTATTGCAATTGATATTAGAAAAATTTGGAACAGCCCGTAACGATTACGATAGATATATGAGCGATAGAGTGATGTTAGATGCCGAACTTAAAAAAGGCGAAGACAAAGCTAGAGCAATTGCTTCTGATGTTTTGCAAAGAGTTCGAGGGAAATTGGGATTTTAGGTTTTAAGAATTTTGAAGCAAAATCAATATCAAACTGGTATTATTAGTTGATCTGTGTTTGTTTTTTATCTAATTGATTTTGGTGCAGAAATAAAGTTTGTATTTTGGGTGCAATTACAGCCTGATTTTAAAGAGTCATAAATAGTTATGCAGAAAGAATTTCTTCTGGATTTACAGAAAAGACCGGCAATACTAGTATCTGTCATTTGGGGATTATTGAAAAGTGAAATTTAAAAACTAAGCATGTTATATATGTTTCTTCTGCAAAAAGTTATGATGAACTACCTTCCTATTATAGATTAATAGGAAAGCTAAAACGTACTTATGGAGTAATTAGTTGTTTCCTCAAATCTTCTAAGCTGTTCACTTATTGGTTTTTTGGCGTTTCAACTGACAGTTGATAAAGCGTTTGTTGAAGCAGAGTTTAAAAGTACCCGAATATCTTGTTTAAAATGGGCAATCAACAGAATTGTAAAACCCTTTTGGGATAAACTATAAAACCTAATAGCCTCTAGGTTTTTCAAATGATAAAATTACTTTCTTTTAAGAAAGTATTTCAATATAAAAAGATGATAATGCAGGACATTTTGTAAGAAATTATAACATGTATAGATTTAAAATTTTAAATCGTTATAAATTAAGAAATAAAATTTTCCCTTAGTCAGGCTGAGCTTCTCAAGCCCTTTTCCTTAATACGGGCTTTGCTTCCTAATAATCTTCGAAAACCATTTTGGGAAATGGCGTTTCATCCAAACAGCTTTTAATTCTTTGCCACCAACTAAAATTTCTTCTTTGTTTGTTTTAATGGCATTAATTATTTCTAATACACATTCTTGTGGGCTCATGCTGTTTACATGGCTTTCATCCATTTGATTATGTTTTGCCCCGCTTTCGGTAACAGCGTTTAAAGAGATATTTGTTTTTATTTTTCCTGGGCAAACTATTAGAACATTAATATTGTTTTTGTAATTCTCTAAACGCAATGATTCGTAAAAGCCATGCAATGCGTGTTTAGCAGCAGAGTAGGAGGAACGTAAATAAAATCCAAACTTACCTGCAATGCTGCTTATAACAATAATGTGTCCGCTTTTGTTTTTTAGCATGTGCGGTAAAACTTCTTTTGCTAAAGCAATGTTTGCAAAATAATTTACCTCCATTATTTTTCTATCTAATTCAAGGGGTGTTGCCGATGCTTCGCTACGTTGAGAAAATCCTCCGTTGTTAAACAAGTAATCTATTTTTCCAAATTTTGAAATAGCAGCATCAACCTGCGATTTAAAACTTGGTATTTCCATTAAGTCAAATGAAAGTATTAAATAATTTTCTGGAGATAAACCGCTTTGCTTTGCAACACGATCCAATTCATCCTTACGGCGTGCTGATAAAATAATTTTTGCTCCTAATTTAGCAAACTCATAAACAGCTGCTTCTCCAATTCCCGAAGAGGCGCCTGTTATCCAAACTACTTTATTGCTAAATTGATTCACTTATAAAATTAATAACGAGCGTCGAAATCATACAAACTTAATAACTCCGTTTCTCCTTTATAACCAACTTTTTTAGCAGCTTTTACCAAGTCAGCTTCCGATTTAAATTCTTTACTTGTTTTTTTAGCAATATCATAAAGTAAGTAAATGTATTTGCTGTTTTCAGCGCTAGTTTGTGTTTCAGCCGATTTTATTAAAATGTATTTTGCATCAAAATTGTAATGAGTAATATTAAAAATCACATTTTCCTCTTTCCCTGTGCTGTATTTAATATCTGGTTCGTTTTCTTCGTTCACTAGTGTTCCGTAATCTCTGCTATCCCAAGAGTGCATTGCAAAAGGGTAAATTATTGGTAAACGATAAAATTCACTAGAGCCAAAATAAGTAAAGTAACTATCTAAAGTTGTTGGATTGGTTTTATACGATTCTTCTTTTGATAACTTAATGTATTTATTAGTACAAGTATCGTTCATTAAATAATCTCTATTGTCTTCTAATAAACTGTTAGTAGATGATGATTCTTCAAGATTTAGCGCGTTTAAACTATCAGCTAAATTCTGAAAGGGTTCAACAAAAGTAGTTTTTACTTTGTTTACAGTTGCTCTAACCGAAAGTACTATAGATGTAGCAAGGATAACAATACTAAGTCCAAAAATAATTAAACCTATATTTCTGGTTTTAGCTTTTGAACCAGATAAACCGATGATTAAAACAATTAGACCAGCTAGCGTTCCAAGTCCGGAGAATAAAATAGCGAAGAAATAGACAAAAAACATATTGATTTTAGTAATTAGTGACGACCTTTGAAGCTAGGGCAAGTGTTACACCCATTTTTCTTACGAAACAAAAAACAACTTGGCGTAGTAAAGGCTACGACAAATAAAAGTAGAATTGCTATGAATTGTTTCTTGTTCATAATACAAATGTAAGGAATTTTATTCAAAAATGTACTGCATGTAAGGTGTGCTATGTCTGTATAAATACGTAAATTAGCGCTCAGTGAAAATGTTATTTAACATAGGTAGGTATTTTATACTTTTAAAACGAGTTTTTGGGAAGCCCGAAAAATTCTCGGTTTACTATAAGCAAATACTTTATGAAATCGATTCTTTAGGAATTGGTTCGCTTGGGCTTATTGCTATCATCTCTGTTTTTATGGGTGGTGTAATTACCATACAATCTGCCTACAATTTTACAAGTCCCTTTATTCCACTTTATGCTGTTGGTTTAGGAACCCGCGAATCTATTGTGCTAGAATTCTCACCTACTATTGTAAGTTTAATTTTAGCGGGTAAAGTAGGTTCAAATATTGCTTCCGAAATTGGAACCATGCGTATTTCTGAACAAATAGATGCATTAGAGATTATGGGGATTAACTCAGCAGGATATTTAATACTACCTAAAATTGTTGCTGCAATGTTTATTAATCCATTTTTAATTGTAATCAGTATGTTCCTAGGAGTACTTGGCGGTTACCTTATGGGCGTTGCTTCTGGAGCTTGTTCTTCATACGAATATATTTTTGGTATCCAATCGTTTTTTGTTCCCTTTAATATTTATTACTCATTAACTAAAACGATTGTGTTTGCATTTATTATTACTTCAGTTGCAGCATACCAAGGTTATTACACAACAGGCGGTGCTTTAGAAGTTGGTAAGGCAAGTACGCGATCTGTGGTTTACAATAGTATTTTAATTTTGATAGCGAATTTAGTAATCACTCAATTAATGTTAGTTGGATGATAGAGGTTAAAAATGTACATAAAGCATTTGGCGACCGTATGGTACTAAATGATATTTCCTTTGTTTTTGAAACAGGGAAAACAAATTTAGTTATTGGAGAAAGTGGCTCAGGAAAACAACCATGCTTAAAATTATGGTTGGTTTACACACTCCCGATCAAGGAGATGTTTTATATGATGGTCGCTCATTTACTTCTAGTACTGAAAAAGAAAAACAAGAAGTTAGAAAAGAAATTGGAATGCTTTTTCAGGGTGGGGCACTATTTGATTCATTAACGCTTGAGCAAAATGTTGCTTTCCCTTTAGATATGTTTACTGATATGTCGAAAAGCGAAAAAGAAGACCGCGTAAATTTTTGTTTGAAAAAAGTAAACTTAGAAGGTAGAAATAAATTGTACCCAGCTGAACTCTCTGGAGGTATGAAAAAACGCGCGGCATTAGCTCGTGCAATTTCGAACGAACCAAAATATTTATTTTGCGATGAGCCCAATTCTGGATTGGACCCTCGTACTTCATTGGTTATTGATGCCTTAATAAAACAAGTTACCGAAGACCTTGGAATGACTACTGTTGTTATTACTCATGATATGAACTCCGTTATGGAAATAGGTGAAAATATCATGTTTTTATACAAAGGAAATATGTGGTGGCAAGGCAGTAAAAAAGAAATTCTTACTACCGATAACCAAGAAATTTTGGATTTCGTTTATGCTTCTGAGTTTTTAAAGCAATTGAAGCCGCGTAAACAATAGTTTATTCCTTCTTTTAAGAAATATTCAAAATTCCAATTTAGTAAACCACTTAATCTGCTTAGTTAATAGTAGTGAAACTAGCTTTTATAATCCTATTTTTGATTTTTCAAATTTGCTTGTAATCTTATCATGAGAATCTTTTATCTTTAGTTATATTTGGTATAAATTCACCTTTCAATAGTAAAATTGATTTTAGCTAAAAAAATATTTCTATTCTTTTTGTTACTACCCGTTTTTTTGGTAGCACAAGAAAACTATACTCACTGGTTAACCGAAGAGGATGGTTTGCCTACTAAGGCAATTGAAGATATTGACCAAGACGAGAATGGTAATATTATTTTAGGAAGTTATCTAGGTTTAACAATTTATGATGGAAAAAATTTCACCACAAAAACGATAAAGGATGGCTTGCCAAATACGAGTGTAGGCGGATTAGTTAAAGATAACTGGGGCAATTTGTGGGTTAGAAGTTATTCGAATAAGTTAAGTATCTATAGAGATGGGAAAATTACACCCATAAAATCATACAACAAAGATATTTATCGCCTCAAAGGATATGGGATTTATTTTATCTCCGATTCGGAAATGGTTGCAGATTATGTGTTGCCATTTAAATCAATTACGCATAAAAAAAGAAATGGAAAGTGGATTAAAACAAGAGAATTTTTTTCAACGGAACTGCGCGTTCCCTTGCGCAATCCTAATGATAGAAAAGAGGTAATCGGATTTTTTGATTACGAACTTTATTCAAAATCAAAATTAATCGTTTTTGAATTTGAAAATAAAAAGGAATATAAAATAAAGTCGGAAAAATTTAATCGTTTATTTACAACGTTAAGTAGCGAGAATCGTGAATTTATTTCGATTGACAACCATCTTTTCGAGTTTGGAAAGGGGGGAGTGAAGCATCACGAAGTTTTTGATGATGCTATTGTGCATATCTATGAAGGCATAGATAATACCTTGTGGTTAGGCTTTGCAAACGGTGGCGTTACTCAAGTTGATAAAGATAATTTTGGCTTGCTCAGTGGAAAATATTTTAAAGAGTATGTATTGTCCAATTTTTTGCAAGACATGGAAGGGGGAATGTGGTTTTGTACAAATAAGGGATTAGCGTACGTTTCATATTTATCAAATAATAAGTGGAGGGTGGGAGAAAATTTCACCAGTAATATTAATGCTTCGTTTTTTTTAGGTGATACATTGTTTCTTGGACATTCAAATGGAGATGTTGGATTTATTGTAAGAGGAGAACAGGAAAAGGAGAAAATTATTCATGAATACTCGAGTAAAAAGCAGCAATTTATCGAAAGTAGTGTAGTTGCTTTTATCCAAGATTTAAATGGCGATGTTTTGTTTTCAAGTCAAAATTTAGGTGTTTATAAAATAAATAGGAAAACACTGAAAGTAACTCATCTTTTTCCTTGCAACGGGGCAAACTATTTTTTAAAAACACCGAATGCCGTTTATTGCGCATTGCATTATGATGGAGTGCTTAAAATAACAAGCGATAAGGTTGAGAAGCTATCCATTGAAAAAGGAAATAGAAAAGCGATAAACGTACTTTCGGTTTTTACTCCTAATGATTCGGAATTTTTATTGGGCTGCAGCGATGGTTTATGGAAATCAAAGGACTCTATACTTACGCACATTGATAGTAAGGTTTATTTTAAGGAAAGTACGAATGGTTTTGTTAAACTAAATGAAGGCGCCTTGGCAATAACGACTTGTGGAGCTGGAATAACCATATGTACTAATGTAGATACAGTAAATATTAATTCAAAAAATGGCTTACTAAATGATTGTATCTCCAGTATTTTATTAGATGATAAAAATAGATTGTGGGCAATTACTGCAAGCGGCGTTTCAATTATTTATTTTGAAAGTAGAAATAACTTTAGAAAATTTGCGATCAAAAATATTTCTGGTAACGAGTGGAGTAATTATGAAAACTACTCTATAATTAAGGATAAGGGATTAATGTACATTACTTCAAGCCAAGGTGTATTACCTATGGATCCAGAAACTGATATTTTTAATCGAGCGCAAAATTCGATGAATATCATTAAGGTTGTTGTTGGAGGTAAACAAGTTGTTGCTGATAGTTTGCAACTCGAATATGAAAATGGAATAGATATTGAAATTGGTTTCCGACAAAATAATTTCCAGCCTAACACCTTTCCGCGTTATTTTTATCGTTTGAAAAATTATTCCGATAATTGGGTTTCAACTTTAAATGAGAGTGTAATATATGAGTCCTTACCGCCTGGTGCTTATGTGTTTGAAGTGTATGCAGAGTCGCCTTACTCAAAACAAAAAAGTTTCGTAAAGGCTTTTCCAATTGTTATTAAACCAAAGCTTTGGCAAAAATCGGGATTTAAGGTTGCGATTATTTTTGTTTCTATTTGTATTGTGTTTTTGATTTTTGGCTTATTGTTGAAGAAAATTTTGCGCAGAGAAAAAGAAAGAGCAAATATTAAAGTTCAAATTGCGGAGCTGGAATCAAAATTTTTACGTTCTCAAATGAATCCACATTTTGTTTTTAATTCATTAAATTCAATACAAAGTTTTGTACTAAAAAACGATTCGCAAAGCGCGCATTATTTTTTAGGAAAGTTTTCTAAGTTGATGCGGGATATATTAGAAAACACCAAAGCGGATAAAATTTCTTTGAAAAAAAGAAATAGAAATGCTGAACAATTATCTCGATTTAGAGCGGATGAGATGTGATAATAGTTTTGAGTATAAAATTACGATTGCGCCTGAAATAGCTTTAGATGCTATAAAAATTCCGGGGATGTTTATTCAACCTATTGTTGAAAATGCAATTGTACACGGTGTTAATTCATTAATTGATAGAGCGGGGCAAATACAAATTAACTTTACTCTAAAATCAAATACTATATTAAATTGCGTTATAAAAGATAATGGAATTGGTAGAAAAGCTTCGGAAGAATTAAAGAAAAATAAAAGTAAGTATCACGAATCAATGGGAGTGTCTATTTCGCAAGAAAGAATTGGATATTACAATAGATCAAAAGAAACCGAAACCAACATTGAAATTATTGATTTGTACGATGAAAATGGAAACTCGATAGGAACACAAGTAACAATTAATTTACCAATTTTAAAATAAATGAATTACTCGGCAATTATTATTGATGACGAAAAAAATGCAATTGATACAATTGAAATTTTATTGAACAATCAATTTCAACAAATTAATATTTGCGCAAAAGCTAAGCGAATTGAAGAAGCAGTTGAAGCAATACATAGAGATAAACCAGATATTGTTTTTTTAGATATTGAACTCAAGGAGGGAAGTGGTTTTGAGATAGCCGAACGGACTAAGGATGTTGCATATCAATTAATTTTTACAACAGCCTATCCAAACTTTGCAATCAATGCTTTTAAAGTAAATGCAACGGATTATTTATTGAAACCAATCGACTCGGAAGAATTTAATACCGCCGTAAAAAAAGCAATTCACCAAATCGATGTTGAGCGAATAAATAATTTGAATAAGGAAAAATCTAATGATAACCAACGCATCGAGCTCCCTAGTAATGATGGAATTGTTTATTTAATACCAGATGAAATAATAAGAGTGGAAGCAGACTCAAACTATACTCGAATTTATACTATTGATGAAAAAGTGTTGTTGCTTTCAAAAACCTTAAAAGAAATTGAATCAAAGTTGAAGCACGAAAACTTTATACGAGTGCATAAATCTCACATTATTAATTTGCTCTTCCTTGCTAAATACGTTAAAGGTGATGGCGGTATAGTGATACTTAAAAACAAAGAACAAATACCAGTTTCAAGAGCTAAGAAAGACGAATTGGTTTCTAAATTAAAATCTATTTCGGGATAGGGAGTTAGGCAATTTAGATTAATTGCTTTAAACTTTATTTAATAAAAAATCAATAATTTTGTTTGTTATGCTTTTGTTACCAAGGGCCTCCGCCACCTGTTAAATCCATAACATTAAAAAAGCTACGCCGATAACCAAAGTTAATGCCAATAGAAAAAACATGCGGCCCAATTTCCTGAATGCCATTTTTGTTTAATGGGATAGAGTAGCCGTAATTTAAATTTAAAACGCCGATGTATGTTATTCCTATTTCTGGAAGGAAACGTACGTCATTTGATTTATTTGGCTCATAGGAAACCAAGCTTAGTTTAGCATTATAACCAAAACCATTTGTTTTACTCCCACATGTGATCAATACCAAATCCAATTTTTGGGGCGAAAATATTTTTATGTTTTAAAAATTTATATTCGCAGTTGAGATACAATCCACATTCAAAAACATCATCTACACTATTTACATGACGGGTTACATTCATCCCTCCGTCGATTCCGTTACCGTTTTGATAAAGATATTTTAACTCTGCATTTAGGAAATATGTTTTTACTTTATCGTTAGTTACTTTTGTTGTGTCTTTTATTGAATTACTAAGGCAATTCTTACAAATGAAGATTTGAATAAGTAGCGTAATAAATATAATTTGTCCCTTCATTTTTAATAATTATTACAGCAAATAATAACAGATAAAGCTTTGTTCAAACATAAATGTTTCCCAATCCAGTTTATACGCTTCGCAAAATCTTCTCCATCTTCTTGCCCTTTGCTAATTCATCTACTAACTTATCCAGATACCTCACTTGTTGGGTTAATGGGTTTTCAATTTCCTCAATTCGGTAGCCACATATAAGTCCCGTAATTAGTTTTGCATTAGGGTTTAGCTTAGCACGTTGAAAGAAAGTTTCGAAATTTGCATCCTCTTTTATTAAGGTTTGCAGTTTTTTATCATCAAAGCCGGTAAGCCATTCAATCACTTCATGCAATTCTTCTTTTGTTCTACCTTTCTTCTCCACTTTTGTAATATAGTGTGGGTAAACCGAAGCAAAGGTTAATTTGGCAACACGTTCGTTATGTTCAGGCGTAGTTTTCATTTTGTTAACTCTGCTTACTTAGTAGTTTTACTTCCCATTTGTTTGCCCATTTTTTCATACTCCACATCATTGGCTTCCCACAGTTCTAAATTATTTCCTTCCAAGTCGAGGATGTGGATGAATTTTCCGTAGTCGTATGCTTGCAATGTGTCAACAATGGTTACATTGTTTTTCTTTAGTTCTTTTACAAGCGCTTCTAAATTTTCTACGCGGTAGTTAATCATAAAATCTTTTGTAGAAGGTTCAAAGTATTTGGTTGTTTCCTTAAACGGACTCCATTGTGTAAATCCTTTCTTGGTGCTATCCGCACCTTGATACCACTCAAATACACATCCGTATTGATTTGTGTTTAATCCTAAATTGGTGCTATACCATTCTTTTAATTTTTTAGGGTCTTTGCACTTAAAAAATATCCCACCAATTCCTGTTACTTTTTTTGGAGCAGTTTCTGCAGGTTTTGTAATGCTTGTTTTAAATGCGAAACCTAAACAGAAAGAGGTTGCGATTAGGAGGGTAAGGAGTAGAGGTTTTTTCATTTTGATTTGAGTTTGTCGTAAAGTGCAAATGTTTAGCTAAATTATACTAATTTATGAAGTAAGCGTTGTTTTTGCGCTAATCTGAAATTACAGTTATATATTGTTTCGCAGTTTTTATAGTTTCATTTTCACCACAATCAATCGTGTATTCTCCAATTAAGAAATATGTACCGTTCGCATTTTTTGGTTCCCAAATGGAATTTGGATTAGTAGTTTCGAAAATTAGTGTGCCCCATCTATTATAAATTTTTGCATCTAGTTTTGTTATGCCTAATTTCCCAAAATCAATCGCTTCGTTTATGCCATCATTATTCGAAGTGATAATGTTTGGAAAAACTATTTCATTAGGTTTAATAGAAACGTTTATTTCTATTGTATCTATGGCGGTACAACCATACATGTTTGTTGTTTTTACCCAATACACACCGGGTTGAGTTACTTTAATACTTTGTGCAATTAAATTATTTACACTCCATAAATAATTTACAGCATTTTGTGCTTTTAACTCAATTGAAAATTCATCAAAAAAGCATCCAGTAATATCTTCGCCTAAGTCTAAAAAAGGTTTATTGTGAATTGTAACATTGTAAGTGTTTGTTATATTACAGCCTGAAACTGATTCTATATTTACTTGATAAACACCACTGGAATCAATTAATCTTATAGGAGTAAAAATACTATCATGCCAAGTATAATCAATTGCATTAGGATATGTAGAATTTACTTTAACACAATCGCACCCACTTGACACATAACTTTTATCTTGGTAATGATAAACATGAACTGTATCTACAGAACGGCATCCAGTACTTGGATTCGTAATAGAAACCCAATAAGTCCCTGAATTATTGATAGTAATAGTTTGTGTGTTTTGCCCTGTTGACCAATTATAGTTTGTGAAGCCCGGTCCGGGGTCTAAAGTTTGTGAAAAATTAGGTGTACAAAAATCAATAATATCGGGCATTGTAAGTTTTATAGAATTAATTCCTCCATCTATAAAATTAGGAAATCCATGTCCACAACACCATGTTGCCCATGGCAAAATATTATGTTGAAAATTGCAGCTAGAACCAATACTATTTGGATTATTTATTACTGATAATGTAGGTAATGTCAACACATAAATTTTTCCATCTGGCCCTAATTGCATACCACTTACATCCCAAAAGTCGTGATAAATAGTTTGTTTTGATGCTACAATTGCATTGAAGGTAGGGTTAGTTAAGTCAAATTGATAAATTAACCCTCCTAAACTAGCATAAAGTTTTTTGCTGTCAGGTGAAAATGATAAGCCGTATCCATGGTAATCATTAGGCAGCCCAATACCTATTGGATTAGTAATTTGACCAGTTGCTGAATTAAAATCTAGTATTTCTAAATCCACTAACCCGTCCCACATTATGGCAGCAAGTTTTTTTCCATCAGGAGAAGCTTTTAAATAGCCTACATTTTCATAAGCCGTTCCAAATCCATTTTGTATAGGTTGTGCAACACTTCCATATGAAACTACTGGCGTTGGTTTAATACCATTTGATGTCACCAAGTAAGCGTTATATGCACTTGAATTTGAGGGATGAGTTATTATCCAGTAGTCCAATCCATTGCAATGTCTTATGCCAACAAGTTTTTCGGTTGTAGGGGCTGGGGTTAATAAAATATTTTTTTCAGTGACATCACCCAAGCCTCCATTCAATCGCATATCTACAACTGAATAATGAACTCCTTTAGTAATATCCCAGTGCGCATCACCGGTAATTACATAATAAATATATTCCGAATTGGGCTTAGGAATTATTAACGCTGCTTGAGTTGTGGAATAGTGTCCAAAAAAGTCCAGTTCCATTTGGCATTATTTGCCCCGTTTTATCATATACTTCTGTACTATTTGTAGCAAATAATAACTCACCTGTATTACGATCACTAATGGTAGCATTCCCTTCACCTGCAATAAATAATCCTGTATCGGTAATGGGCACGCCAGTGTCAAAATTTATTGCTTGGTGATACCCAAATTGCCAATGCCAGGCCTCTTTCCCAATTTGAGCAGTTGCATCGTAATTAGAAAAAAGTATAGAAAATAAAGTTAAAACAAATAGTTTTGACATACTACCAAAAGTAAACCTTTTCTAAATAGTAAGCAATGCTTATTTATAAGTGGGAGATTTTACTTTATATGTGGTAGATTGCAATAAAGTTTAAACCTTCAAAAACCCAAGTAACTTCTCAACACTTGCCTTCGCATCACCATACAGCATTTCTGAATTTGGTTTGTAGAATAAAGGATTGTCTTCGCCAGAGTAACCTGCACTCATAGAGCGTTTCATGATGATTACTTTTTCTGCTTTCCATGCTTCAATTACAGGCATTCCGTAAATTGAACTTGCAGGGTCATCTTGTGCGCTTGGGTTTACAACATCGTTTGCACCAATTACCATTACTACATCTGTATTAGGCATGTCGTCATTTATTTCGTCCATCTCTAATACAATATCATAAGGTACATTTGCTTCTGCTAATAATACATTCATATGGCCTGGTAAACGACCAGCAACTGGATGAATAGCAAAACGTACATTTTTTCCTGCTTTACGTAATGTTTGTACCATATCATAAATTGGATATTGTGCTTTAGCAACAGCCATACCATAACCTGGCACAATCACAACTGATTTCGCTTCTTTTAATAAAGCTGCAACCTCTTCGTGATTTAATGCTGTTACTTCTCCTTCAATTGCTTTTTTCTCACCACCTGAACCATTACCTCCACCACTTGCGAAAATAACTGAGAAGAATGAACGATTCATTGCATGACACATGTGCATAGAAAGAATTGCACCTGAGCTACCAACTAATGCACCTGTTACAATTAGTAAATCATTTCCTAACATAAACCCTGCAGCTGATGCAGCCCAACCAGAGTATGAGTTTAGCATAGAAACTACTACTGGCATATCACCACCACCAATTGCCATCACTAAAACTACTCCTATGAAAGATGCAATGGCTGTCATAATTCCTAAATACAACATTCCACTTGTTCCTTCTGCTTTGCAAAAGAAAACACCAAGCACAACGCTTATTAAAAGCAATACTAAATTCATTGTTTGAAGTCCTTTAAAACTCCAAGGCTTAGAAGGAACTTTACCATCTAATTTTCCCCAAGCAATAATAGAACCTGTGAAAGTAATTGCCCCGATAAAAATTCCGATGAACACTTCAACCAAATGAATCATACGTGGAGCTCCTTTTAGTTCAACGGTTTCAGGATCTAAGTAAGAACCAAAACCAACTAACACTGCAGCTAAACCAACAAAGCTATGTAGGATGGCAACTAGTTGTGGCATAGAGGTCATCTCTACTTTACGAGCAAGTAATAAACCAATTACCGATGCAATTGCAATTGCAACAACAATGTAAATTTGCCCCGCTACACCTTCACCAAACACCGTTGCTAAAATAGCAATGGCCATACCAATGATACCATAAAACACTCCGCGCTTTGCAGATTCTTGTGAGGACAAACTTCCTAAACTTAATATAAACAATATACTTGCAAATAAGTACGCTGCTGTTTGTATTTCTTTTTCTATAAACATAATTTCTATTTTATCTCTTTAATTTTTATTTCTATGAAAACATTTTCAAAACCTTAATCCCTTGGACCCTGAGGCTCTCGAAGGGGCGAAGGGTTATTTCTTAAACATTTTCAACATACGATGTGTAACCACAAAACCACCAACGATATTTATACTCGCAACCAAAATTGCAATGAAAGCAAGTATGGTCATTATGCTACTCATATCATCAGTTGTTTGCAATAAACCACCAATTACTATAATTCCACTAATTGCATTTGTTACTGCCATTAAAGGCGTATGTAATGAATGCGATACGTTTGAAATTAATTGCCATCCAACAAATACTGCTAAAACAAACACAGTGAAATGTTGAATAAATTCAGGTGGAGCAAAACGCCCAACTAAAAACAACAATGCGCCAACTACTGCTAATTGTATAAACATTGCAATAGATGCTTTTTTAGATTTTTCCGCATCCGAAATTCTAGTTTCTTCTGCAGATGGCGGTATAACTTTTTTAGTGCCGCCAGCTGTAGGACTAACCGGAAGCGGTGCAGGTGGCCAGTTGATTTTTCCATTGTAAGTTACCATTGCTCTTGACACAACAGCATCTTCCATATCAATTTTCCATTTTTCTGCTTTACCCATGTCATCTAATAAATGACATAAGTTATTTCCGTATAGTTGTGATGCTTGACTAGGTAATTGATTTAATTTACCAACCATTACAACTCCATTATCTGTAGTATAAACTTCTCCGTTTTTTGTTAGTGCACAGTTACCACCAGTTGAAGCAGCTAAATCTACAATGACTGAACCTGGTTTCATTGCAGCAACGTGGTAATCCATCCATAATTTTGGAGCTGGTCTACCAGGAATTTGCGCAGTTGTAATTACAATATCAACTTCTTTAGCTTGTTCTAAGAAAAGTTTCATCTCTGCTTCAATGAACTCCTTACTCATTTCTTTTGAGTAACCAGAAGATGTCGCGCCGTCTTCTTCAATTTCAACAGTTAAAAATTGCGCACCCATCGATTCGATTTGTTCTGCAACTTCTTTACGTGTATCAAAAGCTCTAACAATAGCACCTAATGAATTGGCAGCACCAATAGCGGCTAAACCAGCTACACCTGCACCAATTACTAACACTTTTGCAGGTTCTACTTTACCCGCAGCAGTAATTTGCCCATTTAAAAAATCTTCCGAAATTATATGAACCTTCTATAACTGCTCTATATCCTGCAATGTTTGCCATCGACGACAATACATCCATTTTTTGTGCTCTTGAAATACGAGGAATCGCATCCATTGCAACAGCATTTACTTTTTTATCTGCTAATTTTTGAAGTAATGGCTGATTTTGTGCTGGCCATAAGTAACTAAGCATTACCAAGCCTTCTTTCATCATATCAACCTCTTCCATTGCAGGCTCCTTTACCTTCAATACAATGTCCGAATTGCCATAAATTTCGGCAGCAGTACCCACTATTTTAGCGCCTGCTTCTTCAAATTCTTTATCCGAAAAATTTGCTTTTGTACCAGCACCTTTCTGAATAAAAACGTCGAATCCTTGTTTCTGTAGTCGTTTAACGGTTTTAGGAGTTGCAGCAACTCTTAATTCGTTTGGAGAAATTTCCGATGGAATACCTACCTTCATAATTAAAACTAGATTAATTTTCTTGTTTTTTAGGACAATTTTAAAGCGGCAAAGTAAGAAAAAAAAGGGCGCAAGTCATAATAAATGTTAAGCTTTCGCCAAAAAATACTCACAAATTATACACTAGAACATAATCTAATTTTGTGTATCTTCGGGCTTTTTTAGCGCATTATGTGGAAAGCATTAACCAAGTCATTATTACGTAACAGAATTGCATACATTACTGTAGTTTTAATGCTTACTGTGTTTTTTGGTTGGCAAGCAACTAAGGTTGAACTTTCTTACAACTTCGCTAAAATTTTACCGCCCGATGATTCTTCATTTGTTGCTTACCAAGAATTCAAGAAAAACTTTGGTGAAGACGGAAATGTAATGGCAGTTGGAATTCAACCAACCGATGTTTTTGAGCCAGCATTATTTAATGATTGGATAAAAATTACCAAAGAAATTAAAAAAGTACAAGGAATTAAAGAAGTACTTTCCCTAGGAAGTGCTTATAATATGGAGTTCGATGATTCGCTGGAGAAGTTTAACGTTGTTCCGCTTATTACTAAAGATAAATTAAGTACAGGCGAAGTTGCCCAGCTTAAAGGGACCATTAATTCATTGCCATTTTACGAAGGAGTAATTTACAATCAAGAAAAACAATCAACATTACTTGCTATTACTTTTGATGATAAAGAATTGAATTCATCCCGTCGAATAGGTATTGTTGAAGAAATTGAAGCTATTTGCGATAGTTTTTCGGTAAAGCATAAAACAGAAGTTCATTATTCGGGTATGCCTTACATTCGTTCAGCGGTAATGAAAAAGGTTTCGGGAGAGATGAAGTTGTTTTCATTGCTTGCTATTTTAGTAACGGCGCTTGTATTGTGGTTTTTCTTTCGTTCGTTTTCTACGGTTATATTTTCTTTATTAGTTGTAATTGTTGGTGTGGTTTGGGCATTAGGTATTATGCACTTAATGGGATACAAAATCACCATTCTATCTGGATTATTGCCACCCCTAATTATTGTAATTGGTATTCCAAATTGTATTTTCTTTATAAATCGATATCATAAAGAATACCTAAAGCATCACAATAAAATAAAAGGTATTTCGCGCATGATTGAAACCATGGCAATTACCTTGTTCCTTGCAAACATTACTACAGCAATTGGTTTCGCGGTTCTTTATTTTACTAATACCGAATTGCTCGTTGAGTTTGGTTTGGTTTCAGCAGTTAATGTGGTGGTTACTTACCTCATTACCTTGATAATGATTCCGATCATTTTAAGTTATTTACCTGAGCCAAAAACTAAACACACTAAACATGTTGAAGCTAAACGTATCAATTGGTTTATAGGTTTAATAGATAACTTAATTCAACATAAGCGTAAACAAATTTACATCGTCACAGCTTTAATTACTGGACTTGGATTTTGGGGAATGTCTCAAATGAGTGTAGTTGGATTTGTTGTTGACGACTTACCTGAAAAAGAAAAAGTATACCGAGACTTAAAATTTTTCGAAGCTAATTTCAATGGAATTTTACCTTTCGAAATTACGATTGATACTAAAAAACCAAACGGTGTTTTTGCTGATAACGCAAAAATTATTTACAAGATAAAATCATTACAAAAGCTGATAGCCAAGTATGATGACTTCTCTGGTTCGCTTTCTATTGCTGAAGGAATTAAGTTTTCTTACCAAGCGTATCGTGGCGGAGATAAAAAGTATTACATGATTCCGAGTATTGGTGAGCTTAAAAAACTTAGTGATTTCTCAGGAACAGTAAAAGGAAAAGAAAATAAGTTTAAAGCTTACATCGATACTTCAAAACAAGTAACACGTTTAAGTTACCGAATGAAAGATATTGGTTCTCAAAAAACGAAAGAATTGGTTGCAGATCTTCGTCCTAAAATTGATTCTATTTTTAAAGAAACAGATGCAAACGTTTCTCTTACTGGGCATAGTTTAACTTTCTTAAAAGGCAACGATTATTTGTTGGATAACTTAATCGAGAGTTTATTAATCGAAATTATTTTAATTGCCTTAGTTGGTTTAGCATTATTTCGCTCTTGGAAAATCATTGTCTTATCTAAATTACCTTGTTTAATTCCTTTAGTAATTACTGCTGGTATCATGGGCTTTTTAGATATTCGTTTTAAGCCTTCCACTATTTTAATTTTTAGTATTGCATTTGGTATAGCCTCTGATGGAACCATTTATTTCCTTACACGCTATCGTCAGGAATTAAAGAACAATAAAAAGGTAACTGTGCCCGAGGCTATTTCTATTTGTGTGAAAGATTTAGGAGTAAGTATGGTTTATACAGCGATCATTTTATTCAGTGGATTCTCTATCTTTATTTGGTCGAGCTTTGGTGGAACAATGGCATTAGGTGTATTAATTTCGTTAACGCTTTTAGTTTCGATGTGTACTAATTTAATACTACTCCCTGCTATATTAATTTCTCTTGCAAATGTAATCTCTCGTAAAGAAATTGAAGAGAGTAATGCAGTAGTTGATGAGGAAGATGAAGCGGATTTTAATGTTGATTCTATCCCGCCATCAAGCGAATAATTCTTTTAAGAAATTTGTATGAAACCTGATGTTACACAAATAAAGGAAAGTACAATTATTTTAAAGAATAATGTAAAAAGTGTTTTTCTTATTTTACTTGGCATCACCTCTGCAACTATTGGTTTAAAGGGTTTTTTATTGCCAAATGGCTTTTTGGATGGTGGCGTTACAGGTATCTCACTTCTTACCAATCAAATTACTGGTGTAAATATTTCTTTGTTAATTGTATTAATTAATATTCCATTTATATTAATTGGATACAAACAAGTTTCGCTAACATTTGCAATTAAAACTTTGTTGGCAATTATAGGATTAGCAATTGCAATATCATTAGTAGAAATAAATGTTGACATAGATAAATCAACCGACACGTTATTAATATCTGTGTTTGGCGGTTTTTTTCTAGGCACAGGAATTGGTTTATGTATTAGAGGCGGAGCAGTAATTGATGGAACAGAAGTACTCGCAATTGCGCTAAGTAAAAAATCATCCTTGTCGGTTGGCGATGTAATTTCAATAATTAATGTTGTTATTTTTTCGGCATCCGCATATTTGGTTGGGATGAAAATTGCTTTGTATTCTATGCTAACTTATTTTGTTGCGTCAAAAGCAGTTGATTTTGTAACCAATGGAATTGAAGAATATATTGGAATAACCATTGTTTCTGAAAAGGCTGATGAGATGAAACAAGTTATTATTAAAAACTTAGGTCGCGGTGTAACTGTTTACAAAGGTGAGTCAGGTTTTGGTTCTACTGGTATACGCGAAAGTGAGGATAGGAAGATTTTATTTTGCGTTGTTACACGTTTAGAAACGCATAAAATATTAGTAGAGATTGAAAAAGTTGATAGCAAAGCTTTTGTTATACAACATTCAATTAATGAAACACGAGGCGGTATGATTAAAAAGCGACCGCTGCATTAAAAATGAAATCATGAACACTCAATTTAAATTAGCAGTTTACGATGCTTGCCTCGAAAGCATAAAGTCAAAGATTGATATTATTGCCGATGCACTTGTGGATGCAATGGAAGCAGGTAATGATGAATCTAAAAGCTCTGCCGGTGACAAACACGAAGTAGGCAAAGCAATGATGCAATTGGAGCAAGAAAAACTTTCAGCTCAATTAGATGAATTAGAAAAGCAAGAAGAGGAATTAAAACGAATCAATCTTAATCTCCAAAACGATTACGTTGCCAAAGGCAGTTTGGTTTATACCAACCAAGGCTATTTATTTGTTGGCATTGGCTTAGGGCGCATTAAAATCGGCGACCAAGTGGTTTCCGTTGTTTCAACATCTTCTCCATTAGGGAAAAAACTAATTGGCTTAAAACAACGTGAAAGCCTTGATGTGAATGGAACTAACTACGAAATCAGGAAGATTTTCTAGTATTTACAGCGGTATTAAATCGTTAAAAAATTTTAAGGTCTAATTTTTGTTGGGTTATTTCGGTCAAAAAAATTAGATTTGTAATGTTCTTCAAAACCCTTTGATATGAAAAAATTCTTACACAGTAAATTCTTTAAACTAATTGTTTCGCTTGGTGTTGCGGCATTGTTTTTCTTAATCTGTCCACCATGCTTTAGTAAAACAACATTAGGAATTATTTTAGGAGTATTGTTAATCATGATTAATGGTTCTCAATTCTTTAGTAAGTATGCAATTATAACTCACATTCCTCGCTTTTTAGTTGGTGGTTTATTCATTTTCTCGGGTTGGATTAAAGCAAATGATACTATTGGCTTTGGTTACAAATTAGAAGAATACTTCGAAGTATTTAAAGAAGCAACGGGTTGGGGCATGTTTGATTCACTTGCTCATATTGCCCAGCCTTTCGCAACCATCATTTGTATTTCCGAAATGGCATTAGGTTTTATGTTGTTGATTGGAGTGTTTAGAATGATTACACTTTGGTTGTTGATGTTGCAAATTGTGTTCTTTACTTTCTTAACTTTTTACTCAGCATGTTTTAATAAAGTAACAACATGCGGATGTTTTGGTGATTTCTTAGTATTAACACCTTGGACATCATTTTGGAAAGACATCGCATTATTATTCTTAATCACTTTATGTTTTGTAGGAAAAGAAAACATCAATCCTTTATTCTCTCGTAGTTGGATTAATAATGGATTAGTTGCTCTTTTTGTTGTTTATACTGTATGGTTTCCAATTTACACCTTTCGCAATTTACCAGTTAAAGATTTTAGAGCTTACGCTCCAGGTAAGAGTATTTGCGATGGTTTAAAACCAGGTCCTAATTTTAAACCTGCGGTCTATGAATCACGTTTCTTGTACAAAAATTTAAAATCGGGAGAGAAAAAAGAATTCACTGATAAAACAATGCCTTGGCAAGATACTTTAAATTGGGTTTATGATTCTGCTTTAGGCTCAGTTGTTATTACTCCAGAAGTTGACGGACCAAAAATTGTTGATTTTAGTTTAACAGATGCAGATGGAAATAGCATTACTGATTCTATCTTAAACTTAAAGGGATATAATTTTTATATCGTTTATTGGAATTTAGATAAAGCAGAAGAAGACGCCGTAGTACACGCAAAAATAAACGACTTCTACGAATTGTGTAAAAAGAACAATGTTCCTATTAATGCACTAACTTCATCGAGCGCTGATAGAATAAATGATTTTAAACATAAGCACCAAGCCTTGTATGATTTTGTTTCGGCAGATGGTACAGTATTAAAAACAATGATTCGTTCTAACCCAGGTTTAATGTTAGTGAAGGATTGTAAAGTAGTTGCCAACTGGCACTACAACAATTGGCCTTCGTTTACTGAAGTGAAGAATGAACACATGAAGTAATTTGGAGATTTGAAAATGTGGTAATTTGAAAATGATTATCGCATATTTTAATTTTTTTCATTTTCAAATTATCAAATCGCCAAATTATCAAATTGAACAATTTACTACATAGCGCAATATTAGCTTCTCTTAAAGCAGGAAAGCATATTGCAGCTGTTTACGAAAAAGGATTTGAGGTTGAATACAAAAGTGATGCAAGTCCAGTAACCATTGCAGATAAACAAGCTAATCAAATTATTGAGGAATATCTTTCTATTCATAACATTCCAATGCTTGGCGAGGAGGGAATTCATTTTGATTACGATGAGCGAAAACATTGGGATAAACTGTGGATTGTTGACCCGCTTGATGGTACTAAAGAGTTTGTAAAACGTAATGGAGAGTTTACTGTTAACATTGCTTTAAGTGTAAAGGGTGTTCCAGTAATTGGTGTAATTTTTTCTCCTGTGTTTAAAGATTTATATTTCGCTTCAGATGAATTGGGTTCATTTAAAATGGACCGGCATATTTACATTGAATTGGAAGATAAAATCAAGGATTTAAGTTTGGAGCAAATTATTTCTTCATCAAAAAAATTACCATTACAACAATTGCCAAAAGTCTACACTGTTGTTGCAAGTCGCTCACATCAAAATGGAGATATACGAAAATACATTCAGGCATTAAAAAATAGCAAAGGAGAAATTGACACTATTTACACTGGCAGCAGCATTAAAATGTGTTGGATAGCAGAAGGCAAAGCACATGAATATCCTCGCTACGGAAGAACAATGGAATGGGATACATGTGCGGGGCATTGCATATTAAAAAATGCAGGCGGGGCAATTGTTGAAATGGAAACAAAAGAAAATTTACGTTACAATAAATTGGATATAGCTAACCCCAATTTTCTTGCTTATAGAGCAGAGTAAATGAGTATATTTACGAGAATACTTTTCGAACTAAAATTATTTATATGCAGATAAAATTTATTGGCGCAACCGAAACTGTTACAGGAAGTAAACATTTGTTGATTACAGAAAAAGGCAAACAAATTTTGTTGGATTGTGGCTTGTATCAGGGAATGGGGAGAGATACGAATGAAATGAATTCGAAATTGGGTTTAAATGCAAAAGATATTGATGCAGTAATTTTATCTCATGCACATATTGACCACTCAGGTAATTTACCATTTTTAGTTGCCCAAGGTTTTACTGGTAAAATATATTGTACGCGCGCAACTGCTGAGGTAGCTGAAATTTTATTAATTGATAGTGCTCACATACATGAAGCAGATATTCGTTTTGTAAATAAAAGAAGATTAGCGAGTGGGCAAAAATTATTAAAACCACATTATACATTAGATGATGTAAAGAAAACAGTTGAGATGTTTCATCCACTGGACTATCACACCAACTTTACAATTAACGATGAGGTTAGTTTTAATTTTACCGATGCGGGGCATATTTTAGGAAGTGCTGCAGTTAATTTAACCATCAACGAAAGTGATAAAACAACTCGCTTAACATTTACAGGCGATATTGGAAGATACACAGATTTATTGATGAAAGACCCTGAAACTTTCCCTCAAGCGGATTACATCATTTGTGAATCAACCTACGGAAATAAATTGCACGAAAAAGTTGATTCGGCAGAGATGCATTTGTTACAAGTGATTAAGCATACTTGTGTTGAGAAAAAAGGTAAATTAATTATCCCCGCTTTTAGTTTAGGTCGCACACAAGAAATTGTTTTTGTTTTAGATAAATTAAAAAACGCAAAACTATTACCAAATATAAAAGTGTTTGTTGATAGTCCGCTTTCTGTTAACGCAACGGATATCACACGTAAATACGTTCACTACTTAAATGATAAAGTTCAAGACTATGTAAAAACAGATCCAGATCCATTTGGATTTAAAGGATTAATTTACATTCATAAAAAAGAAGATTCGATTCGTTTAAATGATTACAAAGAACCTTGCATTATTATTTCCGCATCAGGTATGATGGAAGCTGGTCGTGTAAAGCATCACATTGCGCATTCTATCTCTAATCCTAAAAACACCATTCTTGCTGTTGGTTATTGCTCACCAAATTCATTAGGTGGTAAATTAATGGCAGGTCACAAAAGTGTAAGTATTTATGGGGAAAATTTTGAAGTGAATGCAGATGTTGAAACTATTCTTTCCTATAGTGCACATGGGGATTATGAAGAAATGCTTCGTTTCTTAAGTTGTCAAAACAAGGAGCAAGTAAAAACGATTTTCTTAGTGCATGGCGAAAATGAAGCAAAAGTTGAGTGGAAAAATACTTTGGTAAAAGAGGGATTTAAACATGTTACGATTCCTGTGAAGGGTGAGGTTTTTGAGATTTAGCTAATAATTTATACTAGCAAAAAAGGGGTAATTTTTAAAAAATTACCCCTTTTTTGCTTTTTGATAGCTATTTAACGTGTTGATTTTAAAAAAAATACCTAAAAATTTTGGTTTTAAAGTTTTAAATGTATCTTTGCACCCCTAATTTGAATTAACGATTCAATTTACTGATTTTAAACATATTAATACAAAATGACAAAGGCAGACATTATCAACGAGATCTCTGATAAAACAGGAATCGAAAAATTAGTAGTTCAAACTGCAGTTGAAGCTTTCATGAAGTCGGTGCGTAACAACATGGCTGAAGGTAAAAACATATACTTACGTGGCTTTGGAACTTTCTTAGTAAAAAAACGTGCTGAGAAAACAGGTAGAAATATCTCTAAAAATACAACAGTTATTATTCCTGCTCACTTTATTCCTTCGTTCAAACCTTCTAAGAATTTCTCAGAAAGAGTGAAAAAGAATGTGAAAGTAGCACCTGTTGAAATTAAATCGTAACGACACAAATGAAGTCGTTAAATAAACTGCAAATAACAATTATTTTATTTTCAGTTTTACTATTCGTTCTTTTATATTTTGCAAATAAAACACCTGAAACAAAAGCTGAAGAGTTAGCAACAAAAGGTAAACCAATGAATGGAAAAGGAATGCAGGATTTTGTAGATGCAAAAACCAGTACACTTCCTGATTCACTTAAAAAAGTTTATACTTTGGTAAATGCAACACTTCAAAAGGATTTAAAAAATCCTGCTTCATTAGATTCGATGATTTCTTTTTGGGATAGAATTATGCAACCAGATGTTGCAGCATTTTACACCGAGAAAAAAGCAGAGATTGCTAAAACTGCAGAGGCTTGGTTTAAAGCTGGAGAGCGTTATTATTACGCTGTTCGTTTTCTTAAACAACCTGAGCAAATGGAAGCAGTGTATCAGCAAGCAATGTTCTGTTTCGAAAAAGGATTGGAGAAGGAACCTAACAATACAGCTGCTAGAATTAAATTAGCTTCTTGTTATGTAGATGGAACTGCCGACCCGATGAAAGGAATTGGAATGCTAAGGGATATTGAAAAAACAGACTCGAACAATGTTGATTTACAACTTGCTTTTGCTGCTTTCTCATCCAAATCGGGTCAATTAGATAAGGCAGTAAAAAGATTCGAAAAAGTAATCCAATTAAAGCCTGATTATTTAGAAGCTTATCTGTATTTAGCAGATGCTTACGAGCAACTAGGTAACAAACCAAAAACGATTGAAAATCTTCAAAAATATGCAGATTTGGTTCCTGATAAAGAAACTAAAGATGAGATTAAGAAGTACATTGATAAATTAAAAAGTAATTAACCATTTAAAAACAAAATACTATGCCAAGCGGAAAGAAAAGAAAAAGACATAAAATGTCGACTCACAAGCGTAAAAAACGTCTTAGAAAAAATCGTCATAAGAAGAAATAATAAATTTTTTCTAAATTAATCCTTAAATGTAAGGGATGACATAAGCATTACGGAGTTGATCTTAGATCTTCTCCGTTATTGTGTTTATCTATATTTCTGTACATTAAGGTTCACTAAATCTTATTTATATCGTGAGTTACGAACTGATAATAAACAGTGCAGGGAACGACACAGTAATTGCTCTTTTAAATGACAAAAGGCTCGTTGAGCTACATAAAGAAAGAGTAAATACTCGTTTTGCCGTTGGAGATATATATTTAGGTAGAGTAAAAAAAGTAATGACCGGATTGAATGCAGCATTTGTGGATGTTGGTTACGAAAAGGATGCGTTTTTACATTACCTGGATTTGGGCCCTCAAGCCTCTTCATTTATTAAATACACCAAAATGGTAAAGGATGGAAAACAAAATGTTTCCAACCTTATGTATTTTAAAAATGATGAAGATATTCCTAAAGACGGAAAAATAAATCAAGTCGTTCAAAGTGGTCAAAATATTCTTGTGCAAGTTGCAAAAGAACCTATTTCTGCAAAAGGACCACGCATTACTACAGAGATATCAATTGCCGGAAGATATTTGGTGTTGATACCTTTTACCGATAAAGTATCTATTTCGCAAAAAATTCGCAACACAGAAGAGAAACACCGTTTACGTGATTTAATGCAAACTATTCGCCCGAAAAATTTTGGTGTAATTGTGAGAACAGTTGCCGAAAATAAATCGGTTACAGATATTGAAAACGACCTTAACGACCTAGTTGCAAAGTGGGACGAGTGTTTTAAAGCACTTCAATCTGCCGAGCCACCAATGCGCGTGTTAGGTGAGATGGACAGAACCAACTCTATGTTACGTGATTTATTGAATGCGAATTTCAATAACATACATGTAAATGATTCAAAAGTGTATGATGAATTAAAGACTTATCTTGGAAGCATTGCTCCTGATAAAGTTGAAATCGTTAAACACTATAACAATCCAAAGGTTCCAATTTTTGATCATTTCGGAATTGAAAAACAAATTAAAGGTTTGTTTGGAAAAACCGTGAACATGAAGAGCGGGGCATATTTGATTGTTGAGCACACCGAAGCATTACACGTATTCGATGTTAATAGTGGTAACAGAGCAAAGAGTGATAAAACACAAGAAGAAAATGCTTTAGCTGTTAACTTAGAAGCTGCAGATGAAATTGCGCGTCAGTTACGTTTGCGCGATATGGGTGGAATTGTAGTTGTTGATTTTATCGACATGCACAATCCTGAGAATCGTAAAATCCTTTTCGACAAGTTGAAAGAGGAAATGAAGAGCGATCGAGCTAAGCATAATATTTTGCCTCCAAGTAAATTTGGTTTAGTTCAAATAACTCGTCAACGTGTGCGTCCAGAAATGAACGTAGATGTTCAGGAAGTTTGTCCTAGCTGCCAAGGTACTGGCAAGGTACAACCAAGTGTATTATTTGTAGAACAAATAGAAAGTACATTACGTTATATTATTCAAGAGCAAAACCAAAAGAAAATTACACTTTGTATTCATCCTTATATTGAGGCGTTCATTACAAAAGGTTCTTTCTTTAAACCAAGCATGCACAAAAAATGGCAAAAAGCTTTGGGTGGAAAAATTGAAATCAGAAGCCAAGCATCATACGGATTTATGGAATATAGATTTTTGAATGCAGCTGAAGATGAAATTATAGTTTAGGTTTTATCTCAAGATATGATTTAAAAAAAGCTCCGAGAATTCGGAGCTTTTTTATTTTATAGTTTATTTAATATTTCCTTATTCTTATAAACTTTCCCATTACAAATAGTAGTTTCCACAGTCCCAATATTCAAAATATTTTCTAACGGATTTTTTTCTAAAATAATTACATCACCATCTTTACCAATTTCAATGCTGCCCCAATTTCTATCTTGTCCAAAAAACTGAGCGGGGATAATGGTTGCGGCGCGTAATATTTGGTAATTGCTAATTCCTGCTTTAGACCATAACAACATTTCTTCGTACACATTAAAACCTGCCATTTGAAATGGACTTCCAGGGTCGCTGCCCATTAATAAATTGCAATTAGCATCAGCAAGTTTTTTTATAATGCTTAACTTGTTTTTAAAAACAGGATTGTATTTATTTTTGAATTCAAGTATTTTATCTGCTCCGCCATTTTCTTCTACGCCTTTTTTGTATTCGCTCTCCCAAGCATCTAATAGTTTTTTTGGAGCAAAAGAAAAAACTAATCTGTTTTTATAATCATCGGGAAATCTTTGGTATGCTGCCATTACATCGTAATCCAATGTTGGGCAATTATACATTCCTTTTTCCTTACTTAGTTTTATTACTGCACTTAATTGTGTACTGTCTTTTAATTTATCATAACCTCCTAAATGCTCAATGCTTTTGAAACCTGAATTAATTACTTTATCAATACTCACTGCACTTGGAAAATGTCCGCAAACCATTATTTTATTTTTATTTGCTGAGGTCATTAAGTTAGTGAATGCATCTTCATCGGCAATGCTGAATAGTTTTATAAAATCGTATCCTTTTTGTTTTACATCTTTTACTAAACTATCAAATTGTTTTGCTGTGTATTTCATATCCTTTGTAACCAAAAAACTGTAATGCATTTTTGGTGAAGCAATGCCAGCATCCTTTACTAAACGTGCTTTGGTTTGTAATTGCGCTTCTTCATTATTCATTACACGAACATGTGTAATGCCTGCTGCAAGGTTAGTTAAAAGTAACGTGTCTATTTTTGATGAAGCAGGTAAATGCACATGCATATCGGCTAAACCAGGCATTAGGTATTTTCCTTTTGCATCTATAATGTATGCAGTTTTAGTTTTCTTAATTTTTGCATAATCATCTATTTGAACAATTTTCCCATCTTTAATAAGAATACTTTTTAAACCGCTCAGTTTTTCATCTTTCATGCTGATGATGTTTGCATCCTTAATTATAATTGTACTTCTTGTTTGCGAAAACAAAATTTGAGTGAAGGATAGGAGCAGAGTGATAATTATGATTTTACGCATGTTGTTAATTTTTCTTTTTTAAAATCCCAAACACCTTTGCCGTGTTGTAAGTTGATTGAAGGCCTTTGTTTGAAACAAATATACCAAGGTTTTCGGTTTTTTATCTTCTTGCTTAAATAATATTTAGCACTCTAGTTCTATAGTTAGTGGCATGTGATCACTTATAGAAATCCAGTTTTCATATTTACCAATTTCAATGCTTTTGATTTTTTTAATTAAGTCGTGTGAGGTAAAACAATAATCTATGTGATACGGCTTTTCTTTTTTTCTAAACATATAAAATGTGGGGTGTATTTCTTTTCCTTGTTCTATATCTAATAATTGATGGTAAACACTTCTTATTCCCTTTTCCTGAAGTTTATTTACAACATCCGAGTGCGACCCAACTCTGTCTTTATAATCCCAAATTTTGTTGCTATTGAAATCACCCATTCTTATTGAAGGCTTATCTAACAAATCTATGTAGTAATTAATTGCAAACCATACTTGTCCAATATATCTTGCGATGCGATTTTCTTTATTGTTCATTTCCCAAACGGCAAATAGAGTAAAGGAGTCACGATGACTTGTTAATTCTAATGGAATTATATATCGGAATTGCGGATTAGATTCGGGAGATCATTTTATTTTGTATTCTCGAAAGTAAAAAGTTGCAATCCTTTTTTTCCACCGTCACTATACCAATAGGTGTCTTGTGGTTTGACTAAAGACTTTGAAAAATCTAATTTATCTGGATGCTCACATTCTTGAATGATTAAAATATCAGGCCTTAAAGCTAAAATAGCCTCTACTTTTTTTCTAAATGCACCTTGACAATTCCATGTTATTATTTTCATCTTGTAAATGGATTAGTTATGAATACACTTGTTTTATTCAATCAAATATATTTAAATATTTGCAAATAGAACTTACTCTTTAATTCCCGAAAGTCACGCTGAGCCTTACGACGCGTGAATAAACAAAAAACCCCTCGATTACTCGAAGGGTTCTTAATTTATATTTTAGTAAAAGATTACTTTTTGTTGTTAACGATTTTCTCACGGATACGAGCAGATTTACCTGTACGCTCACGTAAGTAGAACAACTTAGCTCTTCTAACGATACCAATTTTATTTACTTCAATGCTCTCAATAAATGGAGAGTTGAATGGGAAAATACGCTCAACACCTACAGCGTTCGACATTTTACGAACAGTGAAAGACGCAGTAGTTGGATGGTTTTGACGCATAATAACTACTCCTGTGTATTGCTGAATCCTTTCTTTGTCACCCTCTTTAATTTTGTAATTAACTGTTACCGTATCACCTGCTTTAAATTTCGGGTGGTTTGCAACCGGGTTCAATTGTTGATTTACATACTCTAATAATAAACTCATGACTTTTGTTTTTTATTTTTTTCCTGTCAGGCATACACTGCACCGTGCAATCAGAGGCTTAAAACGGGAGGCAAATATACAGAATTAATGGGAAACTGCAAGGGGTTTTGGTTAATTTGTTTATTAAGTTAATTTGTTTATTTTTAGTTAGTTAAGTGTAATTTTGGATGCAAGCGAACCATTTTTTAGTTATCCTGTGTCATTTCGAGTGTTTTTTGTTGGCCTCTGCGATTCCCAATAATTCTACTAAATATCAAAGCCAAAAAAAAAAGTATCGAGAAGTGACACCACCGCACTGCCCATAAACAAAAATGCCCCTAGTTATGGAGGCATTTTTTTGGTTAAAAACCAATATAAACTATTTTAATTAGTCGCGACTTGGTCTTTCTTCTCTTGGACGAGCTTCGTTTACAATCATCTTTCTTTCTTTGAAATCAGCTTGATGTAAAGATTCGATAGCTTTGTTACCTGCTGCAGAGTCTGACATTTCAATGAATGCAAAACCTTTAGATCTTCCGGTAAATTTGTCTTTCATGATTTTTACGGATGATACTTCTCCGTACTCGCTAAACAAAGTGTTTAGTTCATTTTCACTCGCTTGATAGCTGAGATTTCCTACATAAATTGTCATTGTGAAAAAATTTAATTTATACAAAGATTGGAATATTTTAGAATAAAACAAATTTTTTTACCGATTTGCCAATCTTTGTTCTAAACCATTGTATTTTAGATAATTGGAATTCAATTATTTTTCGGCCCAACGATAGCTTTCGTTTTGTAAACCACATAAATCAATAACTCTATCGGTTACTGTTTTTGCCAAGCTTTCAAAATCACTTGCGCCACTATAAAAACTTGGAGAAGCGGGGCAAATTATTCCGCCAGCCTCCGTTATTGTTTTCATGTTGTTGATGTGTATTAAACTAAGTGGAGTATCACGATTTACTAAAATAAATTTTCTTCTTTCTTTTAAAATAACGTCGGCAGCGCGTGTAGTTAAATCGTTACTAATACCGCTTGCAATACGCGCCATGGTCCCCATACTGCAAGGACAAATTATCATGTGTCCGTATTTAGCTGAGCCTGATGCAAAGGGCGCGAAAAAATTATCTTTCTTATAAAACTCAAAAGGATATTTTGTGTAGTCATCATTTTTTAATTCAAACTTCCACACATCCTTTGCGTTATCACTCATCACTACACCAACAGCTTCAATTTGCGATTGTAATTTTACTAAGGTATCGAGCAACACTTTTGCGTAAATAGAACCACTTGCTCCGGTAACTGCAACTACAATTTTAGCTTTATTAGTCATTAGTATTTGCTTTAGGTGAAATAATATAATTGAAAGAAACCTGAATACAATTGTTGTACAAGCCGCGCCCAAAGGTACGTTGCCAAAAATTGCCTAAGTACACATTTTTGTTGTAATCTCTAATTGGAAGTAATGAGTAGGAGTAACGTAAATTGAAAAATGCTTTTTCACTTAAGTTGTATCCAACACCAAAGTTGTAACAAAAATCATATTTTTTTAATGAGCCTTTGTAGGCACCAATCTGTGAGTTGGCTTCATAGCTGTTAAATAAATATGCCCCGCTTAGGCCGCCTTCGAAACGGTACTTGTTTTTGTAATTGTAAATAAACATCCAAGGCACTTCTACATAATGTAAACGTAAAATATAATAATTAGGGTTTTGATTGTTAGCATTGCTTCTGCTTCCTTTTTGCACATAAGTTAAACCAATAGAGAACTCCGTTTTCTCAGCCATCTTGCGATTTGCGTGTATGCCAGCAACAAACCCAAGTTTGTTGTATCCTCCATATGAGTCGCCATCAACTTGCGTTCCGGTTGCGCCTGCAGTTAAAATAAAACGAAAACGCTCATCATCTGCTTGAGCCGAAATTTTTATAGCTGAGCAAATAAAAAGTAGTATGAAGAAAACAGTTTTCATTTATGGTGTAAAGATACGATGTATTAAGATGTATGGCAAATTATACGGAGAGTGTTTTTTACCACGGAGACACAGAGGCCACGGAGAAACACAGAGGTTTTTCTCCGTGAAACTCTGTGCTCTCTGTGTCTCCGTGGTGAATTTTGCTTCAATATATTTTTTACCTTTGATGTATGAAACTACTTATAGTTACAGCTACCGAAGCAGAGATTAAACTTTTTAAGGATTCCTGCTCCGATCTTCAACAAAAACACGCAATCAATTTTTTGCATACTGGTGTTGGAATGGCTGTTACTGCTTATGCTTTAACCAAAGAAATAGTTAAGCATAACTATGATTTAGTAATTAATGCTGGTATTGCAGGCTCATTTTTTAGAGGAATAAAGGTAGGTGAAGTAGTAATGGTTCAGCACGAATTGTTTGCTGAGCTTGGTGCAGAAGACGATGTAGCTTTTATTAAGTTTTCTGAAATGAATTTGCCAGGCCCATACAATTTTAAAAAAGCAAAAGTCTTAAGAGGGGCATATTATACTTCATTAAAAAAAGTAAAAGCTGCTACAGTAAATAAGGTGCATGGTAATGAAGAAAATATTTCGGCTTTTATAAAACTACATTCAACAGAAATAGAATCGATGGAAGGTGCATCAGTAGCAATGGTTTGCGAGGCAGAGCAAATCCCTTATGTGCAAATAAGAAGTATCTCGAACTACGTAACAAAACGTAACCGTGAGGCTTGGGATATACCAAACGCAATTAAAAAATTTGAATGACGGATTAAGAAAATTAATAGAAGAATTATAACCCTCCGTGAACCTCTGTGCTCTCCGTGTCTCTGTGGTAAAATTGAGATTTATTTGAGTGCAGAAAATTTAACCACGGAGACACGGATTACACGGAGAAGCACAGAGGAAAACTGTAGATAAAAATTAGACAATGAGGATTACTTTAGGATTTAGCCCATGCCCCAACGATTGTTTTATTTTCGATGCTATCGTTAATAAACGAATTGATTTAGAAGGGTTGGAATTTGATATAAAAATGGAAGACGTTGAAACTCTTAACCGCTGGGCAGTTGAAGGGAAGTTAGATAGCACCAAATTAAGTTTCCATGCTTATTCCTATTTAACTGAAATGTATCAGTTAATGAACGCAGGTTCTGCCTTAGGTTTTAATTGCGGACCTTTACTTATTTCAAAAAAGATTTTACAATTGAAGAAGTAAAAGCAAACAAATTAAAAATTGCCATTCCAGGTAAATTAACCACTGCACATTTTTTATTTTCTATAGCTTTTCCAAATGCAACAAATAAAACCGAAATGGTTTTTTCTGAAATCGAGAATGCTGTTTTATCAGGTGAATACGATGCAGGTTTAATTATTCATGAAAACCGTTTTACTTACGAGCAAAAAGGATTAAAAAAAATAATCGACCTTGGTGAGTTTTGGGAAAGCCTAATACACGCGCCAATCCCGCTTGGTGGTATTGTGATAAAAAGAAATTTGCCTCTCGATGTAAAACAAAAAGTAGATCGCATTATTCGTAAAAGTGTGGAGTATGCTTTTGCACATCCTGCCGATTCAAAACCATTTATAAAAGAACACGCACAAGAAATGGATGAAGCAGTAATGCAAAAACACATTGATTTATATGTGAATCAATATTCCATCGATCTTGGTGAGCTGGGCAAAAAAGCAGTTGATTTGCTTATGAATAAAGCCAAAGAGATGGGTGTGATTAAGGATGTGAATAAGGAATTGTTTGTTTAGGGTTTTGTTTTTTCTCGAATAAAATCGCTGAAGTCTTCGACTATACTAGTATTCATTCCTTTGAACAGTCCAGATATTATTAGACCACCAATGATTAATCCAACCCCGCCAATTAACTCATTTATTGTTTTATGCTGAAGAAATGTAAGCGTAATAAGAGTTAAGCCCGATACAGCAAATAGTATTGGTACAAGAAGAAATAAAATACTTCCACCTGACTTTAAAGTTATTAAAGTTTGTTTCTCATTTATTGAAACAATTATTCCTTCTGCATTAGCGCTGTAGTTTCGTAAAATTGATGTATTTGATTTTATAGTAAATTTTTTATTTTCTAAAAAGCGGCCACTAAATCTGTTTATCTGAAATAGCTTTTCGTTTTGGTAAAAGTGCTTGTTAAGAATTTCAATAATTTCTTCTTCTGGGGAATTTATTTCAATAGTTTTAGTGTACGGAAAATATAGTCCTGTAAGAAATTCAACTAGTATACTATTGTCCGAATTACTCATGCTTCTTGGGCTAAATTACAAATAAGTTCTGCTTCCTCAAAATGCCTATAAATTCAAACATTTTTTGCACCTTTGCATTTCAAATTTTGAAGGAAGATGACAACAGCAACAGATATATTAGGCAAGGTAATTTCAGAAGCATTAAAGAATTTATATTCATTAGATGCAGCTCCTGAAACAATTGCTTTTCAACAAACCAAAAAAGAATTTGAGGGCGATTTAACCATCGTTGTTTTTCCTTATGTAAAAGTTTCTAAAAAAGGACCTGAACAAACTGCTGCAGAAATTGGCGAATACTTAAAAGCAAATTGCAATCAAGTAGAAGCTTACAATGTGGTAAAAGGTTTTTTAAATATTTCGCTTACACAATCTTTTTGGATTGGCTATTTTAATCAAATCATTGCCCTTCCAAATTTTGGAACTACCGAAGCAAAAGCCGATTCTCCTCAAGTGTTATTGGAATATTCATCTCCCAACACTAACAAGCCTTTGCACTTAGGTCACATACGTAATCATTTATTAGGTTTTTCTGGTTGCTGAGCTATTAAAAGCTACAGGTAACAGAGTTATTAAAACAAGTATCATCAACGATCGTGGTGTACATATTTGTAAATCGATGTTGGCATGGAAACGTTATGGAAATAATGAAACTCCTGAAAGTACTGGTATGAAAGGCGACCACTTGGTTGGAAAATATTATGTTGCTTTTGATAAAGTATACAAACAAGAAATTGCAACATTAGTTGAGCAAGGAATGAAGCAGGAAGAAGCAGAGAAAAAAGCTCCTTCTATGCTGGAAGTGCAAGACATGCTGCGCAAATGGGAAGCAGGCGACAAAGAAGTTGTTGACTTGTGGAAAATGATGAACGCATGGGTGTATGCAGGTTTTGATGTTACTTACAAAACTTTAGGTGTTGATTTTGATAAAACCTATTACGAAAGCAATACTTACATTTTAGGAAAAGACATGGTTGCAGAAGGTTTGCAAAAAGGTGTTTTCTTTAAAAAAGATGATGGCTCGGTGTGGATTGATTTAACTGCTGATGGCTTAGATCAAAAATTAGTGCAACGTGCAGATGGAACTTCGGTTTATATTACACAAGATATTGGTACAGCAGCATTGCGTTACAAAGAATACCCTGAGCTTACCAAAATGATTTATACTGTTGGTAACGAACAAGATTATCATTTTAAAGTGTTGTTTTTAATACTAGGTAAATTGGGTTACGCTTGGGCAAAAGAGTGTTACCATTTAAGTTACGGAATGGTTGAGTTACCCGAAGGTAAAATGAAAAGCCGTGAAGGAACCGTTGTAGATGCTGATGATTTAATGCAAGAAATGTACGATACTGCAGAAGCAACAACAAAAGAATTAGGAAAATTGATGGCTTCACAGATGAAGAAGCAAAGGAATTATACAGAAACATTAGCTTAGGTGCTCTAAAATATTTTATTTTAAAAGTAGATCCAAAAAAGAAAATGCTTTTCGATCCAAAAGAAAGTATTGATTTTAATGGGCATACTGGACCTTTTATTCAATATACTTACGCACGTATTCAGTCTATTTTAAGAAAAGCTAATTTTACTCTAACTACTGAAACTGCTGCAAATATTGCAATGCAGGCGAAAGAAAAAGACTTAATTAAAATAATGCATGAGTTTCCGCAAGCGGTTACAGATGCGGCAAAAGGTTATAGCCCCGCTTTACTTGCAAATTATGTTTACGAATTAGCAAAAGTGTTCAATCAGTTTTATCATGACATCACTATCTTAAAAGAAGAGAATGAAGAATTAAAAACCTTCCGTTTAAATCTTGCTTACAAATGTGGTTTGGTAATTAAAACCTCGATGAAGTTATTGGGGATTAATGTTCCGGATAGGATGTAATTAGCTAAGTAGCTTCTTCTCCATCGCATACTTAATCAAACCAACAACTGATTTAGTATTTGTTTTACGGAAAATATTTTTGCGATGTGTTTCAACGGTGCGTTCGCTTATAAAAAGTGTTTCTGCAATTTGAGCGTTGCTGTACTCTTTTTCTATTAATCTTACTATCTCAATTTCGCGTGGTGTAAGGCTAACTGTTTCATCGTGTTTAGATTCGATAGGAACAGGTTTCATTAACTCTTCGCTCACTTCATCACTAAAAAACATTCCGCCTGCTGCAACTTTTGTTACGGCACTTAATAATTCTTGCTTACCTGTGTTTTTTAAAATGTAACCGTTAATACCTGCTTCCAACATTTCCGAAATAGTATTACGTTCGCCAAACATAGAAAGCGCAAGTATTTTTATTTGAGGAAATTTTTCTTTTACTGCACGGGTTAATTCCAAGCCATTCATCTCAGGCATGCTGATGTCGGTAATTAAAACATCAGGCTGAGTAACTAGTATTTTATCAAATGCAATTTTTCCATTGTTCGATTCACCAATAATTTGAATAGATGCTTCACCCGAAAGTAAAGCTTTCAATCCATCCAACATCATTTGGTGGTCATCTACAATATGGACTTTAATTGCATACATCTGTAAACAAAATTACTATTTTTTATAGAACTGCATAATCGCATTAAAATAAGCATCTGATACCGCTTTAACTCTAGAGTTAGTGGTGATTCCGTAGTAGCTTTTATCAGCCGTACTTAATTCTAAATATTCGTTTTTATTATCCTGATACAAACATTCTCCATACACCAAAGGTGATTTTACTAACCTGCACAGGGCAAGGTTTCTGCAAAAAACTCCCTGTTTAGATGAGCTGATGCAATTATCTTTTAAGTAATCTGCATCTGTTTTTTTAGCTACCTGAGTCCCTAATTGTTTCGAAAATTCCTTAACTGCTAAATCTGATATTTTCTCTGATAAGGGAAAATCATCGGTCAATAATAAACGTAATACATTTGTTTTTCCTGTTATTCCTTTTAAGGCATCAGCATTCATTCCTCCCGGCACAAAAGCCATACAAAAATTTTTATCCGTTGGTCGCACCCAATCTGTATTTTTTTCGTCCACGTTATAATGAATAATAATCGTTAAATCAGGTTTGTGTTTATTAATAACCTTCACTCTGTTTGCTAATTCATGGTCTCTAAAAAAATCCCAGAAAAATGTTTTTTCATCTTCCTTTTTTAATTTGTTGTATTTAGTTTTTCCATTGCCCCGCATTCGAGTAATGAATCGAGTACAATTTGTTTTCGTGTACTAAGCCATTCTTGATAAGTGATTCCGAAACTTGTTTTGTTATCATCGCGGGTTAACCAAACCAAAGCGCCTTGTTCTTCTAATTGTTTTTTTAAAATTTGCGCCGTTGCAAAAGTTAGTATACCTTCAGAAATATGAATAGAATCAACAGGAAGATCGGGAACAGAATCTTTAATAAAACGTAAATATTTTTGTTCTAACACCGACATTTCAAAATTACCCGCAATATGTCCTGGGTCAATGAGAATTCTTTTTCCGCTTAAAGGCTTGTTCTCTGAGGCATCTCTATCCTCATTTTCATAGATAAGTTGAATTTCGCTTTTTGTTTTTTTACTCCACTTGTTTTTTCCTTTGCGTTTTAAAATAGCTTCAATGCTATCGTTTGGAGCGTTTTTTACTAATTGCTCAAATGTTTTTATTTCGTCAAAGGCAATTATAAATTCTGGAGTATCATTTAATTTATCTTGATTAGTTTTATAAACACGAACATCCGATTCGGTTACTTTAATAAATGGCGAAAGACTTCCTTTAAATGTTAAATACGTATGAAGGCGCGTTTCAAACTTTAAGGCAAGGTCGTGCTGGGCAAAGCTAATGCTCATTAAAAAGCAAAAAAGTATACTTAATTTCATTTTTAGCATAATCTTTGCTAATTTAGGTTGAAATTAAATGGACAAACAATGAGCCAAAAAACTTTGCTAACAAAAGGCATTTTAAAAGAGGTATGGTTTACTACTGCTCGAAGTGGTGGAAAAGGTGGGCAAAATGTAAACAAGGTGGCAACTAAGGTTGAACTTTTCTTTGATGTAAATAATTCATTATGCTTAACAGATGAGCAAAAGGAATTGATAAATAAAAAGCTTAAAAACAAAATCAGCGACCTTGGCGTTTTACATTTAAGTGAAGACAGAGATCGCTCTCAACATAAAAATAAGGAATTAGCGATTGTAAAATTTACTGCAGCATTAGAAAAGTGTTTGGAAAAACCAAAGCCTCGCAAGGCAACTAAACCAAGCAAAGCCTCACTTGCTAAATTAAAGGATTCGAAAGCAAAAAAGAGTCAAGTAAAAAGTTTACGTAAAAAGGTGAAATTATAAATGTATAAAAGGATATTACATATTACATTTTTTCTACTTTCAAGTTTCGCGTTTGCGCAAAACAAAAAAGTATCCTTGCCCGAACTAGCCATGGAATATGAAATTCCAGCCAAATGGGAAGTGAAATCTTTTTTTAAAGGCGATTGGGAAGTGCCAGGCGGTAATAATGTTTGTCAATGCGCAGGTGTTATGAATAGTTTAAAAGTACCAAGCGGTGGCGATTTTGAGTATTTATATTTTGCAGTTTATCCAAGTGATAGAAAAGGGGCAAATGCAGAAAAGCGCCAAAGCGTATGGCAGTATTTTTTGTGCCAAAAGAAAGTTCAGATACATTAAAAACAGATTATTTAGTTTGGGAAAAGCAAGTTTCTAAATTGAAACCGCATGGCTCAAACGACAATAGATTTAAGGATTATATCGCTTGGCGATTATTATCTAAGTTTGGGAACACCTATTACACTATGTACATCTGGGCAAAGCCAATGATGATGCAGCAATACTCCTCTACGTTTCAATCTATGATTGAGTCCTTTAAGCCTGTTAAGTAACAAAGGTTACAGAAAGCTAATAATTAGGTTTTTTTAGGGAAATATCGCAAAATTCCCATGTTTGAATTATTATCTTTGGGGCACAAATTTTATATATATGCGTTTACTAAGTAAATTTTCGATTCTAGTTTTTTTGTTGTTTTCGTTTGTTGGTTCTAATGCACAGCAATTACATGCTCATTGGGAAATATCATCAAAAAAAATAAACGACTGCGAATACGATGTTATTTTTAAGGTGAAGATTGATAAGCCTTGGCACATGTATAGCATGAAGCCAGTTGATGGGCCAAACCCAACAGCAATAGAATTTAAAAAAGGAGCAGATTTTGAATTAGTAGGTAAAACAAAAGAGAGCAAGCCTATTAATGAAATGGATAAGGTGTTTGAAGTAATGGTTAATTATTTTGATAACGAAGCAACATTTACACAACGCATAAAAACGTTAAAAGAAGGTAAGGTAACAATTAACGGTACGTATGAATATCAAATTTGTACAGATGTAATGTGGAATTCCCACCAGCGGAAAAATTTAGTCTTGTTATTGATAGCAAATGTAAAAGTGGAGTTGCACTTGTAGAAGCTGCGAATGTTGTTGATACTTCTAAAACGGATACATCAGTTATAGCAAGTTCTGAAGTAAAAGATACAACAAGTGCTATTGTAACTCCTATTGAAAATAAATCAAGTGGAACGGATGAAAAAGAAGTTGGGTCAAATTCATCATGGTGGGCAATTTTTCTTGCAGGTTTTGTAGGTGGATTTGCTGCCTTGCTTACACCATGCGTATTCCCAATGATTCCGATGAACGTTAGCTTTTTTACTAAGAAAAGTAAAACGAAAAAGGAAGGATTAAAGAATGCAATTATTTATGGCATTGCAATTATAGTTTTATATGTTGCCTTAGGATTAATCGTAACAGCAGTTTTTGGAGCTGGGGCGCTCCACACGCTCTCAACAAATGTTTGGTTTAATTTATTTTTCTTTTTATTGCTTGTTGTTTTTGCATTATCCTTTCTTGGGGCATTTGAAATTACTTTGCCAAGTTCATTTGTAAATAAAATCGATTCTAAATCAGACAAAGGTGGCTTGATGGGAATTTTCTTTATGGCATTCACACTTGCTTTGGTTTCGTTTTCTTGTACAGGACCAATTATTGGAACATTATTAGTTGAAGCTTCATCACAAGGAAATTACTCGGGGCCGTTTTGGGGAATGTTTGGTTTTTCCTTAGCATTGGCTTTACCATTTGGTTTATTTGCCGCTTTCCCTGGTTGGTTAAACTCATTGCCAAAATCAGGTGGATGGTTAAATGCTGTAAAAGTTACTTTAGGATTTTTAGAATTAGCCTTAGCATTAAAATTTGCATCTAACGCTGACTTAGTTGTTCAAGCTGGAATTTTAACGCGTGAGGTATTTATTACTTTGTGGATTGTAATATTTGGACTATTAACTTTTTACTTAATGGGGATGTTTAAAACCTCTCACGATAGCGATGTTAAACATCTTTCAGTAACACGAATTATGTTTGTTATTGTAACTTTTTCAGTAACTATTTACTTAATTCCTGGATTGTGGGGAGCGCCACTTAAATTGTTTTCAGGTGTATTGCCTCCACTAGAGTATTCCGAATCACCTCATGGATTTGGAGGTTCAAAACAAAGTTCAGTTGCATTGCCAAAAGTGGATGATGAGTTTGCAGGTTCAATCGAAGTAAATAAAAATGGAATTGTACATTTTAAAAATGATTATGAAAAAGCATTAGCTTATGCTAAAAAAGTTGGCAAACCTTTAATGGTTGATTTTACTGGACATGCATGCGCCAACTGTAGAAAAACAGAAGACTATGTTTGGCCAGATGCAGAAGTTACCAAACGTTTAAATAATGATGTGGTACTTGTTTCTTTGTATGTTGATGATAAGCGTGAATTAGATTTGAAAGATTTTATGAAAGTGTTTTGGTATGGGAAGGAAAGAGAAATAACTGATATTGGTGATAAATTTAAATACATGGAAGAAACAAAGTACAAGCAAAGTACTCAACCATTGTACATAATTTTAGATCATAACGAAAAGGAACTAACTACACCACGTGGTTATAATTCAAGTATTCCTGATTACATTAAGTGGATGGATGAAGGAATTGCTAACTTCAAAAAAGCAGCTAAATAATTTACTTGTTCTGCTTGTTCATTAGTTCAGTTTGCACACGAATCGATTCTTCGTGCAGTAGCATACAGAATTTTTCTACAAATCCTCTGTCTAGTTTTTTCAAATCACCCGAAGCTACTCGGCTTTCTAATATTACTTTCCAACGTTGTAATTGAAATGCAGCAACTTTATTTTCTAATTTATACTCACCAATTTTTTCGATGATGTCGATACGCTTTTTTAGAAGCGATAAAAGTTCTTCATCTAACTCATCAATAATATTTCTGAAATTATTTAATTGGTCGTTAAAGCTTACATTATCTGTGCTCTCTGTTCGGTAAACTAAACTTTCTAAGAGCTCCGATAACACCTGCGGTGTAATTTGTTGTTGCGCATCACTTAACGCATGGTCGGGGTCGATGTGTGATTCTATCATCAATCCTTGCATTCCAAGGTCGATACTTTTTTGCGCAATCTCTTTTATTAAGGTTCTTTTTCCTCCAATATGACTAGGGTCGCAAATTACAGCTAAATCAGGATACAATGTTTTTAGTTCGATTGGAATTTCCCACATTGGGTTGTTGCGGTAAATGGTTTTGTTACCACTATGAAATCCGCGATGTATAGCGGCAATTTTATTTATTCCGGCTTGGTTAATTCGTTCTATTGCCCCAATCCATAATTGCAAATCAGGATTCACAGGATTTTTAATCATCACTGGAACATCAACACCTTTTAATACATCCGCAATTTCTTGAACCGAAAATGGATTTACAGTTGTGCGTGCACCAATCCATAAAATATCTACTCCGTATTTTAACGCAAGTTCAGTATGTTCTCTATTAGCAACTTCAACAGTAGTTAATAAGCCATATTGTTTTTTTACTTGTTGAAGCCATTTTAGTCCAATTTCTCCAACGCCTTCAAATGCATTAGGGCGTGTGCGTGGTTTCCAAATACCAGCTCTAAATATTTTAATTTTATTTGTAGCTGCTAATTGCCCCGCTGTGGTTAACACTTGTTCTTCTGTTTCTGCCCCGCACGGACCAGAAATTACAAGATGTTCCTTACCTGCAGGACTCCAATCGGAAAATGCTTTTAATTCGATAGATTTCTTCACGGTACAAATTTACCTTTTTTAAGGTATTGTTGGCTTAAAATATATTAAGGTTATTTGTAATGTGAAAATCAATTCAAATCTACCTTTTGATTGCCCTTTAGCGCAATTGTTTGCTGAACTAAGCAAAAAGGATAAATGCTGCAAAAAACACAAGAAAGGTGATCGCTGCAAAAAATGTCCAGGGAAGAAGTAGTACCTCGTTTATTTGGTTCATTAGTTAATTGGTTGTAAACAGCCATAAACTAAATTAAAAATTTACCCAATAAACTATTCACTAACTTTACGGCAAATTACAAGAGCTATGAAAATCGTCTTTATGGGCACGCCGGATTTTGCGGTTCCGTGTTTAGATATATTGGTTAAGAATGGATATGATATAGTAGGTGTTATAACTGTTCCTGATAAACCTGCGGGGCGCGGACAACAAGTGCAACAATCTCCCGTAAAAAAATATGCAATAGAACATAATTTAAAAGTATTGCAACCCGAAAAATTAAAAGCACCTGAATTTATAGAAGAATTAAAATCATTGAATGCAGATTTACAAATTGTAGTTGCTTTTAGAATGTTACCTGAAGTAGTTTGGAATATGCCACCATTAGGTACTTATAATTTACATGGTTCTTTATTACCTCAATACCGCGGGGCAGCTCCGTTAAACTGGGCAATAATAAATGGAGAAAAAGAAACAGGTGTTACAACTTTTAAACTCATACACGAAATAGATGCAGGTAATACATTATATAATGCTAAAGTTGCAATTGGTGATGATACAACTGTTGGCGACTTGCATGATGAGTTAATGTATGTAGGTGCAGAGCTAATGCTTAAAACAGTAAAAGCAATTGAAAGCGGTAACTATGAATTAAAAGAACAAACAATAATTCCTTCTGAAATAAAACATGCACCAAAACTATTTAAAGAGAATTGCAAAATAGATTGGAAGAAAAGTATTGATGAAGTTCACAACCATGTGCGTGGTTTAAGTCCATACCCAGCTGCTTGGACAGAGGGGAAAGATGATAAAGGAAATACATTAAGCTTTAAATTATTTAAAACGCATAAAGAACCTGCTGCACATAACATACAGGCAGGCACTATTATTACTGATAATAAAACGTATTTAAAAGTGGCTTGTAGCAAAGGTTATATATATGTAGATGAGCTACAACTAGCGGGTAAGAAGCGATTGAAGACAGAAGAGTTATTGCGTGGTTTTAATTTTAATTCTGGTTTTATTTTTGAGTAAAGTCTGTATAGGCTTTTAATAGTACCTTTTTTACATGATAAAAATCAGGATTCCATTATAGGGCAAGGTGTAGCCTTTTGATGGCCTGTAAGCACCTAAATAAGCCTGTTTCAGTCATAGTTATTAACAAAAGGTCATTTTTTCAACAATTTCAGCGTTTTTTTTAATTAAACACTTGTGTAATTCAGAACTCGTATTACTTTTGCTAGTGTTCAAAGTAACTATTGTTAAACTTAAAAACCAAATCAAAATGAACAAAGGTGAATTAATTGATGCTATCGCATCACACTCAAAGCTTACAAAAGCAGATTCAGGAAGAGCATTAGATGCTACAATTGAGACAATTGAAAAAGCTCTTAAAAAAGGTGACCGTGTTGCTTTAGTAGGATTCGGATCATTTACAGTTACTAAGCGTGCTGCACGTATTGGTCGTAACCCACAAACTGGTAAAGAAATTAAAATTCCAGCTAAAAAGGTTGTGAAATTCAAAGCAGGTGCTGACTTAGCTAAAAAAGTAAAGTAATCTACTTTTAAATGAATAAAAAAACCGCTACTCTTGAGTAGCGGTTTTTTTTTGATGTTGATTTAGTATATTTGTTTGTAGCCTGTGAAAATATGAGTTCAGTATGAATAGAGTTATTGTTTTTATATTATTGATAATTGCTTGCGAACGTTCAATTGCTCAAGGTCATTATAACCTTTTTAAACTTCTTATAATAAAACCTGATACAGTAATTATTGATAAATCACTTTTTATGAGGATAACCATTAAAAATGAAAAGGAAAAAATATTCACTTACAATGGTATTCAAAAGATGGAAGAAAATTATTGGCATAGAAGGGATTACAACCAAAAGTTTTAATTTCTGATAGTAGTTATACTATTATGATAGATAAGATGAAGGCTCAGCTAAAAGCTGAAAAAGAAAGAAAAGAAGAGATAATGGAATACAAATATTATGAGTGTTTGTCATGGATGTCATGGACTACCTTGTCATATTATTTTACAGCTTACGAACCTTCGCCATCGATTAAAGAGATTTCGCTTCATCCGACTAGAATAAATGAAATTGAAAAAGTGTCTGATTCTTTGAACGCAGATTACATTGTTTATTTTGAAAATATAAAGTCGAAAAAGAAAGGAAAGAATTTTGTTCTAGAGCTTACAACCAATTTATATTGTCGTTCGGAAAAAAGATTAATATTCACATTGAAAACTATTGGAGATATAGAGAAGCAGAAGGATAATTGGGTGTGTCAACCCAAAGAAACATTGCTTTCGTGTCTTTTTAGCAATGCCCTTCATAAGTCAATTAATTTGTGTGCAATGGAAATTGTAAAGCGTGAAAAGAAGTAGTAACTACTTTAGCTAGAATATTAATTCCTAACTTTGCCCAATGCAATTCCTAAAATACAAAGCCCCTGCAATCATTTGGTTTTTAGTTATACTTGCTCTATGCAGTATGCCCGGGAAGTCCATTCCACATATCTCTTGGCTCGAGTTGCTTTCCTTTGATAAATTTGTGCATGCTTCTATATTTTTTGGATTGCAAATTTTAACCATGCGTGCATTTGTTTTTTCATCTAGCTTTCCAAAACTAAAATGGCTGATTCTATTGTTCTGCGTGACTTACGGTGGTGCATTAGAAATTATGCAATCAGCGTTTTTTTCGGAGCGTAGTGGTGATGTTTTTGATTTTATTGCCAACTCATTTGGCTGTGTTTGTGGATTATTGCTCTTCTCGAGTATTCGAAAAAAATTCCCCGTGTTTTTCTAATTTCAGTTTATTAAGAAAGAAAAGTTAATAATTAACACAACCAATCTTTCATTTCTGCGTATTACTAATTATATTGTGCTCGTAAATGTTATTATTCGTAAAAATATTATTCCCTTTCTTTATCACTAATCCTGATACTGTAAAACAAGCTACCTGCCTTAATCATTGCAGAGATGTTGTGGGCGTAGTAAAAAATGATAACGTTACAAAAGACTACATTCACGACCGACAAATTTATTCATTAGGTTGCGATACACTTGCACAAGTTAAGTTTTGGCAAAGTGTAATGAAATTAGATAAAGACTCTTGCATTGTAAACATTGCTGAAAACCGCTTGGTAGTTGATAAATTTAGCAATGCTGATTGGGATGCAAAACCTGATTTGGTTAAAAATGCTTACCGCGATAGTATTCGTAAAACCTATGGTTTATCTGATAGCTCTCATATTTTAGTTACTGTTGGAAAAAGTTTTTTCTACGATTTTGATAGAGCTTACCAAAATATACATCAAGGAATCCAAGGTTTTATGGCTAATGGTGTTGATCCATGGTATGCACAAGCTATATTGTTAATTGAGTCTCCAAATAAATTGCAAAAATCAAATGTTGGTGCTTATGGCCCGTTTCAGTTAATGAAACCTGTAGCACGCATGTTTGGTTTAAAAGTGAATAAGAGTATTGATGAGCGTGCCGACTTTGATAGATCAGCTTATGCAGCTTCTTCATTAATAAAGCGTGTATGTATTCCGAAGGCAAAAGAAATGCTGGATACTATGGGAATTGCCTATAACGAGCAAGATGTTTGGTTTAGATTATTGGTTATGCATTGTTATCATGCTGGTGCAGGTAATGTTAAGGCTGCTTTAGGTGTTATTCAACCAAAAGAAGGAAATATTGAAGTAATTAAACAATTGTGGCATACACAAGCAAAAGGTTTCCGTACTCATTCGCAAAACTACTCTCAACTTGCACTAGCTGCTATGATTGAAATGGATAAGCGATTAGCTGCTGAAAATGCTAATTTACTGGCATCTTCTAAAGAGTAATTCACTCTGCCTTGGGGGCCAAAAAAAAAAAAAATTTTGTGGGGGGGGGGAGAAAAAAAAAAACCGGCGGGGGGGGGGGGGGGGGGGGAAAAAAAAAAAAAACCCCACAAAAAAATTTTAAAAGAGTGCTTTTATCAACAAATTTCGGTTGATAGATTAGACTTGATTTTTAACGATTTTGTCCCTGTAAATTTGTAACTTTCCGTGCTGTAAACTAATTATATAGCAATAAACAAAATTCAATGAAAGCATACGTTTTCCCGGGACAAGGGTCTCAATTTTCAGGAATGGGTAAAGACCTTTACGAATCAAACCCAACTGCAAAAGCATTATTCGAAAAAGCGAACGATATTTTAGGTTTCCGTATTACAGATATTATGTTTAGCGGAACAGATGAAGAATTAAAACAAACTAAAGTTACTCAACCAGCAATATTTTTACATTCGGTTGTACTTGCAAGTACATTAGAAAATTTTCATCCTGATATGGTTGCGGGTCATTCATTAGGAGAGTTTTCTGCATTAGTAGCAAACAAAACATTATCCTTTGAAGATGCATTGGTGTTGGTTTCTAAGCGTGCTTTGGCTATGCAAAAGGCATGTGAACAAAATCCGTCAACGATGGCTGCTGTTTTAAATTTAGATGATAAAGTAGTAGAAGCAATTTGTGCTGATATTACTGCTGCAGGTAATGTGGTAGTTGCAGCAAATTATAACTGCCCTGGACAATTAGTAATTAGCGGTTCTTTAGAAGGTGTAAACATTGCTTGCGAAAAAATGAAAGAAGCTGGTGCGAAACGTGCTCTAATTTTACCAGTTGGCGGAGCCTTTCATTCACCGTTAATGGAGCCTGCGCGTATTGAATTGGAAGCAGCGATAAATGCAACACAATTTAATACTCCAATTTGCCCCGTTTATCAAAATGTTACAGCAAGTGCAGTTACTGATCCATCAGAAATAAAAAGAAATTTAATATTGCAACTTACTGCCCCTGTTAAATGGACGCAAACAGTTGAGAATATGATTGGCGGCGGTGCAACAACATTTACAGAGGTTGGTCCAGGTAAAGTATTACAAGGATTGGTAAAAAAAGTGAATAAAGATATTGAGGCAGTAAGTGCTTAAAACATAAATCATGATTAAAAAAATCTCTCTTTTACTTTTAGTTGTTTCTTCATTTACGGTGAATGCTCAATTCATACAGGGAATTGGACTATTTGGTTCTGGTACTTCATCACGTCATGATTATTTAAATTCAAATGCACGAGATACAATAAATTGGTTGCCGATAACACCTGAGTCTCATCGTTCAACAGAGCGTCAGAGTTGGGGTGCAGGCGTAGTGTTTGAGATGTTTAATTTTAGAGGGTTTAGATTGCAATCTGAAATTGAATACATTAATAAAGGTGCTGTTGAAAGAAATGAGTTAGTAAATATTTATACCAACGAACGAAGAAGAGGCGTAAACAAATATAAATACATCGCATTTAATAATTTTGCGAAGTTTAGAATGGAGACATTTAATTTTACTTCTTCATTATTAATTGGAGCGCGCTTAGAATATAATCTAGGAAAATCAATTGGTGCATACAGCCAAGTGGCGGATAATTTTAAAAAACTTTGGGTTTCGCCTGATGTCGGAATTGGTTTTGAGCCATATTCATATAGAAAATTAAAAATCTTTACTGAGTTACATTATAACCCAGATGTACGAAGACAATACAATGAAAATAATGTTGCGGCAAGCAATCGTACTTGGGAATTAAGAGTTGGAATTATGTGGCGCAAGAAAAAATTGAATGATTTAGATTGCAACGCTCCACGTTATCACGGAGATTATTAAAATAAAATTACAATGGTAATATCGAAAGAAGCATTATTGTCGCTAACCAAAGGTGTATATCTTCCACAGGAAGAAATGCTAGAGGTAGGCAGAAAAAAAGGAAAATTATACATTGGTATTCCTAAAGAAATTTCTTATCAAGAAAATCGTGTTCCTTTAGTTCCAGATGCTGTAGCCTTGTTAGTTAATTGCGGACATCGTGTTGTTATTGAAACCAACGCGGGGCAAGCAGCAAATTTTCAGGATAACGACTATAGTGAAGCAGGTGCTGAAATTGCATACACAGCAGAAGAAGTTTACAAGGCTGATATGATTGTGAAGATTGCACCTCCAACGATTCATGAGGTAGAAATGATGCAACAAAAGCAAACATTGTTTTCTGCATTGCAATTTTCTACGCAACCCGATGAGTTTATTCGCCGCTTAACAGCGAAAAAAATAAATGCAATTGCAGTTGATTGGATTACTGATGAGCAAGGTATTTTTCCAGCTGTTCGTGCAATGGGAGAAATTGCAGGTGGTACATCTATTTTAATTGCAGCTGAATATTTAAGTAATACAAATAATGGAATGGGAGCACTACTTGGTGGTGTTGCTGGTATTTCTCCATCCGAAGTAATAATAATTGGTGCAGGAACTGTAGGTGAGTTTGCAGCACGTGCTGCCATTGGTTTAGGAGCGCATGTAAAAGTTTTTGATAATTCAACTTCACGTTTACGTCGTTTACAAAACTCATTAGGCGCTCGTATTTTTACTTCTGTTATTCAACCAAAAGTGTTAGCAAAGCATTTGAAATCTGCTGATGTTGTTATTGGCGCTTTAAGAAGTCAAAAAGGGAGAAGTCCTGTTATTGTTTCTGAAGACATGGTAAGCGATATGAAAGTAGGAGCAGTGATTGTTGATGTAAGTATTGATCAAGGTGGTATTTTTGAAACATCTGAAGTTACTAATCATAGCAAGCCTGTATTTAGAAAGCATGGTGTAATACATTATTGTGTTCCAAATATTCCTTCACGTGTTTCTCGCACTGCGTCGTATGCGTTCAGTAATATGTTTTCTCAAATATTGATAAACATGGGCGATGAAGGCGGTATTGAAGGTTTATTAAGAAAAGATTCGGGTGTAAGAAATGGAGTTTATATTTATAATGGCGTTTTAACCAACGAATTTTTAGCCGAAACATTTGGCTTACCTTATAAGGATATCAATTTATTAATGGCAATGTTTTAGAATATGGATTTCAAGCGAAGGTTAAAATTGTATCTGTTTGGTTTTTTAATTGGTTTATTAGCTCTTATGTTTATTCTGAAAGGAAAAAAATGTAGCAATGTAAACGAAATGAAGTTGATTGAAATTACCGATCAATCCATGATGTTAAGCGAGAAAGCAAAATGTCAATTAAAGAGTTTAAACATTCCTCAAGATTCATTACGTACTTTTTTACAAAATAAGTTTCGTATTAATTATGATAAGAGTGAAGTACGTTCAATACCTTGTGGTAAATTATTTGTTGAAGGTTTAAAGCCAGATGCTCCATTTACATTGGTAATTCAAGATTGCGATACTATTTCTACTATAAAAGAATTTCAATTAAAAGTTTCTTGCCCCGCTTGCGATACAATTAAAAATTGAGTTCGATAGGAAACGATATTGAGTATGCAGCTTCCTTGTTGCAACAAGGAAGGTTGGTAGCTATACCAACGGAAACCGTTTACGGTTTAGCTGCAAACGCATTAAACGAAGAAGCAGTACTAAAAATTTTTAAAGCAAAAGAACGGCCTTTGTTCGATCCGCTAATAATGCACTTGCCAAGTTTTTCTTTGGTAGAAAAATATTGCGAATCCATTCCAGCTTTAGCATATAAGTTAGCCGAAAAATTTTCGCCTGGACCAATCACTTTTTTATTAGATAGAAAGGAAATCGTTCCTGATTTAATTACATCAGGTCTTCCGCAAGTTGCAGTGCGTATTCCCGACCATCAACTAACTTTAGATTTATTAAATAAACTCGATTTTCCTTTAGCTGCTCCAAGTGCAAATCCTTTTGGATACATTAGCCCAACAACGGCGCAGCATGTTCAGCAACAATTAGGAGAAAAAATTGATTACATATTGGATGGTGGCGATTGCAGAGTAGGAGTGGAGTCAACAATCATTGGCTTCGAAAAAGAAAAAATAATTGTGTATCGTTTAGGTGGATTGTCGATTGAAGAACTAGAAGTATTTGCTGAGGTAGAATTAAGAATAAACTCATCAAGCGACCCAAAGGCGCCAGGTCAATTAAAAACTCATTACGCGCCACGCAAACCTTTACTAATAGGCAACATTGAAGAATTATTGAAGTCTAATGCAGGAAGAAAAATTGCTGTAATGAGTTTCTCAAAAAAATACAACGATGATACAATTGTATTATCAGAAAAAGCAGACTTATCAGAAGCTGCAAAAAAATTATTTTCGGTAATGCGTGAATTAGATGCTCAAGATTGTGAATTCATCCTTGCCGAAGAATTCCCAGATTCATTTTTAGGAAAAGCTATAAACGATCGCTTGCGCAGAGCCGCAACAAGAGATTAGATTTATTTGAGAAAAGAAGAATTGAGTGTCAGTTCTAGAGCAGTCAAATAGAAACTTGAGTGTCAGTTCGAGCGCAGTCGAGAATAGAACGAAAGTACGATAGTCACGTCTCGACTGCGCTCGACGGGACACAAAGTATACTTTGCATTAGTTTAATTTAAAAAAGCGAAGCAGATACCGTTTTGTTGAAGGCATTAGTTATAGCCAGCCACCCATATTCGTCTTCGCAGTTTTTCTTCTTCCTTTACAATCTCTTCCTCTTTTACTGCAAGAAGTTTCTAGTACAACAAGTGAAACAAGAAGGGTAAGAACAACGGAGATTTTCAATAACTTTTTCATAAGAGAATAATATAGGTTTACCAATAATTGATTTGACTTAATGAAATTACTAATTTTTCTTTTAGTTTCAAATTTTTATTGAAAATACTTGGTTTTAACTTAGAATGAAAGTTTAATTGGTGAATAGCACCCAATATGAGGTAATTGTAAGCCGAATAAGGGTGAACGATTAAATCAGTTGTTCCAAATTGTTCTTACATAAGTAGCATTCGAAAAATTCTCACTGTTTATTAAGATGTTACCTGCAAAGCCTCCTAAATATCCTAGTGTTTGGCAGTCCGAATTTATAACCTCCGAAGTCATATCTGCCCCACAATTACCAGGATCGAAAACATAAACAGTGCTATTTTGAAACAAATATTCTTTCACATTTGCACTTGTAGGGCAAGCATAATTTCCAGATGAAAAAGAATTAATCTTTGTTTGCAAACAAGTCTGTTGCATAGGAGTTCCTTGCCCCGGACTTGTATCTTTTGTGCAAGAAATAAAAAATGAAAATAGAGCTATTACAAGTAAGTTTTTCATACTCTAATATACGAAAAAAACAGGAAATTAGTATGTGTTAAACCCCAAATTGGCTTAAGTGATGATTTAAATGTTTGTAAAACATATTATTCCATTCCTGCATTTTAAGTGGACCGAAAGAGATAGATTCTTTACCATCAAAATATTTTTCTCCTAACTCTTGAGTTTTGGTAATGTGGTCTATTAAACGTTTTTTTTCCGTTTCAAAAACTCTTTCATCTACGATGATAAATGCTGGAGCAGTGCGACTGCTTTTACCATAAGGCTTTTCATTAACAACAATGTTTTTCACAAATAACTTAAGCATTAGCTTTGTAAATCCTTTAGGAGCTTCATGCTTGGTATCATAAATAAATTCATAAGTTACATTGCAATGAGCTAACATTTGTGCAACATTCATTTTACCCCACACAGCTTGCGTGCTAGGTGTTAACTTATTTATTCTATCAATAATTTCTTGAGAATCTACTTTGTTAAATACGCTTTTCATTTTGTATATGGTTTGTTTTAAATCTGACATCTAAAATCTTCAATCTAATATTTAGCTTCGCCCATTTAGTACTAAAGAACTCTTTCAATGGTTCCCAGTAAAAAGTTGCCCAGCCTGATTTTAATGATACTGCTTTGTGTTCTGGAATTCCAGTTTGAGTAAATGATAATTTTGTTTTGTTTTTTACTTTTTCAAAACTAAAAGTACAAATAGAGAAATGATCTGCTGGCCAGCCATCTTCGGCAAAATGCCAAGCTTGAACAATTTTTTTGCCCGGCTCTAATTCAATATTGTATCCGTGGCAATATCCATCAAACACATCAAACTTTCCTTTTACTTTATTGCTCATTTTTACTTTAGAAGCTGTTAATGCGCTATGCTTTTTTGCATTCATAAGTACATCATAAAGCTCATCTGGTGTAGCATCAAAGCTTATAGATTGTTTAATGGATTTTGTTTTCATTTTACTAATTGCAATTTATTGTGCTAAAATACGCAATAAAACACCAATTATTAAGCTGTGTTTTATTATTGAAATTAATTTTACTAGCGAAAGTAATTAACTATCTTAACAAGGTTATGTACCAAACTTCTCAATCTCTCCTTTATTATTCTTGATTTCCATTACATAGTAATAAACTCCATCTTCACACTTAATCCCACTTGTTGTATATCCATCCCATGAAGCAATTTTGGCTAAACCTAATGTATTGATGTTCTCCGAATCAACAATTGAAATTCCCCATCTATTATAAATTACGAAATTTTCAATTGTCATGTCGAGCGCAGTCGAGACCCTCCATACATCATTTATACCATCCCCATTTGGACTAAAAACGTTCGGTATTACAAACTCCGTTTCTACAACAGGCGGCTCGGTTGGAGGCGGTGGACAAACTGTATCTATTTTTACAAAAATAGTATCCCATAAACTTTGCCCACACATGCGTTTTTCTTGAATGTAAAAAGTATTGTTTGTAGGTTGTACTTGTATTTGTGAATTTATACTATCTATTAATGCTCCACTTGCATCGTACCACCAATAACTTTTAAATGCTGTATCTGTGTTTACCTCTCCTATTGTTGCTATCATGTTTTGTGGGCATGTTACTGCGGTATCTCCACTATTAATACTCATCTCATGAAGAGAAACATCATCAAAAACATTATAGAATCTATCAACATTTAAATAATATCCAACCGAAGGCCAAGTAAAAAAAGTAGTATCATTTAAAAAAACAGAAGCCGCATTAGCATCTGTTTTAAAACCTCCAATCATAATATCTGTTTCATTCCCAACAGCTGTATAAATAGCTTCTAGTTTATGCCAACTATAATCAATTATTTCCCCAGAAGGTAAATTAATTTGAGGGGTAACAGGTGGAATTGTATTTATATTATAATATTGTGCTCCTACACCAAAATAAACACCTAAATTATCAGTTCCGTTTTTTGATAATAAGAAAGATGTTGTATGCATGTCAAAACAATAATTTTTGCCAGCAATTAAACCTGATTTTAATTTTACAGCTATATATTCTCTAATATTACTATTGTCAGATGTTTTAACAAGAGCACCTACTCTACCATATCCTGAGTGCCTACGGAACATAGTGTCTGCATGATAATTAAGAGGGTCTGTGCATCTATTATAATAATCCGGAGTAGCCGTTGCAATGCCACCTATAAAAGTAGGATTGTACCAGTCTTTTAAATATGGAAAGTTGTATCCATAATTACATCCTGTGGTATCTTCAAAACTTGCATTGGGTATAAGATTAATAAGTTGCCCGAATAAATTCGGACAACTTATTAATCCAATTAATAAGATAGTAATATGAAGATTCTTTTTCAATTACTTTGTAATAATTAGACGCTCTGTACCTATTGTTAAATTTTTAGTACTTACCTTTAGCATATAAGCACCTTCTTTTAAATCAAGTTTAACAGTAATTACTTTATCAGGACTTAATTTATACTCTGCTTCCATTATTTTGTTACCTAACAAGCCAAATAGCTCAATAGTAACAATTTCAACATCGGCTTTAACCAATACATTAAAAGCGCCATCGTTTGGATTTGGATAAACAGCAATTGCTTTTCCAACTAAATCAATGCTTGGCTCTTCAATATATTCGGGAGCTATGCTTCTAATACTACTTGTAAAATCAGCTTGTAGTTTTTCGCACTCGTTTTGGTAAACATAATTAGGTACATAAGGATTAATTAAAGAGCGTGCTTGGAATATAGATGTACCATATTGGTAAGGGCATAATTTAGCAATAGCATCTAAATCTACCATATCACTTGCAAGCAAATCAAAATCATTTTTTACATAGTTTAAATAAATTTGAGTCACTTGTTTTTGTAACATCTCCACACTATCTGATGCTGATAAGCTAGTATTAACATACTCAACAGAATCTAATAAAATAGAATCGTTTAAGGCAATTGCTTCCTTAATGCGTTCATCTATTTTATTAAATTTACCAATGTTAGTTTGTAATTCGGTAATTTTAAAATTATCTAAAACTGCATTACCTTGCGTGTTTATGTTTTCGTTTATTAAGTTAGTTAATAAAGCGCGCTTGGAAACATTTTTACCCACAATGTTATTGGCAGGATACAATACATCTTGCGCAATTTGTGGTGCTAAACGCATTAATCTACCATTGATAATACCTGTATTGCAATTACCAGTATAAGGTAGTAAAGGGTTTGATACTGGAAATGGAAGCATAGTTGAAGAAGGTGGAGTGTCAAAATCATTTAAGAGCATTGAATGTGGATAGTTACTTCTTGTGTAAAATATATTTTGAGAACCATCAGAAGCAACCGCCATAAAGCTATGCCAAATGATAGGAGCTGACAATGTATTAAACCATCTATTTTCGCTTGGCTGGCCAGCAAAACCTTGTGCTGCTAGATTAGGATTGTCTTGGTTACCAATGGCGGCGCTAAACGCGTTCCACACACCATATTTAGCGTTGTAAATGTCGTTTTTAAATACATCGCTTGAGCTTGGCCCATGAAAGCCAAATCCTGTAAATGAGTTACGGATTGTATTACATGAAATTGTACTTAAGTTACTATAATGCCCTCTAATACCACATTCTTGCCAAGCGTTTTGATTTCCATTGCCATCAATTCGATTGTATTGTACTTTAGCAGCGTAACAATTGTTTAATACTACACCTGCATTAAAGTTGTAGGATGGAGCAGTAGAGTTTAAGCTGATGGTGTTGTTTTCAACTAATGTTCCGTTAGCATTATTAATATTTATTCCTTCAAATATTTTTGTAAAAATATTATTAGTTACTTCATACTTAGCTGCAACAGGTTGAGTTTGTTCATGAATTTGCACACCTCTTGAAGTAAAATTATAATTAGCAGTAGAACTATATGTAATTGTATTATTTGTAACCTTAGAGTAAATACTAGCATTTTGATAAAAATAAAAAGCGGTATATTTAAGGTTAGTTAATCTATTGTTGCCAATAAGCGCATTTACCGTCGTGTTGTTTGCTGCAGGTACATTAGAATTAGCTTGGTAAACCCCATTGTAACAATTAGTAAAATCATTTTTTTGCACATCAAAAGGTTTGTTTTTTGCATATACTCCATAATAACAATTAGTAAATGTGTTTTTTTGCGTAGGGTTTGATGTAGTTGGGCCAACTCCTATGTTACTGTAAACATTTGTAGCACCTGTATAATAAATTGCCGCTGCTTGAACTGTATATGTTGTGCCAGCTTGCGTACTGGTGTATGTTGGGTAATCGCCATTAAGAATTGGGGAAGTAATATTTTTAAAAGTATTGCTTTTAAAACGAGCAATATTTAACCCTTTAATAGCAACGCCTTGTACAAGGTTATCATAAATTATACCTTCTGATATAGTTATATTGCTTGCTGTAGCCTCAAACCCTGAACCTTGTGGTACACCATTTATTTCAATTCCTATTAAACTTTTGGCATGATATGATACACCAAACTTTGGTTTAAGATTGTCATTGTTAGCTGAAGCCAAATTGGTATTGTAGAATGCTTGTCCACCAAATGGAAGGCCTGTTGTCACAACATCAAACTCTTTACTTGTAAATACCGAGCCTGTTACCGAAAGTATGTTGAACTGTGAGTAAACGTTAGATTTACTAATAAATTTAATACCTCTAAGGTTTTTATTAAAAATGGTATTTTCTACTTGAAGCACAATTAAGTCATTTGCAGCGGAAAAATCAAATGCGGCTACCGCATCCTCAATCATTGATTTTTTTATTAAAACTCTTGGTTGGTTTCCTATTACACCGCTACCACTTTTTAATTTAATTCCTTCCCATAGTTTTTCGCAGCCACGTAAATAACATTCATTAAATACTAATGAGTATTTATTGTTAGGTAAGGAGGTGTATCTTTCAATTTGTATACTAGAACCTTCGTACATTAAAAAACTACAATTGTTAAAAGTAATTTGTGCATTACTTGGTATTACTATAGTTGTATTTGCTGCAACAGTGTACATTTTATTGTCAATTATTTGTATTCCACTAAAAATAGTTTCTGCATTTGATGAATTAATAATTGCAGGAGTACATCCACCAAATCTATTAGCACAAACAGTATTATTTCCACAACAAGTAGTTGGATTAAGCGGTATTGCCTGATTATAGGTGTAAGTGTATAAAACAGTTCCATTAGGCAAAGTAATGTTTAACGTCATAGTCATAAAATTACCTAATGAGGTATTGTTTGCAATTGTAACTGTTTGCCCTATATTAGTAACACCATTGTATATCCAATTGTAAATTGCATTAGAGGGCACACATGCGCTTGGGTTTGCAATGTAAGTATGGTTACCACAATTATCGGATGAATAAGAAATGGAAGCTGAAAATGTAGGGATATTGTTTATTGTTGTACTCGTAGTGTATATAACAACTCCTGTAGAAGATAGCACGCTTAAAGTAACAGGCACAGATGATGAGTTCCCTGGAAAATCCGCATAAAAATCATTGCCAGTATAAATTGTACCACCAACATTCCAGCTTAAAGTAATGTTTTCGGGCATACAAAATGTTTCGGCTTGGAAATGCCAGTTTCGGCACAAGCCAGGCGTTACTTCAAAAGTTGCAGAGGGATTTTTTACAATTAGTTGTTGTGTAACTGTTGGCGAAGGGCAATAACCATTGTAAATAGTAAGAGAAGTATTATAAGTTCCTGCATTAGCTGTATAAGTTGCACACAATTCGCCAGTTGGGCTGATTACAGCGCCAGGCGAGTTTAATCCAGTAGAAAATAAATATGAGTAACTTGGGGTGTTTGGTGGGTCAGCTGTAAAACAGGCTTGTGCTCCCTTGCAAACAGGATTAGGATAGATTGTATAGCCATTATTGGGTGGTGCGGTTGGGCCAACTTCAATGAAAAAAGTGCCACAGCAATTAGTTACTGTTCGATCCGGTTCTATGCCTCCACTCGGCGAACAATCTGAATTATACTTCCAACAAACGGTAACTGGATAAATACCAGGGGTTGTAGTTGTAGTAAAACAATAAGTGTTTTGATATGTACCTAAAACTAAATTTGAACTATACTGTATCGAAGAATTTGGTAATTGTGAGCCAAAGTTAACAGTTCCTGTTGCACACATAAAATAACCGCCATGTCCCAACTCCTTAAAACTAGCATCAATACAAATTTGTTCGTTTGCGCACACTTTTAAAGTGCAAGCAACACCTGGTGCGTTCGGTGTAAAGACTTGACATGAGATATTCTCAAATGGATAATGTGATGAAAGTGTTATACCAGCATAACCACATTCAGGAGTTAAAATTTCCAACAAGTAATTTAGTGGGATATTGTTCTGACAATTTATACATGAACTATTAGTTCCTTTTAGTAAGCGTAAATAAATTGTGTCATTAATCGCAACTATTCCCGTGTATAAAAAGATTCTAACTACAGTATCCGTGCTCACGATTAAAGGTGAGTCCATAATAAATTGTAAGTTGCTTGCTGTTCCAGTATATAATTTAACTAGTTCAATCTTATTTAATGGATTTAAACCTTTTGTAGTAATCGAAATTGTTTTTGGGACATTACTTTCAACTTTAAATTTGTGCCAAACTTCTTTAGAAGAATTTGGTATACTAAATAGTTGACTATACTCGGCGTCGCTACCATTATAGGCGTCAAATCTACTTACTCCACTTTGAGCAATGCTCAGTTTAAAAGATAGTAAACTAAAAAGAAAAATGAACGAGATAATACTCTTCTTGTATTTTTTAATTCTCATAGCAATTGTTTTAAGGAAATGATTAATTAGGAAACTTACTGCAAATTAGTAAATTTCCTAATTAAATCAAAAAAGAAGAAAGTTTAACGTATTATTTACATTAAACGCTCTATTTATAAGCCGTAGTATACACTCTCCACTTGTCTATCAATCCTTGCATATCGGCAGGTAATTCGCTTTCAAATTTTAAAAGTTTGCCTGTTTTGGGATGCGTAATTTCTAATGATTTTGCGTGTAATGCTTGGCGTGGGCAAATAGCAAAGCAGTTTTGTATAAATTGTTTGTACTTAGCGTAGGTTGTGCCTTTTAACACTTGGTCGCCACCGTATTCGTTATCGTTAAACAATGGATGCCCAATCGATTTCATGTGTATACGTATTTGATGTGTGCGGCCTGTTTCCAGTTTACACTCAACCAAGGTTACATATCCAAAACGTTCTAATACCTTGTAATGTGTAATGGCTAATTTACCGTGTTCTTCTGTTTCAAACACATCCATTACTTTTCTATTTCTTAAGTTACGTCCAACATAAGATCTGATAGTACCTTCATTCTCATCAAAATCTCCCCACACCATTGCAACGTATCTTCTATCTAAATTATGATGAAAAAAATCATTGGATAAACGTTGCATTGCATTTTCGTTTTTCGCAATAATTAAAATACCCGAAGTGTTTTTATCGATACGATGTAATAAACCTGGGCGAGAAATTTCTTCTCCATTAATGATTTGTGTGTTCTCAGGTAAATTTTTAAAATGGTAAGCAAGTGCATGTATTAATGTGCCGCTGTAATGCCCATAAGCAGGATGTACAACCATGCCCGGTTCTTTATTTACAACAACAACATCATTGTCTTCATAAACAATATTAAGTGGAATGTTTTCAGGAATAATTTCTTTATCGCGCGGTGGATGACCATAAAAAATCGTAATTACATCGTGCGGCTTAATTTTGTAATTTGATTTTACAGGTTTTTCGTTAACCTGTACATTGCCTGCATCAATTGCATTTTGTACTTTATTACGCGTTGCATTTTGTATTCGATTAACAATATACTTGTCAATACGAATCATCTCTTGCCCTTTTTCTACTACTAATCTGTGATGTTCGTAAAGACCTTGCTCTTCTTCGTCTTGTAATTCTATGTCTTCTATTTCGTCGTTCACTATTTTGAAATGATTAGTTTGTTTGTGGATATTAATATATTGTTCGAATAAATGCGTGTAAAGTAAAAGCCTGCTTCAAGTTCTGCAACAGAAATACTTGAGGTACTGCAATTGTTTTTGCGTAAAATTGTTTTACCCATTGCATCAATAATTTCGATGTTTATTATTTCATCTTTTGCATTATTAACGAATACTTTTATTTCGTTAGCCGCAGGATTTGGATAAACAAAGGCTGATTGAGGTTTTTCATTTATATTCTTAACACCTGTTGCAGCCCACAGCGAATCGCCAAACACAGGGCGAATCATTAATGAACCTTTGTATGAAGAGTTTGTCCAGGTGCCACTTGTGTTGTAAAATAATTTTGTTTGTGTATTGGTGTTTTGGTCAAAACCAACATTTAGAATTTGTTGGTCATCTTGTTTCATACCCACATAAAATGTTCCAGCGTTCATGATAAGTGGATAATTTAAATAGTATCTTACAAATACATTATTGCCCCAAGGTAAGTAAGTTGGATTACGTGTTGTGCTATTATTATCATCGTACAAGTATGAACCTGGAACACCGCCTCCATCATTCCACACACGTAAACCAAATGTTAGTGTTGAGATAGATGTAATGTTACTTACTGGATTAAAAAATATGTCAACTGCACGCAGGGTGTCCAAATTGGCCATGCTAAACTGCACGGCAGCTTCTGCACCAAATGTACCTTGTAAACCCCAAGCTAATTCAGCAGTTCCGTCATCATAGGAAAAATAGTTGTGAAATTTTTGTTCGAACACTACAGTATCATTTGCTTTAATTCTGTCGCCAGCTGAAGTGCGCATAAAATGCTTAACAAAGTAAGTAATACTATCACTTAAAGGATTTCCATTATTATAACTAAAATTACTAATATCCGAACTAACAGTTGAGTTCATAAAATCAATAATATCAGGATTGCTTACGTAGCCGTTAGTTGCAAATGGTTGAGCATTATCCGAACCTGTTGTATCGTAAAGTACTGTTGTTCCAACGTTATCAGTTGCTCTTAAAAAACCAGTAAAGTTAGTTGCAAAACGATCGTTGTTTCTGATTGTAAGGTAGGAGTTGTTTGCCATTTGCGTTGCCCCTGTGTATTGATTGTAAGGGATGGATGTGTATTTTTCTAACAAGGTTTGTGCTTGATACACATAAGCAAGATCAGCTGAGCTAGTGTCGGTTTTACCTCTGTCTTTTCCTAAATAAATATTATCAATATGCCAATGGTTCACACTTCCGCAAGCAGTATTTTTATTTCTGAATCTAAATTGAAATTGTTTTTTAAAATAGTTTGCATCTTTTATCGGAATCATAACACGAGTAAATACTGAATCTTTTGCAGAAACTCCAGTGCGTGTTAATGTTAAAACAGTTGACCATGATTGTGTTGTTGGATTATAAAAATCTAACAATAAAGTATGCGTGCTCAAAGGTGTATGCCCAAAACCTTTTGGCTGGTATTGAAAACTAAAATATACGCTATCAGCAGGTGTAATAGCAACAGGCGGAAATGTGATAGAATCTAAACGAATAAATTTAGAAGTTAGTGTATCTGCATTACTTGCCCCGCTGTTAACAAGTGGTTTGTAGGGATAGCCATTTGATTTTAATCCGTCGAAAGTAGCAACACCAAGTGTAGGAGGATTTCTACCATAAGTACGATTTACAAAAACAGAGTTGGATACTGGCATCCACTTGCTTGTATCTGGATAAGGTCCTAGTGCCGAAAAGTCTTCAATAAAAGGAAGTTCAATAGTATCATTGCTTATTGAAAAAACTCTTTCATTAGCATGAGTCGTGTTTGAAACTCCTGTTAGAACTGGATTATAACTTAAAGGTAATAATGTATCCTTCTGAGCATTCATTTGTAGAATGAATGAAAGAAAAATAAAAAGAAATAGGATTTTAATTTTATTCATCGCCATCAAGTGTTGAATTGGATTCCAATTTTGATTTATCAGTTGTAATGTATAAGTCAATACTTGAACCCATAGTAACAGTGGCATCACCGCCACCTTTAGGTGATTGACGATAAACAAACGCAGAACAAGTGTCTTTTATTGCTGCATCTAGAATTAATGCGCCAATACTTAATCCATTTGCAGATAGTTTTGATTTAGCTTGACAATATGTTATTCCGGTTACATTAATTACCGCAACTTGTTCGCTACCGTTTGAGCCCTTTCCAACAACAAGATTAATAACAGTTCCTTTTTTAATTGGAGTCCCAGGCTCAATATCTTTACCATCTACTTGTTGTTTTAAAATGCAATTTGAGCAAGGGTCGGCAACGAATTTTGTTTTACCAACTTTAAGTCCGTAGCTTTCAATCATGGCCGTAGCTTGTCGTAAAGAGCGGTCGACCAACTTAGGCATGGTAATTTGAGGAGGAAGAACAGATGTAACATAAAGATAAATGGTTCTGTTTTTCTTAACGCTTTCATCTTTTTCAGGGTCCTGACTTAACACAACTCCCGGTTTTTCTTCGGGGCTATAAATAGAGTCGATAATGCGATAGTTGATGTTTTTGTCTTCAACAAAGTTATCTAAACTTGAAATATTTTTACCTACAAAATCGGGCACTGTTACTATGTCACCATGGTCGGTGTAAATGCCCATCATTTTAAATGCTATCCATAAAATAAGCAAAGCACTTATTGAGGCTAAAGAAAAATGTACAAAAAAAGTTTTTGTGCGTAAAAACCTCAAAAAATCCTTCATATATAATCGTTAATTAAAGGAGTAAATATACGATTTTACAGCGAAAAGGATGTTAAAGTTTTTAAATTATCAGGGAATTAGTTAGCCCAATTTATTTTAAGTCGACCTTGATTTTAATTTTACAATCGTCTTTAAATTTAGCGTAGTCCTCGTTAAATTTCACAAGATTTGTTTCTGCATAAAGTGTTCCAACGGTTACTTCCTGTCCCCAGCTGTTTTTAGCAGTTTCTGTGGTTATTTTTCCTAATCCTTTGCTTTCAAATTTTTCCTTTATACAATCAACATCTTCTTGCTTTGTGTATTTATCTTGTTCGTAATAAACTTTACAAGGAAGTGTTGGAATCGTTTCGCTTAAATTACCAGCCGGTTTTAAATCCATAGTGAAAATGGTATATCCAGATGTAACTCCTACTATTTTATTTGTTTTTGCGTCAAAGGCAAAATCATGAATATAGTTTAGGAACCCAATGTTAGGTTTTTTAGTAAGTTCTACTTTTTTTGATGTCCAATCGGTAGTATTAATCATTTCAAAATCTTCTAATGAACCAATTAATAATGTTTCTCCATTGTTTACTAATTCACTTCCGTAATTAAATGAGCCAGGAATATTTACCCATTTCACTTCTTTTTTTGAATCTAGAAGTAAAATATTATCCCAGCCTGCACAAATGGTGTGCGTTTTATTAGAAAAAATATTTCCTCCAAAGGATTTAGAAATAGTGTAAGGAATCAGTTTATCAGTTACAACTGCTCCCGTTTTTCCTTTTAAAACAATAAGTTGGCAACCTTTCTGGTCATTTTCTTGAGCAAATTTTGAACGGTCTTCGTATTTTAAATCTTTCGGAAAATCTTTACTCGCAATTAGTTTTTCCTTGTCGTACTTTACCTGGTCACTAAAAACAATTATTTCGTCGGTAACAGTATTGTAACCAATCATTGCAATTCTTTCAATTTTTAAGGTTGTTGTAAGTGTAACTTTAGCTTCGGATAATGAAACTAATTTTATGTCTTTGCTAAAACTGCTATAACAAATTGCCAAGTCTCTTTCGCCATAAAAAACCGCATTAGCTCCAAATCCCATTTGATCTTTGCTTACTAATCCACTTTCTTTCCAAGTGTTGCTATCATAAAAAACTAATCCTTTGTCAGCATGTACAATTAGCTTAGACCCATCTGCATTAAATGAAAGTGCTTTACAATCTGCAGTTAAAACTATTGAGTTAATAATTTTGTTTGTTCCAGTTTCTAACACATAAACCAATTTGGATTCCTTACTTCCAACAGCAATCATTTTTCCTGAAACGTGTTGACTAACAAAATCAAAATTTGCTTTTGCAATTGAACTAATTAAAATAAGAGCAAGAATTAAAAAATGTAATTTTTTCATATTGATAAAGTTTCGTTTATCAAATATAATTTTTTTTCAGGAAAAACAAAAGGGAATTAAAACTTGATACCAATCACCATTACATCATCAATTTGCTCAAAATTGCCTTTCCAGTCGTTAAAGTCTTTTCTAAGCATATTTCGTTGTTCCTCCATGCCTAAGTGGGAAATGCTAGCAAGGTATTTTTTAAGTCTTTTTCTAAAGTATTTTGATTCTCCGTTTTCTCCACCAAACTGATCAGCATAACCATCGCTAAACATGTAAATACAATCATCAGATTGAGCTTGTATATCGTAGGAAGTAAAGTTTTTTATTTCGTCGCCAACAAAAATACCGATGGCATTTTTATCACCTTTGTGTTCTACTAATTCTCCATGTCTAGCCAAGTACAGATTGTGATTTGCCCCAGCAAAATTTATTTTATTTGTGTTTGTATCAATAATACACAATGAAATATCCATACCATCTTTTACAGCCGATTCCTCATAAGTTTGGGTAATCATCATGTTAAATAATTCGTGTACTCTATCTAACATTTTTCCTGCATCCGTATAGTCTTGCTCTTTAAAAGCTTGATACAAACAATTGCAACTTACAATCGAAATAAATGCGCCAGGAACACCATGACCAGTACAATCTACTGTTGCAAAATAGGATAAACCATTTTTTTGATTGAACCAATAAAAGTCGCCACTTACAATTTCGCGCGGTTGGTAAAAAACAAAATAATCGTGAAGATGCTCTGCAATAAAATTAGCAGGTGGTAATAAGGCTTGCTGAATATGACGCGCATATTTTAAGCTATCGGTAATGTCTTTATTTTTTTTTTAATTAATTCGTAAGCGTATTCCAACTCAACATTTTTCACTTCTACCACTTCACGTGCTGATTTCTCAACGTCTAATTCACCTTTAAATGAATCTACCAATGTAGTGTTGTCGTGAAATTGTAGTTTTTTTCTTGTTTCATCATACAATTCAAAGCACTCAATGGCTTTTTCAAAATTCCCTGTTGATTTATAAACTTCGGCTAATGATTTATATGTGTCACTAATTATTCTTTTTTCATTTAATTCAAGCGCAGAAGCCAAACCTTCGTGCATGTATTTTAATGCGTTTTCTTTATCCCCTTTTTTGAAGTATAAAGAACCTAAAATTGTATATGTTTGAGAAACACCTTTTAGGTATTCAAGTTCTTCGGATAAAATCAAGGATTTGCTTAAAAATTCCTGTGCTTTTTCTAAATTGTTGAGTTGTAAATAATTATTTCCAATGTTAAAACATACTTCTGCAAGAGCTAATTTATCATCGTAGCGCTCAATAATATCAAGAGTTTGGGTGAGAACTGCAATTGCATTTGCATAATTTCCTAGTAGATATTCTACCAGTCCTAAATTTACTTTTGCATAGGTTACATAACGTTCATTCCCCGCTTTTAAGGCATAATCGATAGCTCGCTCGTAAGTTTCTTTTGCTTTATCGTAAATAGCAGTTTGCGTATAAACATTACCAATATGACGATAGCACGAGCTTGCGGCTTTAAAATTTTGACTTTGTAAAAAAAGTTGTTTTGCGTTTTCCAATTCTGGAACTGCATATCTATATTGTTCTAAAACTAAGTGACAAACTCCTAAAGTACGCTGTGCGTAGGCTTCACCTTCTAAATAATTGATTTTTTTAGCATGTAAAAGGGCTTCTTTGGCCATTTCTACAGCTCGGGAAACGTCAAATCGCCTCAATTGCCATGATTCTCGGCTAAGTGAGTTGATTTGCTCTATAGTTAGATAAGTATATGTTTCTTCCTTATAAATGACGCTCGTTTTAGTTTAAACTATTGATAAACAGTGATTTTGTGTAATTTTTTAATTTCAACAAAATTTCGACATTCGGCCATATTCTCAATACATTAAGTTACTTTTACGAAATTTTTATAATAAGGTTCTATATGCCCAAAGACAATTCGATAAAACACGTATTAATTATAGGTAGCGGCCCGATTATTATCGGTCAAGCCTGCGAATTTGACTACTCAGGTTCACAAGCAGCTAGGAGTTTGAAAGAAGAAGGTATCGAAGTGAGTTTGATAAACTCCAACCCGGCAACTATTATGACGGATAAGGTAACGGCAGATAATATTTATTTGTTGCCTTTGGAAGTTAAATCAATCGTTAAGATTTTAGAAGAACAAAAAATTGATGCTGTGTTGCCAACAATGGGTGGACAAACAGGATTAAATTTAGCCATGAAATGCGACGACCTAGGTATTTGGAAAAAATACGGAGTTCGTATGATTGGTGTTGATATTGAAGCTATAAAAGTTACCGAGGACCGTGACTTGTTTAGAGCTCGTATGGAAGAGATCGGTGTTGGAATGGCACCTTCTCGTATTGCAAAATCGTTTTTAGAAGGTAAATCGGTAGCGCAAGAATTTGGATTTCCATTAGTAATTCGTCCTTCATTTACTTTAGGCGGAAGCGGTGGAAGTGTTGTATATCACAAAGAAGATTTTGATGCGTTATTAAATAGAGGTTTGCAAACTTCACCAATACATGAAGTATTAATTGATAAAGCAGTTTTAGGTTGGAAAGAATATGAGTTAGAATTGTTGCGTGACCACAACGATAATGTTGTTATCATTTGTTCTATCGAAAATTTTGATCCAATGGGTGTGCACACGGGCGATAGTATTACTGTAGCTCCTGCACAAACATTAAGTGATAGCACGTATCAAATTATGCGTACTACTGCAATCAAAATGATGCGTTCAATTGGTAATTTCTCTGGTGGATGTAACGTACAATTTGCAGTTAACCCAGATGTAAGCGAAGATATTATTGCAATCGAAATTAATCCACGAGTATCTCGCTCATCAGCGTTAGCAAGTAAAGCAACTGGTTATCCAATTGCAAAAATTGCTTCTAAGTTGGCAATTGGCTACAATCTAGATGAATTAGAAAACCAAATTACAAAATCAACTTCTGCTTATTTTGAACCAACATTGGATTACGTTATTGTAAAAATTCCTCGTTGGAACTTTGATAAATTTAAAGGTTGTAATCGCGAATTAGGTTTCCAAATGAAATCGGTTGGTGAGGTAATGGGAATAGGAAGAAGTTTCCAAGAAGCATTACAAAAGGCTTGTCAGAGTTTAGAAATTAAGCGAAATGGTTTAGGTGCTGATGGAAAGGAAATTACTAATCAACAAGAATTACTTACTGCATTAGAGCGCCCAAGTTGGAATCGTTTGTTTATGATTTACGACGCCATGAAGTTAGGTATCTCTATAAAAACTATACAAAAACTTACACGTATTGATATGTGGTTCCTTGAGCAAATCGAGGAAATGATTGCTTTGGAAAACGAAATTTCAAAACATCATCTACACACTATCTCTCGTGATTTACTTTACGAAGCAAAACAAAAGGGATATGCAGATAGACAAATTGCGCATCTATTACGTTGCCTTGAAAGTGAAGTGTACCGCATGCGTAATGACTTAAACATTAAACGTGTTTTTAAATTAGTTGATACTTGCGCTGCAGAGTTTGAAGCAAAAACTCCTTACTACTACTCAACTTTTGAAGATGAAAACGAGTCGGTTCGTTCAGATAAAAAGAAAGTAATTATTTTAGGAAGTGGCCCAAACCGTATAGGACAAGGTATTGAGTTCGATTATAGTTGTGTGCATGGTGTATTAGCTGCAAAAGAGTGTGGATATGAAACCATTATGATTAACTGTAATCCAGAAACTGTTTCTACTGATTTTAGTACAGCTGATAAATTATATTTTGAACCAGTATTTTGGGAACATATTTACGACATCATTTTACATGAAAATCCAGAAGGAGTTATTGTTCAGTTAGGTGGACAAACTGCTTTAAAGCTTGCAGAAAAGTTAGAGCGTTACGGAATTAAAATTATTGGTACCGATTTTAAATCATTGGATTTAGCTGAGGATAGAGGAAGTTTCTCTAATTTATTAAAGGCAAATAATATTCCTTATCCAAAGTTTGGTGTAATAGAAGATGCTGAGGAAGCAATTGTATTGTCACGCGAGTTAGGATTTCCATTGTTAGTTCGTCCTAGTTATGTATTAGGTGGACAAAGCATGAAAATTGTAATTAACGAAGAAGAGTTAGAACAACACGTTGTAAAACTGTTGAACGACTTGCCTGAGAATAAAGTATTATTAGATCATTTCTTGCAAGGAGCAATTGAAGCAGAAGCGGATGCAATTTGTGATGGTGAAGATGTTTACATCATTGGCATCATGGAACACATTGAGCCTGCAGGTATTCACAGTGGTGATAGTTATGCGGTGTTACCTCCATTTGATTTAAGCGAAAAGTAATGGAGCAAATCGAAGCACACACAAGAAAAATTGCAGTGGCTTTAAAAACAGTTGGATTAATAAATATTCAGTTTGCAGTTAAAGATGAAGTTGTTTACATCATCGAAGCAAATCCACGTGCAAGTAGAACAGTTCCTTTTATTGCAAAAGCTTATGACGAGCCGTATGTAAACTACGCTACAAAAGTTATGTTGCGCGAGAAGAAGGTGAAGGACTTTAATTTTGCCCCTAAGAAAAAAGGATACGCAATTAAAATTCCTGTTTTCAGTTATGAGAAATTCCCAGAGATACAAAAGGAATTAGGTCCTGAAATGAAATCAACTGGCGAAGCAATTTATTTTATTGATAGCTTGCAAGACGAGTATTTCCAACAGATTTATAGTGAACGTAATTTATATTTAAGTAAATAATTATTTCTGGTTTGAAGTTCCTAGTTGATTTTTAGTTTTAACAACGAACTTTAAACCAGAAACCAGAAATAATTTAATGGCCAATTTATCCTTCATACGAAAATTCAAAGCAAATTTTATAAGATTTGGATTGCATCGTTTTGTTCCGTTTAAGCATGGAATGTTAAACATTATTTACCTTGCTAAAATTTCGAAATGGCATCGTGAGCAACCGAAAATAAAATTCAACGATTTTTATTCGAGTGGTTGGGATTATAACAAGCGTTATAAATTGTATGAATATTTATTTGAAGACCATAACACAGGAGATAAAATAAATTATTTGGAGTTTGGCGTTGCAGTAGGTAAATCATTAAAATGGTGGGTTGAGAATAATAAAAATCCAGAAACTGAATTTCATGGCTTTGATACGTTTACTGGATTGCCCGAAGATTGGGGGCCTTTTAAAGCAGGCGCTATGAGTACTGGCAACAAACCGCCAGAAATAAATGATGGGCGTTTAACTTTTTACACCGGATTGTTTCAGCAAACATTACCTGGGTTTTTAGAGCGATTAAAAAATGATAATTCTAAACGTAAAGTAATTCATTTAGATGCTGATTTATACTCGGCAACACTTTATGTATTGGCAACCATAGCGCCTTACTTAAAAAAGGGCGACATCATTATGTTTGATGAGTTTGCCGTGCCACAAAGCGAGTTTCTTGCTTACATGGATTTCACTCGCTCGTTTTACATTGATTTAGAAATGATAGCAGCTGCTAATAATTATTTCTTTGTTGCTTTTAGGGTAAGTAAGAATTGTTTTAAATCTAATTTAGATTTTGTAACTTTGTTAGGCTGACTTCGTAACATAATAGACCTTATTTAATTCGATATACCATGCAAACTGATAATATATTTATAGCGCATCCAACAACTACCGATCAGTTAAATGCTTTAAAAGCATTTTTAAAAGCTATGAAAATAAAATTTGAGCTTAAAAAGGAAGAGGATTATACTATTTCTGAAAAGGATAAGGCTTTAGTTTTGAATAGAATTAAAACAGATAAAGAAGAAGATTTATTGGATTGGTCGAAAGCTAAAAAACAACTAAAAAAAAGTTTAGTGTTTAAAGTAAAGATTAATAAGCGTGCTTTAAATGATGTTCAAAAGGCATTGGATTATTCCGACTCAATTGATAATAAAATAGGAGATAAATTTCTAAAGAATTTCGAGAAGATTGTTTCACTATTAAACGAAAATCCATTTTTCCAAGTTAGGTATGCAGATGTAAGATGTTTATTGATTGCAGGTTTTCCTTACATGTTGCATTTCCAAGTGAATGAAGAAAAGAAACTAGTAGTAATTAGAGCTGTAATAAATACTAGTAAAGACCCTAAGAAAAATTGGATTTAACTTATTCACTAATGAAAAAAGTACTAATCTCTATATTCATATTACTCTTTATATTATTTTGTATATATGATATAACAACACGGAAACATAAGCAAGAGGCGGCGTTAGAAAGATTTAATGTGAAATTTTCTGGTGTAGTTTTGAATAAGAGTAAAATATCAAATGGGTATGGGATATACTACTTAAAAACGATTTCTTGCTCAGTAGAGAAGTATGACCCGCGACTAAATGAAGAATTTTATTTGCTTGTTGCTAATAAAGAAAATGGTGAATTGGTTTACGCCAATTATTCTGAATTTGACATTAAGGATTCTATTGTAATTGATGGAGATAAGAAAATAATTTCTGTTTTTAATTCTAATGGATTAAAATGGAAATCAGAATTGAGTTTATCGGATTATGGGGGCAACATAAGAGAGAAGCTAAAAGCTTTGCATAAAATTAAATAGTGATTTTAGAGGCCTAAAATTAAATGTCATCAAAGCTTCAATCATACTAATTCACTCCCAAATCCCTTCTCTCCCAAATCCTTTTTCAACTCTTCAAAAAAGGCCGTGAAGTTATTATACAACGGACCTTGGTTGTTTTCAAATTCGTTCATCGATTCGTAAAAGAGGATAACGTTGTTTAATGCGGTGAGTCATACCATGGAGTACTTTTTTAATTCCATCCAATTCGGCATAACGTAACAAAATATTTTCACGCACCATGTAATCAAAAAAGTAATTGGCTTTTTCGGGGAATACGTGTTTGTTATTATTGAGTATGGTATAAGTGTTTCCTGCAAAGCTGCGCAAAGAGGTATCCGAATAATTTGCAAATTTTTTAGCGAGGAAATAATCGAAATAAATATCAATTAATACTCCGCTGTATTTATCAAAGTCTTTTACGAAATATTTTTTACTGTCTTTAACTAATTCATGATGATCGGTAAAATCATCTATGCTACGATGCATAATAATTCCCTTTTGTACACCTTGGCTGTAATTCTCATGGTCATTGCCTTTTACGGCATCGCCAATAAAATTGCCCACCATTAAATCATGGTTGTGCGATGAAAGAAAAAGATGAGCAAGGTAGTTCATTAATTAGGTGTCGATGTCTTTTAAAATGCGCCAGTCTTTTGGTAGGTAATTATTAAAACGATTTCCAATATTTTTTGCCCAGCCTATCGGATGCCCTTCAAACTTCACTAAACAAAATCCTCTTTCGATATTAGTAGTTAAGCGTAGTTCTGATTTTTTTAAGTATTGCAATGCTTCGTCTGTATTTACTTCAACAGATGAAAAATCCGTGTTTACATAATTACTCAAAGCTAACTCGTGGTGTGGAATAAAATCTTTTCCTTTAAACTCACCAAGCAAGGTGCCTTTTTTGCGCAAGTATAAAACGCTTAGTTTATCAAGCTCTGCAATAATCGCTTTGCTTATTAAAAAATAATTTTCTTTTAGCTGAATTATTTCATTGTTTTCATTTTCAATAATGAATTTGCTAAGCGCAATTAATTCATCTTTATTTTGTTTTGCTTTTGCATCTTTATTGCGTTTGTAATGTTGTTGTATTTGCTCTGATTCAACATCTTCTTTTTTAAATGCCGCTAAAAAAAAGCCTTCTCCATTTGTTAGGTGTGGAAAAAATCGATAGCCGTAGCCGCCATTGTTGGTTTGTGTTTCGGTAATATTCCAATTGCGATCTAATTCAATTTTTTTACTCTCCATTTTTTTTTCTTCCATAAGCCACGAAACAATTTCTTCGTTTTCTTGGGTAGAGTAGGAGCAGGTAGAGTAAATTAAAATTCCGTTCGGTTTTAGTGAAGAGTAAATATCAGCTAAAATTCTTTTTTGTCGTGCAGCGCAATGTTCTACATTTTCTTCGCTCCAATGGTCAATTGCATCCTCTTGTTTTCTAAATAAACCAGAGCCCGAACAAGGTGCATCTACAACAATTAAATCGAAATAATCAGGTAGTGCTGCAAAATCTTGCGCGTCGTTATTACACACTACAACATTTGCTTGCCCCCATTTGCTGAGGTTTTCGCATAATGCTCCAATACGTGTTTTTATTACTTCGTTCGAAACTAGAAAACTTTTTTCGTTAAGAAGTGAGTTTATTAATGTTGATTTGCCACCTGGAGAGGCACATAAATCTAATACTTTAATTTCTGCATTTAAATCAACTGATTGTTTAATTGCTTGTTCTAAAAACATAGAGGAAGCTTCCTGCACATAATATGCACCTGCATGAAACAGCGGGTCTTTAATAAACTCTATGCGTTCGTTAAGGTAATGAGCTTGATTTGCCCAGCTTACTTTTTGTTGAGTATTAAATTTTTGTGTTTGTTTAAATGCATTAATACGAACTGAAGTACTCGCAGTTTGATTATGCGCCTCAATTAATTTTGTTTCATCAATAGCACAGACTTTAGCAATTGATCGTAGTAATGTAGCTGGAAATACAAATTCTTTGCTCACGTTAATTGTTTTAATCAACTAAAGCTTCTATCCATGCATCAGGAACGCCTGCGTCTTTAGCATCTTGCACTTTCGACATTGCATCAAGTCTATCAGTTGTAAAGAAAACATAGATGTAATGAAATTTCGTTGTTTTATCAATCATGTAATCAGCATCTGGGAAACCAAAACTCATGTATCGTTTCATTTCTTGCTCTGCATAGTCTTTATAAAAAATTGATTCAACCACTACATAAAATCCTTTAGCCATAGGTGTTCCATTACCATGTGTAAAATCACTTGCTTTGTTTGTTAAAATGTAAATTCCATTTTCTTTAACAGCATTTTTTCCTTGAAACTTATTGTTTGTTTGTGTAGTATTGTTTGTAGTTGTTTTACCTGAGTTGTCAGTGGTCGCTTTTACCCCGTTTTTCTTTAACTCATCAATCTCTTTTTGCAATTGCATTAATTTTTTGTCTTGTGCAGTTAATGTATCATCGCCTGCTCTGTATTTAAGTTTACCAAATTTAAAGGCTAACATAATTTCGTGTGACGTTCCTGCATAAGAAGCAATGTTGCCAATCATGTAATCGTAGCTATACCCAATAGATAACCTTCTATTCAGCGTAACTCCAGCATTTATTCCAACAGCATAATCGCTTTTGTAAGTTGCACCAAGCCAAAATTTATCTTTCCAATCAAAGTTAACACCGCCATCATATTGTAATGGTGCGTTTGATACAAACCTTAATAATCCGTAAGGTGTAACATACATTTCTTTTTCTTTATTAACTGGGATTTCATATTGCAATGAACCTAAAAAGTGTTGCGTTTGTTGGTAGTACGAACGCGTGTTTAAATTATCATTGTATTTCATTTGGGTTCCTAAAAGTTGTGGAACCGAAAAGCCTGCAGTTAAACCATAGGCGTGAAAAGAAAATCCTGCATTCGCATCTAAACCTGTGCGTCGTTGGTTAGAGAAAAATAAATTAGGATCAGAATAATTTTGAACTGCTAGCTTGGAGTAATTAACTGTTTGGTCAAAAATTCCAATACTTAATCCTAATTTTAAATAAACATCATCCGTAAAATTTGCACGGTAAGCATAACTTGCAAAAGCATTTGTGTTATTAAACAAACCTTTGCTTTGATTTGCAACATATAAACCTGCGTAAGCCTTTTTAGCTTTTAGTTTTCCATCAACAGAAACAACACTTAATACGGGCGAACCTTGGAAATTACTAAACATACTTCTATGTGAAGCAAAAACTTCGGTAACATCTTTATCGCCTGCTAGGGCTGGGTTGTATGCAAAGGGTTTATAAAAATAATTTGATAGCATAGGTAATTGTTGTGCATTAGAAGTAAATGCAATAACAACAAAAAGTGCTATGTAATATCTTATTTTCATTTCCCGTTTAATAAACTAACAAATCCTTTGTATTCTTTTTTTGTTTTAACTAAAGAAGCATTTGTAACAGTTACATTTAATACATAATAATATGTACCATCAGGCAATCTACTTCCATTGTATGTTCCTTTCCAATCATTTTTATATGGCGCGGCTTTATATACTTCTTGTCCGTATTCGTTAAATATTTTAATATCGTTTTCGGTAAATATTTCAATGTTCTCAACATATAATGCATCGTTTATTCCATCTTCATTAGGAGTAAGTGCATTTGCAATAAAGCCAGTAAAAGGCTCAAGAGCCATATCTACAAATACAGTGTCTTTTCCAATACAACCTGTTCCATCCGTTACAACAATAATGTATTCGGTAGGTAAAAGTGGAGTGGCAGTTGTAGTAAATGAAGTTGGGCTTCCTAAACCTGTTGTTGGTGTCCAGATAGGAGTACCAGCGCCGCTTGCCACTAATGTAATTGTTGTTCCTTGTTCAATTGTTGTGTCATTTGTTGATATTGTAACAGATGGACTTGGTTTAACAAAAACACTAACTGTATTACTTGTTACTGTAGTACATAAATTGTTTTTTACATTACAATGAAAAATATAAGTCCCTGTATTTAAGTTATTGTAGGCTGCGGTAGGCCCTGTAAAAGCTGGTAAGTTATTCCAAGTAGTTCCGTTGTTGGTTGAGTATTGCCAGTTGTAATTTGTTCCAACGCTGCCTGTTAAGCTTAATAAACCACCACCAATTTTTGCGCATAAAGTATCTTCAGTTAAACTAAGTGTGCCAGCAACTGAATTAGCACTTATAAAAACAGTATCATAGGTAGAGTATACTGAAGAACAAACACCATTGTCAATTTCTACTCTATATAAAGTATTACTTGAAACACTATAATTGCAAGTATTACCAGTACAAGGGCTAGTTACCCAACCAGAGCCATCATTAGATTCCCATTTTACGACTGTGCCGGTATGTCCGCTTAATGTTAATGCTCCTGTTGCCGGAGCTGCCCCGCAATAATAAGTTCCGCCGCTTAAACTTCCACCTATTGGCACTTGATCAACATTTACTTGTATAATATTACTTGTATCTGCCGGACAAATTCCACTTTTAACTATTAATTGGTAATACGTAGTTTGTGTAAGATTTGTAAAAGCTATAGTGTTTGTTGTATTAGATGTATTGCTCCAATTTGTTCCGTCAGTTGATGTTTGCCAACCCAAGTTAGTACCCACAATACTTGAATTATTAACAGTTACTGCGCCTATATTACCTGAGGCACAAACAACAGAAGCAGTGCTAACAGCAGTTCCAATAGCAGTGTAAGGCACAATAGAAATTGTATCAATAGCTGTATCAGCGGGGCATACACCATTTTTGGTTAGGAAAGCATAGTAAGTAGTTTGTGTAACATTAAATGTCTGAGATAAAGTAGTATTAAATAAACTCCCGAAAGCTCCTCCTGTTGAAGCGTACCAACCTAAAATAGTTCCATTGTTACCTGTAACTACCAGATTTCCATTTGCAATGCCGCATTGTTCGCCTCCTCCTGTAATAGTTCCAGCGTTACTTGGTTGGTCAACAGTTATACAATAAACACTTGATATGGAAGCGCCTCCATTGTGTATTACTCGATAGCAAGTGCTATTGGGAATATTAAAAAAACTTTGGCTAGGGTCAGTATTTCCATTAGCAATCCATGTAGTTCCGCCGTTAGTAGAAAGTTCCCAAGTTACAATCGCCCCAATCGCCCCATTCATTTGCATAGAACCACCCGCACCGTTACAAACAGTATCATTTGATGTAGAGGTAATAAAGCCGATTTGCCCGAAAGAGCTTGAACTAAAAGCTAATGCAGATAAAAGAAAGGCTATGTTAAAAAATTGTTTCATCAACTTTACGAATTTACCAAATAAATTTTGTTTAAGCAAGGGTTTAAATACAAAATTCTAACTATTTCTTGTTGATAATGCACATATTGTCAAAAATCAAGTATTTTTGCCCTTTGCTATAAATATGGAATTACATCAATTAACCGCCATTTCTCCTGTAGATGGAAGATACAGAAGAGTTACTAATCCTTTAGATGCTTATTTTTCGGAATTTGCCTTAATAAAATATAGAGTAAAAGTAGAGGTAGAATATTTTATCGCTTTATGTGAAATTCCATTACCACACCTTAAAAGTGTTGATAAATCGAGCTTTCCAAGCTTACGTGCAATTTATACTGAGTTCTCTTTGGAAGATGCAAGCAGAATAAAAGAGATTGAAAAAACAACCAATCATGATGTAAAAGCCGTTGAGTATTTTCTAAAGGAAAAAATGGAAAAACTTGGCTTAGGGGCAAGTTTAGAATTCATACATTTTGGCTTAACATCTCAAGATATTAATAATACAAGTATTCCATTGTCCTTAAAAGACGGGGCAAACGAAGTAATGATTCCGAAATTACAATCGATAATAGACGAACTAAAAAAATATGCTAACGATTGGAAAGATATTAGCATGCTTGCTAAAACCCACGGACAGCCTGCTTCTCCAACACGTTTAGGAAAGGAAATAATGGTTTTTGTCGAGCGTTTAGAAAAACAATTGCAACAATTAATGGCGGTTCCTTACTCGGCAAAATTTGGTGGAGCAACTGGTAATTTTAATGCTCATCACATTGCTTTTCCTGCTATTAATTGGGTTGATTTTGGTAATGATTTTGTAAATAATAAACTGGGTTTATCGCGAAGTCAATATACAACTCAAATAGAACATTACGATAATTTAGCGGCCTGGTTCGATGCTTTAAAACGTATTAATACTATACTTATTGATTTTAGTAGAGATATTTGGATGTATATCTCGATGGAATATTTCAAGCAAAAATTAAAAGAAGGTGAGATTGGTTCGTCAGCCATGCCTCATAAAGTAAATCCGATTGATTTTGAAAATGCAGAAGGAAATTTAGGAATGGCAAATGCAGTTTTAGAACACTTATCGGCAAAATTGCCAATTAGCCGTCTGCAACGTGACCTTACGGATTCAACGGTTTTGAGGAATGTGGGTGTTCCTTTGGCACATTCATTAATTGCTTTCGAATCTATTTTAAAAGGTTGCGGAAAATTAATTTTGAACGAAAAAGCTTTAGCATCCGATTTAGATAACAACTGGGCAGTAGTGGCAGAAGCTATACAAACAGTACTTCGCAGAGAAGCGTATCCAAAACCTTACGAGGCATTAAAAGCCTTAACTCGCACTAATAAACCAATTGAAGAAAATGACATTAAAGAGTTTATTGAAACATTAAATGTAAGTGAAGAAATTAAGGTTGAGTTGAGAAGGATTTCTCCGCATAATTATACGGGGGTGTTTTAGTAGATATTTACCTTAAAAAATACTAATTTTTCATTCTTTTCGTTTAATTCCGTACTTTAGTAACTCTATTGAAGACTGGAATGAGAATCTCTTTTTTAATCATATTAATTTTAATGTTTGTAGGAAAACTACAAGCGCAATTTTATTATGGTTCGCAACAAGAGTTTGGAAAAAATAGAGTTCAATACCAACCTTTTAATTGGACCTATTATGGTTTTGATAGATACCAAGTGTATTTGTACGAAGGTGGACAAGAACTAGCTCAATATGTTGCAAAGCGCACCGAAATTGAATTAGAAACCATCGAGCGCAAATTAGATTTCCAATTTGAAGATAAATTGCAAGTGTTGGTTTATACTAACCAAGGAGATTTTCGTCAATCAAATGTTGGATTGTCAAGCGAAGAGAATGGAAATTTGGGTGGAGTTACAAAAATATCAGGAACTAAATTCGCAGTTTATTTTAAAGGGGATCACCATGATTTAAATAAACAAATTCGTGCAGGTATAGCTGAGGTACTTATTAATGATATGATGTACGGCGGTCGTGCACGCGATATGGTAAAAAACTCTACTTTGCTTGTGTTACCAGATTGGTATAAAAAAGGATTGATTTCTTATTTATCTGAAGATTGGAATATTGATTTGGATAACGCGATAATGGATGGAATTAACAACGACAAATATTATAGTTTTAATAAATTAAGCGGGGATGAAGCAGTTCAAGCGGGGCATGCGTTATGGAATTACATTGCAGATTCATACGGCGAAGCAAGTATCCCCAATGTATTATACATGACTAAAGTAAGTAGGAGTGTAGAAAGTTCTTTTTCATTTGTATTAGGCACAACTACACAAACTATCGTTTATGAATGGATAGATAGTTTTGCAAAAAGAAACTTAAATGCTGATACAAGTCGCTACTTACCAAAATCTGATCCAATACTTGCAAAACCAAAAGATTTCCGGAATTATTATCAATTAAAAATTAGTAGCGATGGTAAAAATGTAGCCTACGTTGCTAATGAATTAAGCCAGTACAAAGTATATGTAAAATCATTAGAGGGAGAATCAAAACCAAAACGAATTGCAAAGTGGGGACCAAAAATAGAACGCTTAAATGATTTAAGTTATCCTTTACTTGCTTGGAATCCACGAGGTACTGTGCTTGCCATGATTAATGAAAAGAAAGGGGTGATTTATTTAAACACCTATAATTTGGAAGAGAAAGAAACGTTTAGCAAGCCAATTACAGGCATCGAAAAAATAAATGATTTTGGTTATTCACCTGATGGTAAAAAAATAGTTTTTAGTGGAGTTAAAAAGGGAAAAGGTCAAGCAGATATTTTTGTTTATACAATTAACGCTGGAGGATTAGAGCAAATAACAAATGACGTGTGGGACGATAACCAACCACGTTTTGTAAACAAAGGAAACCAAATTTTATTTTCTTCTAATCGCGTTTCGGATACAATAAAAGCGAAAGACGATGCACGTTACGATTATTTGCAAAGTAAGTACAACGATATTTTTATGTACAACCTGCAAACTAAATCAAAAGTATTATTGCGAGTAACAAACACTCCTTACATAAACGAATTGCAGCCTTCTGATTATGATAATGGATACTTTACTTATTTAAGCGAGGCAAATGGAATTAGAAATCGTTTTCTGGCAAAACTGGATAGTGTGATTTCTTATGTTGATACTACTGAACATTATCGTTACACTTTTTATCCTAAAATCATTAGTAACTACAAAAGCAATGTGTTGGAACAAGACATTAGTTTAAAATCAAAAAAAGTAGCCGAGGTATTTTATTTGAATGGTAAACAATACATGTATGTAAGCAAGATTGTTGATGCCGACAAACAGAAGACTTACGAATTGCAGAATACACAATATAGAAATTTCACATTGTATTCACCGCGATTTAAAATGGCACAGGAAAAACCTGTTGTTGTTTCAGTAAGTTCAATAAAAGATACATCAAAAGTAAATATTGATGATTATAATTTTAAGGGAGAAACAAATAATATAAATACGGTTAATAAGAAGGAAGCAGATATAGTTAAAAAAGATAGCACAAATCCTTTTCAAAAAAAGGAATTTAAATTGCCGCAACAGCGTAATTATTATGTAAACTTTTCGGTAGATAATATTGTTACGCAATTAGATAATTCATTTTTAAATCAAACCTATCAGCGTTTCACAGGTTCATACATTAATCCTGGATTTAATGGATTCATGAAACTAGGTATGAGCGATTTGTTTGAAGATTATCGAATCATCGCTGGTTTTAGATTAACAACAGGATTAAATACTGAAATGTTTTTGAGTATTGATAACCGAAAAAAATTGGTGGATAAACAATTGATATTGCATCGACAATCATTTTATAATATCGAAAACAGTTCTACTCTTTTAAAAATGAATATCCACGATGTTCAGTATAAATTAAAATATCCATTTAGCGAAGTGCTTGCTGTTAAAGGAACTTTTACGTATCGTAATGATAGAAAGGTTTACACAGCATTAGATGATAATTCGCTGGAGCGTAAAAATGATTATGATAATTATGTTGGCGCAAAGGCCGAACTAATTTTTGATAACACAAAAAGTTTAGGGCTTAATCTATACAGAGGAAATCGTTCTAAAATTTTTGCAGAGTATTGGAAACGTGTTGACATAAAGGATTTAAAAAAGAGAAATGATTTAATTGTTTTTGGTTTTGATTTCCGTAACTACACAAAAATTCATCGCAATTTTATTTGGGCAAATCGTTTAGCAGGTAGCACTTCACTTGGTACTGATAGATTGTTATATTATTTAGGCGGTGTAGATAGCTGGTTTGCTCCTAAATACGATTATAATATTAATATTTTATACCCAGAAAAATATCAATTCCAAACGATTGCAACAAGTATGCGTGGCTTTAAGCAGAATGCACGTAATGGAAATAACTTTGTTGTGTATAGTTCAGAGTTACGATTCCCACTTTTTAATTATTTAATGAATCGTCCAATTCGTTCTGATTTTATTAATAATTTCCAAGTAATTGGATTTACTGATTTGGGAATGGCATGGTATGGTTGGAATCCATACAGTGATGAAAACACAGAGAACAAAACCTACGTTCCAGGAAATCCCATTACAGTTGTTTTAATTCAAAACAAACAACCTCTTATTGCAGGTTATGGTTTTGGTTTTCGCTCACGCTTGTTTGGATATTTCTTTAGAGTAGATTTATCGTGGGGAGTAGATAACAAAGTGAAACAAGATCGAATTACTTATCTTTCATTTACAACCGATTTTTAATTGGAAGCGCTAAATAAAAAAAAGACTATGAATGACGTTATCATCCTGCTTACTGTAGGATTGGCCGCTGGCTTGCTCAGTGGTTTAGTAGGTATTGGCGGCGGAATAATAATTGTGCCTGTACTGGTTTATTTTTTAGGGTTTACACAACAACAAGCGCAAGGCACAACCTTATTTATGTTCTTGTTTCCAATTGGAATTTTAGGAGTGATGAATTATTATAAAGCAGGCGCCATCGATTGGAAAGTTGCTGCTATCATTGCCGCTACCTTTTTTGTAGGAAGTTTTTTTGGTTCCAAATTGGCAATTAGTATGGATCAGGCAACAGTGAAAAAAATATTCGGACTCATAATTATTGCATTAGGAATTAAAATGACTTTTTGGAAATAATATGCAACACGATTTACTTGAAAATATAAAACGTGCTGCGAAACAAAATTTCGAAAAAATTAAATTCATTCGTGAGCACTTACATGCACATCCTGAATTATCTTTTAAAGAATTTGAAACTGCTAAGTACATCAGCAAACTACTAACTGAGTTTGGAATTGAACACACAACGGGGCATGTAAAAACTGGAATTGTTGGTGTGATAAAAGGAAATTCCTCAGCAACAAAAACAATATTGCTACGTGCCGATTTAGATGCACTTCCTATAACTGAACAAAATAATGTTCCCTATAAATCTAAAAACGAAGGTGTGATGCATGCTTGCGGGCATGATGTACATTCGGCTTCTTTATTAGGTGCATTAATTATTTTGAACGAATTAAAAGCACAACTGCCTGTTCATGTAAAATTTATGTTTCAACCAGGTGAAGAAGTTTTACCAGGTGGCGCATCATTGATGATAAAAGAAGGAGTGCTTCAAAATCCTACGGTTGATAATGCAATTGGACAACATGTATTCCCGAGTATGGAAGTTGGCAAAGTAGGTTTTAGAAAAGGAATGTACATGGCAAGTACTGATGAAATTTATATTACCGTTACTGGTAAAGGTGGCCACGCTGCTATGCCTGCTGAGTATATTAATCCTTTATTAATTGCCTCCGAATTGCTTAGCTCTTTGCATAGCGATTTTATGCTTACTAAAAAGTATCAGCAATTACCTGAGTTTATTGATGCACCAACCGTTTTAGCTTTTGGTAAAATAGAAGGCATGGGTGCAACCAATGTTATTCCACAAAAAGTAGAAATAGCAGGAACCTTCAGAACAATGAATGAATTGTGGCGCGAAGAAGCACATAAACACATTGTAATTACTGCAAACGGAATTGCAACTAAATGGAATGCAACCATTGATGTGCGAATAGAAAAGGGATATCCTTTTTTAGTAAACGATGAAGAGCTTACCACTAAAAGTATAAAAGCTGCGCAAGATTATTTAGGAGTTGAAAACGTAGAAGAACTTCCTTTACGCATGACTGCCGAAGATTTTGCATACATATCGCAAGCCGTGCCAAGCTGTTTTTATCGTTTAGGAACAGGTAATATAGCTAAAAAAATAACTTCAGGCGTACACACTTCTACTTTCGATATCGACGAAAATGCCCTAGAAATAGGAAGCGGACTGATGGCTTGGTTAGCATTTAATGCTTATTAGTTTTGCTAAAATTTCTTACATTTGTATTATCAACTAACGCTAGGTGAAAATTAGGTTTTCATCCCAAAAAAAATTATATGAAAAAAATAATAGTTACAACAAAAGCTCCTTCACCAATTGGACCATATAACCAAGCTGTATTAGCAGGTGATACTTTGTATGTTTCGGGAACAATTGCTTTGGACCTTGAAACAAATAAATTAATGAAATTGGGTGTTAAAGAAGAAACCAAACAAGTAATGCAATATTTAGCTGAGATTTTAAAAGCAGCGGATATGACATTTGATAACGTTGTAAAAACAAGTATTTTCTTAAGCGATATGAATAGCTTTGTGCAAGTAAACGAGGTATATAGTTCTTTCTTTACAAAGGATTTCCCTGCTCGTGCAACCATCGAAGCTAAGCGTTTACCAAAGGATGCAAATGTGGAGATTAGTTTGGAAGCGGTTAAGTAATTAGCGTTTAAATAAATTTAAAGCGCTTGTGTCTGATGATGCAGGCGCTTTTGTTTTTATATAGCTTTGACTTTCAGTGCTTTTGGGATTATCAGTAATTCTATTTTTGTTAACAACCCGTGAATAGCTTTTAATAATTATTTTCCTATTTAAACTGCTCTTATTTCCGTAATTTTAAAGTCCCTCTTTTGGGAAAGCATTTTAAATGAGCATAGAAAACAAAAACAGACCAAAACTTAAAAGCACCACCTTTTCTCCCATACTGTTGGATGGTAAATTACAACCACAAGCAGTTGAGTTAGAAGAAGCAGTGTTAGGTGCAATGATGCTTGAGAAAGAAGCATTAAGTCAGGTAATTGATATTTTAAAACCCGAGTCGTTTTATAAACCTGCGCATCAGGCAGTGTATAGAGCCATTATGGATTTGTTCACTGGCTCTGAGCCTGTTGATATATTAACCGTTACCAATCAATTAAAAAAAACGGGGCAACTTGAAATAGCGGGTGGAGCTTATGCTATATCGCAATTAACAAATCGTGTAGCTTCTTCTGCAAATATCGAGTACCATTCACGTATTGTTGCACAAAAATTTTTACAACGAGAATTAATTCGTTTAAGTACTGATACTATTCATCGTTCGTATGAAGAATCAACAGATGTATTTGATTTATTAGATACTGCTACAAAAAATATTTTCGAATTAGTTGATTCAAACGTTCGTAAGCAACACGATAAAATGAGTAGTTTAATTGCTGAGGCAATTAAGCAAATAGAAATTGCAGGAACACAAACAAGTGGTGTAACAGGCGTACCAAGTGGTTTCACTGCATTGGATAGAATTACATCTGGTTGGCAAAAAAGTGATTTAGTTATTTTAGCTGCTCGTCCAGGTATGGGTAAAACGGCATTCGTATTAACGATTGCTCGTAATGCTTCGGTAGAGTTTACACGACCAACAGCAGTGTTCTCTTTGGAGATGTCTTCTTTGCAATTAGTAAATCGTTTAATTTCGGGTGAAGCTGAATTAAATCAAGATAAAATTAGAAAAGGAAATTTAGAGCCTTACGAGTGGCAACAGTTGAACACTCGTATTAATGCGCTTTCTAAAGCTCCATTGTATATTGATGATACTCCAGCACTTTCTATTTTCGAATTACGTGCAAAGGCTCGTCGTTTAAAAGAAAATTTTGGTATCGAAATGATTATCATCGATTACCTTCAGTTAATGACTGCAGGTGCTGATAACAAAGGAAATCGTGAGCAAGAGATTTCATACATTTCTCGTTCATTAAAAGGATTAGCGAAAGAATTAAATATTCCAATCATCGCACTTTCTCAATTAAGTCGTAGTGTTGAAACACGTGCTTCAGGTAGTAAGCGCCCTATGTTAAGTGACTTACGTGAATCGGGTGCGATTGAGCAAGATGCGGATATGGTAATGTTCATCTATCGTCCAGAGTATTATGGTTTAACAGAAGATGAAAATGGAAACTCAACTAAAGGAAGAGCTGAGGTAATCATTGCTAAGAATCGTCATGGTTCATTAGAAGATGTTCCTCTGCGTTTCATTGGTCAGTTTGCAAAGTTTGCTGATTTAGATTATCAAGAAGATAATTCGAACATGTATAATGCTAGCTCAGGAATGGCTCCAGCTGAGGATTTTCTTGCCCCTGTACAAACAAAAACAATTGCATCAAAAAATTGGGATTCGGGAAATAATGAATTAAAGGGTAACGACATTAAACGCGGCAATCCTAATAACGATATCGACGACCCATTTTAATTTAAACTTTTAAATGTTTAATTTTAAATTTTCAATTCTTAACTTTTAATTAGTTTAAATGTTTACAATAGATACACACACGCACATTATTCCAAAACACATTCCTGATTTTGCAAAAAAATTTGGTTATGGTGAATTTATTCAACTCGACCATCATGCCGAAGGTAGAGCATGGATGATGCAAGGCGATAAACGTTTCAGAGAAATTGTTGCCAATTGCTGGGATGAAAACATTCGTATGCAAGAGATGGAGCAACACCAAGCAGATATGCAAGTGATTTGTACTATTCCAGTAATGTTTAGTTACTGGGCGCAAGCACAACATGCGTTGGAAGTGTCGATGTTTTTAAATGACCATATTACTGAAGTGGTAAATAATCATCCTTCAAAATTTATTGGTTTAGCAACGGTTCCTTTACAAGATACAAAGCTATCTATTCAAGAATTAGAGCGTTGCATGAAAGCGGGGCATAAAGGTGTTCAAATTGGAAGTAATGTAAATAATAAAAATTTAAGCGAACCTGAGTTCATGGAATTTTTTGCTGCTTGCGAAAGTTTAAATGCTGCAGTGCTTGTACACCCTTGGCAAATGATGGGGCAGGAGCACATGGCAAAATATTGGTTGCCTTGGTTAGTTGGTATGCCTGCCGAAATTAGCAGAGCAATATGCTCAATGATTTTTGGTGGCGTGTTCGAAAAATATCCAAATTTAAAAGTTTGCTTTGCGCATGGTGGTGGCTCTTTCTTGCCAACTATTAGTCGTATTGAGCATGGCTGGGATTGCAGACCAGATTTAGTTGCCATCGATAATGCAGAAAACCCTAAAAAATATTTAGGAAAGTTTTGGGTCGACTCGCATGTATGCGATCATAAAATGTTGCAATACGTAATTGATATGGTGGGTGCAGATAAAGTAATGCAAGGTTCGGATTACCCGTTTCCATTGGGAGAAGCAGTACCAGGTGAATTAGTTCGTTCAGCGCCAATTGCAGATTCAGAAAAGAAAATGATTTTAGGTGATGCAGCTAAAGCGTGGCTTGGATTGCAAAAATAGTTTAAGTAAATTTCATCATGAGGAAAATTGCACTTTTCGAAAACATCATATTTAAAAAGTGTATTTCATTTTTTGTAGCCCTATTTTTTCTGTGTTCAATAAACCTTTATTCACAAAATGCAATTCAAGATAAAATCTGGGCAATTCAAGAAATAGAATATTCTAAACCTGATACCGCGTATAAACAAGCAGACGAAATACTGGCCATAAAAAAACTTAGCCGATAGCTTCAAACTTAAGCTCATATTAATTAAAGGCGACGTTCAATGGCAATGGGGAGATTTTGATTCTTCATTATTTTATTACGAAAAAGCCCTTCAACTAGCGAAGGATTTAAAACGTGAGAGAGGTGTGTGCACTGCTCTTTCCAATATTGGTTATGTATATATGGATAAAGGTAATATTGGCAAGGCTATCGAATATTATTTGAAATGTATAGAATTAAACAAAGGGAAGTACGAAGAAAATCAACAAGCAAATTATTCCTATATCGCAACAGCGTATTCTCGAATTAAAGATACAGCAAACGCATTTTATTATTTTAATGAAGCGCTCCAAATAGCAATCAAAGAAAAGGATTTACATGAGCAAGCATCTAATTTAAATAATATTGGTACAGCTTATTTTCATGTAAATGATTATTTAAATGCAGAAAAATATTATGAGCAAGCACTTAAATTGTATAAAACGACTGGAAGTAAAAGTGATTACGCGGGGACATTAATGAATGTAGGTGCTATTCAGATTAAAAAGAAGAATTTTAAAAAAGCAAACGTATGCTTAACTGAGGTATTAACAATAACCAGAGAAAATGATTTCAAGGTTACAGAGATGCTTTGTTTAGCAAGTTTCGGTGAATTGTACGCACAGACTAATAGATTTGATAAGGCGGATTCTTGCTTCAAAGAATCCATAAAAATGGCACTTAGTTTTAGTAGTAAAAGCTATATAAGAAATATTTTGGGTGTAGCTGCTGAGTCCTATGCAACTTCTGAAAATTATAAAAAGAGTTATGAATCACTTAAAGAATACATTAAATATAATGATTCACTTACAATTGAAGAGAATCAAAAATTAATGGCTCAAAGTAGTGCAAAATATAGTGTAAGCCAAAAGCAAGCAAGTATTGATTTATTAAAAAAAGATGGGGAGATAGCAAACGCTAAAATGGAATCAGATAGAAAAACCAAGGTATTACTGCTTTCAATTTTAGGTTTATCTGTGCTTGCAATGTTTGTGATTTATAATAGATACAGATTAACACAAAAACAAAAAAAGATTATTGAAAAACAAAAGCATGAAGTAGAGCAACAAAAAGACATAATAGAACACCAAAAAGAATTAGTAGATGAAAAACAAAAAGAAATTTTAGATAGTATCACTTACGCCAAACGTTTGCAACGTGCAATATTGCCTCCAACTCATTTAATAGATAAACACATTCCATCTAATTTTGTTTTATACCAACCTAAAGATATTGTTGCTGGCGATTTTTATTGGATGCATGAAGCAAATGGCTGTGTTTTAATTGCTGCTGCAGATTCTACAGGGCATGGCGTTCCTGGGGCAATGGTAAGTATTGTGTGTAGTAATTCCTTAGATAAGGCAGTTAAGGAATTTAAACTAACTGAACCTGGCGAAATACTAGATAAAACAACAGAATTAGTTTTAGATACATTTGCGAAAAGCGGAGAAGAAATTAAAGATGGAATGGATATTTCTTTATTGCTAATTGATAAAGCTAATAGAATAATTAAGTGGAGCGGGGCAAATAATCAATTATGGTATATTGGGAGTGCTGTCAGTTCAAGCGCAGTAGAGAACAGACAGATTAATGAAGTAAAAGCAAACAAACAACCAGTTGGAAAAAGTGATCATCAAGTTCCTTTTGTTACTCATCAATTTGATTGGCAGGATGGGTTGATTTTTTATTTACTTACCGATGGATATGCAGATCAGTTTGGCGGACAAAAAGGGAAGAAGTATAAGTACAAACAATTGGAGGAAAAACTTGTTTCAATAGCTCATTTGACAATGCACGAGCAGAAAAACATTTTAACGAAGGAGTTTGAAAGTTGGAGAGGGATTCATGAACAAGTTGATGATGTTACTTTAATTGCAATTAAACTAACTTAATTATTTCAATTTCTTCGCTAATTTTTGTGTAAACAAATTCCAAGTTCTTCTTCCGCATTTTTCTGCAAGGTCATTACATATATCGCTCGACAAGGATTTCTCGCGGTATTGTGTATTGTCTTTATTTGAACCCGTTGCTAATTGCAAAATGGTTTGATTGTTCTTTAGTTTTTCATCTTTATCTGCATAAGCAGTATAGTTCTCAATTTTTTCAGTACCTTTTAAAATATCAAAATTGCACTTCGTATCTATTTCGGATAAAAAATAAGTTTGTCCGTTATAAGGAGAAGCTGCATCATTTACAACTTGCCTCGATTCGCTTTCTGAGACCTCGAAATAATTTAATTTAAGTGTGTAGTTTGCTTTACTTACATCATTGGTTATAGTAATGTTAGTTTGGTAGGTAACTTCGTTTAGTAATTTGTTGTAAAAAGTTTCGGTGTACTGTTCAATGGTATAATAATTTAAATAAATGGGTTGCTGAACATTAGAAATTGATTTAGTAATTAAGGAGCTTTTATCAATATAGATTACAAGATTCTGCTCTATCTTTTTTCCTAAATAGCAAGATTGAATTGTAAACACTACAATTCCTAAAAGAAATAAATTACTTAGTTTTTTTATCATGATAAGTCTACAAACAAAATAACCCCATCTGCAAAGCAAATGGGGTTAGCTGATATAAATACGATTAAAATTAAACTCTTTTTGAAGTAGATTTTACGTCAGCTTTTCCATAAGCAGGACATTTTTCACCTGTCTTACAAGAGAAAGCACCTAATGATAATACGATAGCAATTGCCAATACAACGATTTTTTTCATGATAAATTATTTATTTCGGTTTTTTAAATTAGTGTTTATTTTTTTTACTGCAGGGCGAAGTTTTTTCGTGCTGTTTAAAACAACAATTGAACCAAAAGTCCAAACATTAAAGAAATGAGAATTAATACCTGCATAATGATATAACAAAAATAGAAGAATAATTTGTTTATACAAATTTTATAAAACCGTTTTTTTTAACTTTTTTTACTTTCTGTTAAAAAGCAACAAACTCATGAGCGATATTTTATTGAATGAATCTTGGAAAAGTGTTATTGGGATTGAGTTTGAGAAGGATTACTTCAAAGAATTGAAAGAATTTCTGGTAAATGAAAAATCTCAGTTCAGGGTTTTCCCTCCCGAAAGCAGAATGTTCGCAGCTTTTAACCTAACGCCATTTGATGAAGTAAAAGTTGTAATTTTAGGTCAAGATCCTTACCATGGCTTTGGCCAAGCGAATGGGCTTAGTTTTTCAGTTTCGGATGGCTTAAGAAAACCACCTTCATTATTGAATATTTTTAAGGAATTGCATACCGATTTGGGGTACCCAATACCCGAAAGTGGGAATTTGGAACCATGGGCAAAACAAGGTGTTTTATTGTTAAATGCAACACTTTCTGTGCGTGAGGCTGCAGCTGGATCGCATCAAGGTAAAGGCTGGGAGCGTTTTACTGATTCGGTTATTAAAACCTTATCTGATAAAAAAGAAGGACTCATTTTTTTACTTTGGGGCAATTATGCAAAAGCAAAGGAATCTCTCATTAATACCGAAAAACACTTGATTTTATCTGCTCCGCACCCTTCGCCATTAGCTAGAGGAGGATTTTTTGGTTGCAAACACTTCTCAAAAACCAACGAACACCTTGTTTTACAAGGAAAATCGCCAATAAAATGGGAAATAAAAGACCAATTGCTGTTTTAATACCAATTGCAATGATAAATTGGGCCGAAGATGCGCAGGAATTTTTCATCAAGACGATGAAAAAAATCGTTGCATAGTAACCACTACGGAACTATTTTTTGAAGAAGTATTGATGAAAAAGAACAAGCATATTGGACTAATTTATTGTTGCAGTTGGTATAAGATGCCAACATGACACGGGGACTGACAAAACTCAGTTTATATCGTGCCGTTTGATGTAAAATTGTCTATCGACAGGCCTTTTAAGCCCAGTGGCATGGTTTCTGACAATGGGCAAGCATCAAACGTATAACCTTAAAAATTAATTATAATGGCAAAAACAAGTGTAAACATCAAGCCTTTAGCAGATAGAGTGCTAATTGAGGCTGCTCCAGCAGAAACAAAAACTGCAGGTGGATTAATTATTCCAGATTCAGCAAAAGAAAAACCTCAAAAAGGAAAAGTAGTTGCTGTAGGAAATGGTAAAAAAGATGAGCCTCTTACTGTAAAAGTTGGAGATACTGTTCTTTACGGAAAATACTCAGGAACAGAATTATCAGTTGATGGTAAAGAATACTTAATCATGAAAGAAAGCGATATTTACGCAATAGTATAATTTGGTAATTTGAAGATGTGACAATTTGAAAATTATTAAATCAGTCACAATTCAAATTCATCAAAACAATTATCAAATTTTCAAATTAACTAATTTTCAAATAAAATAAAAATGGCAAAAGATATCACATTTAACGTAGAAGCACGTGACGCCTTAAAAAGAGGTGTTGACGCTTTAGCAAACGCAGTAAAAGTTACTTTAGGACCAAAAGGTCGTAACGTTATTATCGACAAAAAATTTGGTTCACCACAAATTACTAAAGATGGTGTAACAGTAGCAAAAGAAATCGAGCTTTCACCCAATCGAAAACATGGGAGCTCAAATGTTGAAAGAAGTTGCTTCTAAAACTGCTGATTTAGCAGGTGATGGAACAACAACTGCAACTGTATTAGCACAAGCAATTGTAACAGGTGGTTTAAAAAATGTTGCAGCAGGTGCAAATCCAATGGATTTAAAACGTGGTATCGACAAAGCTGTTTTAGCTGTAGTTGAGAACTTACGTAAGCAATCAAGTGCAATTGGAAACGAAAATAAAAAAATTGAACAGGTTGCAACTATCTCTGCAAACAATGATAGCGCTATCGGTAAGTTAATTGCTGAAGCAATGCATAAAGTAAAAAAAGAAGGTGTTATTACTGTTGAAGAAGCAAAAGGCACAGATACTACTGTTGAGGTTGTTGAAGGTATGCAATTCGACAGAGGATATATTTCTCCATACTTCGTAACAGATGCTGAAAAAATGCAAACAGTTTTAGAAAGTCCACTTATCTTAATTTACGATAAGAAAATTTCTAACATGAAAGAATTACTTCCAGTGTTAGAAAAAGCTGTTCAAACAGGTAAGCCAGTTTTATTAATTGCTGAAGATGTTGATGGTGAAGCATTGGCTACCTTGGTGGTCAACAAAATTCGTGGTTCATTAAAAGTTGCTGCTGTTAAAGCTCCAGGTTTTGGTGATAGAAGAAAAGCAATGTTAGAAGATATCGCAATTTTAACTGGCGGAACTTTAATTAGCGAAGAAAGCGGATTCAAATTAGAAAATGCTGATTTAACTTTCTTAGGTAAAGCAGAAAAAATTACTATTGATAAAGACAACACAACTATCGTAAACGGTGCAGGTAAAAAAGCTGACATCCAAGCGCGTGTTAATCAAATCAAAGTTCAAATAGAGAACACAACATCAGAATACGATAAAGAAAAATTGCAAGAGCGTTTAGCTAAATTAGCAGGTGGTGTTGCTGTGTTGTACGTAGGCGCTGCTACTGAAGTTGAGATGAAAGAGAAGAAAGACCGTGTTGACGATGCATTAGCTGCTACACGTGCTGCTGTTGAAGAAGGAATTGTACCAGGTGGTGGAGTTGCTTACATCAGAGCAGTATCAGCTTTAGAAAAATTAAAAGGAGATAATGATGATGAGAACACAGGTATTCAAATTGTACGTCGTGCAATTGAAGAGCCACTTCGTCAAATTTGTGCTAACAGCGGAATCGAAGGTTCTATTGTAGTTCAAAAAGTAAAAGAAGGAACAGCTGATTTTGGATTCAATGCTCGTACTGAGAAATTTGAAAACCTTTTCAAAGCAGGTGTTATTGATCCTACTAAAGTAAGCCGTGTTGCATTAGAAAACGCAGCTTCTATCGCAGGTATGTTGTTAACTACTGAGTGTGTATTAGCTGATAAGAAAGAAGATAAAGTTGCTATGCCAGGCGGAATGCCAGGTGGTATGGAAGGAATGATGTAATTAGATGTTGCTCGCGTTAGCGGGCTTACATCTAATTATCCCGATACCTCGGGATAATCATTACTAAAATAAATTGAGAACCCCGTCTTTTAAAAAAGAGACGGGGTTTTTTGTTGAAAATATTTATTTGTACGGAAATAATCCGTATATTTGAGAAATAATACTAAAGCAATGTTACAAAATAATTTAAATATTGTACAAGCAAGATTTGACACTCGCTTGTCAAAGGAACAAAAGGAGTTGTTTGAGTACGCCGCACAATTAGGTGGTTTTAGAACCTTAACCGAATTTGTAATTAATTCAGTGCAAGAAAAAGCAAAAGCTATTATTGATGAGCACAGTACTATTTTAGCTTCAAAAAAGGACAAAGAAATTTTCTTTAATGCTTTGCTTAAATCTGCTGCGCCCAATAAAAAATTAAAAGCGGCCGCTGCTAAGTATAAAAAAAGTATAGCCAAAAAATGAGTTATGTCGCAATTCCTTTAGACGCCACCTTTAAAAAGGATGGATTCTCATGTGGTAAAGCTGCATTAGATATTTATATACAAAAACAAGTTAGTCAAGACATAAAACGAAAGTTAGCGCTGTGTTTTGTTATTGTAGAAAATAAAATAATAAAAGGCTATTATACATTGTCAAACAATAGTATTCCGCAAGAGCAAGTTCCTGATGAGATAAGAAAAAAACTTCCGAAATCGTATACAGGGATTCCAACAACATTGCTTGGCAGATTAGCAGTTGACGAAAAATTTAAAAGACAAGGGATTGGTGAAACTTTACTATTGGATGCGTTAAAAAGAAGTTACGATGTTTCAAAAAACAGCATTGCTTCTATGGCTATAACTGTTGATCCTATTGATGAAGAAGCGGTATCTTTTTACAAAAAGTACGGGTTTATACAATTACCTGATAGTGGTAAAATGTTTATTGCAATGAAAACTGTTGGTGATTTGTTTGATTAAAACAAAGCTAGCTATACACTTCCAAAGTAATTCTTAATTCTTCACTATTAATTTTTAATTAACCTTAGTGATACTTATTAAAAATCTCCCAACTCTTTTCATAAGCATTTAATAGCGCATCAATGTTTAATCCTAAATCTTTTGAAACAGAATTAAAATAAGTAACTACATCTTCAGTTGCAATGTTGCCTGTTAAATCATCTTTAGCCATTGGGCAGCCACCAAAACCATGAATGGCTGCATCGTAACGCAAGCAACCATTTTCAGCTGCAGCTTTTATTTTTTCGATACTATTTTCTTTGGTAGAGTGTAAGTGCGCACCAAATTCTACATCTTTAAATGCAGGAATTAAATTCTTAAACAAGTAAGAAATAATTTCTGGATTAGAAACACCTGTTGTATCTGCTAAGGCAATAATTCTAATTCCCATACTATGTAATTTTGCTGCCCAGTTCATGGCTATCTCGCTGCTCCATTCATCGTTGTATGGGTTCCCAAATGCCATCGAAATATAAACAACCAATTCTTTATTGTTCTTCACACACAAACTCTGAATTTCTTCCACACGTAAAAGCGATTCGGCAATACTTGAATTGGTATTACGTTGCTGAAATGTTTCGGAAATAGAGAAGGGGAAACCTAAGTATTTTATTTCATCAAACATAACTGCATCCTGCGCGCCACGTGCATTAGCAATAATTGCAAGAAGTTTAGATTTGGTTGATGATAAATCTAATTTTTTTAAAACATCTGCAGTGTCTTGCATTTGCGGAATTGCTTTTGGAGAAACAAAGCTTCCAAAATCAATAGTATCAAAACCAACTTTTAAAATTGCATTTATATAATCAGCTTTTAATTGTGTTGGTATCATTTCCTTAATGCCTTGCATGGCATCGCGCGGACATTCGATTAATTTTATCATGCTTGTGTTGCTAAAATTTTTTGATTAATACGTTTTATTAATGCAGGTCCTTCATAAATAAATCCAGTGTATAACTGAATTAAACTTGCCCCTGCATTCAGTTTTTCTATTGCATCTTCTGCACTGTGTATGCCACCTACACCCATAATTGGGAAAGCTCCGTTAGATTTTGATGCAAGTATTTAATTACTTCAGTACTTCTTTTAGCTAAGGGTTTCCCGCTTAAACCACCTGCGCCAATTGCTTCCACTTTTGCTTTATCACTTGTTAAAGGTGCGCGAGCAATAGTAGTGTTGGTTGCAATAACACCCGCAATTTTTGTATCGGCAACAATGCTTATGATATCATCTAATTGCTCATTAGTTAAATCTGGGGCAATTTTTAAGAACACAGGTTTAGGCTTTTGTTTTTGATTGTTTAAAACCATTACCTTATTTAATAAATTAGTTAAAGGTTCTTTATCTTGTAATGCTCTTAAGTTTGGTGTGTTAGGCGAACTAACATTTACAACAAAATAATCTACTACATCAAACAAAGCTGTAAAACAGTATTCATAATCTTTATCTGCATCTTCGTTTGCAGTAATTTTATTTTTTCCAATATTACCTCCGATGATGAGGTTCTTATTTTTTCGTGCTTTTAACCTAATTACTGCGTCATCAACTCCGTTATTATTAAAACCCATTCGGTTAATTATGGCCTCATCTTGTGGCAAACGAAATAAACGGGGTTTTTCGTTTCCGGGTTGCCCTTTTGGGGTAAGGGTTCCAATTTCTATAAAACCGAAGCCCAAATCGCCTAGTTCTTCAAATACTTGCGCATTTTTATCTAATCCTGCAGCCAAACCAACTGGATTTGAGAAAGTTAAACCAGCAACAGTCCTTTTTAGTCGAGGATCTTCCATTCTAAACTTTTTAGCCACTATTTTTCGGATAAAACCTATGCTCATCCAAAATTTTAAGCAGTCGAAGGTAAAATAATGTACTTTTTCGGGGTCGAATTGAAAAAGTATGGGCTTTAAGATTGATTTGTACATAATATGGCGCAAATATAAGAGTAATTTACGGGAAATTAAAGTAGGTTTTATGTCTAATAATGAAGCTGTTACGTAAATTTTAGGTTTTTTCCTATTTTTTTCTTTGCGGAAATAAAAAAAGCTATACATTTGCACAAAATTCAAAAAACCTGAAATCAAAATGAAAAAAGTATTTACATTAATCGCTGTTGCTGCAGTTACTGCTACTTTCGTAGCTTGTGGTCCTAGCAAAGAAGATTTAGAGAAAGCTGAAAAAGCAAAACAAGATTCAATCAACAGAGTTGATTCAATCAACAACGCTGATGCTGCTATGAAATTAGCTGAGCAAGCTAAAGCTGATTCAATCGCTATGGTTGAAACTGCTAAAGCTGATTCAACTCGTATCGCTGATTCTATTGCTGCTTTAAAAGGTGGTAAAAAGAAGTAATTAGCCTTTAAGGTTAAAAACAAAAAAGTCGCCACTTGGGCGACTTTTTTGTTTTTATAAAGTTTCTAGTTCGAGTATTGGTTTTTCCTAATCAAATACCGAGCACTTTCTAAAATGCTTTTGGAACCTATCGCTAAACTATCGCTTATCGATTTTCTTTCTTTTAGGTAGTTTATAGGGTCGAGGCTCTTGTATTTACGAAGATAGGAAGTGTTGGTTTGCAGAAGCTGGTAAAAGTAATTACCGCTTGAATCAACACAACCATATTTATCATCAGCACTAAAAAAAACAAAAGGTCGCTTTGTTTTAAAAACACTTGTTCCAAATGTTTCATTTGTGAATGATTTATTTAATAAGTCCATCACTGTTGCTGTAATATCAGGTTGATAACATGGCGCACTAATGGTATCCGCTTTTAGTATTTTTGCTTGGTGTATAATACAAGGAATGTGGTTATAACTTATAGGCATTTCATAAGTATGACCCATTGATAAACCATGATCACCCAGGAAAATAAAAATAGTATTCTTGTACCAAGATTGTTTTTTTGCGTTATCCATAAAATTACCAATTGCCCAGTCCGCATATTGTGTACAGCGGTCTCTTTCATCGGTAGAACTTGGTTTAAAGGGAATGTTTTCTGGAACAACCCATGGCCCGTGGTCAGAAGCTGTCATTACAACAGATAGAAAAGGTTTAGAAGCGTTTTTATGCGTTTCAATTAGTTTGTTAAGCAAAACATGGTCGGGAACACCAAGTGTGCTAACTGCTTCGCCCGAGTTAAAATCATTTTGAGAAATGAAATTATCAAAGCCATTCATTGTATAAAAGCCTTTCATATTATCAAAATGCGGATCGTGAGTTGTGTAAAAGTAGGTGTCGTAGTTTTCTTCCTTAAGTAATGTTCCAATTCCTCTAAACGGTTTTTTTAAGTATTCGCGCATCGATTTTTCGGCTAAAATAGAAGGGTATCCAGAAATAGTTGAAAATAAACCATTATAAGTATGTATACCAGAAGAAAAAAAGTTTTTGCAAAAAACAGATTCTTTATTTAGTTTGTGCAGTTGAGGTGTGAGGTCTTTACCGTTGTAATATCCCATTTTGTAAACACACATACTTTCCATAATTACAATAATTACATTGTAATTGTTATTTGGTTTTAAGGTGTCTGCTTTTACATCTCTCGCAATATTATATTGTTCTGAATTAATTTTTACTCCTAAATAATTTTTAGTGTAGTCAAATAACTCATCAATGTTAGTAGGTACAACATACTTTGAATTGTTGTTTTTATAAAACAACGATTTCCAAAAAGTGTAATTTGGATTTAATGCGATTTGATTGATGAATGGATTTTCGCCAACAATAGCAAAACCTTCGTGTAATGTTGATTTAAATGAACCACGCCCTCTAATTCCAAAAAAAGTAATGGTAAATAAAACTAGAGTAATCAATAGTTTGAATCCAATTTTTGTATCGGATGTTTGTTTTAAAACACTAAGATGTTGTTTAATTAATTTTTTAAAATAAAAAGTAAAAAAAGCTGAACTTAAAATAAAGAGAAGCAAAAATCCCCAATAAGAAAAACTCCCGAAAATCATTCCGATGATAAAACTGGGCTCATCATTCCAAAGTAACGCATTCTTATTTAAAAAACTCCCGAACTGCTTGTGATAAGGGATGTTTACTGTGCAAACAAATAAATAGATATTTAACAGTAGTGCAAAAAACAGAAGGGTGAATTTATGAATACTTTTATTTTGCCTATTAATTATGTAGCTAATACTTAATAATAAAATAGGAATGCTTAATATCCACAGTAAACATGCCGAATCAAACTCAAAGCCCATTCTAAAAGCATAAAGTTTTTGAAAGAAAGGAACAGCAGCTATGTCTTTTGATTGATTTGTAAAATAAAATACGATTCGAAAAAATGAAAAGAACAACATTGATAAAATGTAAAGCTTTGCAATAATCTTTACATGTTGAGGTATTTTATCAATGATTTTACGAAGCATTCAATAATTCGCGAGCGTTGTTTAATGCAGCTTCTCCAGGCTTACCACTACTTAGCATTTTGGCAATTTCGTTTACTCTTTCTTCAGCAGTAATTGTTTTAATTTTCGAAATTGTTTTATCGCTGCTATCGTCTTTGTAAACAAATAAATGATTATCGCCTTTAGATGCAATTTGTGGTAAATGCGTAATGGAAATTACTTGCATATCTGTTCCCATTGCTTTTAAAATAGTTCCAATTTTATCAGCCACATCTCCCGAAACACCCGTGTCAATTTCATCAAAAATAATTGCGGGTAAGGAAGTTAGTTTAGCAACCATTGCTTTAATACAAAGCATTAAACGCGAAAGTTCGCCACCAGATGCTACTTTATGAAGTTCTTTAAAATCGTTGCCTTTGTTGGCCGAGAAAAGGAATTTTAAGGTGTTTAAACCATTGGTGTCTAATTCGGTTTTTTCGTTTAGCTCAATTTTAAAAATAGCATTGGGCATCGAAAGTTGTTCTAACATTTCTTTAATCCCTTTTTCAATATTTGGAAGTGCTTCTTTTCTTTTTTTAGAAATTGATTTTGCTAAATCAGTAGTTTTTTTGAGTGAAGTACTTAACTGCTTTTCTAATTTTGCAACTTCTTCATCAAAGTTTTCAATTGTATTAATTTTTTCTTCAAATTCTTCTTTTAGTTTTAGCAATTCAGCTTCAGAATTTGCCCCGTGTTTTTTTAGTTGTTTGTTGTATGCATCGATACGATCATTTACAATCCCTAACTTCTCGGGGTCAAAAATTACTTTGTCGTTTAAGTCAGCACTTTCTTCTGCAATGTCTTTTAGCTCTGCAATAGCAGCGTTAATACGTTTGTTTAATTCTTCGTATTTGTCGCCATATTTGGTGAGCTGATTAGCAATTGATTTTAATGAATTTATTTTTGACACAGCACTTTCATTATCACCGTTAAGTGCTTCGAAAATAACATGAAGGTTAGCTTTTATGGATTCAGCATTTTCTAATGTTTCGCTATCTGTTTCTAGTTGCGCTAACTCACCTTCAACAGGAGATAATTCATCTAGTTCCTTAAATTGAAATTGAATGTAATCCAATTCCTTTTTTAATTGCGTTTCTTTTTCTTTTAATTCGTTTAGCTGCTTTTTGTTTTTTGTGTATTCGACAAACGACTCATGAAATTGAACTAATTCAGTTTTAGTATTTGCAAAACTATCTACAATTTTAAATTGAAACGATGATTGGTTTATTAAAAGTGTTTCGTGCTGTGAGTGAACATCAATTAATTTTTCAGATAGACTTTTTAAAACACTTAAGTTAACAGGAGTGTCGTTTATAAAGGCTCTTGATTTCCCTTCAGTGCTAATTTCTCGGCGAATGCTGGTTTCTTTTTCGAAATCAATATCGTTTTCGGCAAAAAAGGCGTTTAATTGATATTCGCTAATATCAAACACACCTTCAACAATACATTTTTTTGTTTTGTCGTAAAGTGCATCTGTTTCGGCTCTATTGCCAAGCACTAAACCCAATGCTCCTAATAGAATAGATTTACCTGCCCCGGTTTCACCAGTAATCACAGTAAAGCCTTTAGGAAAAGCAATGGTGCTTTCCTTAATGAGGGCATAATTTTTAATACTTAGTTGTTTAAGCATAACGGCACTAATTTCGGTAATTATAAGGCAAAAAGGAATTTAATTTTTCAACAAAATTCATTGTATCTTTGCGGCTGAAATCAAGGATTTCTCTAAAAACGGACTATGAAAATTTTTGTTGTTAAATATTTGGTGTTGCTTGCGGCTTTAATCAGCTCTATTTATGTGTTGATGGTGAAACACTCGTTTTCTAAAAACATGTTGTATTTGGTAATTGGTTTAACAGTACTTTTTTTAATTCTGCAAGTAATGGATTATTTTTTGAGTCGTAAAAAAGAAGATATGCCAGTAAATGGATATGTATATTTTACCAATGGATTAGTAACTAAAAAAATAATTCGCATCGGGGCATATATAATTGCAACTGTAGTGTTATTGATTTCGGGAAACAAAGTAATGCTGTTTGGCATTGTATTGTTAGGGCTTATGATTTCTGAAATCATTATGTTAATTCTGGAACTAAAAAATGGCAACTACTTTATTTATTTTGATGATAAAGCTATTGTAGTAAATTTTGAAAGCAAACGATTGTTTCCTTCGCATGTTACAGAAATAGCGTTTAGATTTGATATTTTTTATTTAACTCTTAAAAATAATCATGTTCGCATGATAATGTTAAGTAAGTTGAAAGAAGAAGAAGTTCCTAGATTTAAAGCAGAGTTTATAAACTGGGCAAATCAAAATAATTTACCGTTTACGCAAGAAGCTAAAGAAAAATTAGGACTTATTTAGTAGGCTTCTTATAAATCTCCGATTTCATCAAGCCCATTTTATTAAAGAAATGAGTAAATGAAGTTCCTAAAACACCCATTCCATATTTTGCACTTCTTCTAAAGTTAATAGAAGATGCGTCATCAAAATACTTAGTAGGGCAAGTAACTTCGGCGATATCAAAACCTGCATAAAAAATTTGCGAAATCATTTGATTATCAAAAACAAAATCATCGCTATTTGCATGGTAGTTTATTCCTTGAATTACTTCTTTAGAAAATGCACGGTAACCAGTATGGTATTCGGAAAGTTTTTGATTGATTAAAATATTTTGAGCAAGTGTTAAGCAACGATTAAAAATGTACTTATACATTGGCATTCCACCTTTTAAAGCTCCTTTCCCCAGTATTCTAGAACCAAAAACTGCAGGGTAAAGTCCGCTAGCAATCATGTGCGACATAGAAGGAATAAGCATAGGTGTGTATTGATAATCGGGATGCAACATAATAACGATATCAGCACCTAACTCCATTGCTTTATCGTAACAGGTTTTTTGATTTCCGCCATAGCCTTTGTTTTGCTCGTGACGAATAACATGCTTAATACCTAAGGATTTGCCCAGCTCACTTGTATTGTCTTTACTGAAGTCGTCCACTAAAACGACATCATCTACGATATCGAAAGGTATTTCGTCGTAAGTTCTTTTAAGTGTTTTAGCAGCGTTATAAGCAGGTAAAACAACAACTATTTTTTTTCCGTTAATCATACAAGTGGCAAAAATAGTAAAATAAAAGCAATTTTAAGGTTCTAAAACAAGGATTTTCTCTATAAAAGAAACCCCCGAGATTTGGGCTCGGGGGCATACTTTATTCTAAAGGAGAAATTAATTACTCAAACCAAAACTCCTTCGAATTTGTTTAACCACTTATTCTGAATTAGTAGCTGATTTGGTTTGCCTATTGTTTAATGAATTTTTTAAAATATGTGTTTACTTCAGTTGTTAAGCTAAGAGTATAAAAGCCTTGATTTAGTTCCTTTATGTCGATTGAGTTTTTAGTGTCTGTTAAAACAAATGACTTTAAAATTTTACCTTCTATGCTTATTAGATTAGCTTGCACCGTAGTATTAGGTTCAATTTGAATGAAAAGTTTTTCATTAGCAGGATTAGGATAAACAATGTATTTATTTTCATTAGAAATTTTTGAAACACCTATTGTCATTGGATCGGGTAGATTTTTTAAGCTATCTATTTGCCCAGCACTAAGTGCATTTGTAATAACATAGATATCATCAATTTTACCATTCCAACCATTACCTGCGAAATACGTTGGGTCACCTTGTCCAATAATAAATGAGGAGCCCGAAAAATCTGGAGTTGTAGCTTGAAAAGGTTGAGAACTAGAATATCCATTCGCAACATAAACGCCATTAATATAAGTTTTCAAAACATTAGCATCGCCTGTTTGTGTTCCGTCATAAACAACTGCATAATGAAACCATTGATTTGCAGAAACAACAGTTGAGTAATCTAATGATGCGTTTGTGATTAAATTGGTGCCATTACTTCTAAGGTCAGAATAATAAAGATTACCATCATTGTATGTTCTACCTTGTATGAATGAATTATACGTGCCTCCAAATGATTTTGATTTGCTCCAAAAAGCACCAATAACATCTAATTGAGTTTGATTTAACCACATTGAAATTGTATATTTACTAACATTATTAAAAGCAGTAACATCACCAAAATCTATGCGTTGAGATGTAGTACCATCAAACGCATATGCTTTATTAGTATTTCCGAAACGATCGGTAGTTAAAGTTGCCCCTGTAACAGTTCCGTGATTATTGGTTCCTAAATCATTATTTGCATTGCCATTATCAAATGTGTATTTCACGTTAACTGCTACTGCAGTGTTTAAAGAAGGGTCGGGTAAATTTTTTAAGCTATCTATTTGCACAGCGCTAAGTGCGTTCGAAAAAATATAGATGTCATCAATTTTACCATTCCAACCATTACCTGCGAAATACGTTGGGTCACCCTGTCCAATAATAAATGAGGAGCCCGAAAAATCTGGAGTTGTAGCTTGAAAAGGTTGAGAACTAGAATATCCATTCGCAACATAAACGCCATTAATATAAGTTTTCAAAACATTAGCATCGCCTGTTTGTGTTCCATCATAAACAACTGCATAATGAAACCATTGATTGGCACTAACAACAGTTGAATAATCTAAAGATGCGTTTGTGATTAAATTGGTGCCATTACTTCTAAGGTCAGAATAATAAAGATTACCATCATTGTATGTTCTACCTTGTATGAATGAATTATACGTGCCTCCAAATGATTTTGATTTACTCCAAAAAGCACCGATAACATCTAATTGAGTTTGATTTAACCACATTGAAATTGTATATTGACTAGCATTATTAAATGCAGTAACATCACCAAAATCTATGCGTTGAGATGTAGTGCCATTAAATGCATATGCTTTATTAGTATTTCCGAAACGATCGGTAGCTAAAGTTGCCCCTGTAACAGTTCCATTGTTTCCAGAAGAAGCTTCGTTATTAGCATTCGAATTAGTAAAGGTGTATTTTGCGACTAATTGCGCATTTGTATTTGTAAATAAAGCTACACCTAGAAATAGAGTAATTGTTTTTTTCATTATTTAAATTTTAGACAATTATCGGGATATATTATGTCAAAAATCAATTGGGTTAGTGAAACTCACCTTTGAGTTAGTGATATTTTTCTTTCTTTCTTTGTTGTTAGCTTATCGCTGAGTAAATAACCCACAAAGGACTTTTACTAACCCAAGCGGAAAAGCATAAAGCATTCCTTATATTTGCACCCATACTTTTTTTGTGAAAGCAATAAACTTAATATTTATCACTCTTTTCTTTTCGAAATTAATTTTCGGGCAGGCTCCCTTTTACACGAAAATTGACAAGAGTAAAGGTTTACCCTCTAACTCGGTTTATGATATTTACCAAGACAAGAAAGGCTTTATTTGGTTTGCTACGAATGAAGGTTTATGTCGTTATGATGGCTTCGAATTTAAAACTTACCATTCTAATCAATTAACTTCGAAATCAGGAACAGCAATTAGAGAAGATAAATTCGGGAGAATTTGGTATGAAAATTTTGATGGATACATTTATTATATTGAGAAAGATAGCTTATTTGCACTTTCACAAAATGCGCCTTTGGGGTATTTTGATTTTGCGGTTATAAATAATAATTTGTTTGTGATGCAAAAAAATGGAATCGATGTATACAATTTATCATCACTTAAATTAATAAAGACAATATTAACAGATGTTAAAAAATTGAGCTATACAAAGCAGTTGGGTAATTTGTTTCTGTTAAGTCTTGAAAAAAAAATACTTTATGATGAAAACGGAAATATACTCCGAGCTATTAAAGAGCCATACATGCAAGGTAAGGCAAGCACTTTTTCTAATCTGGCTACCTATCATAATGGAAAACTATTTTATGTAGGAACCAAAAGTGAAAATAAAATATGTTACAGTGAAGGGAGTTTAGGTATGGTGCCAAAATTTTCGATTACCACAACTTTTATGTTTCAAAATTTCTGCTCTACTAATGATTATTTATGGATGTGCACGCCAAGCGGAGTTTATTGTGTTGATTCCCTTGGTTTAAACGGTAGTAATGGATTAATTTGGTTCGATAAAAAAAACATAAATTGTGTTTTTAAATCAGCAGATAATTCTTATTGGTTTGGAACTGCTAATGAAGGTGTTTTTTTGGTAAAAGACCTAAGTACAAAAATGCACTCAATTTCAAATAGTACGCCTACTAAGTTGACAAATGTTAATGATGAACTTATTATAGGGACCAAAGATGATAAAATTGTTAGATTAGATACAATTAACCATGTTGCTAAAATACTTGATTCTAATAGTGATAATCACCCTATACTTTTCTTAAAATATTTTGCCAGAAATAACAGTTTGTATTATACTTCTAAGTTGTTTCAACAATATAATTTGAGTACAAAAGTAAAAACGGAAAATGTAATTGCGATAAAGGACATGGAGGAGCTTGACGAAAATTACATTGCAATAGCTTCAAGTGGTTTGGTTGGTTTGTATTATATAAAACATAACAATGAGCCTAGTAAATGGGATTCATTATTTAAGGCTAATCCTATAGAAAAGGAATATAAGCTAGATCAATTTGCGCGTATCCTTAACGGGGTCAGAGCTAAGGCAATTGCAAAGGGGAAGGCGGGTTCGAAATTTTATTGCGCCACGAATATTGGCTTGTTCGAGATTTCGCCAAAAGGATACACAGAAATTAAAGACAAAAAAAATTCCGTTTACTTTTCTAAGCTTGAAGTTTTCGGCACTTTAATAATAGGACTATCTACAAATGGCTTAATATATAAGATTGAAGAAGGGAAGCCATTGGTAAAACTTGAAGGCTTTTCAGATATTTCGAGTATTTATATTTGCGATTCGTTTCTGTTTGTTAATAAGGGGTCATCAATTAGTTGTTATACGGAAAATGAGGGGATATTATTGAAACAAACCTTTTCAAAACAATTAGCAAGCGAACAAATAAATGATGTTATATTGTTAAATAAAAAAATGTTTATTGCAACTGATAATGGATTGTTGGAAATGAATATGGTTTCAAAATCAGTAATTGAGGTACCAATTGGCTTTGTTATAAACTCAATACTTGTTAATGGTAAAGTTAAAGAGCGGAATGAATTACTTAATCTTTCCTATGTAGAAAATGATTTGGATATAAATTATTCGATACTTGATTTTAAAAAAGAAAACCACCAAAACCTTCAATATAGAGTAAATCAAGACGATTGGAAAGACTTACCTGATAATTCAAGAACATTGCATTTGGCGAGCCTTTCGGGAGGGAATTATCAACTCGAATTTAAATTAAACGGCAAAATACTTTCATCTTCGAGAATACAATTTGCAATTTCTACACCTTGGTGGAAACAAATATGGTTTGTTGTTACTTGTTTTGTATTGGTATGTATCATTATTGTTATATACTATCGATGGCAAACCAAAGTTTTGAAAAAGAAAAATTTGTTACTGATTCAAAAAATAGAGCTGGAAAAGAATTTGAATCAATCGATATTGACATCCATTAAAGCACAGATGAACCCTCATTTCTTTTACAATGCATTAAATACTATTCAGTCGTATATATTTACGGATGACAAAAAAAATGCAACCAATTATCTTTCTAAATTTTCTAAGCTTACGCGTATCATACTTGAGATGTCAGAAAAGGAAAGCGTTTCCTTAATCGAGGAAATAGACGCACTTACTTTATATCTGGATTTAGAAAAGGTTAGGTTTAATCAGGATTTTGATTTTAAAATAAAAGTTGGAAATAATTTGAATGTGGAAATGATAAAAATTCCTTCGATGATCATACAGCCTTTTATAGAGAACTCTATTAAACATGGTTTATTGCATAAAAAAGGGGAGAAGATTTTGGTAGTTGAGTTTTTGATGAACGAAAATAAGCTGGAAGTTATTATTGATGATAATGGCATAGGCAGAAAAAAGGCTGGTGAATTAAATAGGATAAAGGAAGTAAAACACAACTCTTTCTCTACATCAGCAAACACAAAGCGTTTAGAAATATTAAACGAAGGAAAAAGAAATAAAGTTGGTTTAGAAATTATTGATAAATATGATTCAAATAACCAACCTGAAGGAACAAAAGTAATTATACAAATACCTCTATAATGATAAAAGCAATTATAATTGATGACGAAGAAAGAGCACGTATCTTACTAAAGGGTATGATAAAGGAATTTGTAGAGGAAGTGGAAGTACTTGCCGAGTGCCCCGATTTGCCTACCGGAATTAAAGCAATAAAAAAGTATGCTCCCGATATTGTTTTTTTAGACATTGAAATGCCTGGACATAGTGGTTTAGAGCTGCTCGATTTTTTTAATGAAAACGAGGTTAACTTCGATATTATTTTTGTTACAGCCTATAATCAATATGCTATAAAAGCTTTTAAACTTTCGGCAATTGATTATTTGTTAAAGCCGATTGAGATTGATGAATTGCAAGAGTCTATTAAACGCTATAAAAGCAAGCAAAAAAAGCAGCAAATAGATTATCAAGTACTAAGGGAAAATTTCAATTCACCTATGAATGAAAAAATTGCTATTCCAGTTGGTAATGCTATTAAATTTATTGAATTAAAGAATATTATTTACTTAAAGGCTGATAGCTCCTACTCCGAATTGTATTTTGAAGATGGAACTAAATTAGTAGTTAGTCGCACATTAAAAAATTTTGAGGAAGTACTGACTAGCGAAAATGGTTTTCTTCGTTGCCACAAATCGTATTTGGTAAATATTAATTCTATTGTTGAATACGTTAAATCCGATGGAGGCTATGTTGTTCTTAAAAACGGGGCAAATCTTACAATTTCTCCTGAAAAGACAAGCGAATTACTAGATATGTTGAAAATGGTAAAACGTTGATCAAAGCAGAAAACAATTAGTTTTATTAAGCCCTAACACCAATTACCAAAATATCATCAATTTGTTCAACATCACCTTTCCATTCTTCCATAAAATCGTGTAGGTATTTTTGTTGAGCCTTGATTTCCATAGTACTTATTTCAACTAAAATTTCCTTGAACTTTTTTGTCATTAGTTTCTTTTTATTTACCCCACCAAACTGGTCGGCAAAGCCATCGCTAAATAAATAAAACACATCGCCTTTGTTTAAGGTTATTTCGTGTTGGTCAAAAATCTGGTTATCTTCTGTTAAACCACCAATAGCGTGTTTTGTAGCTTTGTATTCAATTAATTCTTTGGTGTTGTTTTTTACAATCCAAATAGGACGATTAGCTCCAGCAAATTTTATGGTAAGCTCTTCTTGTTTGTTTATTTTTGTTGGAATAGAACAAAGTGCAATATCCATTCCATCTCTTGTTGTGTTTGAATTATCTCCTGTTTGACGTAAAGCACTTTTTACACCAAGGTTTAGTTCTTTTAAAATTTCTCCAGGTTCAGCGCTTATATCCACAGCATCTTTTAATTTTTCAGAGCCCACTAAACTCATAAATGCACCTGGAACACCATGTCCTGTACAATCAACAGCTGCAATAATTACATTTGAGTTTTCAGTAGTTGCGTATTTATCTGAGAAAAAATAAAAATCGCCACTCACAATGTCTTTCGATTTATATAACACAAAATTTTGTGGTAAATATGAATCTATTTCTACGAGTGGGGGCAAAATAGCGTGTTGTATGCGTTGCGCATAATATATACTTTGTTCGGTTTCAATATTTTTTTCTTCTATAAACCTACTTTTCTCTTGAATTTCGTTTTTTTGTCGCGTTATTTCTTCAGATTGTCGCGCAAGAATGATATTTGCTTTTTTCTTTTGTCTGATGTTTCTCCAAAGTACAAATGAAAAGCCCAGTATTATTAATAAGCCTGCCAAACCAAAGAAAATGATTTTTCGTTTTTGCTGTATCTCTTGGCTTTGTAATTCTTTTTCATTGTTTAAAACGCCAATTTCTTTTTCTTTAATAACAGATTCTTTTTTTGTTTCGGTAAGAGCAGTAGTTGTTTCAGAAAGTTCATTTTGTTTTTCTTTTAACATAACCTCTTGTAATTTTTTAGCCATGCTCAATCGCTCAATTTCTCTGGCTTTTCGTTCAGCTTCTAATTGTTGTTTTATTAATGCAGCTTCTTGCTCTTTAAACTTTAGTTCTTTTATTTGTCGTTCTTTTTCTAATAAATCTAAACTTTGCTTCTTTTTTTCAGCTTCTAGTTTTTGAGTTAGCAATTCGTTTTCTTTCGCATTTAGTTCCGCATCTTGTAATTCTTTGTTTTTCGAAGGAGTTCAATTTCTTTTAATTTATTTTCCGATTCAAAACGTAGTTTTTCTATCTCCAATTTTTTGTTGTCTTCAGCTGCACTGGTAAGTAGAATTTTGGTGGTTTCGCTAATGTCGTTCAGTTGTTTTTTAAATAAGTGTTCGTATGAACCATCTGCGATGAAACGTTTTCTTTTTTTGTTGAAATAAATTTTTCCTGAAGGTTTGTTAAGTAAAAAACCAAAAAAATCATTTGTTGCATTTACTGCAAGGTTATTGGAATTCATATTAACCTTCCAGTCTTTAAGTTCATAAATAGAAGTATCGTTTAAATTTTTTACATCCGTATTGATAATCAGCGATTCTTTATTCACACCTTCTTTCGAAAATTTGAGCAGGTACATATTGTTTAACTCGAGCTTAAGATCAAAAGTTCCATTTTTTGCAGTTGAATATCTTCCTGCTTCAATTTCATTTTTTTCTATAATAATGGTAACCTCTTCAAGGGGTATTCCGTTTTTATTTACTGTACCCGAAAAATTGAGATAAGCGTTTTGTGGAGAGTTATCTTCGGCCCCTGATTTTTTTGTTTTGTTGCCCTTTTCATCATACAAGTAATAATCTCCAAGCCAATTCCCATTTTTAAGTACTCCTTCTTTAATTAACTTTCCCTTTTCATTAAAAAATTTCGCTTTCCCTTCGCAAACTCCATTAACAAATATTACTTCTGATTTACTTTTATTGGTTTTAATATGATATGTTTTCCAAACTCCGTTTTTTTTGTCATTTAAAAAATACCCTTCTTCGGTAATTTGATTGTATTTTAATACTTTGTTTTTTAGCCCCTTTTTGTCGCGGCCAAAATAAACCCATCTGCCTTGCTTTTGATTGTTAGCGTCAATTTTATTAATGGTGTCTCCTAAAAAAACATCGTAGTCTTTTAATTTATTCTGTTGGGCAAATAAATTACCGAACCCTACTACAAGGGTGAAAATTAAAATAAGTTGTTTATAAAAACGAGAGCGCATAAATATCTATTCCAAATGTAAGATTTTTTGCTCTAACCCGCAATTAGTAAAGGATTTTCTATTATCTAAAAGCAAAGACTCCCGACAATTGTGCCGGGAGTTCATTTTTGTTTCAATACCTAATTAAACAATAAAGCTTATTAATGTGTTACTATCATTTTTATACTATCGCTTACTTTTCCATCCAACACAAGTGTTGCAACATACATTCCGTTAGTTAAATTTTGTCCATCTAAAAATGTACTGGTTTTACCACGCTCTAATAAGTAAATTGTTTTTAGAGTTTTTCCGCTCATATCAGAAATAACTACTTGTGCGCTTTTTACTTCTTTAGTTATGTAAGCGTCAATAGTTGTTGACTCGTTAAATGGGTTAGGGTAATTGCTTAATAATTTTGATGGTTCAGCAACAAAAGCAGTTTCCGATTCTAATTTCTTTTTTTCGTATTCTTCTAATGCACCTCCAATTTTTATTTCTACTCTGCGGTTTAAGGCTTTTCCAACATCATTAGCATTGCTATAGTATGGTTGCGTTTCGCCTTTGCAGTTCATAATAATTCTATCTGCTCCAATTCCTTTACTTTTAATGTAATTAGCAACAGTTGTAGCTCTTTCGCAGGATAAATCTTCGTTTGTTTTTAAGTCACCTTCATTATCGGTATGACCTGTGATGATGATTTTTCCTTCTGGATTTTTTTTGTACAATTTCACTAAGTTATTTACTAGTGTTTTGTAGCTTTCATCAATTGTTGATTCGTTTTTACCGAATTGTACATTGTAACTTCTTTCGTAGGAAACAAAACTTTGCCCCTCAATTAAAACACCACTATCGTAAGTGTTATCCGAAACATCAGCAATTGCTAGTTTAATATGATATGTTTCATAAGGTGTAACTGCTTGGCGAATTTGCATAAGTTTAGTTAAACCATCATATTCAATTGGTAAATTACCGCCAATATTACTGACATAGTAAGATGGATTTGCTGGGTTTATTCTTGAACTATAACTATGTTTCCCATTATTAATAGTATTTACACTCACTGGTGATTTTGAATTAGGAACAACAGCTAAATTTTTCTCGCCTTCAATTCCTTTTCCGCTAATGAAGAAACCAAAAACATCATTAAATTCTGTTCCAACAAATTCATCGTATTCTTCTGAACCAAATACATAGTTAAAACTTAAACTATCTGCTGTTGGAACAATATCTAATTCAATAAAACAAACATCAAAGGTTTTTTGTCCTTTATTAATTAAATTTTGTAATTCGATACAATCGGTTCCTTTACTTGAAGAGTTATTCCGTGCTTCCATATTTGCATGTGTCATATTCGACATTGCTTGAGAAGTGTTTCCTGAACATAAGGCAGTAATTCCACCTGTTGTCATTATCATTCCCTTTTTCATACCAAGAGAAGATTTTTTATCTTCAAAAAAGCCATACGCTTCGTCAGAAGGAGTTTTAGTAATGGAGTAACTTTTTAAAACAACACCTTCACCAATTAAGGTTTCGAAAAGATGTTTCGCGTCTAATTCGCCTGATTTCTGTGTTTTGTAAGTTTTAAAATCTGAAATGTTTTGCGCTGTGGTAGCAGTTGTTGTTAGTAAAGCGCAAGTAAGAAATGGTAGTATAAATTTGTTCATGTTGAATTGGTTTATGATTTACAACCTATTGATGCTTTGTATAATGAAATTACATAAAAAAAGTGTCAGTTTTTTAGGTAGGATAATAATTAACAATATTTATGGGGTAAAATCAAATGTTTGGGTAGGTTGGTGATTACGATTCCAATTTGGTTACGGTGCGCTGCACCTAATATTTGGGTGAGATTTTGGGTTTTACAAATCTTCCGCTGCTCTGCAGCTACAAATCTTTACTGCTCTACAGCCTTTTTGTGTGGGTTGCAACATGTCTAATCACAAGCGGCATAGCCGCGCAACATTTGTAACCAAATACAGCACTATACAAATTAAGGTGCAGCGCACCGAAACTTATTAATACTCCTAATTATGATAGATGTAAAATACTTCGAGAAAAAGCGGGGCAATTTATTTTCCTTCAACAAGGAACAAACGAGCTTTCATTCTATCTAATGCTTTAAAATTGCATGATGGGTCAGTAACAGAATAATAAGCGTTACGCAAACAATAGGTGTAAATATCAGGAGCTAAGTTTCCTGTTTTTTCTCTTTTAAAAGTTTTTCGGTTGATTTCACTACAGAAAACGTGTTTTCATCACATCCATATTCCATAAAAACTTCATTGGTTAAACCTTTAAATAGCATCGCCATGTATCTACCATTCGCAAGTTTTGTTACTGCCATCTTTTCTAAGGCAACATCTTTTCCTGTGGTTGAATAGATGAAATACAAAGTGTCGCCATTACTTAGTCTATCGCTAAAGTTATTTGTTGTAGGCACTTTGCCATACATAGCGTTGAGTCCTTTTACTTTTAATTTGTATTTCGCTTTTTTACCTATTACAATTTCCTTCGTGATTTTATCGCCGAAAATAGAATTAAACGTAAGTGTGTACTTACCTTCTTTTAAAACTTCAATCACATCTTTTTTGTTTGAATGCAATGCGTAAAAGAAAGAAGTATCAGCGCTTTTGACTTTTACATCTAACCAAAAACTAAAATTGTGCAGCGTTGTTTTATCATCTGTACAAAGCGTTATTTTTTTACTTGTTTGCGAGTATGCAAAAAAACTAAACGAAATTAAGAGTATAGATAAAAAGTTGCGCATATTAATTGTTTACTGAAATAACAGATTTAATTTCGGGAACCGAACGTTTGATAGTTTCTTCAATTCCTGCCTTCATTGTCATCATACTCATACTGCATGTTTTGCAGGCGCCAATCAATTCAACATGTACAACATTATCTGCACTAATATCTATTAACTCTACATTACCTCCGTCGGCCTCTAAATATGGGCGAATTGAGTTTAGTGCTTCTTCTACTTTTAAACGAATGTTATTGTTAGGCATGTACTATTTTTTAGTAATTAGTTAAGCATTTACGGGTTCAGCCGATAATTTTGAATTATTTAAAATAGCAATTTCTTGTGCAATACGTTGAGCTAACTCAGTAAAAGCAATTGCTTGTGGTGTTGTCTCTTGTAACACAGCAGGTCTTCCTGCATCAGCTGCTTCACGTATACTTTGCACCAAAGGTATTTTTCCTAAAACAGGAATATCAAATTCTTCTGCTAATTGTTGCGCTCCACCTTCACCAAAAATAAAATATTTATTGTTAGGTAATTCGGCAGGAGTAAACCAACTCATGTTTTCAATAATTCCTAAAACAGGAACTTTAATATGATCATTCTTAAAAAAGGCAACGCCTTTTCTTGCATCGGCAACTGCTACTTGTTGTGGCGTAGTTACTACAACTGCACCAGTTATTGGAATAGATGAAGCCAAAGTTAAATGTATATCGCCAGTACCAGGAGGTAAATCAACAAGCATATAATCTAATTCGCCCCACTCAGCATCATTAAACAATTGTTGTAATGCGCGTGTAGCAATTGGACCTCTCCAAGCAACAGCCTGATTAATATCTGAAAAGAAACCAATAGATAATATTTTTACTCCGTAACTTTCAACAGGTAATATTTTGTTTTGACCATCAATCTCAACAACTCGTGGCTTTTCATGCACCACATCAAACATAATCGGCATGGATGGACCGTAAACATCTGCATCTACAATTCCAACTTTTGCGCCTTGTTTTGCTAATGCCATGGCAAGGTTTGCAGTAACGGTACTTTTACCAACTCCTCCCTTACCAGATGCAATAGCAATAATGTTTTTCACTTTCGAAAGTGCGTTTTTATCGTCTTTCTTTTGTGTTGTAACATTTGCTGTCATGTTAACTTTTACAATAGCTTCTTTATCTACAAAATGTAAAATTGCATTTTCGCAAGCACGTTGTATCATATCTTTCATTGGACAAGCAGGTGTTGTAAGTACAACTGTAAACGAAACGTTTTTACCTTCTACTTCCACATCTTTAACCATGCCTAATGTAACGATGTCCTTTTTAATATCTGGATCATCAACATATTTTAGTGCATCTATAACTTGTTCTTTCGTGATACTCATGTGTTCTAATTTTCTTTACAAAGATACAGGCTTAAAGCCGATTGTATCATTATTGTTTGTTAATTCTTTTGTTTACGTTTTTGAATTTCTTTAAATAAGGATGCTGTTTCTACACCGGTGAATAAAAAATATAAAAACAAAAACAATACTGCAAATGATGTTATTTGGGATTTGTTTACGAAGGCATAAATTACAATCATAATTAAGCAAACAAACATTTTAATTCCTGTAGAAGCCATAAAACGCATAGTGAATGCATTTTTGTTTTCTGAATCCAATGTTTTGGTTAATGATTGAAAAGACAACAAGGAAAAAATAATGAAGAATGGAAGTATAAAATAAACGTGAAGGTTGTTGTATTCTGCAGGCATAAATTGATTCCAACAGTAAAGTCCAACAGAAGCTATAATGGAAGTGATAAGTAACTTTATTGGATACGACATTATTTTTTTGGTTTTAAAAAATCTTTAATTGAAACGTAGATGGCTGCTGTAACCGAAACTAGGCTTAAGATTAAAGTAAAGATGGGAGTTTTAAGTTCGAGCCAACTATCCAGTTTTTTTCCGCCAAATACTCCTATGGTAATAATGGCTCCCATTTGAAAAGCCATTCCCGAATATTTGAGGTAATTATTATTAAACGGCTGCTTTGGCTTCTTTTCTTGATTCACTTTCTGTTTGCATGTTTTTTACAACACCACCCATGCTGCAAGTTCCTGTAAATTGTGCTTCAGGCTCAATTGCAATTTTTCCAGTAACGATATCGCCATTTAAACGCGCAGTTGCTTTTAGTGTAAGCAATTCAGCAACATTTATTTTACCCTTAATTTCTCCCGAAATATCAGCATTTTGGCAAACTATTTCACCTTCAATTTTACCTGTAGGACCAACAACTAATTTACCTTTTATGTTAATGGTTCCAACTAATTGCCCATCTACTCTAAAATCTCCGTTAGAGCGAATATCACCTGTAAGTTGAGTACCATTACCAATTATATTTATTGAAGGACTATCTTGTCCTGCGCTTTTTGCGCTTGCTTTATTAAACATTCCTGAGCTCATTTTGTCTTAAATAATTGATGCAAGTTAGGGAGAAAGCGTGAATTACACAAGAAAAAAGGGTGATTTTACCACTTACTACTACTACCGCCACCGCCGCCCATTCCGCCGCCAAAACCACCAAAACCGCCACCTGATGAGCCGCCTCCAAAGCTACCGCCACCAAAACCTCCAAATCCACCGTAGCTGCGGTATCCACTTCTGCCAAAGCCTGAGCCTCCGCCTCCTTTACCTTTTGATAAAAGAAAGAAAAGACCTAATACTAATAATATCGAAATGATGGGATGTTTTTTAAACCAACTAAGTACATCGTTTCCGGTGCTTTTGTTTTTTACATTGTATTCGCCTCTTGCCTCGCTCGCCAATGCCCTGCAGCCATTCATTAAACCTGCAAAATAATTGCCCTGTTTAAACTCAGGTATTATTTCATTTTCCGAAATATGTTTGGTTTCTAAATCGGTAATTGCACCTTCTAAACCATAACCAACCGATATTGCTAGGTCTCTATCGCCCGAACTAGCCGCAGGTTTTACTAAAATAACTACTCCGTTGTTTTTATCTTTTTGTCCAACGCCCCATTTGTTTAATAGCTGCACCGCATAATCAGAAGCAGCTGTGCCACCAATATCATCAATAATTACAACACAAATTTGGTTGGAGCTGTTATTACTTAATGCACGTAAAGTATCTTCTAATTCTTTTTCTTGTTGTGCATTTAAAAAATCAGGAAACTCTTTAGAAAGATTGTTTACCAAACGCTCGGGCGATGGTCGTTCAACTACCTGCGCAGTAACAAAAAGCTGTAAGAATAAAAAGAGTGGAAGAAAAAATTTAGCTATAAGAGATTTCATCCGATAATTCGTTAGTGTCGTTTGTTTGGTAAGGAAAATATTTTTTTAGTTGCTGTCCGCATTCTAAAATTGCTTCCTCTAAACCTTTTGCAAAAAATGTTTGTTTAAATAACGCAGTAGTTTTGCTACTTACTTTGTCCCAAAAATCTTGTCCTACTTTTGCGTGTATGCCTGCATCACCAACAATAGCAAAGTTTCTGGTTTTTACTGCTAAGTAAAAAAGTATTCCGTTTTTCTTTTCAGTTTTGTGCATTCCTAATTGACCAAACAATTCTTCAGCTCTTGTTAATGCTTCACCTTTGCATTCGTCTTCAACATGAACGCGTATTTCACCTGATGTATTTTTTTCGGCAGCTTTAATTGCCTCTATAATTCTTGTTTGCTCAGCCTCGTTAAAAAAATTCTTTGAGTTTGCCATAATGTTTGAATTTTAATTACAACGAAAATACAATTATTTCAGTCAAATTCGGTTTGAATGAGAAGTAACAGCTAATAAAAAATGTTAATGTTGGAAAAGAATTTTTGTGAATTAGCGCAGAGAATCCCAACTCCTGAGAATGAGAAGCGAATCATAATATTAAGTGTAAAATTAAAAATAAAAACTACACTAAATGGTTTTACTATTTACATTATTTCTAATTTTACAAAAAAATCATTTATGTCAAAAGTTCATAATTTTAGTGCAGGCCCTGGAATATTACCACAGGAAGTTTTAAAGCAAGCATCTGAAGCTTGTATTAATTTCGATAACATGGATTTATCTTTGTTAGAAATTTCGCATCGTAGTAAAAACTATGTGAACGTAATGGACGAAGCACGTCAATTAGTTAAAGATTTATTTGAAGTAGGTGATGAGTACGAAGTGTTTTATTTAGGAGGCGGGGCAAGTACACAATTTGCAATGGTTCCTTATAATTTGCTTACAGAGAATGGTTATGCTGCTTATGTAAACACAGGTGTGTGGGCGAGTAAAGCAATTAAAGAAGCAAAAATTGTAGGTAATACAAAAGTTATTGCATCTTCAGAAGATAAAAAATTCTCTTTCGTTCCTAAAGGATATGAAATCCCTACGGATGCTGATTATTTTCACATTACATCTAACAATACAATTTACGGAACACAAATGAAATCATTTCCTAAATCACCAATTCCAATGGTGTGTGATATGAGTTCGGATATATTTAGTCGTAAGATTAATGCAAACGATTTTGCTTTAATTTATGCTGGCGCGCAAAAAAACATTGGTCCCGCTGGAAGTACAATGGTTATGGTACGAAAAGATGTATTAGGAAAAACTACACGCAAAATGTTATCCATGATGGATTACAATGTTCATATTAAAGGAGAAAGTATGTATAACACTCCACCAGTGTTTCCTGTGTATGTTACTATGCTTACATTACGTTGGTTAAAAGAGAACGGTGGAGTTGAGTGGATTGAAAAAATAAATCAACAAAAAGCAGATTTATTATATAACGAAATCGACCGTAATGCTTGTTTTGCAGGAACTGTTGCTGTTGAGGACAGAAGTAATATGAATGCTTGTTTTTTACCAACTAAACCAGAGTACGAAGCAGAGTTTGATGCCTTAGCAAAAAAATACAGAATCGATGGAATTAAAGGCCACCGTGATGTTGGTGGTTACCGCGCATCTATGTACAACGCATTACCAATAGAAAGTGTGCAAGTGTTGGTAGATGCAATGAAAGAGTTTGAGAAAACAAAAGGGTAAACTAAATCTTATAATTTTAAAAATGGCAGACAGCGTCTGCCATTTTTGTTTCCACTAAAATGAAATATAGAATTGCGTCAATAGTATTAATTGTTTTGTTTTCACTAACAATTGTTTTTCATTTGTTGATTCGTTTCAAGGTAATTTCATACGAAATTGCTTGAGGTGGACGATTAACAAATGATAGCGAGATGGATGCTTTTGAAGCATTTTCTATATTTTTGAACGCACTTTTTTTATTTATAGCAATTAAAAAGCATAAGCAAATAAAACTAGGTGAATCAAGTAGGTTTATAAATGTAATGCTGTGGATTATGTTTGCTTTGTTTGTATTAAATGCAATCGGCAATTTGTTTTCAATAAATAGTTTTGAGAAAATGGTGTTTACACCAGTAACAATTGTTTTATCAATTGCTTGTTTTGTTTTAGCGAAGAATAGGGCTGTAGAGTAAAACACAATGCCTTTTCTTGACTGCGAAATGACATTATTTAAATTCTTAAAAAAGTACGATGTCAGTTCGAGCGCAAGTCGAGAATTGTTTAACGTGATTTAATTTGAAAGAAAATCTTACCGGGGGTTGTTGGTAAATAAATTTACTCTTTTATAAATTTCCCTTTGTAAACATTGTTTTTGCTAGTAATTGTATAAATGTACAATCCTGAATTTAAATCAGAAACACTAATCTTGTTTAAATTATTTACGCTTAGTAATTTTGCACCAGCACAATTAAATACATCAATAGTGTAGTTTGTTTCTTCTTTCGGTAATTTAAAGTTAACTAAATCTGTTGTAGGGTTTGGGAAAGCAACTATGTTATCTACTATCTGCGTTTCTTTAATGCCAATTGAAGTATTTGAGTAATAGTAGGTAATCACCTCGTTAAGTGCATAAGTCGAACTATTGTTTTCCCAGCCATAAGATTGGGAAGTATTTAGCTGGTGATGAAATAAATCTTCTTCAAAATAAAAGGGAAGTATTATGTCGGTATATGAGACACTTACATTATGATTTAGAGTTCCTTTATCTATTGGCTTCCATTGAGAAATGTTGGCATCCCAAGTGTAATTTGCTGTTTCAGCTGCGACTGAATTCGAATAATTAAAAAAGCTTGTTTTAAAAAATAGTTCCCAAGTTGTACCATTCCAAAAACTAAATACATCCGTTGTTTTATTATTATTTAAATCATAGGTGTATTCGTATTTATTTTGTGAATTCCATATTAATAAAGCTGTATTCCAGCTACTATTTGTGCTTTCCGTTAAATTATTGGATAAGTCATAAGCGTAATTGTTTAACTCATTTAGGTTCCATGAAGAACTACCGAGATTCCATGTGTAAGATGTATCAACAGTACAATTGTTATTTGCATCGTAGGTTAACGCTATTTTTTGGTCATCTTGCCATTGACTTAAATTAATGTCCCAAACATATCCTTTTATCAATGTGAGATTTGGTGTAAGATCATAGGTGTTTACTATTTTATATGAATTGATCCAGTGGTCGGTAATGATATCCCAAGTGTAAGTTAGATTTTGAGTTCTATCATTATTTGCATTATAACTGAACTCATATTTAAATTCATTAATCCATAAGTTACTAATTGTATCCCATCTTTGTCGATTGTAATTTGTTACGTTATCGTTTGCGTCATAAACAAAAATGTCAGCATTAGAGCCTACCCAAAGTAAACTAGTTGAATTAAAAGTGTAAAATAGATTAGAGTCAACTGCTCCATTTATATAGTAACTGTATATGTGTTTGTTTTTTGGTACCCAATTAAGCGTGTTGTTGTCCCACTCATAGTTTTCTTCGCTTCTTAAACTATCCGTACTAAAATAGAAGTGGATTTTTTTTGTAGTTTTTACCCATAAGTTATTTATTTCGTCCCAGTCATAATTAGTTTCTTCATTAATGTTTCCATAAGTATCATAAGTGAATTCCTTTTTTTGAGAATGAGTGTATAAACTTGAGTCGGCATTTATGTTTTCCGAGATACTTGAGTCGAGTTGAAGAAATGGCAATGTGTAGATTTGCGAAGGCTTAGTTTGTTTAGCTGAATTTGTTTTGGGTAAATTAAAGTGCTTTTCTTCCAACCTATTTGTAGCCTGAATAATTTTTTTTTGATTTGTTTGTCCTATAATAGAAAATGAAAGGATTGTAAGGGAAATGGATGTAAGTATATTTTTATTCATTCTGCGAAATTTGGTTTAAATTACAAATGTTAGATATAAACAAAAAACCGAACTAACATTAGTTCGGTTTTTTGTTTGAATTTTTAATTTTAAGCTTTCGCAGCAGCTTCAGCTTTTATTTTCTTTTGTATCCACTCTGTAGTTACAGAACCTGGACGCTCTAATGGAGCTCCGGTTGCTCTGTCCCAAAGTAAACTTGCCATTACACCTAATGAACGTGACACGCCAAATAACACAGTATAGAAATCATACTCATGCATTCCGTAATGCACTAACAATGCACCTGAATGCGCATCTACATTTGGCCAAGGGTTTTTAATTTTCCCGGTTCCTTCTAAAATTGGAGGCGCAACTTCGTAAACCATCTGCACTATTTCGCAAATATCATCATGCTTAATCCACGTTTTATAAAAATCTTGTTGTGCTGTAAAGCGAGGGTCTGTTTTACGCAATACTGCGTGTCCGTAACCCGGTACAACTTTTCCTTCTGCTAATGTTTTCTTAATGTATTCAGCAATTTGTTCTTTAGTTGGTAAACCACCACCTAAACTTTCTTTTAACTCAATAATCCAAGCTAATACTTCTTGATTTGCTAATCCGTGTAACGGACCTGCTAAACCAGCCATACCTGCTGAGAATGCTAAATAAGGATCGCTTAATGCAGAACCAACTAAATGTGTTGCATGCGCTGATACGTTTCCACCTTCATGATCTACGTGAATAGTCATATATAAACGCATTAATCTTCTGAAATCAACTTCTTCATAACCTAACATGTGAGCAAAGTTTGCAGCCCAATCTAGTTTATGATTTGGTTCGATATGAACACCGTTTTTATATTTTCTACGATAGATGTATGCTGCAACACGCGGTAAACGTGCAATCATATTCATTGCATCTTCATAAATTGGATCCCAATAATCTTTTTTGTTTATTCCTTTTGAATATTCTTTTGCAAAAACGGATTCAGTTTGCATTGCTAAAATTGCAGTAATGAATTGTGTCATAGGATGTGCATCCAATGGCAATTTATCTAATACATCAAATACATGTTTAGGAACATGAGAACGTTTTGCCCACTCATTTGTGATAAACGTAACATCATCTTGGCTAGGTAATTCACCAACTAACATTAAATAAAAAATTCCTTCAGGTAATGGTTCTGTACCACCTGGTGCTTTTGGTAATTTAGCACGTAATTCAGGAATAGTGTATCCTCTAAAACGAATTCCTTCTTCAGGATCTAACTTAGAAGTTTCGGTAACCATACCTACCATACCACGCATACCTTGGTATACTTGAGCTACAGTAATCTCACCTAGTTTTACATCACCATGATTTTTTACAATGTCTTTAATCTCAACAGAAAGAGCGCTTGCTTTTTCTTTAAATTGTTCTTTTAGCCTGTCCATATATCTATTGTGTAATTGCGTTTATAACGTGTTAAAATTAGTGTTTAATGGGCAATAAACAAATAATTCCCAATAATTTTTAGGAAAATTAAAGGTAAATTAATAAGGAATTAATTTTGGGTAATTTTCTTTCTAATTGCGCTGATTTTTTCGTCAACAGCGGAAAGAATAGTAGGGTCAAATTCAGCTTTTTTATCTAAAGAGCTATATTTAACGCTTAGTTCTTCCATTGGAGTTTGCAATGTTCTTAATTCATCTAACACATAAAGTGTTTCAGCTCCAGCAGGATAACCTTCCATTAAGGCAATAAGTTCTTTTAAAGAAGCTTTTTGCTTGATAATTTCTTCTGTAATTTTGCGACTTTTACCTGTAATTCCACATTTTGTAGATAAATAAGTTGCCTCAATCCAACCACCTGCAACTAAAAGTGCAGAAGAATGCCCACGTTGGTTTTCTCTTAAAAATTTATCTGCTTGGGTAAATGATTTAGAAATGATATCCAAAAGTGAGTCACGATTATCTTTATTTGCATCAATACGTTCTGAAGTTCTTTCGTCAAAAACACCACTAATGCCTAAGCTTTTACATAATAGATTAACACATTTAAGGTAAAGTAAACTTTCCTGCGTTTGTTCAAATGAACTTGTAAAACTTAAATCAGTACCGTAAACTCCTAAATTCAATGCTTTGTAATCATCGGTACTGTATGAACTGTATTTATCAGGGTTATTAAGTAGAGAAGCATCATACTCTAAACCAGCATCCGAAATCATTTCGTTTATTTTTGCAGGTTCAGGCACCGAATTGAAAATGTTTTGAGCGTTTGCCTTTATTTTAGGGTCAATTGCCAAGGTAGTAGTATCACTATCTAGTATTTCGTCGCCATCAGGATTTCCTGAACATGAAACAAAAACAAAAGGAACCAATAAGCCCAATACTGCAAAAAATCTCTTCATAAATTCTTCGGTTTGTGCAAATATACCAAACAATTTGGAAAATTGAAAGTTATATAGATAATTTTGACACATAAGTACTTAACAATCAATAACGAATAAACACTTGTCCGAAGGATAAAAAGCTGCAAAACCTTGTTATCTTTGTAAACTAAATTTTTATGTTTTGATACAAGCGGTACAACTAATATTAAGTCTTTCTATTTTAATTGCTTTTCACGAAGGAGGGCATTTTATTGCAGCACGAATTTTTAAAACTAGAGTAGAGAAATTCTATCTTTTCTTTGATTTTCTTTTTCCATTACCAGGAGTGCTTAATTTTGCGTTATTCAAGAAAAAAATTGGTGATACCGAATACGGATTAGGTTGGTTTCCATTAGGAGGATATGTTCAAATATCAGGAATGATTGATGAAAGTTTGGATACTGAAGCAATGAAAAAGCCCGCAGAACCATGGGAGTTTAGATCTAAACCAGCTTGGCAACGTTTAATTATAATGTTAGGTGGTATTATAGTAAATATTTTACTTGCTTTCTTTATTTATGCAATGGTATTATTTGCTTGGGGTGAAGATAAATTGCCAATGAGCGAATTAAAAAGCGGAATCCAAGCAGATTCATTAGCACAAAATTTAGGATTTAAAACAGGAGATAAGATTATTTCGGTTAATGGCGGTCGATTGTTTATTACGATAATTTAATGGCGAAGCTTTTCTGCGCTAAACTGTTGTTAGTTGAAAGAGAAGGTAGAAATCAAACCATTAAATTACCGGTAGATTTAATTGATAAGGTTGCAAAAAGGAACGCGCAGGTTTATTGCCAGTTCGAATGCCTTTTGTTATTGGTGCAGTTCCTGATACATCTTTAAAAATGTAAAAGCTGGTTGTAAAGCAAATTGACAAAGTGGTAGCAGTATAAAGTTTATCAATGCCTATTTCAATATCAAATAAAATTTTATCAAATCTCAAAAATTAAAAACAAAGAATTAAGCTAAATGTTATAAGAGGCGGGACTGAAGTGTGCCTGAGAAATAAAATATCTCCAGAAGGTAATTTGGAAGTTGAATTAGTAAACACATTTAAGGAATTAGATAGTTTGAAAGTAATGCGTTTAGAACATACTTCTTATGGTTTCTTTGAATCGTTCCCTGCGGGCGTTAAAAAAACATGGAATACACTTAAATTTTATGTTGAACAATTTAAACTAATGCTTTACGCCCAGCACTGGCGCATACAAACACATGGGTGGATTTATTTCAATTGGTAAAATTTTTCAAAACGAATGGATTTGCAAGGTTTTTGGAATAATGACTGCATTTATCTCAATGTGTTGGCTTTCATGAATTTATTGCCTATTCCAGCATTGGATGGCGGACATGTTTTATTTACCCTTTGGGAAATGATTACGCGCCGTGCACCTAGTGTTAAATTCCTTACGTATGCGCAGTATGTAGGTATGGCATTTTTATTGCTATTGATGTTGTACGCAAACGGAAACGATATTGTGAAACTCTTTACTAAATAATGGGAAGACTTAAATCTATATTAATTATTGGTTTTGGTTTAATGTTGTCGCCAGCATTTGCACAAACCACTATTAGTAATGGGTCTAAACCAAATTTAAGTAACGAACCTGCCAAAAAAGGAACTAAACACAAAGTTTTAATTGTTCCTTTTGAGCCGCGCATGTATATGAGTCAAATCGACCATAAAATAAATGCAGAAACGAAGTGGGATCAAAAAAAAATAAAGCAAGCCGTTCGTTTTGGTTTGGATGAGGAATTATATAAGTGTATAAAAAAGAAACAGGAAGTTATTTCTTTTTTAGATGATACAGTAAAATATAAAAAGGATTTATTTAAAACATACGGGGCAGTACAATTTAAATTCGACAAAATTCCGGATCAAAAAAAGTACACAGCACCAAAAGCGGAGAAGGAAAAAACATTTGTTCAAAAGGGACAGTTGATGGCTGACACTGATAATGAAGGAAAGTTTATGAATGTTAAAGTAAACGATAATTCTTTATTGAGTGGCTTTAATGCAAAGTATAAAACCGATGTTTTTTTATTTATCAATCAGGTTGACATAACAACCTCTGAAATCCCAGGAGCTTTAACAAATGCAGCACAACGCACTATAACTGTTCACTACACAATATTTACAGTTGCAGGCAAGGAAATAAATTCAGGAATAAGTTCGGTTAATTTTCCTTCTACAGTAAATCACCCTGATAAAATTGCTTCTTCTTACTTTTCTAAAATAGCAGAAGAAATTGCTATGCGAATGGAAAAAAGTTTATTGGTGAATTAGAATGAAGACAATAGCTATAATTGCTTTAATAATTGGCACTTTGTTTTTCTTACTTGGTTCAGTATTTAAAATAATGCATTGGCCAGGCTCACTATTTGTATTATTTATAGGCTTAGCATTATCACTAGTAGGAATAGTGCTTTTAGTAATGAATGAAAAAAGGAAGAATAAATTATAAGCTATATAACATTAATAATACTGAGCAATTTCCTTCTTCAAGTATTCAAGTGCAACTTGACTTGGCATTTTATCTACGCTAGCAGCAATTTGCAAAATAACACCTGCTAAATCTTGACTCTTGCATTCTCAGGAACTTTTGAAGTAGAGATATTAATTAGCTTTAGCGTCTCTTCTTTAGCTGTTTTTACCAATTCCCACGCACCATGCGTAATGTAAATTTGTTGAGAAATGTTGTGCTCATATTCTGATTTAACAGCTTTAATTAACTCAGCGTGTAATTGATGGGAGGTCATTCCTACCTTGTTTACACGCAAAACTAAATTGTTTGGATGTAAACGTTCTAAGAAAATAACTATACGCTCGTAAGCTTGTAATCTTATTGGCGCAACAATAGTTAAGGAACTTTTACGTATTTCTAATTCTCTACGCTTATTTTCGTTGTTTAAAAAAGTACGAATTAAAAAATAAGCGGTAGCAAATACTGCTCCTGCAGGAATAATAATCTTTAAAATTTCAAATACACTTTCCATGGCTAGATTTTAATTGTGGGTAAATATCGATATTTTTTTTTATTAATTAAACTTTGGTATACTTTTGGAGTCAAATAAACAAATCAATTAAATAACGTACAATTATGAAAAAGTTACTAGTAGTGTTTGCATTAGTATTTGCGGGAAGCACAATAAATGCACAAGAGCCTGTGGCGGCTAAAAAACCAGTTAAAATGAAGGCTACTGCTGAGCAAAGAGCTCAAAAATCAGTAGATAATTTGGATAAAACAGTTACTTTAACTGAAGATCAAAAACCAAAAATTTATGATTTGGCCTTAACTAGAGCTAAAAAAGTAGATGCAATCAGAGAAGCTAACAAAGGCAAAAAAACTCCTGAGGAAAAAGAAGCGATGAAAAAAGAAATAAAAGCTGCTCACAAAGAATACCGTGATGGCGTTAAACCAATTCTTACTCAAGAGCAAAAGGATAAATTAAAAGCTCAGGCAAAAGCTAAGAAAGCTGCAAAAGGTAATAAAAAGCCTAATAAAATGACCAAGAAAGCTGAAGAAACAAAAAATGATGTTTCTGAAGAAGAATTAGATGAAGTTATTTCTGTAGAAGATTAAATTTAATATCTGAAATCAAGCCCCCTATTTGCGAAAGTAAGTAGGGGTTTTTATTTTGAAAAATAATCCAAAGCCAAGTCGTAACTCTTCATTCCAAATCCAGAAATACTTCCAATACAATTTTTCCCTAATAAAGAAACGTGTCGAAAATCTTCTCTTGCAAAAATATTACTGATGTGAACTTCAACCACCGGTGTTTTTATAGCAGCCACAGCATCTGCAATAGCAATTGATGTGTGCGTGTAGCCACCAGCATTTAAAACAATTCCTGTATAGCTAAAACCAACTTCCTGTAGTTTATTAATTATTTCCCCTTCCACATTACTTTGGAAATAATGAATATCAAAGTTTTTATATTTTCCCTTTAGTTCAGTTAAATATTCTTCAAAAGGCTGATTGCCGTAAATGTTAGTTTCGCGCTTACCCAATAAATTTAAATTGGGGCCGTTGATAATTAAAATTTGCATAGCATAAAACTACGAAGAATTTTCACAACTTTGTTAAGTCATGAGCAATTGGTTGTCCTATAAAAAAGGTTATAAATATTATTTGCAAATCGAGCGCTCTATGTCGGATAACTCGGTAGAGGCCTATTTGGATGATATTAATAAGCTAGAACAATTTATTACGTTCACATATAATCTTTCGCCTAAGCAAGTAAACCTTACCCATTTAAAAGCTTTTATAAAAAATTTGAATGAAATTGGTTTGGGCGCAACTTCCCAAGCTCGTATAATTTCTGGTATTCGTAGTTTTTATAAGTATTTGAGTTTGGAAAATGAAATAAATTTCGACCCTTCTTTATTACTCGATTTTCCTAAAACAATGCGTAAGCTTCCTGAAACGTTGGGCGTTCCTGAAATTGATTTGATCATGAAACAAATTGACTATTCCCAAAAAGAAGGTCAAAGAAACCGAGCTATGCTTGAAACACTTTATGGTTGCGGCTTACGAGTGAGTGAGTTGGTTGATTTGAAGATTTCCGATTTGCATTTTAAAGAAGATTACATCATGGTAATTGGTAAAGGCGATAAACAGCGCATGGTTCCAATTGGCGATTTCGCAAAAAAATTCATTACCATTTATTTAAAAGAAATTCGCCCACTACTGCCTGTTACAAAAGCAAACACCGATACCTTGTTTTTGAATAGAAGAGGAGGGAAGATATCTCGAGTGATGGTGTTTTTAATCATTAAAGATTTAGTTGAGAAAGCAGGAATAAAAAAAACAATTTCTCCTCACACATTTCGCCACTCCTTTGCAACTCACCTCTTAGAAGGCGGGGCAGATTTAAGAGCTATACAAGAAATGCTTGGTCACCAATCCATCACAACAACAGAAATTTATACGCATGTTGATAATTATTACTTGCGAGAGAATATAATCTCCTATCATCCGAGGAATAAATAAGCACTAGCATTTTCAAATTTCCAAATTACCTCTCCCGATAGCTATCGGGATTCAAATTAATCCTACCTTTGCATTATGCTAGACGTTTTATTCGAAGACAATCATATCATTGCTGTAAACAAAAAACCTTCCGAATTGGTGCAGGGTGATAAAACTGGTGATGAGCCAATGAGTGATGCAGTGAAACGTTACCTCAAAGAAAAATATAATAAACCAGGCGAAGTATTTACAGGTGTTGTGCATCGTATTGATAGACCAGTGAGCGGCGTTGTGTTATTTGCAAAAACATCAAAAGCATTAACACGTTTAAATGAATTGTTTCGCACAAAAGACATTCAGAAAACATATTGGGCAGTTGTAAAAAACAAACCAAAGTTAGATGAAGCTACGCTTGTTAATTATCTAGTTAAGGATGAACAAAAAAATAAAAGTAGAGCATACAACGAAGAAAGAAAAGGAGCGTTACGTTCTGAACTTTCGTACAAAGTAATTGCTAAAACCGATAATTATTATTTGTTGGAAGTATTACCAATTACAGGTCGCCATCATCAAATACGTGTGCAGTTATCGCACATGGGTTGCCCAATAAAAGGCGATGTTAAATATGGTTTTGATAGAACCAATAAAGATGCAAGCATACATTTGCACGCACGCAAAATAGAATTCATCCATCCCGTTAAAGATGAACCCGTTTGCATCATTGCCCCGCCGCCCGATGAAGTTATTTGGAAAGCTTGCGCTGCTTTGGTTGTAAAGTAGTTTTATGAATCAAGACTTTTTAGAATCAAGAGCCAAGACATATTTTGTTAAACGTGGACTTTCCGTCTGTCCTCGGTGTCTCCGTGGTAAATTTTAGTCTTCATTTCTTTGATTAAAAATAGAGCAGAGAAACCCTCCATTATATTTGCAAATAGCGGCTTCCAGCAAGTACATTTACCATGTGGAAGAAAATCAAAACAATTATTTTAAAGGCAGAGGTGCACAAGTAAACACGAATAATCGTTTTGATAAATTCAAATTGGTTACCGAACACATCGAAGGCTTGGATGAAGCCTTGATGAGTAATCAAAAAACTGAATTCATCTACACGCATCCCAAAACAATTATAAATAAAATTGAAAGCCCCGATGTTGGCATGGCATATTCGCTCAATCCATATCAAGGTTGTGAGCATGGCTGTATTTATTGTTATGCGCGTAATACACATGAATACTGGGGTTACAGCGCAGGTATGGAGTTCGAGCAAAAAATAATTATTAAACAAAATGTAAAAGAAACATTAGAAAAACAATTCTCAAATAAAAATTGGAAAGCAATGCCCATTATGCTTTCGGGTAATACGGATTGTTATCAACCCATCGAACGAAAACTAAAAATAACGCGGGGCATATTAGAAACCTGTTTAAAGTATGAACACCCTGTTGGTGTAATTACTAAAAATACTTTAGTAACTCGTGATATAGATATTATGCAGGAACTCGCTAAACAAAATTTAGTGCATGTAATGATTTCCATAACAGGTTTGGATGAAGACACGCGTTTATTGCTAGAGCCTAGAACTGCTACTTACAAAGGTCGTTTAGCTGCAATCAAAAAAATAAGCGAAGCAGGAATTCCAGTTGGTGTAATGGTAGCACCCATTATTCCTGGGCTAAACAATCATGAAATTCCGAATGTAATAGAGCAAGCTGCTTTAAACGGGGCAAGTAATGCAGGCTATACCATTGTAAGATTGAACGGAGCAATTGGCGAAATTTTTCATGATTGGTTGTTTAAGGCCTATCCCGATAGAGCAAATAAAATTTGGAATCAAATATGCGAATGCCATGGCGGCGATGTAAAAGATAGCCGCTTTGGTACACGTATGCATGGTGAAGGTAAAATTGCGCAATCCATTCAACAATTATTTATTCTCTCCAAACGCAAGCACATCGGGCATTTACCAAAGTTTAATTTTAATTGTGACGCATTTGATTATAGGGCAGGGGATAGTCAGTTGAGTTTGTTTTAAATAAATTGCTAGGTTTTGGGCCTCGGGTTTTAATTTACCCCCGTTCCCCGGGTTGCAGGGCGGGGGCCCCAAGAAATAATTTTAACCAATCTTCACCGAAGTCATAGTCAACGAACCCATCACTGCTTTATCATTAAAAAAACTGGCACTTTCATTTTTGTTTTGCAATGCAAGAATATAAATTAATGGCAAATAATGTTCGGCGCTTGGTATTGCTAGATTAAATGCTTTCCCTTGTTTACCGTAATTAATTAAATCAGTATGATTTCCTTCGCTGATGAATTTCTTTACTTTAGTGTTGGCTTCAATTGCCCAGTCGTAGCCATATTCAGGAACTTTTAACTTGCTCCAATCAACCATTCCTAAATTGTGTACAATATTACCGCTGCCAATTATTAAAACTCCTTTGCTTCTTAAATCGCTTAATTCTTTTGCTAAAGCATAATGGTAAGCTGCATCTTTTGTATAATCAATACTTAATTGTAAAACTGGAATGTCTGCATTTGGATAGACGTGTTTTAATATACTCCAAGTTCCATGATCTAAGCCCCATGTTTCATCTAGGCCAACTGTAGTTGAAGTAATCGTATTCTTAGCTTCATTTGCCCATTCTTTACTTCCAGGCGCAGGATATTGCACATCAAACAATGCTTGCGGAAATCCCCCAAAATCATGAATGGTTTCTGGTTTTGGAGTTGCTGTAACAAATGTTCCTTTGGTTTCCCAATGTGCGGATATACATAATATCATTTTGGGTTTTGGCAATTCCTTGCCCAGCTTTTGCCATTGTAATGAGAACTCATTTAGTTCAATTGCATTCATTGGACTACCATGCCCAATAAATAAGCTAGGCATAAGTATAGAACTTGTTTCAAGTGGTTCTATGGCTTTATGTAGGTCGGATAATTTATTAATACTACTCATAAGAGGAAGTGCTGCGAGCGATTTTAAAAAGGATATTCTGTCCATGATGAAGCAAAGGTACAATCATCAAAAGCTAAAACACTTAAACTAATGTAAGAAATGAAACTTAGCGAAAATAAAAAACCCGCTCTGATTAGGAACGGGTTTTAAAATAGTTATTGAGAAATTATTAGTGTCCTTCGTGAGTAGCAGCAGGCTTTTCTTTTGCAACAGCTTCAGTTCCGTCCGACATTTTTAAATTCAATTTTGTGTTAATGTAGCTTCTACCGTGGTTAGCATTATTTTGAATTTTCTGATCCATAAAAATTGGATTCAGTTTTGGTTTGTTCTCAGGGTAAGAGCAATAAGTACCTTCAACCAAAATAATGAAAATTAAATAAGCTATGAAAATACCATAAGGTAAAAGAATAGTGTATTTAAAGAATTTAGTTTCGTGACCTAAGTGCATAAATTTGATTACAATGAATCCTGCTTTTGCTAAAGTAAGAATAATGAATCCCCATTTTAATAAACCGCCACCTGTTAAACCCCAAGCTGTAGCATTAAATCCTACAAATAACTCAACAAGAGTTATAATTAGCATAATCCAAAATACTCTCCAAAGTTCTTTACGTTTACCTTTACCTTCTTCATTGGTATGTTGGTACATTGTTTCGTACTGTGGGTAATTATCGTGTGAAAAGTCCATATTAAATGTTTTATAATGTTTTTACTAAAAATACTTTACAATAAATAGAAGAAGGTAAATACAAATACCCAAACTAAATCTACGAAATGCCAGTATAGACCAACTTTTTCAATCATTTCATAATGACCTCTTCTTTCATACGTTCCAGCAAGTACATTAATGAAAATAATACAATTGATAATTACACCAGAGAAAACGTGGAAACCATGGAATCCTGTAATGAAGAAAAAGAAGTTAGCAAATTGTGCAGGGCCATATTCGTTAACCGTCATATTAGCACCTTGAACTACTTGTGAAACATATTTGCCGGCATCAATATCCCATACCATGCGTGTTGCACCTTCAGCAGTCCCAGTAATAAAATTATACCACTCCCAAGCTTGTGAACCTACGAACATGAAACCACCAATAATGGTAAGTAACATCCAAATAATAACACCACGCTTGTCATTTCTGTGCCCTGCTTCAACGGCTAATACCATTGTTACAGAAGACATGATTAGAATGAAGGTCATTAAACCTACATAAAACAAAGGTAAATGTGCGTGAGTACCAGGAAAATGGGTAAACACATCCTCAGCTGCAGGCCATGCGTCAGAATATTTATGACGAACGAAACCATAAGCACTTAATAATCCCGAAAAAGTTAAAGCATCTGATACAAGGAAAAACCACATCATCATCTTTCCATAGCTCATACGGAAAGGCGACTGACCACCGCTCCAAGCTTCTTTTTCATCTACATTTGCTACTGCGTGACTCATAGAAATTGTTAAAAATTGTTAGTGTTAAAAATTTGACTGCAAGTTTAGCGATTTAATACCAAAAAAAGAAATAAAACCACCCATAAAATATCAAGAAAATGCCAAAAAATAGCCGTTAAGCTTAAACCTAAATAATTGTCCGACGAATAACGTTTTTTGTTCGCTTTAAATAAACTAACTAAAAGTGTAATAAGCCCCGCTGCAATGTGCAAAAAGTGTAAAAAAGTAATTACATAAAGTATTGATCCAGAAATGTTTGAGCCTTTTCCTGAAAAAAAGATGTTATTTGCTATTAAAAAATTCCAAGCTTTAAATTGTAAAACTGAAAATACGATTCCTAAAATAAGTGTTAGAAGAAGTCCAATTTTTACTTGACCGTAATTGTTTTTTTTGATTGCATTTTGAGCCATGAACATGGTTAAACTACTTGCAATGATAACAGCTGTTGAAATGTAAAATATATCAGGTAATTCAAAAACAAGCCAATTGCTATTGCCATTCATTACCATATAATAACTGCAAAATCCTGAAAAGAAAATAGACATACTGCCCATTGCCCAATATAACATTGCTCTTCGTGCTTTGTCAAACACTTTTTTTTCAATACCTAATTCATCTGCTGTAAGTCCCATTTTTGTAATTTTAATAACCAATCATTAAAGCTAATTGCACTACAGGTAGGTAGTAGAAGGAGCCAAACATTAATTTTCTTGCTGAGGCCATTTCCCCATCTTTATATAATCTGTAAGCTTGAAAAAGAAAAAGTAACCCCATTAATAAAACAACTATCCCGCTGTAAAGCCCAGTAAAACCAAACCAATAAGGAGTTAAGCTATTGGGTACTAAGAATAAGGTGTAAATTAAAATTTGGAACCTAGTTCCCATGTCTCTTCCGCCTCTTGAAGGAAGCATAAAAAAACCTGCTTTTTGGTAATCATCGTGGCTAACCCAAGCTATTGCCCAAAAATGGGGGAATTGCCAAAAGAATTGAATAATGTATAATAAGAAAGGAAACATTCCGATTTTCCCAAAACCTTCTTCACCTGCTACAGCACCAATTAAAGTAGGTAATGCACCTGGAATTGCCCCAACAAAACAGAGAAAGAAGTTAAACGTTTTAAAGGTGTATATATTAAAGCATAAAGTGCAATTGAAGCCACACTTAAAATACCGCTAATATCATTGGTAAATTCAAACATTAACCAACAGCCAATTGCCCCGCAAACTGTTGCAAATATTAATGCTTCAATGGGGCTTAGTATTTCTAAAGGTAAAGGACGAGATTGTGTTCTTTTCATAAGTTTATCGAAGTTTTTTTCGATAACTTGGTTAAAAGAGTTGGCGCTTGCTGTAACTAAAAATCCACCTAATGAAAGTGCAAGAATATGTTGCCAATCAAATTGTTTGGGGTAAATAGTGAAATAGCTTACAACTGCTGAAAAAACGACTAAAAGTGAAAGACGAAACTTCGTTAATTTCCCAAAAGCTACAATTTTAGAGTAGTTTACTTGTTCAATAGCTATTTCTGCCTTTTGGCTCATTTTTCGAGCGCAAATTTAAGGGTTTTGTTGTAATGAACACGAAAAGTTGAAAAATAGACCTAATTGTGATTTAGTTTAAAAGTGCGGATTAATACAAGAGAAAAATTTCAGCACCTGAATGATGTTCAGGTGCTGAAAAAATTAGTTTACAATTACTTTTGCTGTGTAAGTAACACCTTCAACAACTAAATTGCAGAAATAAATACCTGCACTGATTTTTTCTAATGGTACAATTTTAACTGATGTTGTTTGTTCTTCAGAAAAAACGGAGTTCTTGTAAATTACACGACCTTTAATGTCTACGAGTGTAATTTCAACTTCGTGATTATTTTCAATACCACTAAAATCAACTGTAAACTCTCCATAGTTTGGATTAGGATAAACAGCGAAAGTTATGTTTTTAGATTTACTAAAGTTTACTGATACTATTTTACTGTATTTAGAAGTACCATCAAAATCAGTTTGTTTTAAACGATAATAAGAATAACCATCAATTGGATTTAAATCTTTAGTAGCGTAATTAAGTGTTGTGTTACTTGTTCCATTTGGCGCCTTCGAGTTGATTTTTTCTACGATTTCAAACACTATACCATCTGCACTTCTTTCTATTGTAAAGAAATTATTGTTTAATTCGGAAGCAGTTGACCATTTAAGATTTACTAAACTTGAATTTGGAATAGCTTGAAAAGAAAGTAATTCAATCGGTAATGGATTGTTTCCAACTAGTTGACTACCTAAAGTGAAAATTGAGAAGGAATTAAAAGCACTTGGATTTGAATTAGAAGTTATACTTCCTACAAGTTGGGAGCCATTAGGAGCAGGGCCACCTGTTCCACCAATGTCAATCCATGCAGTAGGTGCTGCATCTGTGTTTTTAACTACGCTAAGGTAGTTGCCATCTTTTACATCATCATTGGTTCCAAAGAACAATTGTATTGTTTGATTTCCAACTAAATCAACACTTGGTTGATTTGTTCCGCCATTATCAGTACGTGCTACATTCCAATAATGAATTGCAGAAACAGTATCTATTGTAATTGGTAAAGTGTACCCTAAACCATTAGCAGGTGAGTTAAACGATTCACTTGTATAATTATAAAGTGTTGTATTACCATGATTAACAGTTAAAGATAATGGTCTGCAATCTGGAGTTTTACCAATTGGAAAATTGATTGTACTACTACCACTTGAGTTTTTTTGTATTCTCATGGGACCATTAACATAACTTGTTGATGTACTTGTTCCAACTGTAGATGTTGCGCCCGGTAATAAAGTAAGAAGATTTGTACCTGTTGTAGTTAATAAGCCCGAAGTCATTGTTAATACCCCGCTCATTCTCATAACGGAACTTAATGAGACATCACCATTTGTATTATTTACGGTTACATTGTTTAAATCCAAGTTTGAACTTCCTTGATTGTATGTTTGCGCAGCGGTTCCAATGAATTCGAGTGTACCCCCAGTTGTATTTGTGAATGTTGTTGAACCATTATTGTTCACGAAATTACCACCAACTTTAATGTATTGGCCATTGCTATTAAAAATACTAGTTCCAGATGAGGTAGTAAAATTACCTTGTAAATCTAATGCGTTATTAAGTTGCACAGACCCAGCTGCTTTATTTACAACTAAATTTCCAAGTGCACTTGTGCCACTTAAATTACCAGTCATAGTGTGCGCTGCACTTGCATGAGTAAATTCTATGGTAGAATTCGGATAAGCAAAAATAGTTCCGTTGTTAATTAGATTGCCACAAATAGTGAGTGTGATACCATCATTAATGGTTAAAATAGCCCCACTATTTATTGTTAAATCTTCTACAGAAGAATTTACTGAAATAACAGGCATATTTGGAGCAGTGTTTGGAATAGTTGCATCTACAGTGCATGAAACAGTAGTACATGTTCCCCAATTAACATAGTTATCCCAAGTTGAGTTTGACCCGCCCGACCAAGTTAAACTTGTTAATGAAGTTCCATAATCTATTGTACAAGTTGAACTTGAAAAATCAATAGTATAACCTGAGGTACTTGTAGCGAAGTTTTGCACCAAAATTAGGAATTGGTCGCCTGCCGCAACAGTAATTTCTGGTTCAAACGAATTATCTAAACCAGCAGCACAACCAGAATATGCAGTAGGCCTGTTACCAGCTGCGTCCGAAACACCTGTTATCCCTCTTGCATCATAATTGCAGGCAACATCTCCAACAGATGGGTCAGCAGCAATGCCAGTGCAATTGGTTGCGCCAGTTCCAGCGGTTTTCCAAACTGCAAAATCGTAATCAGTACCAGAAGTGCAACCAGCAGCATTATTAGGAACAATTGTAAATCTAAATTTATCGCCTCCACTAATGTTTAGAATATTCACTTGTAGCCAATGAGAACCTCTCTCGCTACTATTTAAACAAAATCCTCCATTATCAATGAAATCACATTTGTTCCCGAATCCTTGGTAACCTGGGTCAGCAACACTCATTACAGAGTTACAAACTGGTGTTGGGGAGTCGCAGTCTTGTCCAGGTAATGGTGGATATGTAGAAGTACCATCTATTGCAATAATTGAAAAAGTCCCAGTTAAACTATTTTCACCATCTACTCTAACGTAATAGGTTGCTCCAACTGTTAATCCAGTTGCAATAATCTCTGAAATTGTTGGAGTTGTTCCGCCACATGCTGTTCCATTGTCATTGCATCCTACTTCAGTCATTACCGCTCCGCATGCACCTGAGTATAATGCTATTTGTGTTCTTAATAAACTACCTGGAGAGCATCTAATATTAACATTACCTGAGGCAGGAACAACAAATGAATACCAAACAGTATTTAACGTTCCACCCGACCAACAGGATGCTGCAGCTGGCTCACCAGTTGCACCGGTGCAAATATTTGTATAACCATAAGCTTGCGACCCTAGTGTTAGAACAGTTGCGGCAGCACATGCGTCGTTAGTGGGCATTCCAAATGGACATGGATTAGTAACGCAAATTCCAAAAGTTCCGTTATTATTATTACCATTTTCCCATATACGAACCCAAAGGGTAGCTCCCGCAGTTTGCCCGGTTACTGCAATTTGAGGCATATTACCTGTGCCAGTATTATCGTCACAAGAAATTAAAACCAATGCTCCACAAACTCCTGAATAAACAGCCATACCACCATCAGTCATTACACCTGCTTGGGTATCGAACGTTAAACTTCCAGATGCGGGCACAGTAACTCTAAACCAAATATCTCCGCCTGAATAACCAGCACAACCAGGAGCTGGAGGAGCCCCTGCGGTTGTAGTTGTTGCACATTCATTTGTATAGGTTACATAACTACACGTTGCACTTGGCACTAAAGTGGTGGCGTTGCAAGGATCATCGTTAGTTGGCCCTGTTATCCCTGTAGTGAAATTTTGAATACTGCAACCACTAGCGTCTCCTTGAGCATTTGTAGGAACAATTTGCCAATAGTATGTTGTAGAGTTTGATAAACCACTTGCCGCATACGTTAAAACTGCACCAAGGTCAGTTCCATTTACAATGTTTGTTGGTGGATTATCTGTTCCAAAATAAAGTTTGTAGCCAGTTGGTGCGCTTCCTGCTGCTGGGGCATTCCAAGTTAAATTAGTGTTATTTCCACAAGTGGTATTAGGGACATTATAGGTTGCACAATCTGGTGGGCCAGGTATTACAACGCAAATTGTATAATCTCCACCGCCTGCGCCAAAATCATGTACTTCAATAAAATAAGTATTACCAATTGTTAAGCCTGAAAGATTTAAAGTTTCAATTCCATCGTTACCGGTTGCATTAACACAAGTCCCCCTGTTGGTTGAGCACCACCACATGAATTATATGCTCCAAACTACCATCGTAATTTGCCGCACCATTAACGGTAATAGTGTGAGGTGTAGTGGTAGCTACAAAGCTAAACACATATCATCATCTTCATTTCCAGCTGTGTAGCCACCTGACGCGCTAGTTGTTGCAGTCCACTATTAACTGCAATTGTAACACAACTTGTAGAAGTGGTGAGGCTTATTGGAAAGGAGCAGTTATCGCCAGGATGAGTAACACATATTGTAAAATCTCCTCCTCCAGCAGCATTATCATGCACTTCAAGAAAGTAAGTGTTTCCGATAGTTAATCCAGTTAGTGTTAATGTTTCAATACCATCTGCACCTGTTGCGTTAACACATGTGCCTCCAGTTGGTTGAGCTCCGCCACAAGCAACATAAGCTCCTAATACTGCATCATAATTTGCAGCACCATTTACAGTAACGGTATGTGTAGTTGAAACTGCAACAAATGAATACCACATGTCATCATCTGGATTACCTGTTGAGCAACCAGCAACACCGGATAAGGTTGCTCCAGCACTATTACCTGCTGTTGTTGTACATGCATAATTAGATGTTAAACTTATTGCTCCAGAGCAATCATCATTTGCTGGAGGAGGAGTAGGGTTTGTAACACAAATGGTGAAATCTCCACCTCCAGCAGCATTATCATGTACTTCAATAAAATAAGTATTTCCAATTGTTAATCCCGAAAGATTTAATGTTTCTATTCCATTTGCACCAGTTGCATTAACACAGCTCCCCAGTTGGCTGAGCTCCTCCACAAGAATTATACGCTCCTAGCACAGCATCATAATTTGCAGCGCCATCAACAGTAACAGTATGTGTTGTAGCCGTTGCTACAAATTGATACCATAAATCATCATCAGCATTTCCTGTTCCACAGGTTCCAGCGCTTGGACCTGTTGCATTGGTACTATATCCGTATGATAAAACACATGCTGTAGAAGATGTTAAGGAAACTGCGCTTGCACAAGTTTCATTTGGAATTGTCCAGCTAATTATAACTTGACCGTTTGCTCCAGCGCCACCACTTGGACTACCCGCGTTACCACTTCTTACTCCACCACCGCCACCACCAAATGTTAACCCAGGAGACCCATTTGTATTGTCCACAGTAGCAGCATTCCCGCCATTCCCCCCACCAATAGTAGTTCCTAATCCTCCAACAGTTGGTGTTCCTCCTAAAGGCGCTGCACCTGCACCTGTGGTGCCTCCACCTCCGCCTCCAGCACCACCACGCGTATTTTGCACTCCGTTTGCACCGGTTCCTCCATTAAATTTAGTTGTTCCAGTACTTGCAGCTGTTGTCCCCCAGCACCACCAACTCCATTATTAGCTCTAGTTCCACCTTTACCACCTTCTGCTACTACGGTAGTAGTGTTAAAAGTAGAATTCCCTCCATCATTACCAGTGTTAGTGTTACCTGTTCCGCCAGAACCAACAACAATATTGTAAGTAGTTCCAGCAGTCACAGCAACAGCATTGTTACTTGCGAAAGCACCTCCACCTCCACCTCCTCCAGAACGATTGTTATTGTTACTTCCACCGCCAGCACCGCCGCCGCCCCAACATTGCACGGTTACAGATGTAACTCCCGCAGGGCAAATCCAAGATCCATTTGCGGAAAAGGTTATTGTTCCTTGAGAAAAACTCTAATACTTAATGTTATTCCAAAATTAAAAGAAGTAATAATTTTTTCATGTTTTACTATTAGGGTTTAACGTAGTGTTCTTCTGTTTTGTTTGTCCCAACTAAAACTACTTTCATTCCGTTTTGGTTTATGTACCATGGTTTGTAGCCTGTTGCACTTATTAGTTCTAATATATCAATAGCTCTTTCGTTTTTGGTAAAACCTATCAAAATAGTTTCGTTTGTAATATTTGGAACCCATGTAATTATTTTACCTGGAAAATTATTGATTGAATTAATTACAGCATTCTCAGCGGCAGCATTGTTCATCCCATCCACATGGAATTCAATTTTTGTAAGTTGATTTAGTTCTTGAGGAAGTTGTGTTTTTTGGCCATAAATCAATGAACTAATGAATAAAATGGCGATTAAATAGGTGTATCTCATCTGAATGATTTTAAGTCGAAAAGCTAATTTAGGGAAAATCCAATAAATATGAAAATAATTTCGGCGAAAATATAAACTACTCTCATTTAATATCTTTAATTTAGAGCATTATTTAAATCAAACATGATTAAAATCATACGTTTTATTGGTTTC
>JADJDM010000019.1 GCA_016702705.1 Bacteroidota bacterium | reverse complement strand
ACAAAGAATATTACAATTGGTTGCACCCGAGCCACCTTGCCCTGTATTAGTTTGATCGAAAATAATATTAGTTGCATTGCCTCCGAAATTTGTAATCAACACCATATAATATTGTCCAGCAACTGCATTGGGAATTGTACAAACCTCTGCCGCTTGAGCATCAAAACTACAATCCACTAAATTTCCTGCTGGATAAGAAGCGAATGGCGAAGTGTTATCACTACAGCCCAAAAAACCACAATCAGCAGTTAAACCGCCGTTACATCCACCTGTTGGCGATGTAAATGGTCCCCAACATGCAAAATCAATATCATCATTAAATGCGTCTGCACCAGAAATATCCATTACAATTGTGCCATTACTAGCAATTTGTAAATAATACCAAACTGGATTAGGCTGAGTACCAAGGCAACCATAATCAGGGCCAACCTCAGCTTCTGTTCCACTCACAGGCGCAGGGAAATTATATGTTGTTCCTGTACAAAAAGGAGCTGCACCACTGCACATATCTGTTTGCGCAAATGAATCTCGCAAAAATACACTTAAAAGAAAAATAAATACGAATCGAGTAAGGAATATTGTTTTCACTGTATTTTTTTGTTACTCAAACTTACAAAAATTAATTCGATTTAGGAAATTATTTGGTAAGCTCTCCAAGGATAACATAAAACCTATATAAATCCTCAAATGAGTTATACAAAGGAACTGGAGCTAAACGAATAACATTCGGTTCTCTCCAATCAGGAACAACACCTTCTTTTACCAAAGCATTAAATAATTCTTTTCCTCTTCCTGAGCAATAGAGAATTGACAACCTGGTTGAATTCCTTTTGGAACATAAACCGAAGCTTCTTTTGGCGTAAGGAATTCGAATTTTTTACCTTCCGGTTGACTTGCATTTATTTCATTAACTAAAAATTCTAGGTAAGATAAAAGCAAGGCGCTTTTCTTTCTCATTTTTTCAAAACCTGCTTCTGTGATAACATCTAATGCTGCCTTACAAGCTGCCATTGATAAAATTGGAGCATTACTTAATTGCCATCTTTCGCACCATGAATTGGAACAAATGTTTTCTCCATTTTAAAGCGTAGTTTTATCTGTTCCCCACCAACCTGCAAAAATTGGTAGTGAAGTGTTTTTATGATGTTTCTCATGAACAAATGCGCCAGCAACACTTCCAGGACCACTATTTAAATATTTATAACTACACCAAGCTGCAAAATCAACACCCCACTCATGCAAATGCAAATCGATATTACCTGTAGCATGCGCTAAATCAAAACCTACAACAATACCATGCTTTTGTGCATTAGCAGTTATTGTTTTCATATCAAACACTTGCCCCGTAAAATAATTTACTCCGCTAAACATTACCAATGCTAATTCATCTTTATGCTTTTCGATAGCAGCTAAAATATCTTCTGAACGAATTGCATATTCTCCAGCGCGTGGTTCCACTTCAATAATAGCATCATCAGGTGCAAAGCCATGAAATTGCGCTTGTGTTTGTAATGCATATTGGTCGCTTGGAAAAGCTTTTGCTTCACATAAAATTTTATAACGTTGTTTGGTTGACGATAAATGAAACCATCAGTAAATGTAAATTCACTGTAAGTTGATTCATCATTACAACCCTCTGAAGATAATCCACCAACAAGCTTTGCAGATTGTTCAGTTAAAATTTCATGGTAAGAGAACCAAGGGTTTTTAGCCAAGAAATGGCCTTCAACGCCAAATTGTTTCCAATCATTTAATTCTTGTTGAATGTAGCTTTCTGTTACAGGTTGTAAACCCAATGAATTACCAGTAAAGTAAACCATCTCACTTCCATTGTGTTGAGGAAAATGGAATTTTTTACGGAATGATTTTAACTCATCTTTATTGTCTAATTCTTGCGCGTAAGCTAATGTGTTTTGATGTTGCATGTTTCTTTTATTTTTAACACAGAGGTCGCAGAGGATAAGAGCTACAGAGTTGAAATTATTCTCTGTGAAACTCAAAAAACTCTGTGCACTCTGTGTTGAACTTTTATTGAATCTCTTTCAAAATTAATTTCTCTACTTCTTCGCTTTCCCATTTAGTTTCAATATCAGCAGTAGCCATTACTTTATCCATAATTGCTTGCTGACGTTGACCTTCTTTTAAAGCAGTGCTATATCTAATATCCGGACTGTAAGTTACCATAGTATAAAACGGAATCCATTTCTCAGGATACTTAGCTGCAAAACGTGCTTCAATCTTTTTCTGCAAAAGGAATTTTTTATCAGCTGTTTTATCGCGCATTTCTATAAAGTTTGCAATGGCCATATCCGCAATAGCATCGCCATCTGGCTTACGAAGTGTTTGATATTCATCCATGATAGCTGACCAATTATCTCCATGCTTATCTAACAATCCGTTTAACACTACACAATTTTCAAATCCGCAATTCATACCTTGCCCGAAGAAAGGAACGATAGCGTGAGCAGCATCTCCACTTAAGCAATCTTATCATCAAAGGTCCATGGGAAACATTTTACTGTTACTAATGAAGAAGTTGGATTTGCAAAGAAATCATCTAACAGTGTTGGCATTAATGGAACTGCAGTTGAGAACTCTTCATCAAAGAATTTTTTTACTTGCTCGCGCGTTGTAAGATTTGCAAATGATTTTTCACCTTCGAATGGTAAAACAATGTGCAAGTAAAATTGCCATCCATGTTAGGAAGCGCAATCATCATAAAACTTCCACGAGGCCAATGTGTAAAGCGTTTTTCTCCAATAAAAATTCTCCGTTTGGCCCAGGAGGAATAATTAATTCTTTGTAGCCTGCAGAAATATAATGTTGATTATATTCGAAACGATCGCTTGAAAGTTGCAAGTTTAAACGTGATGCAGCAAAGGCTCCATCTGCACCAAATAACAAATCACTTTTAGAAGAAGTGTGTGATGCGTTGTGTTGTTTTCGAAATTAGCGGTTAAAGATGCTCTATCAACACTTGTGCAACGCTATCAAAATGAATTTTTACATTTGGTTGTTGTTCAGCCAAATCCATTAATCGATATTTATTTCGCCGCGAGAAACAGAATAGATAGCTTGATCTTCTTTTCCATAAGCTTGAAAAACTTGTGAACCATCTTTATTATGAATTTGACGACCATACATTGGGATGGCGATTTTTTTAATTTCATCTGCAATACCAACTGCTTCTAATCCTCTCCAACCTCTATCGCTTAATGCAAGGTTAATAGATTTACCAGCCGACATACTAATTTTCGCATATCTGGTCGGCGCTCGTACACCTTTACTTTATGCCCACGCTTAGCTAAATAAATTGATAACAATGAGCCTACTAATCCTGCTCCAACGATGTTAATGTTTTTGATGTTTGCATAATTCTATATTATTTAATCATTACTCCTTTTTTGTTTATTACCGGAATGGTAACCAAATTTTCTTCTAATATTGTTTCGGGTAGGAATACAAATTTTTATCGCTATGCCTCCTGTTGCAAAATAACTTACCCAATATTCGTTATTTAAACCAAATACTTCTTCCATAATAGGCTCTATCATGGCCGATGAAGCTGGCTCCAATTTATCAAAGAACCAACGTAAGGTCGATGTTTGAATTTTCTTATTATCGATTTCGCCGTAACCATTTGATGAAACCATTACGTTAGTGATGTCTTCATTTTTATTGTTGATTATAAAAACGTTCCACTCTCTATCTCCTACTTCACCATCTGGAACAACAGCAACAATAACACCTTCACCTGTATTTACTAAATCTTCTAACTTCATTTTTATTTATTGAAATAAAACTTTTTTGGAACTAATTTTTCGTTCCCATCTTCATCCATCACGTTTTCTAAAATCTCGAAATAACCTTTGTGCTTTAAAATTCGTTTTCCGTAAGGAGTGTATAAATCACTTTCCATTTCGGGAGTGTCTCTTCTAATAGAACCCTGCCCTAATGAAATCCACTTGTTTTGTTTTAAAGAATAAATATTTAAACCTGTCCAATTGCTAGTAAACCAATCGGGAACAAAATAGATTTCACAGATCCCATCATCATCTAAATCACCTGCATTAGCTAATACTCCGCCTAATGCTTGTTCATGTGAAAAAGAAGGTATTGTAGAATTAGCAAAAACAAACTTTGTATTACAAACCTCATCTCTGCATGTAAGCTCAGCTTCAATTATGGATGGTTCGTTTATGAAAACCGTGTCGTTTATTTTATCGCCATTAATATCTTGCAGCACAACTGTATCAATTGGGTAAATAAGTACTTCAACAGAATCTGACACCATAAGAGCGGTTGAATCAACTAGTGAGTCTAATGTGAAAGAAATAGGTTTATCCGCAGTTGTTTCAGTTTGACAACTTGAGATGCCAATTGCCAAAAAAAAGAGGAATATTTTATTCAATAATTTCACAGTCAAACAAAGTACTAAAATAGTATTTTATCTTCTCTTTAACCTGATTAATGTCAACTTCCTTGCCCAGCTCCTTTTGCATAGAAGTTACTGCCTTATCTTGTATTCCGCATGGGACAATATTACTGAAATAATCGAGGTTTGAATTTACATTAAAACCGAAACCGTGCATAGTAACCCATCTGCTGCAACGCACGCCCATGGCGCATATCTTACGTGCTTTTAAGGGATTTTCTACATCTAACCAAACTCCAGTTTCACCTGTGCTTCTGCCTGCAACTATACCATAATCGTTTAAGGTTAGGATAATCGCCTCTTCTAATAGTCTGAGATATTTATGTATATCGGTAAAAAAATTATCTAAATCTAAAATTGGATAACCAACCAATTGCCCAGGGCCATGATAGGTTATATCGCCACCACGGTTTATCTTGTAATAAGTTGCTTCTTTTTCTTCTAACTGTTGTTCGTTTACAAGTAAGTGAGATACATCACCACTTTTACCTAAAGTATAAACATGTGGATGCTCAACAAACAATAAATGATTAATGGTTTCCTTTTGTTCCGCATCAGGTAAATCACGATTAGCGATTTTTTGATTCACCGTTTCGTTAAACAGTTTTTCCTGAAAATCCCAGCACTCCTTGTAATCGAGCGTTCCGAGATCTTTGAAAAGTACTTTTTTATTTTGAAGGTAGTTCATCTGTTAGTCTTATTTTTTTGTCTTGTCTAGCCCGCACTGAGCCTGTCGAAGTGTGATTCTAACAGTCTTGATTCTATTTCTTATCTAACTTAATTCTCTCAGTTCTATTCGCTAAGTCCCATGCAGTATGAAAAACTAAACGAGTTATTTTTTTCCATTTTAGCAAAATCAATTTTCGAAACTTCATCTGTTTCTTTATGGTAATCTTCGTGAACACCATTAAAATAAAATATTACAGGGATATTATTTTCGCGAAATTATAATGATCGCTTCTGTAATAATATCTATTCGGATCTTTCTCGTCGTTGTAAGTGTAATCCAATTTTAAGTTGCTGTATTTTTTATTCGCAGCTTCGCTAATATCATGAAGGTCTTTGCTTAACTTATCAGAACCAATTAAATAAATATAATTAGGGTCGCCTGCATGCGCTTTGTCTAAACGACCTATCATATCAATGTTTAAATCGCAAACAGTTTGTGCTAAAGGATAAACAGGATCTTGCGTATAATAATCACTTCCTAATAAACCTTTTTCTTCGCCAGCAACTGTCATAAACAACATACTTCTTCTTGGACCCTTGCCTTCTTTTTTAGCTTTTGCAAAAAACCTTTGCTAGCTCTATAACTGCAACTGTGCCACTTCCATTATCATCTGCACCATTGTAAACTACTCCATCGTGTTTTCCTAAATGGTCGTAATGAGCGGTGATTACAATAATTTCATCTTTTAAGTCTGTTCCTTCTACAAATGCAAGTACATTTTCTGTGTTAACAGTATTTGTTTCTTGCTTAACGTTAAGAACGATTTTGGTTTTAACTTTTTTATTTAATGGTTTTCCACTTTTCGATATTTTCTCTTGCAATTTAGCGCATGAATTTTTTTTGCTTTTCAAAATCGCATTTGCAACCTCTTCAGAAATAGATATTACAATCATCCCCTGTTTTCCAGTTTCTTTTTTTTCATTTGCTAAGCTCATTTTGTAAGAAGTTATGCGATGTTCTAACTCTTTAAATGACTCTTTAAAATTCTTTTCTACAACTAATAATACTTTTACTTCAGCTTTACGAGCTTCTGTTAACTTCATTCTATAATTTCTTGCCCAATCAGAAGGCACTTCATTTTGAGAGATGTAGGATTTGCCTTTGGCATCAATAGGCTCTCCGCTCATTATCATTACCGTTTTATTCTTAACATCTAAATCTTTGTAATCATTATAATTTAAGGTGTTAATTCCGTAACCTGCAAATACAACTTCATTTAGCTCATAGCTTGCATCTTCCAAAACAGTGTACGCCTGAAAAATAATCTTTGTTTTGTTCAAACGACTTCTTATTAACTGCCATTTGAATTTGTTGGGGCTGAAAAACAGATAATGGAAATGTTTGAAAATAACCATTGCTTAGTTTTGGGTTTGCTGGAATACTGAAATCTTTGAATTGCTTCATGATATACTCAGCAGCCATTTTTGGCCCTTTTGCCCCGTTTCTCTTCCTTCGTATTCATCAGAAGCAAGAACTGTAAGGTTCTTTTTTAAACTTTCGGCAGTAACATATTTCGAATAAAAAACATTGCTTGTGTCTTGAGCAATTAAACTCGAAAATCCAATCAGCAAAAAAATGAAGGAAAATAATTTCATAGATAAGGGCTTAAATAAATCGTCCCGCTTTTTTGCGGGACGATAAAACAAAATATTATGCGAATGTGATTTCGAAATCTACTAAATCAATAAACTCTTGTAAGCGAGCATCGATTTGTTCTTGAGAAAGACCGATTAATCTTTCTGTTCCAAAACGCTCAACAGTGAAGCTTGCCATTGCTGAAGCGTATATTAGAGCGCGTTTCATGTTAGCAAAAGAGATATCGCGTGTTTGTGCTAAGTAACCAATAAAACCTCCTGCAAAGCTATCACCTGCTCCTGTTGGATCAAATACTTCTTCTAATGGTAATGCTGGAGCAAAGAAAACTTCGTCTTTATTAAATAATAGTGCACCATGCTCACCTTTTTTAATAACAAGCACTTTTGGTCCCATTGCTAATATTTTTTGTGCTGCCTTAACTAATGAGTATTCTCCAGATAATTGACGAGCTTCAGAATCGTTAATAGTTAATACATCAACCATCTTAATGGTTTTCATTAATTCTTCCATAGCTATATCCATCCAAAAATTCATTGTATCCATTACAATTAATTTAGGACGAGATGTTAATTGCTCAATAACACTGCGTTGTACTGCAGGTACTAAGTTACCAAGCATTAAAAAATCTACATTTTTTGCTCCTTCAGGAACAACTGGTGTAAAATGTTCTAAAACATTCAATTGAGTCTCTAATGTATCACGAGAATTTAGATCATTATGGTATTTACCCGACCAAAAGAAAGATTTTTCGCCTTTTTTTATCTGCAAACCCTCTAAATCTACCCCTTGACCTTTTAGTGTGTTAAGAAATTCCTGAGGAAAATCGTCGCCCACTACCGATACTAGGTGGATGTTTTTTGTATAATAAGAAGCCGCCAAAGCTATGTAACTAGCAGCGCCACCAACGATTTTATCGGTTTTCCGAAAGGAGTTTCTATAGCATCAAAAGCTACCGTACCTACAACTAAAAGACTCATAAAAAATATTTTTTGCAAATATATTGTTTATTTAGAAAATGTGTAGTAATATTGCAGCCCTAATCGGGAAATTCCTCACTAACTTCTAACAAAGTTAGATTTAAAGGGTGACCAGCCCCTTAATTACGGAGTTTAAATTCCTTCTTAGCTCAGCTGGTTAGAGCACATGACTGTTAATCATGGGGTCCCTGGTTCGAGCCCAGGAGAGGGAGCAAAAAACAAGGCTAGCAATAGCCTTGTTTTTTAAAGTTCTTTAAGTTAAAAATATTTGCAGCTCGCTGTAAATGCCCCGATGGTGGAATTGGTAGACACGCAGGACTTAAAATCCTGTGACCTCACGGTTGTACGGGTTCAAGTCCCGTTTGGGGTACAAGCAAAATCAAGCCTTTCATGAAAATGAGAGGCTTTTTTGTTTTTAAAGCCTAGTTGAATTAAGAAATTTCAAATTAAATATCATTTCGATATTTTAGTGATTAAATAATCCGAATATCTAGTTGCATTTATAATGAATCAATTATGAGTTAGTATCCGAGTCATCCATTATCCAACTAAAAAATCATGACCACATATTCAAAAAAAGTTTATGTAAATTTAAAAAGCCTTTGCTATGTTAGCAAAGGCTTTTAATTTAGGATTACATTTAGTTTTTCAGTTTGTGTTAAAAAGACACTGATGCCTATGACAACAGAGCTTCGCTTTCTTAATCTTGCTTAATTAATTTATGAATAAGACCGCTGTTTGTTTTTAAGTAGTAAACACCATTTGCTTGATTAGATAAATCAATGTTTGTTTTGGCATCGTTTGTTTTTGTAGTGTAAACTACTTGCCCTATTACATTTATAACTTCAAGTGTTGTTTCTTTTTCTAAGCCATCAATCATAAAAACACCTGTTGATGGATTTGGATAGATTTTAGTTGAAGCTGATGTAATATGTTTTAATCCAACCTGTGAACCAACAGTTACTTGATTTGTAATCGAACAATTATTGGCATCTGTTATCGTTAGGTTATAAATTCCAGCACCCAAACCTGTCAAATCTTCTGAAGATGATGTGAATGAATTTGGACCAGTCCAACTATAAGTGTAAGAAGTTGTTCCGCCACTTACTGTTAAATCAATAGTTCCATCATTACCTGATATTTCATCGTTTGAAGTAAATGATGAAGTTAATGGTGTTGGCTCTGTTATTGTTACTGTTTGTGTAAAGGCACAAGTACCTGCATTTATTGAACAGGTATAAACGCCAGCTGTCAAGTTTGATGCTGTTGCAGAACTGCCTCCGCTTGGCAACCAACTATAGGTTGGTGTAACCAAACTATTATTTACGGTTATTGCAGAACTACCTGTGCTGCCTGAGTTACATAATACATTAGTAGATGAAACTGACACTGTAGGAACAGGATGTAAGGTTTGCCAAGTGAATACTGGGTAGCCATTATTGTTGGCACAATTCCCCATGGTCCAAAAATCATTTGTACCATTGGTTGTTTCACCTGTAAAATCCCAACCAGCAGCAGTAAACGTGTTTTGCAGTTGCATTTGAGCAGTTGGCAATCCTGTATTTACATTAACTGTAGTAATCCCCGTGCTTATGGTATCCCAAAAGCAATTTAACACGCCTGAAAGATCTGTAGTTAAACCTCCGTAATTTGGTATGCCAGTAGTATCAATATATCCAACAGCATAGCAATTTTCTATGTTGTAATTACTGTCATTATATCCTAAAAAGCCACTAATTTTGAATGTGTTGCTACCACTGGTTCGAGAAGTTGTATAACAATTTTTTATTGTGCCATTATTTGCATTTTCTGCAGCAAAACCAGCAACAAAGTCAGAAGTATCTGCGTTAACATTACCGCTGGAATAACATAGTTGTATATCACCCTTGTTTGAGCCTACAAAGCCTCCCATGTAGTTCGTGTTGCCATCACCGCCGGTAACATTACCTGTAGCATAACAAGTATCGATGTATGAATTATCATAATTTTGTCCAATAAAGCCTCCAGTATAATTTGTGCCACTTACATTACCTGTAGCATAGCATTTGTATATTGTACCCTCATTATAGGCAGTTAAACCTCCGGTCCAATCTTGCCCTCTAACCAAACTTTGCGAATATGAATTGCGAATAAATCCCCAATTTTCCCCACAAAGGCCACCTAAACTTTCCATGTACTGGTCTGTTACACTTTCGTTTACAGCTGTAGCAGAATCTATTGTGCTTTTAGTGACTTCACCCAACGAATAACAATTATACATTTGCCCTACATTTAAACCAGATATACCACCGCCCTTAAAACAATTTGTAGAAAACGGATTGGATTTTACAAAACCAGTAAAGCTACAATTATTAATAATTCCATCATTTCTTCCAACCAAACCTCCAAATAAAACTTTGCCAATTACAGTACCTGTTATTGCACAATTATTTATTGTCCCATTTCGCATATCACCAACTAAGCCCCCTATATCATTATTACCCATAATATCTACATTGCTTAGGTTTAAACTATCTATAGAGAATGAAGTATAAACATCTCCAAAAAAACCATAAATACCTCTGTTATTATTATGCATATAAAAATTACTGATAGTGTGGCCTTTACCATTATAACTTCCACTAAAAGTCAACAGGCTATTACCAATTGAATTCATACCATTTTCAAAATCCCCTCCTAAATTAAAGTCTGCATTTGAAAATGAAATATCGCTTGTTTGTATAAAGTGTTTGTCCCACAAACAACTATTTTCGCTTAGGGTTTTCAAATCATTTTTTGTTGCAACTACAAACGGATTAGCAATTGTGCCATCACCACCTAAAGGAAATACTTGCCATTTAAATATAGGATAACTGGATAAATCTGAATTACATGCTCCTATAGTCCAAATGTCGGTAGTACCGTTTGTAGTCTCATTAATAAAATCCCAACCAACATTAGTAAAATTAGCTTGTGTTTGCATTTCTATATCATCCTGCCCAGTAGTTCCAATACCGTTGTCTGTAGGATAATAATTCGTATTATAAAAGCAGCTAAGTGAAGAATTGCCGTCTTCATTTCCTATTAATGCACCTAAATTTAAACCAGTGCCAGATATTGCACAGTTGCTGTAACAATATTCTATATCTCCATTATTTCCACCCACTAAACCACCTATATTATCATTTCCTGTTATTACTCCAGTACTATAACAGTTGTTTATATAGTTATTATTTTTACCTGCTAAACCACCAAGATATTGGCTACCGTTTAGTGTAATGTTACTATAACTTTGAGTAATGGTCCCATCATTTTGTCCAACCAAACCTCCTGCTGTAAACAGCCCGTTTACAATGCCTGTACTATAGCATTTATAAATTGCACCGTCATTTCCTCCTGCTAATCCGCCCGTATTATTATCGCCTGTGATATTTATATTGCTACAGCCAAGGTTGATTACGTTTGCGCTATTAGCAACGTAGCCAAATAAGCCCACAAATGTTTGAGAAAATCTGTTGATATATAAATTTTGGATGATGTGATAATTACCGTCGTAACTGCCAGTAAATTGTGTTGTAGGATTTCCAATAGGGCTAAAGCCTTGTCCCACATAGTAAAAATCACCAGTACTAACAAAGTCTAGCGAATCAAAGCTAATATCAACGGTTTGAGTAAAATATTTGCTCCACTCACCGTTATGATCACTCAGGTATTTTAAATCTGCCTTGTTGGAAATTTGATATGGATCAAACGGTGTTCCGTTTCCACCTGAATAGTTTTGTGCGCTTAATGTGCTTGCTGTTGCAATTAATAATGCAAAGTTTAGTATTTGTTTAATCATATTTATTTGGTTATAGTTTAAAAAATCCCTGCTACTTAAATTTATAGCAGGGCTTTAATTGATATTAGTTTTGTTTAACAATGCGCCAAGTTTTTGTAGCGCCCTCACTTTCCAGCATCAAATAGTAAATGCCACTTTGAAACGGACTTAAATCAATAGAGTCACTTGATGTGATTGTTTTATTTAACACTTCGGCTCCAATAATATTTATTACTCTTGCTTTTGCAGGCATAATGGTGGCGTTGTTAAATCTGATATTAAACACACCATTAGATGGATTAGGAAAAATACTAATGCCTGAACTTAATGCGGCTTCATTTAAGCCCTGTAGTGATATTTATAGTTAAATGCAATTGAACAATACTATCACAACCTGTGTGGTTAATTAATGTATCAACATAGTCGCCCGAAGTAAATAATGAATCTGGGTAATTCCAAATATAAAAGTCGTTTGCTACTATAGTGTCTTTGCCTGAATTGGTGCAGTTAAAACTACTTAGTGTTGAAATATCACCAGCATAAAAATCGCTAAACTTAGTTAAAGGCACTATGGCTACCCAATTATGTTGATTATTTGACCATGTAGCTGTAACTGGGCTGTGAAGAATTGGTTCTTTTCCTCCATTAGGTAAATCGTGCATTTGTAGTACAGCTATTTGCATTGTTCCACCTATAGTATCGTTGGAAAGTGTTGAACCAGTTGTTTGCTTGTATAATTGAATATCCTGATAGGTATAATAAAAAGTAGCATTTACCTTTAATGTATCGATATTGTCTGCGTTTATTTGGGTAGCTCTTCTAATTAAAGAATCACCTGCAATAACACTCACTAAAGGATAAACAGTTTGTGTAACTGTTGTTTGGCCAGGTGAAGTACCTCCTAAAGAATCTGCAATGTCTATCAATTTCTCGCAATTACTAAAGTCAATGTATTTAACCATTAACCCATCATTTTGCTGTGCTGCAGAACTGCCTGTTCCTGGGGTATTACTAACTCCGTTTGTTGGTGTAACTTGAAACGAAAAAAAGGTGGTATCTGCGCCATACGGAGTGGTTAATATTACGCGATATGTTTGTGGCGAAGTAATAGTGGTTGGTGTACCATCAATTTTGCCCGTTATGGTATTGTATTTTAAGCCGGCAGGTAGTGCTGGCGAAATTTGATACATGGTAAAATAGGCTCTTAATAATTTATTTTGACCTCTATCGGCAATCCAAAATTGAAGTTGACTGCCTAAACTAGTTGAAACAATACCAACAGGCTGCGTTGGATTAATAAGGGAAGTTAGTGAAGTATCTAAATAACTGGTTATTGTGCCATCACTATTACGATAGTCAGCTCCATATCCCAATATTCCTGTAGTTTTTGAACTAACCAAAAATTGGTTATATAAAGTATCGGCATCAATAAAATCAAGAGCCATACCTGCTGTTTGTGATGGTTCTACCAAAAAATTTTCTTGATAATCAAAAGTGCCCGACCCATCAGGATATAACACTCTTGTACGCAAAGTATTATTTACAGGGTCTGCAATTAAGGCTCTTTTACCAGTATGAAAATTATCAAGTGCCATTGATGTAGCCTGAGAAATAACTAAACTGTCTGATGGATACGAATTATAATTAGTAAATTGATTATTATCATACGTATTAATGCCGGTAAGCAATGTGCCTGAGCTTTGTTGTGCATCAACCACAAATAAATTTTCGAGAAATGGTGATGAGTTTACAGGTTTTGAATAAACCAACTGATTAGCAGAACTATTGGTTATAAGTGGCGTTATGGTATTTACTAAAAGCCCTGTGCTATCGCATTTATAAATGTTACCATCACCATTATGAAGATATACATTGCTACTATCATCTACTGCAAATGCTTTAATACCCGTAATACTTAACGATGGAAGACTGGAAACTAAAGTGCCGTTGAAATTATAACGTGCAATAGCATCGTTATCATTTAATACAAACACAGAGTTTTTGTTTTTAGTAATAGCCTTAGGGTTTGTAATTGAAATGCTGTTATCTAAACTCATACTTAGTACAGGGTTTGAACCGCTAATGTTTGGGTCTACGCTTAGGTCGCTACCAAGGCAAACGCTGGTAGGCATATTGCTCATGTTTACCGCAGGCGGTGCGGGTGGGGTGCATACTACGCCTATATTTACTGGAGTATTTTGACTGTTGGTATTTCCGGTTCCTAATTGTCCGAATGTATTATTACCACAAGCCCATACGGTGCCATCGTTTTTTAAAAATAAAGAATGATGCCCCCACACATCAATAGCAGTAATACCGGTTAAGCTGTTTACCTGCACAGGTGTATATCGATCGGTCTTAGTTCCGTCTCCTAATTGCCCGATACGATTCTGTCCACAAGCCCATACGGTGCCATCGTTTTTCAAAAACAAGGAATGATACTCCCCCCCAACAATAGCGGTAATACCGCTTAAGCTGCTTACCCGCACAGGAATAATTTGTGGATTGGTAGTTCCGATACCTAAAAATCCGTAATAATTAGATCCACAAGCCCACACGGTTCCATCGTTTTTCAAAAATAAGGAATGGAACCTCCCACGTGCAATAGCTGTAATACCGCTTAAGCCGTTTACCTGAACGGGGGTATTATGATTGGTGAGAGTTCCGATACCTAATGATCCGTAACTATCAGATCCACAAGCCCATACGGTGCCATCGTTTTTCAAAAACAAGGAATAATTAGTCCCCGCAGCAATAGCCGTAATACCGCTTAAGCCGTTTACCTGAACGGGGGTCTTTTGATGGGTGTTATTTCCGTTTCCTAATTGTCCATAAGTATTAATTCCACAAGCCCATACGGTGCCATCGCTTTTCAAAAATAAGGAATGATACTGCCCCCCAGCAATAGCAGTAATACCGGTTAAGGTGTTTACTTGCACGGGGGTATTTTGACTGGGGGTAGTTCCGGTTCCTAATTGTCCGTAAGCATTATCTCCACAAACCCAAACGGTGCCATCGTTTTTCAAAAACAAGGAGTTATAATCGCCCGCTGCAATAGCCGTAATACCGCTAAGTGTAGAAACGCTTTCAGGTAATGTTTTATTTGTATAATTGCCTAAGCCTAACTGCCCATTACTATTATACCCAAAGGCTTTTACAGTGCCGTTGGGGCAAAGAAAAAGGCTGTGCTTATAACCTCCCGAAATACTTTGTCCAAAACTTAGGGTGCTTGTAGCAAGAACAATAATTGTAAGTATTTTTTTAATCATGTTATGATAATTTAAAAATTTCAAGCGCCAAATTAAAAAATTGTACCATGTTTAACACCCTCCAAAAAGCCAAACTTTTTTAAACCATTATTAGTTGTAATAACTAATTGTATTTTAGTATTCATTATTATGGAAGGTAGTATTTTACAAAATTTAAAAAAATGGTTTAATAAATTTGAACGTTATAAGGTAACTTATAAAAACGGTAGCTACCACTTGGCTAATTTGTTTCAATCGCCTCAAACAGTTGTTGAGAGCTTTGATAAAATGCCATTTTGCAAGCATGATAGAGATAAACAATGCATAAAGGCCGATTCAATATTTTTAAAATGCCATATGCACTATTTTGAATTGGAGGATGGATTCTGGCTTATGCCATCTCATATACATTTTAAAAAAAATGTGTTAATGAAGAATTTATACGATAAAGATCTTCCATTAGAATATCATTTTATAAACATTCACATTAAAACAAATACAGTTAAGGAAAAATCAACTATTAACGGTTTGATTTTGAAAAACCGAGCATGGTCGATGTTTAAAGCTGGGCAAGCCTTAACAGAGTATCACTTTAAAAATTCAGAAGAAAAAAACATCACACTATACTTTACAAGCAAATGGCTTAATAATTACTTAAAAACTAATTCAGGTAATAATTCAGATAGTCTTGCAAACTTTTTTACATCTTCAAACAATTACCTTATCATTGATGAGGACGATACGACTTATGAAACTATTTTTGATGAAATAATGTTGTATGCTAGTAAAAATACAAAGGATAAGTATATCGATGAAATAAAAAGTTCTGCACTTGTTGTAATAAATAATTTTAGAAATAAGTTAAACACCGAAATAATTGCGGAGAATCATTTTAGTTTAACAGATAAGGACCGTAAAAACATTCAACGTGCAGAAGACTTTCTTTTAAAAAATATTGTAGAATCCTTTCCAGGAATTGATGAAATTGCAAAAGAAGTAGGTATATCATCAAGTAAATTAAAAACTGATTTTAAAAACTTCCACAATAAAAGCATTTACCAGTATTACAGTGAACAACAAATGCAGTTAGCACGTGAAATGTTAGTAACGAAAAAGTATACTATAAAAGAAATAGCAACTAAGTTTGGATATGAAAACAGTAGCAAATTTTCGGCCCGTTTTAAAACTATATACAATGTTCTACCATCGGAAATAGAGGCTCATAAAATACTTGACAAAACGAGAGAACTAACATAGGAGATTTTAGCAAATACTGATTCAGTTGTTAAACGCCGAATAGATGTTGCGTCTTTAATGATAGATAATTAGGAAGGAAGGACAGTATAGATTGATGAGAAAAGTCTTAATTTTTCTTTAAGGTATCATAGGTAAAACATTTATTAATAGTCTAATAGTTTGTAAATCATTAATAAAGTTCGATAAATCCAACTCGTTGGGGGTGCAAGCAAAATCAAGCCTTTCATGAAAATGAGAGGCTTGATTTTGTTTTTGGGAATTCTATTTCATTAAACAATTCACTCTAATAAAAAAGGGCCCTAAGGGCCCTTTTTATATTACTCAAAATTTACTTCTTCTTTTTAGCAGCTGTTTTCTTTGTAACTGGCTTTTGTGAATCTTCTTTCCATTCTTTAATTACTGTTGAAGCAGCGCCTTCAAACACTAAAGTATGCATATAGAATAATAAAAACTCAGCAAAGTCTGCCGATGTGTTTTTATCTACCGATAGGTAATCAAATATTTCTTGGTGATCGTGCGTTTTTTCCATTAATGCCTTAATCTCAGCTTTAGATAAGATATCGCTTTCAACTCCCATAAAATATCCATTAACAACATCTCTAGTTAACCAATCTATTTGATGCATTAATTTTTCATCTACTTTGCTAGGTGCTTTAGCAACCACTTTAGCTAGTACTTTTTTGTCAGCTTTAGCCTTAGCAGGTGCAGCTTTCTTTTTTACCGTCGTTGCAGCTTTTTTTGGAGCAGCTTTTTTTGTTGTTTGTTTTTTCATTTTCAAGTTTATGAGTTATATGAATAAAAAAGATTGAGTCAAATGAATTCATTCTGAATGCAAAGGTGGTGAAAATTATTCGACTATTAACTTTTCATTTCATTCTTCAAATGGCTCAGCTGAATAATTCACCACTTTAATCTGTATATTGATTTAAGCAAGGATGCACATCCTGTTTAGGCTATAAGCAAACATAAATCATAATTATTAAACCCTATTATGATTGTAGTCAAGTCTTTACGCTTTCCCTTTAATAATAGCTACCTTTAGTACTTATAAACGATAGTGGAGTATGATAAATTTAAAAAACATTCAAACAGAAGTTGATGCTGGTTTTCTTTATGGCGTTTTAGCAGATAACGAAGAAGATAAAAATGTTGCGAATGTATTTAGGCAAATGAGTGAGATAGAGCAAAGTCATGCTTTAGCCTTTTTGCAAAAAAACAATATGGATGCCTCAATGCTTCCATCACCATCGCGAAGAGCAAGAGTTTTAAAAACCATAGGTAAATTATTTGGTTACGATTATGTATTAGGTGTATTATTAGATACAGAAAAAAGCATATCAAATTCGATTGTTGGGGCAAGACAAAAAACAAATTCTACCAAATCAATTTCAGATACTGCGCATGTTACCATTTTAAAAAACATACTCAGTAGCAACACAAAAATATCGGGATCTAATTTAGCACGCTTTGAAAAAAGACATCGTTCGGTTGGGGGCAATGCCTTAAGAGCTGCAGTTCTAGGAGGAAACGATGGATTGGTTTCTAATTTTAGTTTAGTGATGGGAATTGCTGGAGCCTCTAGTGGACAAACAGGCGTTCTATTAGCTGGTTTAGCGGGGCTTTTAGCGGGGGCATTATCTATGGCATTAGGCGAATGGATTTCTGTAAAAAGTTCATTAGAGCTTTATGAAAACCAAATGCAATTAGAAATGGATGAGTTAGAAACAAACCCTGAAGGTGAAGAAAAAGAATTAGCCCTTATTTACATTTCTAAAGGCATTCCTGAAGAGCAAGCTAAAACAATGGCAAAAGATATCATGTTGAATAAAGAACATGCACATGAAATTTTAATAAAGGAAGAATTAGGTATAAACCCAGAAGATTTAAAAGGCTCTGCAATGGAAGCTGCAATTACTTCCTTTATACTTTTTGCCGTTGGAGCAGTAATACCAGTTATTCCTTTCTTTTTCTTAGCGGGCATGAAAGCAATCATTTTAAGTACCGCTTTAAGCGCTGCTGGTTTATTTTTAATCGGCTCTGCAATTACTTTGTTTACAGGCAAAAACGTTTGGTTCTCTGGTTTCAGACAAGTTTTATTTGGATTGCTAGCAGCAGCTATCACATTTGGAATAGGTAAATTAATTGGAGTTTCGGTTGCAGGATAGTACTATCTTTACAAAATAATTTCAAACTTAAACATTGAACCCCGAATTCAACCAACTGTTTACCTTCTTCCAAAAACACCTTACACTTAGTAAGGATGCGGAAAATGCAATCAGCGAACATTGCTCGGTTTTACACATCAAAAAAAATACCGACCTACAAACAATTGGTCAAACTTGCAAAACGATCTATTTCATAAATAAAGGAATTGCTCGCATCTACTATTTTAAAGATGGTGTTGATATTACCGAAAGTTTTTCCTTTGAAAACAATATAATAGCTCGCGTAGAAAGTTTGTTTACTGGAAAACCTTCGCGCAAAGCCATTCAAGCCTTAGAAGATTGTGAAATAATTGCAATTAACTCAACACAACTTTTTAAACTTTACGATAGCTTCCCAGAAATTGAACGATTATTCAGATTAATATTTGAAAGCGCCTACGTTAGCACAGTTGAAAGAATTGAAAGTATCCAATTCCATTCGGCCGAAGAAAGATATAATGCTTTAATGAAAGAATCCCCAAATTTACTACAACGCGTTTCCCTAAAACACATTGCTTCCTACTTAGGAATCACACAAGTAAGTTTAAGTCGCATCCGAGGCATAAAGTAATTATTTATCATTTGTTAAGTACATCCGATTTCTTCGGAGGTAATTTTGCTTTAACTAAAAGCAAGACAATGGGCACTATTAAACTCGGACTAAAAGAAAATTGGAAACAATTTACTTTACTTGTTGTCATAAATGCATTCGTTGGTGGTATGGTTGGATTAGAAAGATCCATACTTCCACAAATTGCTGAGGCCGAATTTCATATTGCAGCAAAAACTGCCATTCTATCATTTATCATCGTTTTCGGAATTGCAAAAGCAATTACCAATTACTTCACAGGTAGCCTAGCAAATAAAGTAGGAAGGAAAAATTTATTAGTAATTGGTTGGTTATTTGGAATACCAGTACCCTTTATTTTAATGTTCGCTTCTAATTGGAATTGGATTATTGCTGCAAATATTTTACTCGGTATAAACCAAGGCTTAACTTGGAGCAGCACCGTTGTAATGAAAATAGATTTAGTTGGCGAAAAACAACGTGGCTTTGCAATGGGGTTAAACGAATTTGCTGGATATTTATCTGTTGCTATTGTAGCCTTTATTACAGGATGGGTTGCAGCTGAATACGGATTAAGACCTTATCCATTTTATATTGGAATAGCATTATCACTTCTTGGTTTTTTTGGGAGTTGGCTTTTTATAAAAGACACCAAGTTTCATGTTGCTAAAGAAAGCACTTCAAGCAACATACCTCTGCTAAAAAATATTTTTTGGGATACTACTTGGAAAAACAAAAACCTTGGTTCGGTTACACAAGCTGGACTAATAAATAATTTAAATGACGGAATGGTGTGGGGAATATTTCCAATACTCTTAGCGCAAAAAGATTTTTCATTAGGGCAAATAGGAATTATAACTGCCACCTACCCTACCGTTTGGAGATTGGGGCAATTGATAACTGGAAAAATGTCGGATTACTTTTGCAAAAAAGATATGCTATTTGTCGGAATGTTTTTGCAAGGACTTGCATTGCTAATTATGCCATGGGCAACAAGCATGGTACATTTTGTTAGCCTCTCTGTTGTGTTAGGTTGGGGAACTGCAATGGTATATCCAACATTTTTAGCAACAGTAGCCGAAAATACAAATCCAATAGACCGACCAAAAAGTTTAGGAATATTTAGACTTTGGAGGGATTTAGGTTATGCAGTAGGCGCAATACTAACAGGGCTCATTGCTGATGCAATAAACATCAATGCTTCAATCATTGTTATTGGCTTACTCACTGTTTTTTTCTGCTATCGTAATTAAACAACGTATGAAATGTAAAAATGACGGCTCGGTTAAATTTTGGGATTACTTAACTAATAAAAAGAAATCACATGAAACGTGCGCAAGTTAATGAATGCATTAGCATTGAAAACACAAAGCAATTACTTGCTACAAAAAATCAATTTGTAAAAATAATTGACGTTAGAAGCAGAGAAGAATTTGATTTAGCTCATATACCTGGTGCAATTAATATTGCTACCTTAGAGATTGAAATAGCAATTAAATTGTTCGATAAAAGCGATTACCTAATTACAGCTTGTGGCAAAGGGGGTGGAAGATCGACAGAAGCTGCTGAAAAATTAAAAGCACTTGGTTTTAAAAACGCTGCGTGGCTTTGTGGTGGAACATTTGGCTGGATAGAAAACAATAAATAATATAAATATGAAAGTTCTGATTATTATAAACGATGCTCCATACGGAACAGAAAAAGCTTGGAATGCACTAAGAATTGCAATGCAATTTCAAAAAGATTTTGAAGGCGCAGTAGTTAACGTATTCTTAATGGCTGATGGAGTGTTTTGCTCTATTCCCAACGAAACCACTCCTAACGGATTTTATAACATAGAGCATATGATAGAAGCCGTTTTAAATAAAGGAGCTACAGTTAGACTTTGCACTACTTGCGGCGAAAGCAAGAGGATTAAAAAACATGAAACTGATTGAAGGTGTTGAGTGGAGCGGAATGAAGGAACTAACACAATGTATTGCAAAGTGACAAAGTGATTAATTACTAGATTAAATAATTTATTATAGGATTAAAGTCTCTCACTCCGGAGACTTTTTTATTTACATTAATTCATGTGTATGTAAGATAATGTAACAAATGTAACCGTTAACTGATTTTTTATCATCCGACCTTTGCGTCAGAAATTAATAAAATTAGTTATGGAAATAATAGGTTACATCGCTTCAATTTTAATTGGAGTATCATTAGGTTTAATAGGTAGTGGCGGAAGCATTTTAACTGTACCTGTCATTAGTTTATCTTTTTGCAGTAGATGCAGTAGCAGCAACAGCATACTCCTTATTCATTGTTGGCTTCACGGCAGCAGTTGGTTCGGTTGGTTATTTTAGAAAAGGATTAGTGAACATTAAAACTGCCATTGTTTTTGGAGCACCATCCATTGTAGCGGTATTTTTAACAAGAGCATACATTGTTCCTGCAATCCCGAAAGAAGTATTTAGTGTTGGTTCATTTTTAGTTACAAAAAGTATTTTAATGATGGTGCTTTTTGCAATACTAATGGTGGCAGCTTCTTACAGCATGATCAAAAAAGATAAAAAGAAGAAAGAAGAAAACACTGAACCACAAAAATTTAATTACCCAGTAATTTTACTTGAAGGAGCAATTGTAGGTATAGTAACTGGATTAGTCGGCGCAGGCGGAGGTTTTTTAATCATTCCGGCATTGGTTCTTTTATCTAAACTACCAATGAAAGAAGCAGTAGGAACATCACTCGTAATTATTGCAGCAAAATCGCTTATTGGATTTGGAGAAGGAGGAGAAACAGTAATTGACTGGACATTACTTGCAATGGTTCTCTTTGGCAACTGCAGGTATTTTCATTGGAATTTATCTTTCGAAAAAATTGATGGCGCTAAGTTAAACCAATCTTTGGTTGGTTCGTTCTTTTAATGGGAATATATATTATTATTAAAGAAACCATATTAAAATAAGAAATGTAACACTTGTAACACACCGATTTCAAAACAATAGAAGTGTAACAAAAGTTCAAGAAAAACAAAAACTCACAAATTATCTTTGTATCATAAAATAAAAACAACAACTAAAAAACAATAAAATGAAAATAGAACAAATTTATACAGGATGTTTAGCACAAGGTGCTTATTACATTACATCAAATGGAGAAGCTGCAATCATCGATCCATTAAGAGAAGTACAACCTTACATCGATCATGAAATAAAGATGGTGTGAAAATAAAATATGTTTTCGAAACACATTTCCATGCAGATTTCGTATCAGGTCACTTAGATTTGGTAAAAAACGGAGCGCCCATTGTTATGCGGTCCAAATGCAAACCAGAATTTGATTTTTATATCTACTTTAGACAATGAAGAATTTAAATTAGGTAAAAACTATAAAAGTTCTTCACACTCCAGGTCACACAATGGAAAGTACTTGCTTTTTATTAAAAGATGAAAATGGAAAAGACTATTGCATTGTTTAGGGCGATACTCTATTTGGGAGATGTTGGGAAGACCTGATTTAGCTCAAAAAGCGCATCCGATGTAACACAAGACCATGCTGGTTTTGTTTGATTCGTTGAAACAATAAAATTATGCCTTTTAGCTGATGATGTTATTGTTTATCCTGTTCATGGTGCTGGAAGTGCATGCGGAAAAACATGATCAAAGAAACCTGTGAAACTTTTAAAATCAAAAAGATGAACTACGCTCTTAATCAACCAAACAAAGGAAGAGTTTCTAAAGCTGTTACAGATGGTTTATCACCTCCCCCAGGTTACTTCGCAAAACGTTGCCATGAACAAAAAAGGAAATGAAAGTTTTGATACTATTTTGAAAAAGGAATGAAAGCTTTAACAGCAAACGAATTAGAAGCTGCTGTTGATGTTACCGAGCGCTTGTTTTGGATGTCAGAACCGCACCAGAATTTCCAGAGGTCATATTCCTACTTCAATCTTCATTGGTGTTGATGGTAAGTTTTGCACCTGGGTAGGTTCACTAATTGTAGATGTAAAACAACCAATCATTTTAATTACTGATATTGGCGAAGAGCAGAAAGTGTTACAAGATTAGCACGTGTTGGTTTCGACAATGTAATTGAATATTTGTAGGAGGTTTTGATGCTTGGAAAAATGCAGGCAAAGAAATGGACACTGTAAACAGAATTACTGCTGAGCAATTCAAAGCTGAACTTGGGTTGGAGAAAGCACTGTATTAGATGTGAAGAAGAGATAGCGGGTATTACCAACTAGAACATGTTGAAGAAGCATTGAGTCGTCCTTTGTCTGAGGCAATATTTGGTTTAGCTCAATTGATGATACCACGACCATTCTATCTATGCATTGCTGAGACTGGATCTACAGTGATTTTGACAAATACTGTTAAAAGCACGAGGCATTCACAACTTCAAAGGGATTGAAGGGTGGTTTCAAGAAACTATTACCAAAGCAGGTGTTCCAAAACTGATTTTGTTTGCCCAAAACAAAATTGGTAAATCATAATAAAAGACTTTGGCCTTAGTGCCGTCTTTTTAAAATAAACAAAATGAAAAGATTCTTGTACTAATCACATTGCCCTTACGATATCTAGTATATCGTTTGCGCAATGCACTTCACAAACTAAAAGCAGAAAACATGAATACAAAAAAAGAAACAAAAACAGACCTAAAACAAATTGTTGTTGATGTAAGAACAATTGAAGAATGGGAAAATGATGGGCATACCAGATTGCACTGTAAAATTTATCCTTTAGATTCTTTAATTCAAAGATTGAAGAATTGAAAGCCTACGATAAAGTTATTATTGTTTGCAGAAGCGGAAACAGAGCTGGAATTGCAAAAAAGCAATTAATGGATGCAGGCTACACCAAAGAAATTGAAAATCTCGGTGCTTGGCAAAATGTGAGTTGTAATAAATAAACGTAAAGCCTTCCCAATTAAACAGACAACGCCTTCTTTGCAAAGAAGGCGTTTTTGTTATTATGTAACTAATGTTACAATCTTAAAAAGGCTATTAGTTACATTTGCTTTATATAAATCATAAGAATATGAAAGCTCTCTATTTAACAATTGCTTTAATTGTAATTTCATTAATTGCTAAGTCACAAACTATACCATTTAATTACGAAGTAAAATTAAAACCACTAACAATAACCAATTTACCAGGTTTACATTCATTCGCTACCGCACAATCTAATGGTAAATGGCTTGTAATAGGTGGACGTAAAGATGGCCTTCACGCACGTCAACCATTTAATGCCTTCCCTGCGGCTAGTAATAACACAAGTATTTATGTGATTGATCCTGCAACATTACAATTTTGGTCTGCAACATTGTTAACAGAAACTTACCAGTTTCTCTGCAAGAACAATTACAATCAACCAACATGAATTTTTATCAAGACGGTGACTCTTTGTATATCATAGGTGGCTATGGTTACATAGCAATACCGCTGCCGATCATATAACATATCCAAATCTTACCTCCATAAACGTAAGTGGATTAATAAATGCTATAATAAATAATCAATCGATACTTCATTTTTTAAGCAAATTACAGATCAAAATTTTGCAGTTAATGGAGGGCAAATGGGCAAGAATGGAAATACATTTTACTTAGTGGGAGGTCACCGTTTCGATGGTAGATACAATCCAATGGGAAATGCAACCTACACACAAACTTACGTTACGATGGTTTGAAAAAATTCAACATTAACAACAGTGGTTCTCCAATTAAGTTATTCAAATTATACATTAACAA